>JBHGBM010000067.1:0-31235 GCA_041946965.1 Bryobacteraceae bacterium
CGCGGCGGTGCGCGCCGGCCAGGTCGTGTAGCCGCCCAGCTTGTGCTGCTCGGGCGGCGGAATGTAGCCCTCCGCGCCGTTGGCGAGTTCCATGTTGAACGTGGGCCGCAGGGGGCTCTGCGTCTTGATCTTCAGTCCCGTGATGGCGAACACCTCGTTGGGAATCGCCGCAATTCCCAGTTCCCCTATGCGCAGGGCCTGGATTTTCAACTCCCGCTCCGGTTCGGCGTCCAGCAGCACCTGTTCGCGCGCGTACACCTCTTCCTGGTTCTTCGGCGCCGCGCCCGCCATGCCCGCGTAGATCCGCTTGGCCCAGGCCAGCCGCTCCGGACCCGGCACGCGCCGCCTCAGCCGCAGCGTGCTCTCCGCCATCGCCACCGGCGCCCAATCGCGATACCGGATCCCCTTGTATGCCTCGTGCGCGATCCCGGCAATCAACCCGGCATACATCGCGGGATTCATCTCCTGGCGGGGCCGGCTGTAGTCCATCCAGTGCTGATCTCCGCTGGTTCCCTGGGACATCATGGCCACCAGCGGCGCGCCGATCCGGTTCTCAATGTTTTCCACAAACGGGCCGTAGTAATCCGGTGAAACCACTCTGCCCGCCCCCACATAGTGCATCGAGTAATTGGCCACCAGCGCAATCGGACGCCCCTCCGGCGACTGTAGCGAAAGCACCGACAACTCCGGATCCACCGGGCCGGCCGGCCCCACAAAATCCGGATTCTGATACCCCGGGTGCATGTGGGCGCGCACCGTCAGTTCCCCGAAGGGGTCTTTGCGCATCTTGTCGGGGCGCAGGATCCAGCGCCGGCAATGCGTATACTCGGGCGCCTCCACCACCGCCCATCCCACCCGCGCCGGAGCCAACTTCCTCACCGCGCCCTCCATCGCCTCCACCACGCGGCCCTCCATGTAAGCCGCGTACTCAGGGTCGTTGTCCGTCCCCAACGCCCCCATCACCGGCGGCGCCGAGTGCGTGTGGGTCACCGCCACCAGCATCCGCGAGGCCGCAACCCCCGTCTTCCGCGCGGCCGCATCCTTGATGCAATCGATCAGCTCGCGCGGCATCATGAGCGAATCCACCACCGCGACGATCACCCGCCCGTTCCCGTCATCGAGCGCCACCGCGCGGGCATGCAGCGTCCCCGCCGTCTTCTCCGCCATCGCGGCGAGAAAGTTTCCGCTGATCCGTATGGGCAGTTTCCGCGGCGTAATATCCACCGCGTGCGCTCCCGCCAGCAGAACGCCGGCCGCCAGCAGCATCGCCATGCTAATCCCGCCCCGCCGACCACCGGATCGCGTTCGCCACCAGCTTCCGGTACCCCGGATGCAAGTGAGCCTTGCGATCATGCCCCAGTTCGATAATCACCACCCGCGCCTTGCGGTAGGGACTGATCCACACCACCGGCCCGTCGCTCGATGCATCATCGGTGCGCATCAGAACTTTGATATCCGGAGACAGCCACATGCCCTTATACGTCTCGTCCCAGATCCGCATCGGCCCCACCCCCGCCGTCACCGGGTGCTCGCCCACCGGATAGACCAGCAGTTCCACGTCGTGCTTCCACGTGGTCTTCCACTTCGAGCCCGGTCCTCCCACCTTGAGCCAGCGGGCGCCCATGATCTCCTCCCAGAACCACGCAAAATCGCTGTAATCCACCAGCGCATGGTGCAGGATCACCAGCCCCCTGCCGGACTCCAGAAAAGCCGTCAGGTTCGCGCGCTCCTTCTCATCGATCACCTGCATGGAGTCGTACAGCACCAGCGCGTCATACCGCTTCCGCAGGTCGCCGCGCCGGTAAGGCATGGGATGCGGGTCCACCGTCACGGCAATCCCCGGCTGGTCTTCAAAGAGCGTGTAGAAGGAAGCGTCGTAAGTGTGGCCTCCGGTCACCGCCAGCGCCCGCACATCGTTCGCCTCCGCCGCCGCCCCCCGCGGAGCCACCGTGCCCGTCGCCGCCCATTCCACCCCGCGGACGAACGCCTCCAGAAACTCGCTCTCCCGGCGCACCGCCGGGTTCCGCCCGAAGCGCGTCTCGAACACGCGCCCCTTGCCCAACCCGTAGGCCCACGCCATCGGCTGTTCCCCGGCAAACGCCAGCACCGTGGAACCCGGCGCCGGCTTCGTCGCCGGGCCGGGGTCGTCCACCGTGCGGTACGCGCCCCGTCCTACGACCGGATGCGCAACCTGCGCCCATCGCACCTGAAGCACCTGGTTGCCCGCCCCGCCCTGTCCCACCCGAACGAGGCCCTTCCCCTGTTGCACCCAGCGCTTCACCGCCTCGCTCAAAGGCGCGCCGTCGAGAACGAGTGCGTCATACCGCGCGAGCACGGCTGGCCCGACGGCCCCGGGATCGTCCATGGTGAACACCGCGAACCGGCCCACCCGCCGCAGCGCGTCCGCCAGCGGCGCACCAGCCCCGGAAACCACCAGCACCCGCACCGGCGTCTGCGCGCTTGCCGCCAGAACCAGAAAACAGCTCAGGATCCCCGCAAGCCTCATAACCACTCACTCCGCCAGAATCCCCGAGAGATGCGCCAGACTCCGCGCCGCTTCCTCCGGCGTCCCGCACTCCACCGACATCACCCCGCTGAACCCATGCTTCCGCATGATCCCGATCACCCGCCGCCAGTCCACCACGCCGTCTCCGCACCCGCAACCCACCGGAGTCCCGGTCACCTTCCCCCGCTCCGCCTCCGAGTGCGCCACCGTGATGTCCTTCGCGTGCATGTGCACCAGCTTGCCGCCCACCCGCTCCAGCGCCGCGTAAATGTCCTCCCCGGCCAGGTACGCGTTGCCCGTATCGTAGTTGATGCGCAGCAGCGGCGAATCCACCAGGCTCGCGATCCGCAGCAATCCCTCCGTGGTCCGCGAGATCTGGTTGTGCGGCTCGATCCCGATCGAGATCCCGTACCGCTCCGCCACGCGCAGCACCGCCCGCAGCGTGTACGTCATGATCGGCCACGCCTCGTCGCCGATCACCCACTCCGGCCGGTAGCTCTCATCCGTGTTCACCACCGGCGCCTTCAGCACCGCCGCGAACCGTATGGCCCTTTGCAGGTACATCACGCTCACTTCCGGCCGCATCAGCGGGCAATGCGCCTGCACCCCCGAGGCCTTCAACCCGTGCTGGTCCAGTATGTCCTTGATGAAATGCGGGTCCTCCTCCATGGAAACCGAATGGTAGTACCCCGCCTCGCTCATCAGCTCGCGGCCGGTGTGCAGCATCGGCTCCACGTATTTGTAGCCGATCTTCGCGGCCATCTCCACGCCCGCCGCGAACGGCTTCTCCGCGCGGCGCACGAATTCCATGTTCAATCCCGGTTCGATGCTCATACGTCCCACTCCTTCTGCCACGTAACGCGGCGTTTTTCCTTGTACGAGATGTTGCAGATATGGCACGCCATGGCGGAATAGTGCCCCGCCTCTTCATCGCAGGCCGCGTGCTTGCGGCTGCGCACGCACTCCAGCCAGTTGGCCACGTGCAGTTCCGGCGTGGGTCCCGCGGTGATCTCCGCGGCGCCCTTCTCCGCCGGCAGAAAACGGTAGCCGTAGCGGAAGATGTGCAGCCGCCCGCCCGTCCCCATGAACACGATGTCCGCGTTCTCTTTCGCGATCATGTCCGTCACGTTGGCCTCGAAGGTGGCCAGCAGCCCGCCCGGGTACTCCACAATCGAATTGATGTTGTCCGCCGTGTCGCGCCCTTCCACCCCCAGGTAAATCCCGCCCATGCACATGGCCGCCAGCGGCTTCTCCGTCTTCAGATACCAGTGCACGACGTCGATCATGTGGACGAACAGCCCGCCCATCTGCGCGTTGGTGGAGTAGTCCCAGTACACGTAATGGTTGAAGTAGCGCTTGGGATCCCAGGGGACTTTGGGCAGCCTTCCCTGGCATACCTCCCAATCCATGCCCGCCGGTTTGGCCTCCATCCCCGGCGGCGGCGGATGGTTGCGGTACGCGCCGTTCCCGTTCCAGATGCTCCGCACCATGGTCACCCGGCCGATGCGCCCGCTATCGATGAAGCGCTCCTTGGCCTCGATGAAGTGCGGATAGCTGCGCTGCTGCGTGCCCGTCTGAAGGATGCGCTTGTTCTGCCGCACCGCGCGCACGATCTGGTGGCCCTCCAGGGGATGCAGGGTGAGCGGCTTTTCCACGTACAGGTCCTTGCCCGCCTTGCACGCAGCCACCGCGATCTCGCAATGCATGTGGTCCCAGGTGGCGATGATGACCGCGTCGATGTCCTTGCGGTCGAGCACCTTGCGGTAATCCACGTACTTGTCCACTGCCGTACCGGCTACCTGTTCGGCGCGGTCGCGCTGCACATCGTAAGCGTCCGCCACCGCCACCCACTGGATATTCCCAGCCTTGTTGGCGTTGGACATCAGGTACCTTCCTCGTCCGCCGGTGCCGATGGCGCCGAGGCGGATCCGGTCGTTGGCCCCCAAAACCCGGCCGGCGGAGGCCGCCGTCATGCTTCCTACGAAGCCGCGTCTGGAAAGTGAAGTGTCCATAGTCTTAGGAGTTTTATCACATAATGTAAAATCGCGTACATGCGCGGTCCCCGGAAATCAAAACCGGTGGGGGTGCTGAGCAAGACCTTTCAAATTCTCGACCTGGTCCAGAACTCGGCCCGGCCGCTGAACCTGAAGGAAATCAGCGCGCAATCCGGAATCAACAAGAGCACGGCTTTGCGGATTCTGGCCCACCTCGAGGCGGCCCACTACGTCAGCCGCAACGCGAAAAGCGAATACTCCGCCGGCATCGGGGCGCCCGAGCGGGGCGGCGCGCAGTGGCACAGCACGCTGCGCCGGATCGCGCGCCTGCCCATGTGGGAGCTATGGCGCAGCACGCTCGAGACCGTCAACCTGGGCGTTC
The DNA here is from genome assembly GCA_041946965.1 of Bryobacteraceae bacterium. Taxonomy (GTDB): domain Bacteria; phylum Acidobacteriota; class Terriglobia; order Bryobacterales; family Bryobacteraceae; genus JBHGBM01. The sequence continues at coordinate 4,883 of JBHGBM010000067.1, forward strand.
TGGAAGGTCTGGAAGTGGTCTACCTGGAGTGCCTGGAAAGCCCCCACGAATTCCGGCTGGTGGCGCATGTCGGCATGCGCGCCGCGCTGCACCGCACGGCCCTGGGAAAGGCCATCCTGGCCTGGTCCCCGGTGGAAAAGCGCGAGATGATTCTGGAGACCTGCGACTTCGAGCCGTTCACCCCCAATACCATCCGCAGCCCGGGCGTCCTGCGCCTCCGGCTGGAAGAGATACGCGAAGCCGGCTACGCGGTCGACGACGAAGAAAGCCACCTGGGTCTGCGCTGTATCGCCGCCCCGATCCTGAACGCCGCCGGCCTGGCCATGGCGGCCATCAGCATCTCCGGACCCACCGCCCGCCTCAGTCTCGAATCCGTGCGCCCGCTCGCCACCGAAGTCCGCAGCGCCGCCCAGGCGATCGCCGCCAAAGCCGCCGCTCTAGGCCTGGCGTAGCTCTTTCGGGACCCGCCGGGCGCCAACACGCCACCCGGTTCACTGGCTGAACATGAGCGATGGAGTCCGCGAAACTTCGCGTATCCGGGCGAACTTCAACCCGGCGCCGCTCAACGCGGCGAAGCCCAGCACCCATAACGGAACGGTCAGCGGGACGAAGACGGCCAGCGAGAACGCTCACAAGGATTCCACCTGCGTCCGCGAAATCCTCCGTGCCGGAGCGCGCGCTTATATCCGAGACAAGTGCGGATGTGGAGCGCCCACCTCGGCCCCCAGCCTAAAACGAAATCTTCAGCGCCACCTGCGCCACCCTCGCCAGGTTCTGCTGGTATTCCCCCACCCGGCCGAAAGTGGACGACCCCGGATCCGTGGTCGGCCCCGGAAACCGCGGGTGATTGAAGGCGTTAAAAAATTCCCCGCGGAACTGCGCCTTCATCCGCTCGCGAATGCGGAAGTTCTTGAACAGGCCGAAGTTCAACTCGTTCACGCGGCTCTCCCGCACGTTCGCCCAGCGCGTCGGGTAACGGCGCACGTAGTTGCCGAAGTCCGCGTACACGCCGTTCCTGGGGTCGGCGCTCGTGCTCGGCTTGAAACTCGCCCCCGGCAGGTTTTGCACCCCCGTCCACGCCGGATACTGCGCAATGTTGTCCTGCGAGTTCGGAAACTTGACGAAGTGCGAAGTCTCGAACCACTTGGCCAGCGTTCGTTCATTGCGCGCGAGGCCGAATGCCTGGCCATCGAAGAACGAGTTGGTGCTGAACACCACCGGCTTCCCCGATTGGATGATGTATTGGCCGCTCAACTCCCAGCCGCCAACCACCGCGTCAACCACCTTCGGCAGGCTGCGCCCCCAGGCGCGCTGCCGGCCAATGGGAAGCTCCCACACCGGCGCGATAGTCAGCTTGTGGGTGCGGTCCTCGTTCCCCAGGGTGTGCTCGGGCACCGGCCCGGAAACCTCCACGCCCCAGAACAGGGTGTCCTCGATCAGCTTGGAGAACGTCCACGTGGCCAGCATGCTGAACCCCTTGCTGAAACGCCGCTGCACCTTGCTCTGCAACGAGTCGTAGCGCGTCTTTCCCCACGGGTTGTCGCTCCGTCCCTGGCCTCCCAGAACCTTCAGCGGCCGCATCAGGTCGTACACCGTGATCCACTGGCTGGTGGCGCGGCTGCCGGTAACTCCCGGCAGGTTCAGGAACGGGTTGGGCACCTGCTCATCGCCCAGGTACGGTCTCGCCAGCGGCTTGCCCGCGGCGTCAAACCGCGGCTCCCGCAGCATTTTCCATTGCTCGAAAGTCACGTCGTTCTGCTGGAGCGTGGTGGCGATATCGAATGCCAGGCTTGCCGAATAGCCCGTCTCGAACAGCCAGCCCCGGTATTCGCGTTGCACGAAAAAGCTGTACTGCCAGGAGTAGGGCTGCCTTCCCGCCTGGTGCACCCAGTTCACCCCCTGGCCCAGGTTGGTCAACGCGCCGAGCGAGGAACCGGTGGGCTCCAGGATGCCGTCCCGGAAGGGCTGCTCCAGCGTATCGTAAGCCGTAAGCCGGCTGTCGCGCGTGGTGATCAGGGTGGTGGAGCGGCTGTAGCCGTTCTGCCCGCCCTTCACCGCGGTGCCTGCCGTGAAACGCCCGAAGCCGCCGCGCAGCACGGTCTTCGGCGTGGCGCGCCAGGCAAAACCCACGCGCGGCTGCCATTCGCGGTAACTGTTTGCCGTAACCCCGCGCCGCTGGCCGCCCACTCCGTTGAACAACTGCGCGCCGTAAATCTTGAACGCGCTCACCGGAACCAACTGCGCCAACTGCGGGCCGAACGGATAACGCACCCGGTCCTTCAGCACGGCGTCCAGCACGCGGCTATACGAGGCCTGCGCGGCGTCGCTGATGGGATTCAGCACGGTGGGATCGAAGACGCTCGTCAGGCGGTTGAAGCGCTCCACGAAGGGCGATTGGAAATCCCACCGCAGGCCGAAATTCAGCGTCAGGCGCGGCGTTGCGCGCCAGTCGTCCTTGAAGAAGACGGCGAGGTAGCGCTGGCTGTCGAAGCGGTTCGCGTTGCGCGGAAAGCTGCCGCTCGAAGGCAGCCCCAGCAGGAAAGACGCCATGGTGGCGCCGTAGCCCGTCTCGCCCGCGTCGTACCTGCGGCGCGTCCAGGCGTTGTCGAAATCAAACTGCCCGCTCTGGTTGCCGTAGCTGGCCGTGGCCTCCTGGATCACGCGGAACTCGCCGCCGTAATGGAACGTCATCTTGCCCCGCACATGAGTCAGGTTGGCGTTCCAGTTGTGGTGCGTGGTGACGGTGAAATCGCCCCACCCCTGCCCGATGTTCCCGAAAAGCCCGGTGATGCGCGGGAACGAGAGCTTCTCCATCTTGCCCACGAAGGCGTCGGGAAAGCCGAGCTTGCGCGGATCGAAGTCCGAGCCCGGCGTGGTATGCACCGCCTCGAAGCGGGTCACGTTGTAGCGCAGGTTCAGCACCTTGCTGCTTGCAAGCAGCCACACGTGGTCCACCCCGATGCCCTTGGCCACCTGCTGCCGGTAATCCCCGGTGGCTTCGTTGTCGTAGTCGTAATTGTCGTAGGTGTTGACTTCGTTCCAACGCAGCGAGGCGAAGCTCTTGTGATTGGCGCTCCACACCTGGTCGAGCCGCGTGACCACTGAGGCCATCTTGGCCTGCCGTGTGGTGTCGGGAACGAAGTTCGAGGCCGCGTTGCTCGTAGGCAGGCTCGGCCCGTTCGGCAGCGGGACATATTTCAGAATATTGACGGCAATGGGACTCAGCCGGTTCGCGGGGATGCGGTTGCCCGGAAAGGGCTGCCGGTACCCGAAGGTCGGGTTGGGAACCGGCCGCGTGTCCACCGTGAGGGGGTCGAAGATAGTGTACGGAATCCGGTTCTGCTGGCTGCCGATGGTCTGCGTGAACCACGACCCGGTGAAATCTCCGGCGCGTTCCTGCTCGGTGGGCACCGAGCGCAGCGAATAGTGCGGGTCCTTGTTGCGGATGCCCTCCCAGGCGGTGAAGAAGAAGGTGCGGTTGCGGCCGTCGTAGAGTTTCGGCAGATACACCGGCCCGCCGCCCGTGGCGCCGTAAAGGTTGTAATGGCTGGGCGTGCGCGGCTGCCCCGCGCGGTTGGATTGAAACTGGTTCGCGTTCAGGGCGTGATTGCGGTGAAACTCGTAAATGTTGGCGTGAAACTGGTTGGTGCCGCTCTTGATGGTGGTGTTGATGGTGGCGCCCGCCTGCCGGCCGTACTGCGCGTCGTAGGCGTTGGACATGACGCGGAATTCCGACACCGCGTCCGCCGGCGGGATGTAGGCCACCGTGCCTGAACCGCCGCCCGTATTGGGCATGCCGTCGAGCAGAAACTCGTTTGTGCGGTTGTCCCGGCCGCCGTTCACCCGGATCTGCGATGTGGCGTTGATCGACCACATCAGCGCCACGTTCTGGTTCTGATCGAGCTGCATGACGCCCGGCGAGAGCAGCGCAAGCTGGTACGGGATTCGCGACATGACCGGCATCTCCGTCACCGCGGTGGGCTCGATCACCGTGCCGCCCGTAGCCGCATCGGTGTCCACCAGCGGGGCTTCGCCTACGACCTCGATGCTCTCCGAGATGTCGCCGACCTCCAGCGAAATGTCGATCTGCTTGCTGTCGGCCACTTGCAGGGTGATGCCTTTTCGCTCCGACACCTTGAATCCGGCGGCCTGAACGGAAATCGTGTAAGGCCCGGGATTCAAAAAGCGCACCGTCCACAGGCCCTGCTCGTTGCTGACCGCGTGAAACCGGACGCCGGCTTCATCCGATGTGACCGTGACGGAAGCCTTGGGGATCGCGGCCCCCTGCGCGTCCGTTACCCGTCCCAGAAGATTGGCGCGCGATTCCTGCGCCAGCGCGGCGGCCGCCGCGACCAGCGGCACGAGGAGAATCCTAAGCATGGCGAAACGAGTATAACTCGCGTGCGCCTACCCGGCCAGCAGCGCCACCGCCTGCTCGATCTCCTCGCGCGTGGTGCCGCGCCCCAGGCTGAACCGGATCGCGCCCATGCCGGTCTCCCGCGGAACCCCCATGGCCTTCAGCACCGGGGAAAGCTCGACCGCGCCCGCATGACATGCCGAGCCCGTGGAGGCCGCGATTTCGGGCGCCCTGGCGAGAATTTCCGCGCCGGTCCTCCCCGGGAAACTCACGTTCAGCGTGTTCGGCAGGCGCTCCTCGGGGTGGCCGTTGAGCACCACTCCGAAGCGTTCCACCAGCAGCCTGTGGAAGTGGTCGCGCAGCTCACGCACGCCCGGCATCCCCACCCATCCTTCCGCCGTTTCGCACGCCTGCCCCAGCGCGATGTCGAGCAGCACGCTCTCCGTGCCGGCGCGCCGCCCCGCTTCGTGCCCCGCCCCGTGAACCAGCGGCTCCAGCTTCACGCCCTCGCGCACGTAAAGCGCGCCCACGCCCTTGGGCGCATAAAGCTTGTGCCCCGCCACCGAGAGCAGGTCCGCGTGCAGCTCCCGCACGTTCACCGGGATCTTGCCCACCGATTGCGCCGCGTCTGTATGAAACAGCACGCCCCTCTCGCGCGCCAGCCGTCCGATGGCGGCCACCGGCTCGATGGCGCCGGTTTCGTTATTGGCGTGCATCACCGAGACCAGCACGGTTTGGGGCCGGATGGCGCGCCGCACATCGTCGGGATCCACCATGCCCGTGCCGTCCACCGGCAGATACGTCACGCGCGCACCCAGCCGCTCCAGGAATCGCAGCGGATTCAGCACCGCCGGATGCTCCACCTGGCTGGTAATGAAATGCGGCGCGGGCTTGCCGCAGCCGAAGAACACGCCTTTAAGCGCGTGGTTGTTGGCCTCGCTTCCGCCGCTGGTGAAGACGATCTCGCCGGGGTCGCAATCGAGCAGGCCCGCCACCTGCGCACGGGCCCGCTGGGTCATCTCACGCGCGGGAGCGCCGGCCCAATGCCCGCTCGAAGGGTTTCCGTACGGTCCCGCCAACGCGTTCCGTACCGCCGCGGCGACGTCCGGGTCCAGCGGAGTGCTGGCGTTGTAATCGAGATAGATCCGCGCGTGCGGCACCTATTCTCATGTTAGCGCCAGTAGCCCGGAACCCAGACCCACCCGTGGTGGCGATGCGCCCAATAGCCCGCGGTCCAGCGGGCATTGCGGTGCGGCGGCCGCAGGTATTGACCCGGCACCCAGACCCAGCGGCCGCGCCAGGCCCAGTACCCGCCGGTCCAAACCATTCCCGGGCTCGGCGCCACCCGGCCGTACGCGGCGTACGGCGGGGGAGGCGGCGGAGGGATGCGGGAAACGTACCCGTAACGGTGGCCGGCGCAGGCTGAGGCAACCGCTCCGAGCGCCAAAACCGCGATCACGCCAAGACGTTTCATGTGATCCTCCGTACAGGGAAACGCGCCCGGCATGCGGCGGGTTTCGACATGAATTCACATTAACGTGACTATGCGTTCATGCCCCCGGAGTGATATATTTCTGCTTGGGTGCAGACATGTCTGGCAAGCGAGGCCTGCTGGGGCTGGTGCTTCTGGCGGCCCTGGCGCCGGGTCAAAACGTCGAAATCCCGCAGCGGCCCCGTCCGCCGCGCGCGGGGGAAGAACGGCCACGTCCGAATATCCGGGTGGATACAACTCTCGTACTGATCCCCGTCACCGTCACCGACCCCATGAACCGCCCCGTCACGGGACTGGAGCGCGAGCACTTCAAGCTCTTCGAGGAAAAAACAGAGCAGGATATCTCGCATTTCGCCAGCGATGACGCTCCCCTCGCCGTGGGCCTGGTCTTCGACGTCAGCGGCAGCATGGGAGAGAAACTCCGCAAAGCGCGCCAGGCGGCGGCCGCCTTCTTCCGCACCGCGAATCCCGAGGACGAATTCTTCCTGGTGGAGTTCAACGACCGTCCCAAGCTCACCATGCCGCTCACCTCGAACATCGAGGAGATCCAGAACCGCCTCACCTTTTCGCAATCCAAAGGCCGCACGGCGCTGCTGGACGCCGTCTACATGGCGCTGCACGAGATGAAGAAATCGCAGAAGCCCCGCAAGGCGCTGCTCATCATCTCCGACGGCGGCGACAACAGCAGCCGCTACACCGAGACGGAAGTCCGCACGCTAGTGCGCGAGAGCGATTCGCTCATCTACGGCATCGGGATCTTCGAGCCCATGGGCTCCCGCGGCCGTTCCGCCGAGGAGCTCGCCGGCCCCGGCCTGCTCAGCAACATCGCCGAGCAGACCGGCGGCCGCGCCTACGCGGTGGAGAACATCAACGAGCTGCCCGACATGGCCGCCAAGATCGGCATCGAGCTGCGCAACCGCTACATCCTCGGCTACACCCCGAAGAACCAGCAGCGCGACGGCAAGTACCGCCGCGTGCAAGTCAAGCTGAACCAGCCGCGCGGATTGCCGCAATTGCGCGCCATCTGGCGGCTGGGTTATTACGCGCCGGTCGAGTAAGACCTAGTAATTCACAATCGCCGCGAACGAGGCGGGCTCCAGACTCGCCCCGCCCACCAGCACGCCGTCGATGTCTTCCTGCGCCATCAGCGCCTTGGTGTTGTCCGGCTTCACGCTGCCGCCGTAGAGAATCCGCAGCGCGCCCGCGGCCTGCTCCCCGAACGCCACCCGCGCCTCGCCGCGCAGCACGCCATGCGCGTCCGCCGCAATCTCCGGCGTGGCGGTTTTCCCCGTGCCAATCGCCCACACCGGCTCGTACGCCACCACGATCCTGGCGAACTGCTCCGGGCTCAGCCTGGCGATGCCGTTGCGGAACTGCCCGCTCAGCACCTCGGCGGTCTTGCCCGACTCGCGTTCTTCCAGCCGCTCGCCGACGCACACGACCGGCGTCAGCCCCGCCTCGAGCGCCGCAACCGTCTTCAGGTAAACCGATTCATCGGTCTCGCCGAAGAACTGCCGCCGCTCGCTGTGCCCGATGATCACGTGGGAACACCCCACCGCCTTGATCATTCCGGGCGCGATCTCCCCGGTGAAGGCCCCTTCCTTTTTCCAGTACAGGTTCTGCGCGCCGATCTGGATGCGCGTGCCCTGCGCGGCAGCGACGGCCGCGGCCAGGTTGGTGAACGGCGGGCAGATCACGATCTCGCGCTGTTCCACGCCCGCCACCAGGGGCGCGAATTTCTCGAAGAATTGGGTGGTTTCCGCGGGCGTCTTGTACATTTTCCAATTGCCCGCCATGACTGGCTTTCTCATAGTATTTGCGCTAAAAAGCTGTTTCCTTTCGGGATGCGCGCGCCGAAATTCTCGGCCGCGGTCTGCCCCACGTCGGAGAGCGTGGAACGCGTGCCCAGGTTGGTGCCGCGCCGCCCGCCCGCCGCCACGAGCGGCACATACTCCCGGCTGTGATCCGTGGATTCCGTCGTCGGGTCGCAGCCGTGGTCCGCCGTCAGCAGCAGCAGGTCGCCCGGCCGCATGGCCTCCAGGCACCGCGGCAGCCAGACGTCGAACTGCTCGAGCGCGGCGGCGTAGCCCTCCACGTCGTTGCGGTGCCCGTATAGCATATCGAAGTCCACCAGGTTGACGAAGATCAGGCCCTCGGGCGCCGCCGACATGGCTTCCAGGGTCTTCGCCATGCCGTCCGCGTTGTTCTTCGTCTTGTACGCCGCGGTGATGCCGCGCCCCAAAAATACGTCGTAGATCTTCCCCACGCTGGCGACCGGCACGCCGCGCCCGGCGAGCGCGTCGAGCAGCATGCCCTCGGGCGGCGGCACCGCGAAATCGTGGCGGTTCTCCGTCCGGGTGAACGCGCCGGGGCGGCCCACGAACGGCCGCGCGATTACGCGCCCCACCTCGTGCGGCCCGCGCAAAATCTCGCGCGCGATTTCGCACATGCGGTACAACTCCGCGACGGGGATCACCTCCTCGTGCGCCGCGATCTGGAACACGCTGTCCGCCGACGTGTACACGATCGGCGAGCCCGTCCTGATGTGCTCCTCGCCCAGTTCCTCGATAATCTGTGTGCCGGAAGCGGGACGGTTGCCCAGCGTGCGCCGCCCGGTGCGCCGCTCGAACTCGTCCATGATCTCGCGCGGAAACCCGCTCCCGTACAGCGGAAAAGGACGCTCCAGGTGGATCCCCACCATCTCCCAATGCCCCGTGGTCGTGTCTTTTCCAGGGGAAGCCGGCGCGCACCTTCCGAACGAGCCGCCCGGTTCGGCTGCCGCCGGTATGCCTTCCATCGGACGGATGTTCCCCAGCCCCAAAGCGCACAGGTTCGGCAGCGCCAGCGGACGCACGCGCGCGATGTTGCCCAGGGTGTCGCTGCCCGCGTCGCCGTATGCGGCTGCGTCGGGCGTTTCACCGATTCCCACACTGTCGAGGACGATCAGGATGATGCGGCGGAACACTAAACTCGAATGTAGCACACGGGTTCCGCCGGACCCGTCAGCGGGCGCGGCGGCGGATCAGGAGGAAGGCCACGCACAAACCCAGCGCGCACAACCCGATCGTGCCGGGCTCCGGAATCGCCATGTCCCAGCCGATCACGTCCATGGCGCGCAGGTCCGTGGCCGAGATCTGCAAGAGTTCCCCGGGGGCCGAAGTGGGGTCCATGACGCCGATGCCCAGGTTGTCCTTCCAATGGCTCGGCTGGCGCCCGTCGCCGTGATACGTGCCGGTGGCGAACTGCGCCAGCGCCGTCGCCCCGCCGTCGAGGGAAAAGTACTTGGCCCGCGCGTCGGCGCTCCAGTCCAGGGCGGCCAGGGCATAGCTCGAGCTCGAATACCGGAACAGGTCGAGCGCGCTGAAGAGCATGGATCCCTCGTGCGGTGCCGTTCCGGTGCGCGCCGCCCACGAGTCCAGCGTGTTCACGCCGCTCAGAAACCCCAGCACGTGCCCGATCTCGTGCGTCGCCACCCCCACGAAGTCGTAAGCGCCCGGGGTGATGCCGTTGCTCGGATCGAAATCGAAAGCGAAATCGCTGTTGAATGTGATGCTGCCGTCGTCGCCGGCCCCCACCGTGAACCCCATCGCCGCTGCCTGGGCGCGCGCCATCAGAATGTAATTGTTGTTGATGTAGCGGTTCGGGTCCGGGTCGCCGCCGTTGTCGTCCAGATAGGGAGTGGCGCTGCCGCTGCCGTTCGGGTTCTCCACCGTCAGGTTCATCATGGCCTGCACGGAGGAGCCGCTTTGCAGGTGTCCCGTCGCCGCCGCGTCGTCCCGGGACTTGGCATCCCACCCCAGCGCCGCGCGCACGTTGCCGTAACTGCTGTACACCCCGGTAGTGCTGGCCTGCCCGAGGATCGAACCCCCCAGCGGCTCGAACCCGATATTCACCCGCACCGTGACGCTATCGGCCAGCAGCGCCGACCACCGCGCCGCCGCGGCCGTAAACCCGGCGATCGCCTGGCCCGGCATCCCCGCCGCGGGCGCCAGGTCGAAAACCGGATTGGCAAACGCCCCCGAAACCAGCAGGGCGATTCCCATAATCACCCGCACCACTCGGGCAGTATACCTTATGTTCGCCAGTGACTTGAAGGTTTGCCGTACGAGCGCGGCCACCGCAGCCACGCCTTACCCCGTGGTCTTCAACCCACCGGCGATGGCGTTCACCGTCACCAACAGCGCGTCCAGCAGGCGCTCCTCGCCCCTCTCGCGCCATTCCCGCAGCAGCGCGATCTGCTCGCGATGCAACCGCAGCAGGGCCGTGCGGCGGAGGGCGACGGCTTTCACCAGCCGCGGGCGGTGCTCCTCGATCGCGCTCCCGAACAGATCGCCCAGCATGCGGAGCGTTCGCCCGTGCTCGTCGAGAATCCGCTCCAGCACCCGCTCCCGCACTTCGCGGTCTTCCACCAGTTCGGCGTACTCCCGCATCATCTCCGGCGAAGCCGCGTACACGCTGAACTCCACGTTGTGCAGCAGGTAGGAAAGGAACGGCCAGTTGCGCGCGCCGTCCCGCAGCGTTTCCCATGAGTCCCGCGCGGCCTCAAACGCCGAGCCGACGCCGTACCACCCCGGCAGGTTGAACCGCGCCTGGCTCCAACTGAACACCCACGGGATCGCGCGCAGGTCCTCGACCGTGTGTCTGCCGCCGCGGCGCGCCGGGCGCGATCCGATGTGGCTCGCCTCGATCACGTCGATGGGCGTGGCCTGGGAAAAGAACTCCACGAAACCCGGGCTCTCCACCAGCGCGCGGTAGGCTTCGCGGCTGGCCTGCGCCACGCTTTCGAATACCGCCTCGGCGGGATGCTCGGCGCCCGCGGGACGCCCGTGCTCGAGCGTCCACCGCGTGACTCCGGCCAGAAGCTGCTCCAGGTTGTGCGACGCCGTCACCAGATTGGCGTACTTCTGCGAGATCACCTCGCCCTGTTCGGTCACCCGCATCTCGCCCTGCAACGTGCCCGCCCCGAGCGATTCCAGGAACACGTGCGTGGGCCCGGCGCCGCGCCCTATGGTCCCGCCGCGGCCATGGAAGAAGCGCACCTCCACGCCGGCCTCGCGCGCCACCTCTGCGATCTGCTTCTGGGCCTTGCGCAGGAACCAGTGGCTCGCCAGGAAACCGCCGTCCTTGTTGCTGTCGCTGTAGCCGATCATGACTTCCTGAAGCGGACGCTCGCGCCCGTCGCGCCGCGCCAGGTGCGCCAGCGTGCGGATCGTCATGGGGTGGCGTAGAAACTCCCCGAGCACGCGCGGGCCGCTCTCCAGGTCGTCGATGGTCTCGAACAGCGGAGTGACGGGCAGATCGCACACCAGCCCCTCGGGACTCGCGTATACCAGTCCCGCCTCGCGCGCCAGGAGAAAGACGTTCAGCAGGTCCGACGCCCGGTGGGTCATGCTCACCACCAGCGATCCGGCGGCGCCGTGGCCGTGCCGCGAGATCCATTCGCGCAGCATGCGCAGCACGCCGACGCTGGCGGCGGCCTCTTCCGGCAGCTCCGCCGTGGGCACGGCGAACGGGCGTGGCGAAGCCAACTCGGCATCCACCAGCGCGCGGCGGCGGGCCTCGGGCCACTCGCCGAAGCCCTTGCCCTCCAGGCCCGCCACGGCGAGCAACTGCGAAATCGCGCGGTCGTGGTAGGCGCTGTTCTGCCTGATGTCGAGCGCCGCCGCGTGAAAGCCGTAGGCCCGCGCGATGCGCTCCACCGGAGCCACCTCCCTGCGCGCCACGCGCCCGGCGCCGATCTCGGCAAGCGACGCCGAAAGCAGGGTCAGGTCGCTGTGCAACTCGCCGGGACGGCGGTAATGCGGAAGCCACAAGACCATCAGTTCCGCCATTTGCCGCCAGGGCTCGCCCGCGTACAACTCCAGAACGGCGCGGCCCCCCTCGCCCAGCATGCCCGCGTACCGCGCGATGCGCTCTTCCAACGCACGCGGCGGCGGGTGCAACACTGCCGCAATGCTCAGGCGCCCGGCCAGTTCCAGCAGTTCGGACCGCAGCACCGCCAGAGCCGCTTCGCGCAGCGCCTCCAGCGCCCGGCGCGTCACTTCCGTGGTGACGAACGGGTGGCCGTCTCGGTCGCCCCCCACCCAGCTCCCGAAGGTGAGGCGCGGCTCGCCCGGCGGCTCGCTGCCCGGGAACGCCCATTCCCACGAGAGCCGGAAGCGGTCCGAAAGCAGTTTCAGCACCCCGGGAAAAACGTGCATGAGGTAGTGCAGCGTGTTGCGCACTTCCGAATCGACGCCGGGCCGCTCCAGTAAAATCTCCCCGGTGCGCCAGAGCCGTTCCAGCGCGGTCTCCATCCTCTGCCGCAGCGCCTCGCGCTCCATGGGACTGCGGGCGGGATTCTCGCGTTCCACCAGCATCAGGTACAGCTCGCGATGGCGCTCGAGCACGGAGCCGCGCTTGGCCTCCGTGGGATGCGCTGTCAGCACGGGCTGAACGTGAATGCGGCCGAGCGCGGCCCGCACGTCCGCCTCGGTGAACCCGGCCTCACGGAGCAGGTGCAGATGATACGGCCAAGCGCCCGGCTCCGCGGCGGGTCCATCCACCGTGGCCCGCGTGCGCCGCACCTGGTTGGCCGTGTTCTCCTCGGCCATGTTGAGGATCTGGAAGGCGAGCGAGAGCGCCTGCGATCCGCCGCGCGCCAGGCGCTCGCCGGGCGCGGGGTCCCGGTCGAAGGCGCTTTCCACCAGGGCCGCCAGCCCGGATTCGCCGATTCCCTCCAGCATCGCCTGAAGGCGCCACAACAGGAAGCGGAAGTCCTCCTCCCACTTCTTCAGTTCCAGCGGCAGCAGCGAAGTCCGGGTCAAATCTCAGTTTTGCACGGCGGCGCCGGGACGGCGATTCACCCTCTTAAGCCGTTTCTGCGAACACCACCCTGTGGCCTGCGCGCTCCAGCCTGCATGCCAGCTTTTCCTCGGCAGTGCGCCACCACCGCCGCTTGCGGCCGGCCAGCACCACCAACGGGTAAGGCTCGAGCGCACCGGCCAGGGTCTCCACGCCGTCGCGGCAAAGGTAAAACCGCACGCAAGTTTCCACCGGGCTCTCTTCCACAATCCGGCGCACCCGGTTCTCGATCCAGTCGAGCAATACGGGCGGCTCGGTCAAGGGCAGCGGGAAGGGCACAACACACGGAACCAGGAGGGTGATCCGGGCCCCTGTACGCCGGGCCAGTTCCGCTGCCGCCCCCATCGCCGCCATTATCCGTGCCGCGGAGGTGAAGACCACGGCGATGTCGGCCACGCATCCGGCCCTTTCCGCGGTTACTTGTCTCGACCCCATGCCAAAGCGTACGATGCAAGCCCTGAATAAGACATAGAGAAGCCGTTAAGAAGTCATGGAAATACCGTAAAGACTCCGTAAAGACGCTCCGTCTACGCGGGCTGAGGCTCGCCCACGAAGCGGTAGCCGACCCACGGTTCCGTGGCAATATACTGAGGGCGATCCGGTTCCAGCTCGATTTTCTTGCGAAGGTTTCTGACAAATACCCGGAGATACTCCGTCTGGTCGCCGTAATCCGGCCCCCAAACGGCTTGCAGCAATTCCCTGTGCGGCACCACCTGGTTGGCGCGCTCGGTTAAGTAGTGCAGCAGGTCGAGCTCTTTGGGGGTGAGGTGGGCGGTGGTCACGCCGTTCGAGACCGTTCGCGCGGAATAGTCGATCAGCAGTTGGCCGGCGCGAATCCTGCCCTGGCAGGATTGCGCGGCCGGCGTGCGCCTGAGCGCCGCGCGTATGCGGGCCAGAAGCTCCGGCGTGCTGAACGGCTTGGTGACGAAGTCATCGGCGCCCGCGTCCAACGCCTGGACCTTGTCGGCTTCCGCGTTCCGGACCGTCAGCATGATGACGGCAATATCGGTGTCGGCGCGGACCAACCGGCAGGCCTCAAGACCGCCCATGCCCGGCATGTTCATATCGAGCAACACGAGATTCGGACGGAACGCGCGTACCTTTTCGAGCGCTTCCTCGCCGGTCTTCGCTTCATCCACCTCATATCCCGCACCCGCCAGCGTCGTGCGCATTACCCGGCGGATGTGCGGTTCATCGTCCACGATCAGAATGCGGCCTGCGCTCAATTCCTTGCCCCCTCGTTCGCCAGCGGCAGCGTCAGCCGAAACCTGGTCCCATCCGGGCCGCTGGCGGCCGTCAGGTCGCCCATGTGCGCCTGCGCGATCCGCTGAGCGATGCTCAAGCCCAGCCCCGAGCCGGGTATCCGATGTTTCACGGAGGGGCTTCGGTAGAAACGGTCGAAAATCCGCTTCATCTCCTCCGCCGGTATGGCTTTTCCGCGGTTGGTGACATCCAGCCGGATAAACCCGTCGCCGTGGCCGATTCGAACCTGCACGGCCGATTCCGGCGGCGAATACTTCAGCGCGTTGTCCAAAAGCTGTTTGACCGCGAGTTTCAACAGACGGCGGTCGAACCTGGCCGGAGGCGCCGGCCCGTCCACGACGACAGTCACCCGGCGGCTGCCGCCATCGGTCTTCATGGACTCGACCACTTCCCGGACCGCCTCGCATGGATCCGAAATCTGCCAGGCCACATCGATCCTCGCCGTGTCCAGCCGCGCCATGTCGATGGCGTCGTCGATCAGGTTCCGCAAATGATCGGCTTCCTCGTCGGCGATGCGCAATAACTCGATCCTGCTTTCCTCCGCTTGCCCGGGAACGGCCAACAGCGAGGTGGTGGCGGCCTTGATGGAGGTGAGGGGCGTCTTGAGTTCGTGTGCCAGGGCATCGATAAGAGTTGTCCGCAGTTGATCGCTTTGCCGCGCAGCCTCCACCTGGTGCGCCAGATCCTGCGCCCGCGCCCGCTCCAACCCGATGGCCACAAGATTCGCGATGCCCTCCACCAGTGTGGCCGGCATCCGGCCGCCCTGTAAGGCCAGGCTGGCGACCGGCTCGCCTCCGATGCGGACGGCCGCAATCTGGCGCGCCCCCGGCGGGTCGGAAAACGACCGGCCTTCCCTGGCCGATTCGCGAAGCTGTTCGTCCATGCCTCCGAATGGTTTCGGCCCGGCGCGGTAAAACGCGTCTGTCTGACGTTCGTAGAGCACCGCGGCGCTAAGCTCGAAGACGTCCGCGAGCGTCCGCGCGAGCTGCTGCGGAAAGGGTTCCGCGCCGCCGGTCATCAGAATGCCACGGCTGAAGGCGTAGAGCCGTTCCAGATCCCGCTGCTTCCTGACCGCGTCGAGGGCCCGGCGTTTGGCGATTGCCGATAGCCGGCTCGCGATGACCGAAGTCGCCAGAAAACTGCCCAGCGCAACCCAGTTGTGCGGATCCGCAATGGTGAAGGCGCCGATGGGCGGAAAGAAAAAGAAATTGAATCCCAGCGTGGCCGCAAGCGATGCAACCAGGGCTTCGAGAAATCCCCACGTGCTGGCAATGACCAGGATCAGCAAAAGATAACCGAAACCGGCCGTGGCCGCGTTGACACGGGCCAAATCGTGCGTCGCGAAGGTATAAGCCGCGACTCCGGCCAGCGACAATGCTAGCCGGACCGCGACCCGGCGCAATGACCCGTCTGGCATCCGCCCATATTCTAGCCCTTCACGGAACGGCCGGGGCGGCAGGCGTCCCGGCGTGACGAGGGCGGCCGATAGCCGCCTCGGGCGTGGATGCGATGTGTCCATCTGCTCCGGCTCAAGTGACGGAAGGGCGCCCTTCCACTTCGGACCGCAATTCCTCGATCAGTTGCGGCGCCGCCGGCGAGTTCAATTCCTGCTCGAAGCGGCGCAGCGCCGCCCGGACCACATCGCGGTGGTGCAGCTTTGCACCGATCTGCTCGCGGCTCAGTTCCACCCACAGCCGATGCACCAGTTCCACGTCATCCGGCCAGAGCCGCGGCGGATGCGGTCCCAAATTGTAATACGCCGATTCGCCCTGGGGAAGCACGATCTCAAACGAGACCGCCGGCCGCGGCTCGGGCAGCAACTCCCAGGCCAACCCGAGCGCGTGGGCCTGTTCATCCACGCTCCGGGCCCCGGAGGTCCCCGCAACGATGCGCGATGACTGAAGTCTCTGCGCAATTTGAACCACGGCCAGGTTGGGGTCGGTCCCGGGGATGGCCAGAAGGCTGACCGGCTTTCCCGCTTTCTCGGCGAGGTTTACCACCTTGGTAAACAGCAGCGTCTCGGTATCCCCGAAAATCTGTTGCGGCTCCAGGCCGTATTCGCCGGCGCCGGCGGTATTCACCAGCCTCACCGAGAGCGCCACGATATCCATCTTCCGCGTATCGGTTTTCTCCAGGACCTTTCTCAGGTGGTCCAGCCGGTGGGGATTCCGCACCGCGACGAGCACATTGCCGGGCCGGATGCCGGTCGCATCCGGCGACGGGCTGTCGATCACTTCCACGCGGAACTTCTCCATCTCGGTTTGCCGGCCGGAAGTTCGCTTCCCGTGATATTTCTCCGACAAGACGAATACCGTGAAGAAAAACACCGTGAACGCCGTTCCGGATATCGTGGCCGCCTGCTTCGTGAGCACGTTGATCGCCGCCAGCAGGAAGAGCGCCACCGTGATCAGCCCCAGCCCCACCGGGATCTCCGTGCCGCCGATGCAGAAGTTCAGCGGCACCTTCCACTCGCGCGCCTTGGGGCGTTTATAGCGCAGCACCAGCACGGAAAGAGCCTTCATGAAGAAGCTCCACATCACGCCGAAGGCGTACGCCTCGCCGAGCAGGTAGACATCCCCCCGGCTGATCACGATGGTCGCGATCTGAAGCAGGGCGATCAGGTTGATGATCCGGTGCGATGTGCCGAACTTGCGGTGAGGATGGCGGAACCAATCCGGAAGAACCCCGTCTTCGGCAACCCTGTTGAGCACGCCGTTGGATCCGATGATCGAAGTATTGATGGCGCCCGCGAGAATCAACGTTCCCACCAGGACGACGAATCCGTGAAACAGCAGCCGGAGGCTCTCCGGACCGGCGAGGTACATCGACAGACCCCCGATCAGGTTGTCGAGAAACTTCGTCCGCTCCGTGTCCGGGATGATCATGACCGCGAAGAACGACACCAGCGACGTGAACAACATGCTGTAAAGAAAGATCACGAAACCGGCCTTCTCGAGGTTCTTCAGCTTCGGGTGCGCGATTTCGCGGTACACCTGCGCCATGCTCTCCTCGCCGCTCATCGCCAGCAGCGAGTGTCCCAGGCCGGCGAGGATCGCGATGAGGGGAATCGCGGGCAACGCCGTACCCCTCAGCCAGCCAAGCGCCTCGCCGCGGAAATGGATGTTGGCCATGACCGGCGCCGGCACGGGCGAGTATCCCTTGGTCGCAATGGTGACCAGGCACCACGCGATCAGGATGACGACCATGGCGGTGGTCACTTGCATGATTCGCAGGGCTTTCTGGCTCGATTCCGGGATGCCGATGATGTTCTTCCGCCAGAAATAGACGGTCACCGCGATCGCAAATGCCGCCGCGAAGTACGGCGGGTGTATGTGAACGTTGTTGAGCCGAAAGAGTTCCGCGGTCTCGTTAAGCAGCCCGCCGAGATAGAGTCCCGCGCTCACGCCGCTGATCGGGCCGGTGAGCACGTAATCGAACATCAGCGCGGAGACCGAAAACTTGGCCAGCGTCCCTCCCAATGCTTCGTGGACGACCTTATAGACGCCGCCTCTCACGAACATGCTGCAACTCTCGATGTACACGGCTCGCACCGCGTACGAGAAAAGCATGATCGCCAGGATGAACCAGGGAGCCGCCTTTCCGATTGCCGCCTCCGCGATGCCCCCGATGTAGTAGGCGGTGGATGCCAGGTCGTTCAAGACGATGGCGGCGGCCCGCCAGAAAGAGATGAAGGACAGCATCACGGAGGTCGCCACGACCACCTTGGTCGCGCCGAACCGTTGATCCGAGACCCCCGGCAGACTCATTCACGCAGTCTAGGCAATTGCGCCTGAAGAACGCATGAAGAAGTCATAAACAATTCGTAAAGGCTCGCGCGGGCGCTCGGCGCGAAGGGAGCCGGGCGCATAAGCAGTCCGGCGCGGCGCGGGCTATCCGCTACCGGGCCGGCGACGCCCTTTCTTCCGGCTCCTCTTTCGTGCGGTACTTCGGCCCGCAGCGGATGTATAGCGGGTCGATGAACCGCAGGTGCACCCACAGGAACAGCCAGCCGGTGGCGCACATCACCAGTGAAACCAACGCGCGTCCGGGCGAGCGGTGCAGCACCTTGCCGGCCGCCCACAACAGCGCCAGCACCGCGGCGGCGAGCACGGCGTGGCCCAGCGTCAGCGCCGGCTCGCTCCAGAACGCGCTGATCCCCGCCGCCACGGCGGCGGCCGCGGCGATCCCCGCAATCACCGCGAGCGCCGCAAGGCCGCGCGAGACGCGGTACGCCTTGAACGAGCGGGACGCTGCGACGCGCAGCGCGCTCTTCAGCGCAGTCACCTCCGGGGCGCCCCCGGGCTGTCCGGCAATGGACTGAATGGCGCGGAAACGCCATGGCGCCTCCGGACCCTCGGCGGGGAAGGCCGGAACACCGCGCGGAAACTCCGCGGCGGTCATGGCGTACGCGCTGAACATCAGCGCGTCGGCTTCGCAATCGCCGAACGAATCCAGGTCCGTCCGCACGCCCGCGAGCAGCGCCTGGACGTCGCGCCGGACGCCGTGGCGCGTGAGCGGCGGAGCGGGCTGCGGGTCGGCCGGGTCCGGGCAGTCCAGCCAGTCCACCGTGCCGCCGCTCAGTCCCTTCTTCAGGTGTACGAACATCAACCCTTGCAGCACGCCGGAGTCGCGCAGATGCGAGAGCAATTGCACCTGCGATTCGCGCACGCGCGCCATCAGGATGCTGTTGGCACGCGCGGGCACCCCGAGATGGCCCGCCGGCGGGTCCGCCTCGGCTCCCGTCTGGCCGCTGGCGTCGCTCACCAGCAGGACGGAGCAGTCCTGCTCCAGCAGGCTCGCCACGCCCTGGTTGTCGTAAACGCCGCCGTCCACCAGCCGCGTGGTGAAGCCGGGGTAGAGGCGCTCCATGGCGACCGGATCGAACAGGCCGGGGACGCACGCCGATGCGGCCACCGCCTGTCCCAGCCGCACGTTGCGCCACTCGAGGGGGGCTTCTTCGTGGTACATGCGCCGCAACCGCGGGTTGGCTTCGATCGCGGTGTCCATCCCCCGCGACGGCGGCTCGCCCATGAAGGTCGCGGTGAACTGCCAGTTGTGGCACGTATTCAGGGTGGTCGCATTCAGGATGAGAATGGGAACTTTCGCGCGCCGCCGCCAGTTGCCGCTCTTGGGCTGGAAGTCGGCGCAGCCGTGCGGCGTGACCAGCAGGTCGCGCAGATAACGCGGGCCGCGGTGGCCGTCCTCGATGCGCGCGTAGAGTTCCCTCTCGTACAGATCGCCGAGCAGATCGCTGTTGGAGACGTTGCGCGAGCACAGCACGCGCAGGTTGCCGCGGAAACCCAGCAGCATGCGGGTGCGGATATTGCGCTGCACCCCCGCGAGAAACTGGCGCTCCATGCGCCCCACCAACTCGATATAGTCTTCGCGGGTGATCTCCGCGTCCGGCTTGGATTCGAGCAGGCGCTTGAGTTCCAGGTAGTAATAGGCGCCGAGTATGGAACCGCCCGAAACGCACGAGATCACTTCCACGTGCCGCAGCATGTCCAGCTCGGCCAAGCGCGCGAACACGCCGATGTGAAACAGCGAAGCGCGAAAACCTCCGCCCGAAAGCGCCAGCCCCACTTTGCCGCGCACGAAGGACTCGGCGAAGAGCGCGTCGCCTCCCAGCAGCGCCGGCAGGACGGCGTCCAGGTCCGGACCCGGGCGTCCCAACCGCACCAGTTGCGCCACGCGCCGCGCGGTGGCCTCGAGTTGCCACCCCGGCACCTGGAAACCGGCGGCGGCCAGCATCCAGCGGCGAGCCGCGGCGTAATCACCCGAGCCCAGATAACATTCCCCGAGGTTGGCGCAGACGGCATACTCGGCCGGGTCCAGCCGCGCCAACACCGCGACGGCGGCCCCGCGCACCTCGGCGGCTCGTTGTGTGTCGCCGAGCAGGTCGAGCGTGAGAGCCGCGTTCACGGCGCTCTGGCCGCGGTCCGGTTCGATGCCGGACTGCATGGCCGCCAGGTAGCAGTCGCGCGCGGCTTCCAGGTGCGATTTCGAGCCGTAGGCGTACCATCGCTGGCACTCCACGTCGCCGCTGATGCCGAAACACTCCTGGCGCAAGGCGGAGCCGGGCGGGCAATCGTCGAGCGCCTGGCGCAGCATGAGTGTGGCGGTTTCCAGCCGCGAGGCGAGCGGCAGGTCCGGATCCTTGAACGTGCAGAAGGCCAGGTCCACGCGCATTTCCAGGCGGTGGGCGACACCGGCGGCCTCGGGAGTTTCCAGCGCGGCTTGCAGCACCCGGCGGGCATAGCCGATCCGGTTCTGGTCCCGCAGGCGGCGCGCCAGCGCGAAGAGCTGTTCGGGGTCGCCCCCCCGCGACGCGATGGCGATGCGCGCTGCTTCCACATCGGCGTTAGGAATTCGCATGGATTTCGAGACTACCCTATCTTGCGCGCGGTTGCAAACGCGCCGCGTTATCGATGGCAGACGGGTGGAACTTCCGGTTAGAATTGGGATTTGGTTGGAGGACCAATTCGCATGAGCATCAGCACCACGAGGCGCGGTTTCCTGGGCGGCGCGGCCGCCGGACTCGGGCTGGCCGCGGCGCCGGGCGCCTCGGCCGGCGTCGACAACGAAGCGCTAGGCTTCAAACTGGGCGTGGCCACTTACTCGCTCCGCATGTTCCAGCGCGGCCTGGCAATCAAGATGATCAGGACGATTCAGACGCCTTACGTCTCGATCAAGGAGTTCCACCTGCCCATCAGCGCGCCGCGCGAGGAATGGGGGCGCGGCCGCAAGGAGTTCGAGAAGGCCGGCCTGAAGATCATGAGCGGCGGCAACGTCTCCTTTCCGGCCGACGATGCCGAAGATATCCGCCACAAGTTCGAGTACGCCAAGACGTCCGGCATGCCCATGATGGTCTGCGCGCCCACCCACCAAAACCTGGCGCGCCTGGAGAAATTCGTCCAGGAGTACAACATCAAGCTCGCCATCCACAATCACGGTCCCGAGGACAAGCACTTCCCCACACCGCAATCCGTGCTCTCGGCCGTAAAGAATATGGATCCGCGCATCGGGCTGTGCCTGGACATCGGCCATTCGGCCCGCACCGGCGTGGACCTGGTTCAGAGCTTCGTGGAAGCCGGCAGCCGCTTGCTCGACGTCCACGTGAAGGACCTCCGCTCGCCGACCGCCAAGGAGAGCCAGTGCGACGTGGGGGACGGCGCGCTTCCCATCGTGGCCATCTTCAAGCAGCTCAAGAAGATGAACTATACGGGCTGCGTCAACCTGGAGTATGAGATCAACGCCGACGATCCTCTGACCGGGATGCTGAAGTCGTTCTCTTACATGCGCGGCGTATTGGCGGGACTTAAGGGATAGGGTGAGCCGCGCCGTCCGTCATATCTGGGGATGGGTCCTGGTGCTGCTCGGCGTTATCGGCTTGATCCTCCCCGTCATGCCCGGATGGGTGTTCCTGATTCCCGGGTTGGTGATCCTCGCCGATTATTTCACCTGGGCTCGCCAGCTTCTGGAGTGGGCCAAGCGGAAGGTGGGCTATGGAGATTCCGATCGGAACGGTCCATGAGCATGGACTGCTCGTGACCGCCGAAGTGGCGATCAGTTTCACCGGAGTGGAAGAAGCCCGCGTGCTGAGCACGCCTCACATGATCGGGTTCATGGAGATGTGCTGCCGGAACGCCGTGCTGCCCTTCGTGGGAGAGGGTTACGACACCGTGGGCACCCACGTCAACGTGTTCCATCTTGCGGCCACGCCCGTGGGGATGCTGGTCGCCTTCCGCGCACAGGTCACCTCCGTTGAGGACCGGCGCGTGAATTTCAAAGTGGAAGCCTTCGACGAAAAAGAAAAGATCGGCGAAGGCACTCACCAGCGCGCCATCATCAACGTGGCCCGCTTCGGCGCCAGAGTCCAGGCAAAGAAGAACTCCGCCGCTCTCTGACGGCGGTCAGCCCATGATGCCGGCCCATGCGGCCTTGACCGCGATCCAGAGCAGCCATGGGATCACCACCGCCGGAAGCGCTTTGCCGGCCGTTACCCGGCGCGAGGCCGCGCTGATTCCGATGGCCATCAGGATCATCGACCAGATGGTGAACAGGTCGATGGACCCCGCCACCGACATGACCGCTTTCGACGTGGTCTCCGGATCCAGGAACGCGCCTGCATTGAACGCCGTGGGGTTCTGGAGGTTGAACTCGTCCGGGTTCTTGAGGAACATGACCGCGATGCCCGCGGCGGAGTTGATCACGCCCGGGACAAAGGAATATGCCGTGATGCCGAACATCTGCTTGAAATTGGCGCCCGAACCCACCATTTTGCCGGTGAGCAGCAGCACGCCGGCAATCACCAGCGCCATCACGGGCACACTCACCGCCGGTCCCACGTAGCCCATCACCGGTGCGATCTTCATCTGCATCGCAAGAGCCCGCTCCCGCTGCTCCGGCGTAAGCTGCTGGGTCCGCCTGTTGGTTTCGAGTTGCTGGCGCATGAACCTCTCCCAGCCCACACGCTGGGTGAAGCAGGCGACGAAAACGATCGCCGCCACGATGACGAGCAGCAGGGGCGCCCAGGGACGCGGCCGCTGCGCGATATCGGCAAACGCCTTCTTGGGCTCCAGCAGAACATTGGCAAGCCGGGCCGGTTCGCTCATCGGCGCGGCTGGCGTTTCCGGTTCAGGGCTCATAATCGGCTCCTACGGTTGAGGAATTATCGCAGATTTCACTCCCGCACACCATGCGGAGACTTTGCCCGGCAGATCGTTGCCCCGCACGGCCGGCCCGGAATCACGGCCTTGCGACCGGCAGCGCCGGCTGCGGTTCGCGCAGACGTTCTGCCGCATCTTCGTCCGCGTACGCAGCCACGATCTCGCCGAAATACACCCGGTGAAAGTCGCCCGTGGGATAAGCATCGTCCAGAACCGCCTGGACCAGCGCCGCGGGGACCACATCGTTTCGGTGCAGTGTGCGGCATTCATAGTGCACGACGCATTCCGCGATGACCGGGGGCCGGACCTGTCTGCCGGGAGTCAGGCTCAGCCCGGCTTGCTGGAACTTGTCGCCATCCCGGCCGGAAACCGTCCCGCAGAGGTTCACGGCCGCGGCCAGTTCCCGAGGGGGCACGTTGACCGTGAACTCGCCCACCTGTTCCAGACGGCTGTAGGTGTAGCGCGATGGCCGGACCAGGACGATGAACGTCGGCCGTCCCCAGATCGAGCCGACGGCGCCCCAGCCGATCGTCATCACATTGGGCTTTCCACCCGCGTCCGTAGTGACCAGCAAGAGCCCGTCCTGCCGCATTCTTTGCATCGTCTGGTCGAAGTAATCGCTGTACCGAATCGTCTTCTTGGCCATGTCCGGCTCCATCTGACCTTCGATTGAAAGGTAGCATGAAGAGAATGAACCGGCGAGAATTTCTCCAAACCAGCGGTGCGGCGGCTGCGGCCCCCGGCGCCCAGCGTCCCAACGTGCTGTTTATCATGGCGGACCAGTTGCGCTTCGACTGCCTGGGCGCGAACGGCAATGGTATCGTCAAGACTCCGAACATAGACCGGCTGGCGGAGCAATCGGTAAACCTCACCAACGCCTTCGTGCAGGCGCCCGTGTGCGTGCCGTCGCGCATCAGTTTCTTTACCGGGCGGTATCCCCACAGCCACAAGAACCGTGTGAACTACACGCCTTGCGACGCCCGCGAGATTATGATCCAGCGCAGGCTGCGGCAGGCCGGCTACCGGACGGCTTCGGTCGGGAAGTTGCACTTCACCCCGCCGACCGCCGATCATGCGCGAGACACGGGTTTCGACCAGGTTCAACTCGATGACGGACACGGCCGCCTCGACCAGTACTCCGATTACGCGAAATGGCGTAAGCTGCACGACCCCAAAGCGGACGTGCCCTACGACGCAACCGTGAAGAACCGCAAGGACGGCGGGAACCCCCATCGCGCAGTGATCGACTACGAGTTCACGCAAACGGCCTGGGTGGGGGAGAAGTCCTGCGAGATACTCCGGACTCTCGCCGCGGGCCGCGCGCCGTTCTTTCTGTTCTCGTCGTTTTTCAAGCCGCACGCTCCGCGCACGGTTCCGGCGCCGTTCGACTCGCTGTACGACGGCGTGGAGATTCCGATGGCGCCGCCCGTGAGCCTCGCATATATCCAATCGCTCCCGAAGCCCGTGCAGGCTCAGATTCTGCGAGGCAAGCCGCGCTACAACATGGACCGCACGCTGCTTCAGTGGGACTACCGCAGTTATTACGGCCTGATCACCGCGGTGGACCGGCAGGTCGGGCGCATTCTGGATGAGCTCGAAAAATCGGGACAGGCGAACAACACCATCGTGGTCTTCACGTCCGATCACGGCGATCAGATGCTGGCTCATGGACTCGAAGGCAAGAACGTGTTCTTCGAGGAATCGGTGCACGTCCCGCTGCTCGTGCGTTACCCGGAACGCCTCCAGCCCGGCAAGCGGACGGAGTTGATCGAAGCCATGGACGTCTGCCCGACCCTTCTCGACCTGTGCGGCCTGCCCGTGCCGGAAGAGTGCCAGGGGCGCAGCTTTGCGCAGATAACCGGCGGCCCGGGCGGCTACAGGCCGCGCGAATTTGTGTTCTCCGAGAACATCATTCCGGAAGTGATTACGGGCGGGGCTTTGAACATGCCTTTCGAGCCGGGCAAGGGCGTCGGCGGCATTCCGCATCCGGACGCGAAGATGATCCGCACGAAGAAGTGGAAGCTGAACTACTATCCCAGCGGCGCCGGAGAGCTTTACGACCTGGAGAACGATCCGCAAGAGTACCGCAACCTCTATGCGGATGGCCGGGAGTCCGTCATCCGGGAACTGAAGGGGTTGTTGCTCGACTTGCTCATCACGGCGGACGAAAATGACCAGATCGCCCGAAAGTGGGTTATCTGAACTCAGAATGTCATCGATCATCTGAAAACGTAGTTTTCTGAACTTCTGCCGGGCCCCAAGCGACATCATCTGCGCCGCAGGCGCGCGTCATCCGTCGATCATCCGGTCTGTGCGCCGATGTTGTATGGTCTTTTCTCGAAGGCGGGAGGGTCTGTGGGACCCCGCCGTCGCAACCGGCGGAGTTCCCGTTTGGCAACCTTCGGCAGGTCGCCAGGAATGGATGTCTTAACTTGCCATGATCGGCTACCGTTGTCCAGCCCCGCCTGCCGGCGCGGATGGCGGTTCATGGCGAAGCGATTCTCCGTCAACGGGTTTGCCGCGGCAGGCAATGCCACGCGGTGTTCTGGATCTGTCGGCGCTGCGACCGCGGCCAGTGCTATTGCAGTGAGGCTTGCCGAACCCAAGCCCGGCTCGAGCAGCGCCGCCGCGCCAACTGCCGCCATCAACGGAGCCCGGAGGGACGGCTCGACCATCGCGACCGCCAGCGGGAATACCGGCGGCGCTGCACCGAGCGGACGCCTCAGGCGCGCGTGACGGATCAAGGATCCCTTTCGATCGCTTCCTCGGCCAACATACCCGAGTGGGACGCGCGATCGACCGAGACAGCGATCCAACCAAGCCCCGCCGTGATTTTTGCCCGGCGCTGGCCGGAACATCGGCCCGGCCCCCTGCTGCACTGCATCGTCTGCGGCCGCAGCGGCCGCTTCGTCGATCCCTTCCCACGGATTCGGCCCCGCAGATGAGAGACCCGCATGATCAGTCCAGAAAGCCGCGTGCAAATCCGCCGCTACTTTTACGCCGAGCACTGGAAAATCGGCACCATCGCCCGAGAACTCGGCGTTCACCCTGACACGGTTCGCCAAGCGGTCGAATCGGACCGCTTCCACCGCAGCATGCCGCTGCGCCCCTCGATGACCGATCCCTACCTGGCGCTCGTCCGCCAGACCCTGGAGCAGCATCCCCGGCTCACCGCCACGCGCATTTACCAGATGATCCACGAGCGCGGCTACGCGGGCAGCGTGGTCCAGTTGCGGCGCGCGGTGGCCCGGTTGCGGCCCGCCCGGTCTGAACCCTTCCTGCGCCTGGAAACGTTTCCAGCCGAGCAAGCGCAGGTGGACTGGGCTCACTTCGGCCAGGTGGCCGTCGGCCGCGCACGCCGCCAGCTCTCCTGCTTCCTCATCACGCTCTCTTACTCCCGCGCTCTATATCTGGAGTTCTTCTTCGACCAGACCATGGAGAACTTTCTGCGTGGGCACGTGCGCGCCTTCCAGGACTGGTCCGGCCAGCCCCGCGTGATTCTCTACGACAACCTCCGCAGCGCCGTGCTGGAGCGCCGCGGCGACCAGATCCACTTCCACCCGCGGCTGCTGGAGTTGTGCGCCCACTATCACTTTGCCGCCCGTCCCTGTCAGGTCCGGGCGGGAAATCAAAAAGGGCGCGTGGAGCGCGCCATTCGCTACGTCCGCGATTCACGGCGTTCTCGCTGGTGCCATAGAAGGCCTTGATCCGCAGATGCTGCTTGATCCA
>JBHGBM010000068.1:0-31109 GCA_041946965.1 Bryobacteraceae bacterium
TACAACTGGCACTGGTTCTGGGATACCGGCAACGGCGACATCGGCAACCAGGGCGTGCACGAGATGGACATCTGCCGCTGGGGCATGGGCGAGGCGAAGATGCCCAAGTCCACCATCTGCGGCGGCGGCAAGTACGTCTACGACGATGACCAGGAAACGCCCAACACGCAGCTCGCCACCTTCGACTACGGCGACCGCCAGATCGTGTTCGAAGTCCGCGGCCTGCCGACCGGACCCGAAGCCGGCCTCCCCGTGAAGGGCGGCAACACCGTGGGCAACCTCTTCTTCGGAGGCGACGGGTGGATGTGGGTGGACGGCGGCTCCTTCGTGGTCTACAAGGGCTACGGCAACGAAAAGGCCATGGAAGAGCGGTCCAGCCGGGGCGAAGTGGACGGCACCACGCTGCACATGCAGAACTTCCTGGCTGCCTGCCGCTCCCGCAAGCACACCGACCTGAACGCCGAGGTCGAAATCGGCGCTCAGAGCGCCACGCTCTGCCACCTGGCGAACATCGCCTACCGCGTCGGCCGCCGGATCAATTGGGATGAAACCCGCAAGCGGTTCGTGGGCGACCCGCAGGCGGACAAGCTCATCACTCGCGATTACCGCAAGCCGTACGTGGTGTAATTACCTGCCGGTCCCGTTGAGCACCTTGCGCAGGGCTTCGGCCGTGTAGCTCTTGCGGGACCGGCACACCTGCTCCGGCGGGCCGCACGCCACCACGCGGCCCCCGTACTCTCCCCCGTCGGGTCCCAGGTCGATGATCCAGTCCGCCGTCTTAATCACGTCCAGGTTGTGCTCGATCACCACGACGGTGTTCCCCAACCCCACCAGCCGTTGCAGCACGTCGAGCAGCTTGCGCACGTCGTCGAAGTGCAGGCCGGTGGTGGGTTCGTCGAGCACGTAGAACGTCCGCCCGGTCTGGCGCCGGCTCAGCTCGCGCGCGAGCTTGATGCGCTGCGCCTCGCCGCCGGAAAGCGTGGTGGAGGACTGCCCCAGGTGGATGTATCCGAGCCCCACGTCGTTGAGCGTTTGCAGCTTGGCGCGGATCTGCGGGATGTTTTCCAGCAGCGGCAGGGCCTCTTCCACCGTGGCGTCGAGCAGGTCGGCGATGGAGTGGCCCTTGTACTTCACCTGTAGCGTCTCGTGGTTGTAGCGGCGGCCGCGGCACACATCGCAGGTGACGTACACGTCGGGCAGGAAGTTCATCTCGATGCGCTTGAGCCCGTCGCCCTGGCAGGCCTCGCACCTTCCGCCTTTTACGTTGAAGCTGAAGCGCCCGGGCTTGTAGCCGCGCTCCCGCGATTCGGGCAGCATGGCGTAGAGGTCGCGTATGGGCGTGAACAGCCCGGTGTAAGTAGCGGGGTTGGAGCGCGGCGTCCGCCCGATGGGCGACTGGTCGATGCGGATCACCTTATCGACATGTTCCAGCCCCTCGATGCTCTCGTGCGCGCCGGGCTCCTCGTGCGAGCCGTAGATGTTCCGCGCCAGCGAGCGGTAGACGATCTCGTTCACCAGCGTGGACTTGCCGCTGCCCGAGACGCCCGTGACCACGATGAGCACGCCGAGCGGAAATTCCACGTCGATGCTCTTCAGGTTGTGCTCGCGCGCGCCGATCACCTTGAGCGTTTTGCCGTTCGGCCTGCGGCGCTCGGGCGGGACGGCGATGCGCAGCTCGCCCGAGAGATACTTCCCCGTGAGCGACTCCGGGTTGTGCGCGATGTCGCCGGGCGAGCCCGAAGCTACCAGCGCGCCGCCCAGCCGTCCGGCGCCGGGGCCCAGATCGATCACGTAGTCCGCGCGGTAAATGGTTTCGGCATCGTGCTCCACAACCAGCACCGTGTTGCCGAGATCGCGCAGGTCCGCCAGCGTTTCGAGCAGGCGTTCATTGTCGCGCGGGTGCAGCCCGATGGAGGGCTCGTCAAGCACGTACAGCACGCCGCGCAGCCTGGAACCGATCTGGGTGGCCAGCCGTATGCGCTGCGCCTCGCCTCCGGAGAGCGTGGCGGCGGAGCGCTCCAGGCTCAGGTAGTCGAGCCCCACCGCGGAGAGGAACTCGAGGCGCCGCCGGATCTCGTCCAGCACGCGGCCGGCGATCTGCGTTTCGCGATCGTTGAGCTCCCAGTTGCGCACCGTGACCAGCGCGCGCGAGACCGGCTGCGCGGTGAACTCCGCGATGGAAAAGTTCTTCACCCGCACGGCGAGGCTGGCGGGCTTCAGGCGGCGTCCCTGGCAGGCGGGGCAGACGATCCCGGACATGTAGTCGGTAAGCCACTCTCGATATACGTCGGTGGCTTCCGCGTAAAGCTCGTCCATGGCCGAGATCACTTCGTCGAGCAACAGCTTCTGCGCGTTCCTGGGAAGCTCCTCAAACGGCTTCCGCAGGTCGATGCGCGCGGCGCGCGCGGCGTCGTGGAGCTTGTGCTGCGCGTAGCTGGAGCATGCCGAGGCGATCAGGGCGCCGTCCAGCAGCGGCTTGGAGTCGTCCACGATCAGCTTGGCCGGATCGAAGGCCCACTTGCTGCCGAGTCCGGAGCATTCCTCGCACGCGCCATAGGGGCTGTTGAAGGAGAAGGAGCGCGGCTCGAGCTGCGGGATGCTGGTGCCGCACTCCGTGCAGGCCAGCTTCTGCGAGTACAGGCGCTCCTCTCCGTTCACCACGGAGATGATCACCAGGCCGCCCGCCAGCTTGGTGGCGGTATCGATGGAGGCTTCCAGCCGCTTCTCGATTCCCGCTTTCACCAGCAGCCGGTCCACGACCACTTCGATGGTGTGGTTGCGCCGGCGGTCCAGTTGGATGTCTTCTTCGAGCGAGCGCAGGGTGCCGTCGATGCGCGCGCGCACGAAGCCCTGGCGGGCCAGTTTTTCCAGGTCTTTCTTGTATTCCCCCTTGCGGCCGCGCACCACCGGGGCGAGCACCATGATGCGGTCGTCGGGCCGGAGCGCCACCACGTGCTGCAAAATCTGCTCGGTGGTCTGCCGCGAAATCTCGTTGCCGCACAGCGGGCAGTGGGGCACGCCGATCGAGGAGTAGAGCACGCGCAGGTAGTCGTAGATCTCGGTGATGGTGCCGACCGTGGAACGCGGGCTGCGGCTGGTGGTCTTCTGCTCGATCGAGATGGCCGGGCTGAGCCCGTCGATCGAGTCCACGTCGGGCCGCTCCATCTGGTCGAGGAATTGCCGCGCGTAGGTGGAGAGCGTCTCCACGTAGCGGCGCTGGCCTTCGGCGTAGATGGTATCGAAGGCCAGGGAGGATTTCCCGGATCCGCTCAAGCCCGTAATCACCGTCAGGGTATTGCGCGGGATTTCCACGTCGATGTTCTTCAGGTTGTGTTGCCGCGCGCCATGAACGGTGATGCGATCCAACATATGAATCTTCAGGGGAGGATGCTGCTTCCATTGTGGCGCGTATTGCCGGCGCTGCGCAAACGCGGTATAAGAAGAGGTCCGTGCCCTATTGCGCCTGCGGTCGGAAGATGGTGCGTGTGCACCGGAGTTTCCGCGAGAAGCTCCTTTACATGGGTGTGTTCCGGTGCCGGGATTGCGGCGCCCGCGCCGTGGCGCCGCGCCGCTACCTGTTCTACTTCGAGTCGCGGAACCGGTGTCCACTGTGCGGCACGGAAAAGCTGCGCAAACTGAACGAACCCGACAACATCGACCGCATGCACCGCAACCTGTTTACGCTGCTGCGTCCAATCTTCCGCGCGCGCCTGTTCCACTGCCGCTTCTGCCGCATTCAGTTTTACGATGTCGAAAGGAGCGGGGGCGGTTAGAGCCGGGAGGCGTTGTCCGCGCGGCGCCGGTAAAACGCGTCCTGGTCCGCGAGCCAGGCGATTTCTGCGGCGCTGTAGCGGGCGGCGGCCAGGAATGCGGCTTTCTGTTCCGCGGTGGCGCATTCGGGCTCGAGCATCCAGAGCCAATCGCGGTACGCGCCGGGGTCTGGTACGGCCGGGAAGACGCGCGCGTCCCACAGCGGGCCGGCGCCGAACCATGCGGGCATCGGCCGGCCGCGGAACCTGTCGTCCTTGAACGTGTCGTCGATTCCGTAGCAGCGCACGAACCACGCCGGGGAGCCTTCGCGCGTGCGGCCCTTCAGCACTTCCAGGCACGCGCCGCGCGGGAGTGACAGCGGCTCGTCGATATCCACGCCGGCCACCACGTTCCGCCCCTCCAGTTCCAGCGGGGCCGAGATGCGGCAGCCTTCCACCCAGAAGTCGCCGCCCCGGATGGTGCCCGCGCCGCGGATTTCGTTGTTCACCGAAAGCCGGCCCGTTCCGGCCAGTTCCGCGCCGCTCTCGATCAACTGCCGCGTCGAGCCGAAGTGCAGGAAGCTCGCCTGGGGCACCAGCCGCGCGCGCAGCGGGATGGCTCGCAGCAGGGGGTAAACCGCGCGGAGCGCCGGTTCGCTCCACCTGGAGCCGCTGGCGCGCGCGCTGCGGAGGTAGTGCTCGGGGGTCGCCTGGCTGCCCATGGCGCAACAGATCTCGCGATAGAGGTCCAGCCCGTGCTCGGCGATCTCGGCGCCGAACGGCTCGAAGGCCGCGAGCAGCGCTGCCGAGGAGGCCGCGTCAAAGCTCATCACCCCGATATCCAGCACGGCGGCGCCGCCCGGCGTGATGGCTCCGTGGGCGATCTGCTCGGCGAGCGCCGGCTTCTGGAGATACAGCCGCACCACACCGCCCTCTCCCAGGCAGAACACGCCGTGGCGCGCGGCCTCTTCCGGCGAGGTATGCGCGCCAAGCGCGATCAGGCCCGGTTCCGCCAGCGAGAGCGGACCGGTTTCCATGCGGTTGAGGGCGTCTCCCGCGGCGACCACCACCTGCCCTTCCGCCCCGGGCGGCAGCTTGAGGAACTGCGGCGCCAGCAGGTCGAACAGGGTGGCGGGCAGCGGTCCGCGGCTCTCCACCGGCATGGGCACGAAGATCTTTCCGCACGGCGCGTAGGCGGGCAGACGGCGCGAATCGCCGCCGGCGTGCACGATCAGGACCCGCAGCCGCGCCAGCACGGCCGCGGCGCTTTCGCCGGGGCTGCGGCGTTCCCGCCCCACCACTCGCGCCAGGCAACGCAGGGTGCTGCCGCCGCTGCCGATGCGGCGCCCGCCCGGATCCGCCTCCACCAGCGCGGCGCGCACCTCGGGCAGGCGCCCGGCCGCCACGCGCGCGCCAAGCTGCGATTCGTAAGCTTGCGCCTGCGGCTCGTTGGAGGCGGTCAGGATAAGGTAGTCCCAGGGCGCCGGCATGGTTTCCGCGAAGAAAACGTAGCGTACCACGCATACTGCGGTGCCTGTATGTACTCGGCTGGCGCACCGGATTAACATTTTGAGGACTGTGCGGCGATCGCTATTTTGGGTGCTGGCCGCCGTGGCGCTGCCGGCGGCGGCGGGCGATTTCGGATTCTCGGGCCTCGTAATAGACGAAAACAATGCGCCGGTAGCCGGAGCGCGTGTGAGCGCCGCCTCTGCGGCCGGAGCTGTTCACGCCTTCAGCGATCTCAAGGGCGCGTTCCGCCTTCGGTTGCCCGCGGCCGGCAGCTACGCGGTGCAGGTTGACCGGGACGGGTATTTCCGGCTTTCCAAGCAACTCGAGCTGCCCGCTACGGGTGTATCCCTGATCCTGAACCACACCCGGGAGTTGTACCAGTCGATCGACGTGCCGGCGCAACTTACCGCCATCGATCCGGACCGCACCACCCGCGAGAAACGGCTTAGCGATCTGCAAATGATCGCCGTGCCGTATCCCCGCACCAACAGCCTGCGGAACGCCCTCCGGCTGATGCCCGGCGTGGTGCAGGACAACGCGGGCGGGCTGCACGTGGACGGCGGCTCGGAAGACCAGGTGCTCTACACGCTGGATGGTTTCAACATCGCCGATCCGCTGACGGGGCGCTTTGAAACCCGCCTGGGCGTGGAAGCCGTCCGCTCGATCGAGGTCTCCAGCGGGCGATTCTCTCCCGAATTCGGCAAGGGTTCGGCCGGCGCGGTGGCGCTGAAAACCCTGATGGGCGACGACCGCCTGCGCTACGGCGCCACCAACTTCTTCCCCGGCATCGAAAACCATAAGGGCCTACAGGTCGGCAACTGGACGCCGCGCGTCACCGTGACCGGGCCGGTGGCCCGCGGCCGCGCGTGGTTCTCCAGCGCGCTCGACATGCAGTACGACCGCAACGTGGTGGAGGAGTTGCCCAAGGGACAGGACACCTCCACCAACCTGCGCATGGCGGAGATGCTGCGCACGCAGGTGAACCTGACGCCCTCGAACATCCTGTTCGCCGGTCTGCTGGTGAACCACTCCGCCGGGGCGCGCTACGGGCTGACCCTCCTCGATCCCGTGGACACCACCCTGAACCGCCGTTCGCGGCAGTGGTTTGCGCACGTGAAAGACCAGATCTACGTGGCGGGGGGCGTGCTGATCGAAGCGGGTTACGCCGCCAACCGCACCTTCGGCCGGGAGATCCCCCAGGGCACCGGATTCCTGGACATCACCACCGAAGGCAAGCGGGGCTACCAGTTCGTGGACGCGACGCGCAAGGCGGCTCGCGACCAGTGGCTCGGCAACATCTTCCTGCCGCCGCTCGAGGCCGCCGGATCGCACCGCCTGAAAGCCGGTTTCGATCTCGACCGCTTGGGCTACTGGCAGGACACCCGGCGCACCGGATACGACGTGTACCGCCTGGACGGCAGCGTCTCGCGCCGCGTGCGCTTCGCGGGCAACGGCCGTTTCAGCAGGGACAACTTCGAAGCCGCGGCATACGTTCAGGACGCCTGGCACATCCGTCCCAGCCTGCTCCTCGATTTCGGCGCGCGCCTCGATCATGACCGCCTGCTCGGCGCCACGGTGCCTTCGCCGCGGGTGGGCTTCGGTTGGTCGCCCGGCGGGGCCGCCAACCTGCGCATCTCGGGCGGCTACGGCATCATCCACGACGCCACCAGCCTGCGGCTGTTCACGCGCCCGCTCGACCAGCATTCGCTCACCACTTACTACTGGAAGGGGGAAGTGGTGCGCGGCCCGGCCGTGGCCCTCTACCACATCGATCCGGAGTTGCCGCTGCTTTCGCCGCGCTACCGCACGCTGGCCCTGAGCCTGGAACAGCGCCTGCCGGGCGACTTCATGATGCGCGCCGACTGGCTCCGCAAGCGCGGCGAGAACGGTTTCACCTACGCCGGGGCGCCGGAGGCCCCGCCCGAACTTCAGATGCGATTTCCTCGCATGCCGTTTGACGCGGTCTACAGGCTGGGTAACAGCCGCCGCGACGTGTTCGACTCCTTCTCCGTCGCCGTCCGCAAGAGCTTCGCCCGGCAATACGAGTTCATGGCGGCCTACACGCGCTCCCGCGCGCTCTCCAACGCCGTGGTGGACGTCAATATCGACGACCCGCTGATCGTCTCCAGCAACGTGGGGCCCATGCCCTGGGACGCGCCCAACCGCTTCCAGAGCTGGGGGTATTTGCCGACCAAGTGGAGCAAGTGGTCGCTGGCCTATCTGCTGGAGGTGCGCGACGGCTTCCCGTTCTCGATTCAGGACGATATCGGCGCCCTCATCGGCGATCTCAACTCGCAGCGCTTCCCGCTCTACTTCGAGCTGAACGTGCACCTGGAGCGCAAGCTCTCCCTGAAGGGCCATTTCTGGGCCTTCCGGTTCGGGTGCAACAACATCGCCGGACACCGCAACCCCACGGTGGTCAACGCCAACAACGCCTCGCCGAACTTCATGTCGTTTTACGGCGGCCAGGGACGCACGCTCAACTTCCGCCTGCGCTGGCTGGGCAAGACGAACCGCTGATCACTCCTCCGCGGAAACCGGCTTGCGGCGCCCTTGCAGCGCGTGAAACACGGCGGGCAGCACGGAAACGATGATGATGGTCACGATCACCTTCTCGAAATGCGCCCGGATGAACGGCACCCCACCGAGCTTGTAGCCCAGCATGGTCATCAGGAACACCCAGCCGATCCCGCCGAACACGTTGTAGGAGACGAAGCGCCAGTAGTTCATCTCTCCCACGCCCGCGACGAACGGGGCGAACGTGCGGATGATCGGGATGAAGCGGGCGTAAACGATGGTCTTGCCGCCGTGCTTCTCATAGAACGCCTTGGTCCGCAGCAGGTGCTCGCGGCGGAAAAAGCGCGAGTCGGGCCGGCTGAAAATGTGCGGCCCCACCTTGCGCCCGAGCATGTAGCCCACCGTGTCGCCGATGATCGCGGCGGACATCAGCAGCAGGTTCACCGCCACGATGTTGAGCTGCCCCGCGCCGGCCACCACGCCCACGGTGAACAGCAGCGAGTCGCCGGGCAGAAAGAAGCCCACCAGCAGGCCCGTCTCCGCGAAGACGATAAGGAACAGGACGCTGTACCCCAGCCACCCGGAGAGTACCGTGCTCAACAGCACGATGAGGCGCTCGGGATCGGTCAGTGATCTAAGAAAGTCCAGTATGTATCGGATCATCGGTCAACCGCGGTAATTGGCTTGCAGACGGTTGACGACGTCCTGGTAGATCTTGATCTTGCCTTCCTTGATCAGCGTCTGGCGGAGCCCGTCCTCGAACAGCACGTTGCGCTCGCGCGCCAGCCGCGCCTTCACCTCGTCGCGAAGGGCCTCGCGCTGCGCGGCCAGCGCGGCCATGTCCGGCTCCTTGCGCTCGATTACTTTCGAGATGATGCGCGCGTCGGGAATCACCGTGGGGCCCACGATGGAACCTACCGGCTTGACGAAAGCGTCCGCCACCATGCTGGCCGTGCCCAGCCCTTCGACGGCGCCCGCGCGGTCAAACGGCTCGGAGGTTTTTACCTCCAGTCCCATGGACTGTGCGGCCTTCTTCAGGTCGCCGCCCATCGAGTTGACCTTCTGGTACAGCTCGGTGGTGCGGTCCGCCACCATCCGCTCTGCCTTGTCCTTCAGCAGCGCATCCCGCACCTGGTTCTGCACTTCCTCGAAGGTGGCGGGATGCGCGGGGTGCACGGCGGTGACCTGCGCCACGGCAATGCGGTTGCTCGGCAGCGAAACCGCCTGGGAGACTTCGCCGCGGGCCAGGCTTAGAACCGCCTGCTCGAAATCCGGATTGGCCCCGACCTGCGGGAGGGAACCGCCCGGAGCCACGTTTTCGGCGCGCACCAGCTCCAGGTTGAGCTGCGCGGCCACCTGCTCGGGCGGGGTCTTCCTCAACAGCGCTTCGGCCTGGTCCACGGTGCGCTGAAGCACGTCGTTCAGCCGCTGCTTGCGCCACTCGGAGGCGAGCTGCGTTTTCGCTTCGGCAAAGGTCTGGAGGTGCGCCTGCTCCTTGGCGAGCACCTGGAGGATGTGATAGCCGTACTGCGTCTTCACGAGGCCGCTGGTCTCGCCGGGCTTGAGCGTGAACGCTTCCTTCTCGAATTCGGGCACGGTCTGGCCCCGGACTACCCAATCGCCCAGTTCGCCGCCCTTGGCCGCGGAGCCGGTGTCCTCGGAATTCTTCTTGGCCAGCTCGGCGAAGTTGCCGCCGGACTTGATCTGCTTCAGCAGGCCCTCCGCCTTGGCCTTGATGGCAGTTTCTTCCTGCGGCGTCTTGCCGGTGGTCTTCAGCAGGATGTGGCGCACCTTCACCCGCTCGGGGGTGCGGAAGCGCTCCTTGTCCTGGTTGTACATGCGCTCCAGGTCGGCGTCGGAGGGGGTCAGCGACTGCTCGATTTTGGCCTGGTCGACGATCAGGATGGCCAGATCGCGCCTTTCGGGAATCTGATAGTTGGCCGCGTGCGACTGGAAATAAGCGCGGGCCTCCTCGGGCGTGACCTGCACCTGGGAGCGGAACTGGGCCGCCGTGAGCTTCACGTACTCGATGCGAACCTTTTCGTTCTTGCGGCGGTATTCCTGTTCGATATCGGCGGGCGTGACCACGGTGCCTTCGAGCACGATATCCCGCAGCCGCGTGGCAAGCATCTGGCGGCGCAGGTTGTGCTCGAACTCCGGAATGGTGAGGTTCTGCTGCGCCAGCATGGCGGCATACGCGTCCTTGCCGGCGAACTGGCCGCCCTGGAACAGCGCCGGCAGGACCATCTGAATGGCCTTGCCGAGATCGGTATCGGAAACCTGCATCCCCATGCGCCGGGCCTCGTAAGCCAGCGCATACTCGGTGAGGATGTCCTGCACCAGCGTGGGCACGAGGTGGGGGATCATGTCGGGCGGGACTTGCCGGCCGCGGAAATAGGCCTGCATGTAGCGCTGCAATTCCGGCATGGTGAGATCGTCTTTGCCGATGCGCGCTACTACCATTTGGCTGGTGTCGCCACCCGTGTTATAGCTCGGGATCAGGTACGTGAGCATGGAGAGTGCCACGATTACCAGCAGGGCGCCTAGAAAGAAGCGCACCATTTTGTCCCGGCTGCGAAACAGATCAAACATGGACGAGGAATCTCCTGGTTGCGATGGAAATACCAGTATACCGAATCCCCGTGGCCGCCCGCCGGAGGCGTGCAAGTGACTCAGACTATTCGGATTGCGCCCTTCACGCCGCGCCAGATGGCGGCCGTGATGCGCATCGAACGCGCCAGCTTCGGGCGCGGTGCCTATCCCGAACGTCTCTTCCGCGACCTTCACCGGGACTGCGGGGATTTGTTTTTCACGGCCCGCGTGGGACGGCGCGTGGCGGCCTACGCGGTGAGCTCGGTGCGGGAGGATACCGGCGAGATCATCTCCCTGGCGGTGGACCCCCAGGCCCGCGGAATGGGCCTGGGGAGGGCGCTGCTGGCGCACACCCTGGGGAAACTGGCCCAGTACGGCGCGGCGCGCGCGGAACTGGCCGTCCGCCCCGGCAATGAGGCGGCTCTGGCGCTATACAAGTCGGTTGGATTCCGGCGCGTGGGCCTGGTCCGGAGGTACTACGAGGACGGCGGCGACGCCTGGCTGATGCGCAGGCGGCTGGAGAGGTAGCGCGCCAGTTCGTCGCGTTCGAACACCGGCAGGGGCATCTCGCGCCCGCCCACGGTCATGACCCGTCCCGATGCCGTGATTTCGCCGATGCGCGCCCCCGCGACGCCCGCCGCGCGCAGCCGCGCCAGCGCGGCCTCCGACTCTTCGGGCGGCACGGCGGCCAGCAGGGCGCCGGAGGCCAGCAGCCCCAGCGGGTCCAGGTCCAACGCCGCCGCGATCACGGCGCACTCCGGCAGCACCGCGATGGCCTCGCGCGCCACCCGCACCCCTACGCCGGCCGCTTCCGCGATTTCGTGCAGCGCCGTGGCCACGCCGCCCTCGGTGGGGTCGTGCATGGCGTGGGCCGCGCCCGTCGCGTGGATCGCCCGCGCGGCGGGCAGCACGGAAATGCCCGGCTCGCGCAGGAAGGCGGCCGCACGCGCGATCACGGCGGGATCCACCCCGGCCTCGCCCAGTTCCGCGGCGTGCTCGCGCGCCAGAATGGCCGCG
Source organism: Bryobacteraceae bacterium (assembly GCA_041946965.1). GTDB lineage: Bacteria > Acidobacteriota > Terriglobia > Bryobacterales > Bryobacteraceae > JBHGBM01. Next base: position 11,385 of record JBHGBM010000068.1, read on the forward strand.
CCTTCCACCGCAACGCCGCCCGCCAGCAGCAGCGCGTCTCCGGGACGCGCTCCGGCGGTGCGCACCACGCGGCCGCGGGCCACGGTCCCCAACAGGCAGCCCACCGCGATGGGGCGGTCCAGCCCTACGGTAATCTCCGTATGGCCGCCAACCAGCGCCACGCCCGCCTCCGCGCAAGCGTCTCTCAGGCCGTCAAACAGCTCCCGCACGGCTTCCGGCTCGCAGCCTTCCGGCAGCAGCACGGTGGCGAGCAGCCAGCGCGGCCGGGCACCCATGGCGGCGAGGTCGTTGGAGTTCACCGCCAGCAGGTAGCGGCCAAGGCCGGCGGAGGCGAATGTGATGGGATCGGTCTTGGCGGCCAGCAAGTCCGGGCCGCCGGCGTCGATAATGGCGGCGTCCTCGCCTACGGCGCCGCCCACCACCACCGAGGGGTCGGCCGGAATGGTGGCGAGCAAAGCGCGCAAGAGCTCCGGAGGCAGCTTGCCGGCGGCGAGCGGCATTACTTCTTCTTCTGCGTTTCCTTCGCGGGCTGGTTGAGATCCTTCTTCAGACGTTCGACCACCCGCCCGGCGGTCTTGTCCATCGCCTGGGGCGTGGTCCCGGCAGGCTTGATGAACATGGACCAGATGACGCGCCGCGTGGCGCCTTCCACCAGGAAGACGTTGCCCTTTCCGCGCGCGGTAGCCTGGAACGAGCCGACCGGCGCGGGCACATTCGCGGTGTCGCCGGCCGCCTTCTTCTCCTCGCCTTCCTTGGGTTTAGGCGGGGCCGGCGGCGGCAGGATCTCCGCCAGGCGCATTTCCAGGCTCTGCCCCAGGCGGTCCGTCAGAAACAGCTCGGCCTTCTTGGGATCGGCCACCACCTGGAGCGTCTGCGAGCCGGTCAGGTGGTTGGCCAGGAACTGGTCCATGCCGTTGGACATGGGCAGCACGTAAACCGTGCGCCCCGCGCCCGCCGCCTGGAAGGCCGCGCACCACAATACAATAGCGAGTATCCGTGTCATGATCGTTATCACCATCATAACCCCCGGATGCGGGCGCGCCCATGTATAAGGGCGAGCGGATCACCGTCATCATCCCCTGCCTCAACGAGGAGCAGGGCATCGCGAAGGTCCTGGCCAATATGCCGGAATTCGTGGACCAGGTGATCGTGGTGGACAACGCCTCCACCGACCGCACCAGCGAAGTGGCCGCTTCCTACGGCGCCGAAGTGATCCGCGAGGAGGTGCGCGGCTACGGGCGCAGCTACAAGCGCGGCTTCGCCTCGGCGAGCGGCGACATCATCGTCACGCTCGACGGCGATCACAGCTATCCGGTGGACGCGCTCTCCTACTTGCTGGAGGCGTTCCTGCACCTGGAGGTCGATTTCCTCAACGCCTCGCGGTTTCCCGTGCGCGACAGCCGCGCCATGAGCTTCAAGCACAAATTCGGGAACCTGATTCTCTCTCTGGCGTTCTCCATCCTGTTCTTCCGCTGGGTGCGCGATTCGCAGTCCGGCATGTGGGTCCTACGCCGCTCCATACTGAAGCAGATGCGGCTGGTCTCCGACGGCATGGCCTTTTCCGAAGAGATCAAGGCGGAGGCCATCCGGCGGCGCGGCATCCGCTTCGGCGAGATTTCCATCCAGTATTCCTCCCGGCTGGGAGAAACCAAGCTCAACGCCTGGCGCGACGGAATTGCCAACTTGTATTTCTTGGCGCGTAAGAGATTCCTGCCATGACCGGCATCGTGGTGGTCACCTATGAATCCGCATCCGAGGTGGGGGCCTGCCTGGATGCCGCGCTGCGCCTCACCCGCGAGATCGTGGTGGTGGATAACGCCTCGCGCGACCATACGCGCGAGGAGGTGGCCCGGCGCGGCGTCCGGCTCATCGCCAACCCGCGCAACCTGGGCTTCGCCGCCGCGGCGAACCAGGGAATCCGTGCCCTCTCTACCCCGTTCATTGTATTGCTCAACCCCGATGCGGTGATTCAGGCTGGCATAGAGGCTCTGGAGCGCGCCTGCGAGTTGCCGCATACGGCGGGCGCCGGGGGCAAACTCCTGGGGGCGGACGGACGGCCGCAGGTCGGTTTCATGGTGCGGCGGCTGCCCACCGCCACCGCTTTGAGCTTCGAGGCCCTGCTGGTGAACCGCCTGTGGCGGTCCAATCCCGTGAATTGGAAGTACCGTTGCTTGGGAATGAACGTTAACCTGCCGCAGCCGGTCGAGCAGCCCGCGGGCGCTTTCCTGATGGTCCGCCGCGATGCGTGGGAGGCGCTCGGGGGATTCGACGAGGGTTTCTATCCGCTGTGGTTCGAAGACGTGGATTTTTGCAAGCGTGCGCGGGACCGCGGATGGGAGTTGCGATACGTGCCGGAGGCCGTTGCCAAACACACGGGAGGGCACTCGCTTAACAACCTGCAAGTGGAGCAGCGCCCGCTTTATTGGTATCGTAGTCTTCTCGGGTATGCGGCCCGGCATTTCCGGCCGTGGCAGCGGCGCGGTGTGTGCGCCGCGGTGCTGGCTGGCGCGCTGCTTCGCCTGCCGGCCATGTTGTGGAAAGCCAGTCCGGAGGAAGCGGCGGTGTACGGCAAAGTCGCACGGCTGGCGGTTCGTGTTTTTTTCGGCGGACGGGATGTTTTACAGTTTCCGGATGTAGCGGCTCGGGTTTGATTCAGGTTCGTGTGCATGGCGTCTAACGACTTCGTTTCCGTCACTATAGTGACTTACAACAGCGGCCGGTTCATCAAGAGGTGCCTGGATTCGGTCCTCGCGCAGACGCACCCGCGGGTCGAAGTCGTGGTCATCGACAACGCCTCCACCGACGGCACGGTCGATATCCTCGAGCAGTTTGAAGGGCGCTGCCGGATCATTTACAACCAGGAGAATATCGGCTTCGCCGCCGCCCAGAATCAGGCCATCGCGCTCACCCGCGGCGCCTGGATCCTCACCTTGAACCCCGACGTGCTGCTGCTGCCCGATTTCATCTCCCGGCTGGTGACCGCGGGACAATTCGATCCGCGCATCGGAACCGTGTGCGGCAAGCTGCTGACCATGACGCCGCGTTTCGAGATCCCCGCCACCCCGCGCGTGGATTCCACCGGCATCTACTTCAACCCCATGCTGCGGCACCTGGACCGCGGCAGCCAGGAAGTGGACAACGGCCACTACCGCCAATACGAATTCGTTTTCGGCGCCACCGCCGCCGCCGCGCTTTACCGCCGCGCGATGATCGAAGACATTTCCTTCGATGGCGAGTTCTTCGATTCCGATTTCTTCGTCTACCGGGAAGACGCCGACGTGGCCTGGCGCGCGCAGTTGATGGGCTGGAAATGCCTGTATGTTCCGGTGGCGCGCGGATATCACGTGCGCACCGTGCTGCCCGGCAACCGCCGCGCGCTTTCGCCGGTGATCAACATGCACTCGGTGAAGAACCGCTATCTGATGCGCATCAAGAACATCTCGGCGGGACTGTATTGGCGCAACTGGCTCTCCATCACCGCGCGCGACCTGCTGGTGGTGCTGTGCTGCCTGTTGTGGGAGCACACCTCGCTCAAGGCGTTCTGGCTGGTGGCGAAGAATTGGCGCAACTTGCTGGCGAAGCGGCGCGAGATCCAGAACCGCCGGCGCGTGGACGACGCGTACATGGCGAGCTGGATCCGTTACCGTCCGGTAGCCAGGCAGGCCCCCCACAAGCCGCCGCGCCTGGTGGCGCCGTCCCGGGCGGCCCGCGCCGCGGAACAATAGAGCGTGCGCATCGCGCTGCTGGGCACCCGGGGCATCCCCGCTTCCTACGGCGGTTTTGAGACCTTCGCCGAGGAGCTTTGCACGCGGCTGGCCGCCCGCGGCCACGCGGTGACCGTCTACTGCCGCGGGCGCGCTGGAGAACCGCTTTACCGTGGCGTGCGGCTTCGACATCTACCTACCATCCGGCACAAGTATCTCGATACCGTCGCGCACACCTTTCTCTCCACCCTGCACCTGGCGGCGCACCGGCAGGATGCGGCCCTGTACTGCAACGGAGCCAACGCCGTGTTCACGCTGCTGCCGCGCCTGCTCGGGATGCCGGTGGCGCTCAACGTGGATGGCCTCGAGCGCAAGCGCAAGAAATGGAACCTCCTGGGGAGGGCCTGGTACCTGGTTTCCGAGCGGCTCTCCACGTGGTTTCCGAACGTGGTGGTGACGGACGCGCTCGCCATCCAGGAATATTACGCATCGCGCTACGGCAAGCCGAGCGTCTTCATCCCTTACGGCGCCGAGGTGGGCAAGGTGGCCGCCACCCGCACGCTCCAGCGGCTGGGACTCGAGCCCGGCAAGTACTTCCTCTATGTGAGCCGCATGGAGCCGGAGAACCACCCGCTCCAGGTGCGGCAGGCCTTCGAGCGCGTGGCCACGGACATGAAACTGGCGCTCATCGGCGACGCGCCCTATGCCGGGGAGTACATCCGCCAGGTGCGCGAAACGCTCGACCCGCGCATCGTGATCCCCGGCGCGATCTACGGCGAAGGATACCGCGAGCTCGGCTCGCACTGCTTCGCGTATATCCACGCCACCGAGGTGGGCGGCACGCATCCGGCGCTCATCGAAGCCATGGGCCGCGGCGCGCTGGTGATCTACCGCAACACGCCGGAGAACGCCGAAGTGGCGGGCGGCGCCGGCTTGCCGTTCGACGACGACCTGGAAACCCGGCTGCGGCAGGTGCTCGCCATGAGCGAGACAGAGCGCGAGGAGCTGCGCGCGCGGGCCCTGGCACGCGTCCGCGAGCGCTATTCCTGGGACGCCGTCACCGATGCGTACGAGAAGCTCCTGGCGCGCCTTGCCGGATCTGGGGCCACCGCTGGTTGACCCTCGCTGCCCCTTCGAAATGCGCGCCGTGCTTCACTTCGCATCGATCACGGCAACCGTATACACCTTGAGCGAAGGCACCGTAAAACGCGCGCGCCCGCCGCTCACCACGGGCGTGGCCGCCGCCGCGGCAGCGTCGGGAGAGAGCAGCTTCACACCCGTTACCGTTTTGCCGGCGGGAACGGCCACGCTCACGGCTACGTTGCTCAGCGGCGCCCGCGCGTAGTTCACCAAGTGCACAAACGTCCTTCCGCTGCCGGGTTGCTCCTTGAGTTCCGCTGTGAGAGTCGGGGGCGCCGTGATTTCCACCGACGCACTGCCGCCCGCGGCCCATTTCACCGAAGCCGCGATCGGTTCCCAATTGACGGGCAGTTTCCAGTACTTGCTGGTGGCGGGCGTCAGTCTGCCCAGCGAGGGAACATACACCACGCGGCCCTTTCCCGCCTGTGCGCGCCGCGTCTTCTTCGTGAACAGGTCCGCCAGCGCGAAGTCGCGGCGGCGCTGGCGCCATTCCGTGTACAGCGAGGAATCGCCGGTAGCCACCAGCCCTCCGCCGCGTTGCACGAAATCGCGAATCGCCGCGGCCTGCTCCTCGGAGAGACATTCCTGCCCGGCAAGCGCGACCGCGCGGTAGCGCGAAAGATCCTTCAGGTCGCCGTCGCAGATGATGTCGAAGGGAATCCTGGCCTGAATCAGGATCTGCTCCAGAAGCGTCGACTGGTGCCACGGCTCGCCGCTGTTGTACGCCATGCTGGCGAAGGAGTGCAGCACGGCGACATCGGCGCGCGTGCGCACGCCGCGGTACGCTTCGATGTTGTCGAGGAAGAAGCGGATGTACTTGCGCTCGTCCGCGGACAGCTCATAGCCCGCCAGCCCGCTGCCCACCATGCCGAGCGTGAGGCGGTTATAGGCCATCGCCTCCGCCATGGCGAGCTTGCCTCCGCGGTCGCCCGCCGTGTAGGTGAAGACGCGATTGCCGAGATGCGTGGCCATCTTGTAGGTGCGGATCTTCGAGACCAGCACGCCCTCGCGTGTTACGCCGGGCTCGTTGCCTTCTTCGGTCCAAACGACGTCCAGCGGCCGCAGCAGGCGCGGGTAGTCCACGCCCTGCTCCCAGGCGGTGTTGCGTCCCGAGATGCCGGAGTGCGGATTGTTCTCCACCGCCACCTGCGGGTTCAGACCGCGGATGTAGTCCGCCATCTCGGTGTAATAGGCGGTGAGCTGCCGGCAGCGGAAATCCGTCCACTCCTGGAGGAGCGGGTCGTTGAGCACGGCGGGGGCGGCGGCGAGTTCCGGCGGCTCGACATGCCGCACGTCTGAGAAACCAAACCGCTGAGTCAGCCCGGCGGGCGTGTACTTCGATCGCAGGAACGCGCGGAAATCCTCCACCGCCAGGGGATGGAGGAAGGCGTCCGGCCGCGCTTGCAGGCTGGTGTTGTCGAAGTGGATGAGGTCGGCCTTGATGTCTTCGACGGCGATGCGCAACACGCGCTTCATGTATTCGCGATAGCCGGGGTGCATGAAGTAGACGCGCTTGCGGAAGGTCTGGTCGCTGTAATAGAGCGGCCGCCCGAGGAAGCGCGGCGCGAACCAGGATTCGGCCTCCGGCTTCTCAATCAGGAAGGTCTCGTACCCGATGGTGCTGCCCACGTAGACGCCGATGCGGATGCCGTATTTCCTGCACAGCGCCGCGTACGCGCGCGCTTCATCCATGTGCTCGCGCTCCGCCTCGAGACCGAAGCCTTTGTAGAAGTGGATCACCGCCATGGTGACCCCGGCTTCCTTGAGCTTGCGCACGGCCTCTTCGGTGTGCTGCTTGCGGTAGTCCTCTTCGTGCCACACCGGACGGCCTCCGGCGCGGCGCGCGAAAATCGGCATCGCGTCCCAGTTGCCGATGATGACCAGGGGTTCGTCCTGAAGCCATGCGGCACGGCGCATCTCCTGCGCGTCCGCGCCGGCCGAGGCGAACAGTGCGGCGGCGAAAACAGCAAGAATCTTCACGATGCGAGTATACACGGGATTCCTGGTAAATTAAGCGCTGATGCGTAAGATCCTCCTCGTGTGCGTGTTTGCCGCCGCCGCGGTTGTGGCCGCCCGCGAAACCGCCGTGTTTTCCGTCCTCAGCAGCACGGTGCGAATCGGCCGGCAGCCGCAGGGCTTCTATTTGCTGCCGACTTCGCAACTGCTGCGGCCCTGGGGCGAGCAGGCCCTGCTTCCCGGCCGTCCCGTGGACATGACTTTCGATTCGCGGAAGCGCGTGCTGGCCGTCTTGAACTGGCGCGGCGTGGAGGTGCTGGACGGCTCCACCGGGGTGCGCGTGGGCGACGTGCGGGCGCGCTCCACCTCCTACACCGGCGTGGCGTTTCGCCCGGGCGACCGCGAGCTCTGGGCCAGTGAGACCACGCGCAACGGCCCGGACGCCATCATCGTGGCGCCGGTCTCCGAACTCGGCGTCCCGGCAAAGGCGCAGCGCATTGATCTCCAGGGCCATCCCCTGCCGGCGGGCATCGCCTTCTCTCCGGATGGAAGCAAAGCCTACGTCGCTTTCAGCCGCAACAATTCCGTGGCGGTGATCGACGCCGCCACCCGCGCCGTTTTGCGCGAGGTGCCGGTGGGAATGGCGCCGTTCGCGGTGGTGTATTCCAAGGAACACGGGAAGGTCTTTGTCAGCAACCGCGGCGGGCGGCGGCCGGTGGCGGGGGACACCACGGCCCCGTCCAGCGGCTCGCAGATCGTGACCCATCCGCTCACCGGTTCGGCCACCAGCGGAACCCTCAGCATCATCGATGCCGAGACCTTCGCGGTGAAGGAAGTCGCCGTGGGGCTGGCGCCCTCCGCCCTCGCCCTCAGCCCCGATGAGAAGACGCTGGCGGTGGCCAACAGCCACGCCGATACGGTTTCTCTGCTGGACACCGTCACGCTGGCGCGCACGGATGTGAAGATGCCGTCCTATCCGGAAGGCGTGCTGGGCAGCATGCCGGCCGCGGCCGCGTTCGCGCGCGACGGCAACACGCTCTACGTGGCGTGCGGCGGGATCAACGCGGTCACAGTGCTGCGGCGCGCGGGGAAGTCCTGGAAGGTGACCGGCGCGCTGCCCACCGGCTGGTTTCCCACCTCCATCGCGCTCGACGGCGAGGGCGGGCTGCGGGTGCTGAACATCAAGGGCGTCGGCAGCACGGATAACAGGAAGGGCGCTTACAACTCCAAGCAGTATGAGGGCTCGTTGCTGCGCATTCCGGCGCCGGACGCCGGGCACGTGGCCGCGGGCACGCGCGAGGTGCGCGCCGCGAACAACCCCGTGCTGGCTTCTTCGGGCGGTATCGCCAATCTCACTTCGCTGGGCATCCGGCACGTGTTCCTGATCGTGAAGGAGAACCGCACCTACGACCAGGTGTTCGGCGACATCCCCAAGGGCAATGGCGATCCGAAACTGGTGATGTATGGGCGGGAGATCACGCCGAACCATCACGCGCTGGCCGAGAAGTACGTGCTGCTCGACAATTTCCACACCGGCGGCGCCATCAGTTTCGATGGCCACCAATGGCTCATGCAGGCCTTCGTCAGCGACTACGTGGAGCGCGCCTTCGCCTCCTCACCGCGCGGCTACGCCTGGAACCTGGCGGATTCCCTGATGACCGCCCCCACGGGCTTCTTCTGGCAGGGCGGGGCGCGGCCGCTGAACGTGCGCGTATACGGCGAGTTCCAGTTGCCCGCGCGCTTCGATCCCGTCACCCAGCAGGCGCACGACATCAACGAAGGAAGCCTGCTCCCCTGGAGCGAATATTGGCGTCTGTACAAGGAAGGCAAGTGGCGCAGCGCGGTGGGCTCGCGCAGCGGCGTTCCCGCCATGCAGCCCATTTGCAGCCAGAGCTATCCCAATAACTCCACCAGCATTCCGGACCAGATCCGCGCCGAGGAATACCTGCGCGAGTTTGCCGAACGCGAGAAGTCCGGGGAACTGCCGGAACTCACCGTGCTCACGCTCAACAACGACCACACCAACGGCACGCGCCCGGGCTCGCCCACGCCGCGCGCCATGGTGGCCGATAACGACCTCGCGCTCGGCCGCATTGTGGAGGCGGTTTCCAAGAGCCGCTTCTGGCCCAATACGCTCATGCTGGTGGTGGAAGACGACGCGCAGGACGGGCTCGACCACGTGGACGGACACCGAACCGTGGCGCTGGCCATCGGGCCGCACGTGCGGCGCGGCGCCGTGGATTCCAATTTCTACACGCACATCAGCATGGTGCGGACCATCCAGGACCTCTACCGCATTCCGCCGCGCACGCGTTTTCTGAAAGCCGCGCGCGCCATGCACAGCGTATTCACGGCCCAGGCCGATACGAGCCCGTACCGCTGCCTGCCGGTCAGCGTGCCGCTCGATGAAATGAATCCGCCGCTCGCGGGCTTGAGCGGACGCCGGCTCTGGGCGGCGCGCAAGTCCCTCGAGATGAACTGGCACGACCCGGACGACATCGACCAGGACGCGCTCAACCGCATCCTGTGGTGGGACGCGAAGGGGTGGAACCGGGCGTATCCGCGATAGCGGCGCGCCCTTACAGAAACCCCAGCGTGGGCTCGTCGAAATTCCCCAGGTTGGGAAACACCGTGTGCAGGGCGTCCGCATTCAGGCCGAACCAGCTTGCCAGCGTCGCGCCGTACTGATCCAGGCTGGCGGAGGGTATCCACACGCCGCGCGCGCCGGCGTCATCCGGCCCCCCCAGGGCCAGCAGCGGAAACCTGCCGTAGACGTTGCCGCCCTTCACGGCGCCGCCGATCACCAGGTGATGGCTGCCCCAGGCGTGGTCCGAACCGGCGCCCGAACTCGGCTGGCAGGTGCGGCCGAATTCGGATTCGGTGAACGTGGTCACCTGGCGGTCCACCCCCAGCTCCACCGTAGCGTCATAGAAGGCGCGCAGCCCCTGGCCGAGCTGCGTAAACAGCGTGTCCTGCTGCGAGATCTGGCTGTTGTGAGTGTCGAAACCGCCCAGCGAGCAGAAGAACACCTGGCGCTGCGCCCCAAGCTGGTCCCGCACCTGAATGATGCGGGCCACCTGCCGCAACTGCTGCGCGATCGAGGTATTGGGAAACGCGGTCTGAAGCGGCGTCGCGCCCGCTAGCGCGGAGTTCAGCAGGTTGGCCTCGTCCACGCCCGACCTGGTGATCTGGTTGGCCGCCTGCACCAGCTTCAGGCCGTTATCGAAGCCGAGCAACTGCTGAAATGCCGTCAGCCGCGGAGCCGAGCCCGTGCCGAAGCCCTGTAACGCGGTAATGGCGTTCGCACTCGGCGCGATCACCGCCGGCGCGCTCTGCCTGCCCGTGGCGAACATGCTGCTGCCCGACACCGATACCAGCGGCGGGAACGCCGCGTCCGCGTTCATCGGCTGCATAACATCCGCCGCGCGTCCGCCCCAGCCGGTGGTCCCGAACGCCGTGGGAACGGACGTCTGCCACTGCATCTGCTGGTCCGAGTGGGAATAGAGATTGGAGGGCACCGGCGCCGCTCCGCGCAGGTATTCGTCGCGGCTCACCGGCCTCACCAGCACGCCCACGTTGGCGATGACCGCCGCCTGCCGGCGCTGGTACAGTTCCGCGATGGGCGCCAGCCGCGGGTGCAGACCGTAGACCGAACCGTCGGCCGCGGCGATCTGCTGAAGCTGCGCCAGCGGCAGCGCGATGGTGTCGCGAACTTTGGCGTAGTCCGAGTAACTCTGGGCGGGAGTCTGTACCGGCGCCACGGTATTGTTCCCGTCGTTCCCGCCGAACAGGAACACGCACACCAGCGCGCGGTAACCGTTCGCTTCCTGCGCCACGGCGTCCATGACGCCGCCGCCGAACAGGCCGAAGCCGATGCCTTTCAGAAAAGTCCGTCTGGTTGCGAAGGCCATATATTTCTTCATCCGTGTCCATCCGTGGCCGCCTAATGCTCCACCGAGTAATACCCGGAGCTGGCCGCCAGATAGATGGCCGCCTGCGCTCGGGCCGCGTTGCCCACCGTCGACGCCACGGCCTGCCGGATCGTATTGCGCATCTCCGCCGGCATGCGGCCCTGGAACATGGCCGCTTCAATGGCCTCCAGCAGAGAATCGGGCTGCGCGGCCAGGTCCGAAAAGGGCGTCAGATCCACCGTCGCGCCGTTCACGCGCGAGTACACCAGCGTGTTCACCACGTTGGCCCGCCCGATGGCCGTCGCTGTGGTGTGCAACTGGAACTCCGGCGCCAGGAGCCCCGAAATGCGATACTCCGGCGAGTAGTAGCCGAACACGGTCGGCGGATAGAACACGTTCTGGCCCAAGGGCGAGACCAGTCCCGCCAGCGTGTTGGTGTCATTCACCTGCGCGTTGAGCGCGCGCAGCAGCGAAGCCGTGAACAGCACCGGCTCCTTCAGGTGTCCCACGCCCGAGGGGTTCAGGGCGTCATCGTCCCGGCGCGCCTCTTCGTCCAGCAGAATGGCGCGCACCACAGCCTTCAGGTTGCCCCGCGCGCCCGTTCCGTCGCGGTTGAACACGCGCGCCACGCGAGCGACGTACGCCGGGCTGGGGTCGCTGGTCACCAGGTGCTGGATCAGGTTCCTGCTGACGAAGGGTCCGATATTGGGATGCATGAACAGGTTTCGCAGCGCGCCGTCGAGGTCCTGTTCGGCGCTTTGACCCGCGGGGAGCACAAAGCCGTTCACCAGCGTCTTCGTCCCGGTGTCGTGATTGGGCTCCCAGGGCGACATGGGGCCGTCGTAATGAGCCGGGTTGCGCGATTGAGCCCGCGCGCCGGGCTGCGTGGGATAGGTCCATCCGGTCAGCGCGCGCGCCAGCTCCGCGATATCGGCCTGGCTGTAAGTGGGGATGGGCTGGCCGCGCGCGTCCGTCTGCGGCGTGCCGTCCGGGTTGAGCAGCACCGTGCCGATGGTGAACAGTTGCATCAACTCGCGTGCGTAGTTTTCGTTGGGCCGTATGCCGCGCGCGGGATTGGCTTTGTCGTTGTTCACCATGTTGAGGAAGTCGCCCATAGCGGGGTTGAGGGTGATGTCCCGCATCAGCGTGAGATAGTCCCCGAAGGCATTGCGGTTGAGGATTTCCAGGTACGGCACGAGCTGATCGGGCCGTGAGGCGCGCGAAGCGGAAACCACGAAAATCTGGCTCAGCGCGAAGGCCACGCGCTGCCGCAGTTGATCGACGCCGTGTACCGCGTTGCTGAAGAAGCGGGCCTGCACCGGGCCGTTGTCATACCCGATGGTTTCCGGAGCGGGATAGTGCGAGACGGGCGCCGCGAACTGCTCCTCAAGATAGCGTTCGAACCCCACCTTCCTCACGTGCAGCACGCCGGCGGCGTCGGGGCCGAAGGCGGCCTGGCCGAGGAAGCGCGCGGCGGCGGAAGCGCTCACCTGGAACGGTCCGGATTCGACCTCGCCCACGCGCACGAACCCGGGATTCGAGACGGTGCTGCCGGGGTCGGGATTGAGCACTACGACTTCGATATTGCCTTCCTGAGCCTGTATGTCCGTGGCGGCGCCCCGGGCGGTCAGCCGGGTCGCCGAAACGTACGCGGTTTCGAGCAGCACGCCGTCGAAGAACACCTGCGAGCCGGGCACGAACCTGCTGCCGTTCACCGTCATGGTGAACTCGCCCGGGGGGATGACGGCGGGGCTCACCGACGCCACGGCCGGATACGGGTTCAGCAGTGTGATTACGGCCGCAGCCGAAGCCGAGGGTTCCAGCACGCTCGCCGCGGTAACCGTTACCCGGCCGTCCGCCGGCAACACCGCCGGCGTGGTGTACCGCCCCGCGGTGGTGATGGTTCCGCTCTGCGCATTGCCTCCGGCGACGCCGTTCACCGCCCAGACCACGCCGGTGTTCGTGGCGCCCGTCACCCGGGCGGTGAATTGTACGTAGTTTCCGATGTGCAGCGCGGCCGCGGCGGGTTGCAGGGACACAACCGCCGTTTGGGCCTGCGCGGACACAGCCAGCACGGCCGCGCAAAGCGGAAAGACAAGTCTTCGCACCTCAAATCACCCTGGCTCTTAGAACACCCGCGGGGAGGGCAGGTCGCAGGGGAGTGTGCGAATCGGCACTAACGGCGCTCGAACCGCCCCATGTACTGCGTTTCGGCGAGGATGCGGCCGCGCAGCGCCTTATCCACTTCCGCGCGGCGGGCGCCGGCTTTCAACCCCAGGCTCGGGACACCCAGCGCGTACACCTTGAAGAAGTAGCGGTGCGGACCGTGGCCGCGCGGCGGGCACGGGCCGCCATAACCCTGCCTCCCGAAATCGTTGGTGCCGCTCACGCCCAGCTTGCCCGGCTTATACCCCTGGGCCAGGCTGCGCACCGAGGCGGCGATGTCCCACAGCAGCCAGTGCGTCCAGACGCCCGCCGGCGCGTCGGGGTCGTCCACGATGAGCGCGAAGCTCTCCGTGCGATTGGGTTCACCGCTCCATTCGAGCGAGGGAGAAAGGTCCGCTCCCTCGCACGTGTAAAGCTCGGGGATAATGCCGCCTTCCGGGAAGGCGCCTACCGTCAGCTTGAAAGCCATACATCACTCCAACAAGAGCCGCATCCGGCCGCCTTTGCTCAGCGACACAGGGGTAGGGAAACGAACCGCGGCCCCGCCGTCCTCCCGTACCGCGCTCGCGCCCGCGGGCTGCGCGACGCGCGGCTTGTCCCCTTCAAACGGAACCTTGAGGGTGGCAAGTTCCAGCGTGCCGCCTTCCACCTCGATGCGGGCTTCGAACCCCGTCTTGGTGCGCTGCTGCGAATACGATCCCCAGGCCGTCCCGGTTGAGAACAGCGCCCGGAAGTTGTTGGCCGCGACGCGCGGCCGGAAGCGCAGCGTCTTTTCCGGCGCCGAGTACGCGAACCCGCTGAGCGCGGTGAGCAGCGACCAGCTCGACATGGCGCGCGCGTAGTGGTGCCCGCACTCCACCTCGTTCCAGGGATTGCGCCGCGCGCCGTCGTAGCGGTCCCGCACGGCGTCCACGATGGCCAGCCCCTGCTTCACTCGCCCCTCGTAGATGAGGTGCGCGGCCACCTGGTACTCGATGCCGGTCCAGACTTCGTCGGAGTAGACGAACGGCAACTCCGGCCGCTTGCCCTTGGGCCAACTGCACAGTAACAGTCCCTTCTCGTCGTTGAGCGCGTAGATGCGTTGGGCGTTGGGCAGGGTCTCGAACTCCTCGCGGAAGTTGTAGCGGAAAATAGCGTCGAGCGTCGAGGTCAGGTGCTCGTGCGGCAGCAGCTTGCCCAGGTCCACCACCTCGGCGAACCACTGGCCAAGCAACTGGTCCGAAAGGCAGCCCTCTCCGTACTGGTACTTGGCCGCCTTGGGCGCGGACTCGTCCACTTTCTGCACGTAATACTCGCCGTTCCACAGCGACTTGTCGAGCAGTCCCCTGCCGCGCTCGTAGAGCGCGGCGTATTGGGAGGCCGCGCTCTGGTCCCCGAGATGCGCGGCCAGCTTCGAGGCCGCCAGCAGCGCGCCCAGGTAGAGCGTGCCCATCATGGTGTTGGGCCCGTAAAACTCGATGTCGTAAGTGTTGTGCTGCTCGCCTTCCATGACGCCGTCGCGGTCGCGGTCCCATCCGCTCCAGGCGAATTCCAAGGCGCGTTTCACCTCCGGCCACAGCTTGCGCAGCCACTCGTCGCCCGCCCCCAGGAGCCACTCGCGATAGACTTTCATCACGCAGCCCATCTGGCCGTCGGCGGCGGGGTGCATGCGGTTACCTCCCTGCCGCAGCGGCACGGGCGTCCGGAAGCTCATGCTGCCGTCCGGGCGCATGTTCACCAGGAAGTCGATCTCCCGCATGCTGCGCTCGAGCTGCGGGTAGAGGTGCGCGAGGGACTGCTCGTAGTTGTAAACGTGCGTGCAGTTCATCGGGCAGCAGCCGGCGTTGTCGCGGCAGCCTTCAAACGCCAGCGTCTTCCGGCCTTCCAGCACCATGACCGTGTTCGTGCGGAGGATGGAGGCCTGGCTCGAGACCGCATCCAGCACCGGCGCCGGCAGCGTGGAGGACCACATTATGTCGCGGTAGCGGAGCGAGCGCTGCCGCAGGCTCTCCAGGTTCTTCAGAGCGTAGGAGGCCGGCTCCCACGCCGAGCGCCAGCGGGCGCCGTACTCGTTCTTGAGCCCCTTGCCGCGGTTCTCCGGCTCGGCGATCCAGTAGTTCTCCGTGTTGGGGAAATGCCACGCGAGCACGTAGGTCACCGCGCGCGTTTCGCCGGGTTTGAGCTTGAGGTGCGAGGCGAGCGTGGCGTATTCGGTCGTGCGGTCTTCCGAAGGCTGTCCCTGGCCGCCGGGGAAGCGGCCCTTGGTCTGGAACTCGTCCCACCACTTCTGAAAATCGTCCCACCAGGGGCCGTGGTCCCAGGCCAGCCGGTAGCTGGTGTCGGCGGCCGAGGTGAGCAGCGCGAGCGAGCCGTAGCGCGTGGAATCGGGCTGGTGCCGGTCGGAGGAGAGCAGCAGCCCGCGCTCGCCGCCCTCCTCGCGAAACTGGTTGAGGTTGCCGCCGAAAAACGGCGCGCGGCGGCCCGTCAGCCGGGCCACTCCGTCGTATCCCACCGGGTTCATCGCCGAGAAGGCCAGCGCCAGGTCGATCTCCGATTTGGCTTTCGAAGTGAAGCGGTACGTCAGGATGGCGACCGGCAGGCTCGAGTCTTCGACTTCGAGCGGGATCATCGGATTGAACGCTTCGAGCGCGATCGCCACCGGCAGGCGCGCGTCCTGGAAGCGGATTTCGGCGAACGGGTAAGCGCCGGTGAATACCGCCTCGCGGAGGTGCGGCAAGCCCAGCGCGGTTTCGCGGGGCACGCCGGAGCCGCCCGTGTAGGGGGGCAGCGGGCGGCGCGCCACCACCCGGATACGCGGCTGCGTCAGCCCTCCGCCCGCCACGCGCACGGCAGCGAAGGTGAACGGGAGAACACCGCCCTTGTTCGGGCGGTTGAAGATTTCCCAATCTCTCAGGTCGCCGAATCCGCCGAGCGACACGGTACCGGTGCCGATGCCGCCCAGCGGAAATGCGATTTCGCGCAACGCCTCGCCGGTGAACGTCCTTCCGGGCGCGGCCTGGGCGCCGGGAGCACCCGTCCGCCTCTGGGCCGAAGCGGCGCCGGCCGAGGCGGCTACGAAAACCCTTCTGCTGATTTTCACGTTACGATGGTACACCATGGAACGCAGGCAATTCGTACAGAATTCCGGAGGTTTGCTGTTGCTCCGGCCCGAGGTGGTCTTCGGCACGGCGCAAAATTCGGCCGTGGAAGTCGGCATCGTGGGGTGTGGCGGCCGGGGCAACTGGATCGGCGCCTTCTTCCCCGAGTTCACCGGGGCACGCGTGGTGGCGCTCGCCGACGTGGTCCGCGCGCACCTGGACACCACGCGCGAAAAGTTCAAGGTGGAGCCCGCGCGCGTCTACTACGGCCCGGACGCCTACCGCGAGCTGGCCAACTCCAAGGTGGATGCGGTGATCGTGGAGACGCCGCCCTACTATCACCCCGAGCACGTCAAGGCCGCCGTGGACGCGGGCAAACATGTGTTTCTGCCCAAACCCGTGGCCGTGGACGTGCCCGGCTGCCGCTCCATTCTCGAGAGCGGCCGGCGCGCGGCGGGCAAGCGCAGTTTCTGGGTGGATTTCCAGACGCGGGCCCAGCCCGTGTTCCAGGAAGCCGCGCGGCGCTTGCAGCGCGGCGATATCGGCCCGCCGGCTTTCATCCAGGCCTACTATTACGGCGGGCGCCTGCGCAATCGCGCCAAACCCGGCATGGACCCGGAGCGCGTGCGCCTGCTGAATTTCTACTTCGACCGCGCGCTCGGCGGCGACGTCATCGTGGAGCAGAGCATCCACGTGATCGACGTCGCCAACTGGTATGCCGGCGCACACCCGGTTCGTGCCACCGGCGCCGGCGGACGCGCCGACTGGCGCGGCACCGAGTGGGACATCTGCGACGGCTGGGACCATTTCCTGGTGCAGTACATCTACCCCGGCGGCCTTCAGGCGGATTTCAGCTCCACACAGATGCACCGCAGCTTCGGCGACCTGTGCGTGCGCGCGTTCGGCGTGAAGGGCGGCGTGGATTCGCACTACAACGGGCTGGTGCGCATCGTGGGCGAGAACCCCTGGATGGGCGCGGAAAAAGACGACACTTTCCGCCAGGGCGCCATCAACAACGTGAAAGCCTTCATCGAGAGCATCCGCGCGGGCCAGCCGATCAACAATGCGGAGCAGGCGGTGGAGAGCACCCTGACCGCTATCCTCGGGCGAACCGCGGCCTACCGCGGCGGCGTTGTCACCTGGGACGAAATGATGCGTTCGGAGGAGCGCTTCGAGGCCAACCTCAAGCTGCGCTGGTAGCGCCGTACACTTCCGCGTACATCGACTTCAGGAACTTCAGCCCTTCGGTGGCGAGCTGCTCGGGCGTCTCCGCGAGCTTGCGCCAGATGCAGCACAACTTGGCGATGGATGGCATGTTGGCGTCGAAGGACTCGATGGTGATGCAGCCGTCGTAATTCACCTGGCGCAGCGCCTGGAAGAATTCGCGCCACGGGAACAGGCCGGTGCCGGGAATTCCCCGCTGGTTTTCGCACGCGTGTACGTAGCCGATCATCGGCCCGGTCTCGAGCACGGCTTCCGCGATGTCGTCTTCCTCGCGGATCATGTGGAAGGTGTCGAGGTGGACCTTGATGTTGGGAACGCCCACGTCGCGCGCGAACTGCACGGCATCGGCGGCGATGTTGATGAAATGCGACTCGAAACGGTTCACCGGCTCGATGCCCAGCACAATGCCGGACGTAGCGGCGGCATAGCTCGCGATTTCGCGGTAGCCCTCCACCGCCCACTTCCACTCGTCCCCGGTCCGGCCCTGGCCCGTCAGGTATCCCCAGCCGCAGTAAATCATCCCGCCGAAAACGCGCGCCCCGGCTTCGTTGCTGAGGTCGATGAGGCGCTTGGAAAAGTCGATTCCCCTGCGGCGTACCGCAGGGTCCGGTGAAATGATGTTGTACTCGGCCGGCATGCCGTAGCCGGTGTTGATGGTGAGTCCCAGGTCCGCCGCGGCGCGTTTCACCTTGGCGGCGGGAAAGTTTTCCGGATCGAAGGGGATGATTTCGACTGCGTCGAAACCCATTTGCTTACACCTGTCGAGCAGGGGCAGATCCTTCTCAATGAAGGTTTCGCGGAAAAGCAAGGAGTGTATGCCGAACTGCATTGCGGTCCTCCGGTACGAAATGGTGCGGGCGAGAGGACTTGAACCTCCACAGCCTTTCGGCCAACAGATCCTAAGTCTGTCGCGTCTGCCAGTTTCGCCACGCCCGCACGCGGAGCTTTAGAACTATTCTACAGCCCCGTATCGGAACCGCAGATCGCCACCTCGACGCCCATGTCGCGGAACATGGCGGCCTTGGCGGCCAGCGCCAGGTTTGCGGCCTCGGCGCTGTGGGCGTACGCCACCTGGATGTGGTTCGACT
This sequence comes from Bryobacteraceae bacterium, assembly GCA_041946965.1. Taxonomy (GTDB): domain Bacteria; phylum Acidobacteriota; class Terriglobia; order Bryobacterales; family Bryobacteraceae; genus JBHGBM01. The sequence goes on from JBHGBM010000068.1 coordinate 29,651, forward strand.
TGTGGCGCGCCATGAACTGGTCGCGCGTCACCCCGTACAGGACCGCGTGCATCATGGGCCATTGCGAAGTGGTGATGTTCCAGCGGCGCTCGGTTTCCTGCCGTGGCAGGGAGACGGCCTTGCCGCGCCCGATATCCGCCTTGAGCGCGCCGTCCTGGACGAACACCCGGCTCCAAACGATCTCGCCCGCCCGGCTCACGCCCTTGATCGTCCCGCCGCCCATCGGAAAATACACGGCCGGCTGCCGTTCGCTGACCGCACCCGCGTACCCGCCTTCCAGGTGCGCCGGCGGCACCGCGCCGGAAATCTCGAAGACCCAGACGAACTCGCCGTTGTGCCGCTCGCCGAAGCGCACGTCGTGCAGCGTGTTCTCTTCCGGCTGCCCCAGCGCGCGCCACACGCGGTTGGTCACCAGGGCGTCCAACCCGGCGCACTCGTCCACCTCGTTGAAGTGCGGCAGCGCGCGGCCTTCATAGAGCACCTGCTTGCCCTCGCGGTCCTTCACCGGAGGCCGGTCCACGTTGTTCAGCAGACCTTCCGCCAGGTCCGACGCCGGGGCCAGGTCCTTCAGCCCCTGTTGATACTGGATACCCACCAGGTCGAGTCCGAAATCGCCGGCGATGCGCAACGCGGCGATGTACATCTTGCACTGGCCGAGCACCTGTTCGTCCGTGAGGTCCTTGGCGGGGTCCGGGCCGGTTACGAACTTCATGCCCTTGGCTTCCACCCATTGGCGCACCGCGAGGGCTTCGGCGTCGGGCACCCGCAGCATCTCCGCATACAGCGCGGACTGGCTCAGGCGTTCTTTGAAAACGCCCGTGGCGTGCAGCAGCTCATCGGGGATGATGGCGTTGTACATCCCCATGCAACCCTCGTCGAAGATGCCCATGATGGCCTTGTCGCGGCGCAGCTCCGCCGCCAGCCGCGCGCCGGTCTCTTCCGCCGGGGCGGGCAGCTTCAGGCCCTTCAGCGGCCGCACATGGCTGGCGTCATGCACCACGGGCTTGCCGCTCAGCCAGGTACGCAAACCTTGCAGGAAGTATTCGTCCGTGAAATCTTCGCTCCACAATGTGGAATAACGGACGCCGGCCTTGGCGAGGGAGGCGTTGAGGTTCAGCATGCCGACCAACCCGGGCCATTCACCGCTCCAGTTGGCGACGGTCAGGATGGGACCCCGATGGGTGGTCAAGCCGGCCAGCACGTGATGAGTGTACTGCCAGACGGCCTCCACCACCACCAGCGGCGCCTCCGGCGGGATGCCGCGGAACACCTCGATGCCGTACCTCTGGCTGTCGATGAAGCCGTGACCTTTGACGGGGTCGCACGGGTGGCCGCGCCGCACATCGCGTCCCTCTTTGCGGATGGCGGCCGTAACCGCTTCTTCGGCGCGCAACTGCGCCGCCCAGCAGTTCCGGTTGGCCGAGAGCCGCAGGTCGCCGCTGGCGATGAGGATGACTGG
>JBHGBM010000069.1:0-37010 GCA_041946965.1 Bryobacteraceae bacterium
GCCCGCTCCACCATCTAAGGACAGCCGGAATTTTGTCCAAACGATGGGGTCCACCTCACTTTCAGCGAGATCGATGTCGAAGTTCGGGGCGTTGTCGAGTTTCTAAATCTCTTCCCCGGACTCCATACCATTGCATCTTGCGCCGGCCATGCGCCAGACGCCGAAGCCTACGTTAAATTCACAGCCGAGCGCTTGGAAGACTTCGAACGCTTGGCAAGAGCACTGCCGTTTGTAGGAACTCGCAGTTCGATCTGGAGGAATGCTCCAGCGATCGAAGCCGTGTACTTCAATGTCGAAATGGGAGGAGCCGGAGTCGCTTTCACCCTCCGTATATGGGGACACCCAAAGCCGATGCACCAACTTCTATTGGGTCGCGTGGAATGCTCGCTCGCTACTGCACTACGGCCTTGAGAAATGCGTCCTCCTTGTTCCATCTGTGATAACCCTGGCAATACGGACATGAAACCTCACGCCTGGCCGGATTCTCGTTGAGATCGATCCTACGCCAGCTTTCCCTGTCGGTGGTCCATCCCGTATCGACCGCCTTCTTGGTTTGTGGGCACCGGATCATCACCTGATATTTCCGCCGCTCCGTCTCCTGGGCGTTTCCGATCGGGACTACAGCACCCTTGCCAAACTTCCTCAGAACCGCATCAACCACTTGACGTTTGTCATAGCCCAGAGCCGCGAGTTCAACCTCTAAATAAGTGGAAATCTTCTGAAAAACAGACCGGGCCTTTGGCTCACGCGCGGCAGAAACGAAAAAGGCGAGGATCTCGATTATTCCAATATCAATGAAGCCGATGTTCCACACCTGCTTCGACAGCGCCATGAATACTCGCACCTGTTCCGTTGGCGAATTGTAGAGCTTGCTTTGGGGATTGATCCCCAAGAAAGCTCCACCAAGGTCGAGGTTCTCAAAGAAACGATCTTCCACGGCCTTGGCGTCCGGATCGCCAGTAGCGACCTTGTCGCGTATGGCTTCATTAAAGGCCACTATTTCATCGTCCACATCAGCCAGGCCGAGCAACCGGAAAAGAACTTCTCCGCTCGGAAACGCCTTCCCCGTCTCATATCGGCTGACCATCCCAGGGGAAACGCCAAGGGCATGAGCCATTTGCCTCGTTGTGAGGCCCTTTCGTCCGCGCAGTTTGCGGATGATTTCGCCAAGATGTTGTTTACTTGACACAATGTTTACTTTGTGAAACAATTCTGCCTTAAGGCTACAATGACAAGCAAAGCATACCAGACGGACCGCCACACCGAGTTGCGGATTCACCTCCTCCGCATCGGCGTGAGCCAGCGGCAGATCGCCATCCGGCTCGGCGTCTGCTTTCAGCAACTCAACCAGGTTCTTCTGGACAAACGGCCCGGCCGCGAACTCCGCCGCCGGCTCGTTGAAGAGATCGGCTTGCCGGCTGACCTGGTCGGCTACAAACCCGAGGAGCACGCCGCTTGACCGAAGGCCCCGCTTTCCAGTCTGGGGGCGGCGGGCCGTCCCGGTCCATGAAAGCTTCGGGCTTTGTTTTTCAGGTGTCACATGACTGATCTGAAAACGCAGATCTACTTCACCATCCGCGGCTCCAAAAAGAGCGTGGAGCAACTTGCCGACGAAGTCGGCTGCTCGGCTTCCCTGTTGTACCGCTATGGGTTGGACGGGGAATCGGGCGCGGAATTCCCCCTGAAGCGCCTCTTGCCGTTGATGCAAGCCACGGGCGATTTCCGCATCCTGCGGCATCTCAATGCCCGGTGCGGATTGATCACCGTCAACCAGCCCAGGGTTCGCCGCCTGAAGCTGAAAGACCCGAAGACCGTTAACGAAATCCAACAGAATTTCGCGACCCTCTTCGCCGAGTTCTGCAAGTTCTGTGAAGCGGCCTCGAAGGAACAGGTGGCCGAGCTCCTGGACGCGATCCACCTCCACGCCTGCGACGTGGCCGCCATGGACCGCGCCGTCCGGGACTTTCAGCAGGGGGACTTGTTCTGATGGACCAGGCCGACCGGCTCTTCTACATCCTCGAAAAGACCCGCGAGATTGGGCAGATTACGGGGCCGATGTTGACGGCCATGCCCGACTGGAACAACCGGGCGAAGGTTTGTCGCGACCTCAAGAAGCTCGTTGAACTCGGCTGGTTGCAGCGAGCGAACCCCGGCCGTGGGGTACCAGTGTACATCCTCGGGCCCAAGGCGTTTGCGCTCGCGGTGGACGTGGGGAGGATCGCGTGAAGGAACGCATTCAGGCCGCGCGGGACACGGGCTTTCAGGACGGCAAAGCCGCCCGTGATTATTGCCGCGGGAATTTCGAGACCGGTGATGAGTGGGTGGCCTGGTACGCCGGTTGGCAGGCCGGCCGTGAAGCCGCCGAGCAAGAGATCGTCCGCAAGGGCGTGAAGCCCGAATGGGCGCGGTGCTTCTACCAGATGGAGAGGCGGACGGCGTGAGCCGGCTCACCGGGTACCGGATCCTGGCCCTGATTCCGGGCATGGAATCGACGCTCGCCAGGTACAAACGCGAAGGGAAGAAAGGTCCCGCCCATCGGATTCACAAGCGGCTGGAGATGTACTGGGCTGAACTCGCCGAGATCCAGAAAACCGGTCATATTGACCGGTCCAATCAGGACACAACTCATTTGTTTTCAACAAAGCCATCCGGTCATATTGACCGGTTTGGAGGTGACATGGAAGAAAAGAACGCCCTGACAATCGCCGGGGAACAGATCGAAGCGGGCCGAGAACAGGAACAACTGCTTGAACTCGGAAAGTGGATAGGCCGCCGCCAAGCTTTCGGCATGCTTGCGGCCAGTTGCTCACTGGCGGATGCCCAGTGCCTCAAGCGCATCAAGGAAACCGGCGCATACAAACTCACCGGCCTCCCTTGGGAACAGTTTTGCCCCGCCCACTTGGGTGCTGATCGCAAAACCGTGGAGCGAATCATCAGCAGTCTGGATCAGCACGGGGCCGACTATTTCACCCTTCGCAGCATCGTCCGCGTTTCGCCGCAGACCTACGGGCTGATCGCGTCGGCGGTGACTGAGAGTGCCATCGAATTCGACGGCGAGAAGATCCCGATCACAAAGGCCAATGCCGAGCGTATCAGCCAGGCCGTCGCCGCGCTGCGTAAGCTCGCCGAGCAAAAAGACGAGCAGATACAGGAAAAGGTCCGCGACGCGAAGAAGCTGAAGGAAGAACGCGACGCCGCCAAGAAGGCCGCCGAGCGCGAACACCAGCGGTTACTGGACCTTCAGCAGGCCGAAGCGCAGTTGTTTCCCAACGCGGGGCCGGAGCACAAAAAGATGCTTCAGATCCAGAGTCGCCTGGACATGTGCTTCGCGCAATTGCTCGCGCTCGGGAAGAAAGACCTGGGGACGGAAGATCAGGGCCGGCTCATCGGCCTGCTGGAGTACGGTTTCCGCAGCCTGACCCAGATCTCTTGCGCTGTCCGCAGCGAGTTCGGCATGGGCTGGAACATGGTGGAAGCCGGCGAAGAATTCGCCTCCGAGACGTTCCACTCCGGCGCCCGGAATCTCGTCGAAGAGTACGCCGCGGCCAACGCGGGCGCGGGCAATAAGAAACAGCAATGACACCCACACTCCCCCTCGATGCAGTGCGCCGGCTGGCCGACAGTCTTAACCAGGTGAAAGGACGCGCGCGCGCCGCGGTGAAGCGGCAGTTCATGTCCGACTACGGATGCTCGGCGAGCTCGCTCAGCCGCGCGCTGCATGAGGTGGGGTTCCGTTCGCACGTACGCGGGGATCGCGGCCAGCGCCGCAAGCCCGTGGCCGACGAACAGCTTTTGCAGTTGGCCGCGCTGCAACGCAAGTCGCTGTCCTTGCGGCGCGGTATCGTCATGCCCGCCGAGGACGCCATCAACATCGCCGAGGATAGCGGCCTGATCGAACGCGGCGCGGTCTCGGTGTCCTACTACAACGCCTGGCTGCGCCGGCAGGAAGCTTCCCGCAAGTTGCAAACCCGTCCCGAGCCGCACACCGAGTTGCGAAGCCTCGGTCCCAATCACGTTCATCAGGTCGATTTCAGCCTGGCTGTCAACTGGAAGGTCGCCAACAACAAGCTGATCTATGAGCACCTGGTCTACAAGAATAAGCTGCCAGAGGCGGGCGCGCCCCGCATCTGGCGGCTCATTGTTGTTGACCATGCTTCGGGCGTGTTCTTCCCGTTTTATGCCGCGAGCGCCGGCGAATCCGTGCCCGTGCTGCTGGAGGGGCTGTACCGCGCCTGGTCGGAGAAGAAGCTGCGCGGCGAATCGGTGAAGGCGCTTTACCCGTTCCGCGGCGTGCCGCAGATCCTCATGGCCGACCGCGGCTCGGCGAACCGCGCGGGCATCACCGTGGCCGTGCTTCAGAAGCTCGGCGTAACGCTGAACATCTGCGAAGGCGCGCGCTCGAAGGGCGCCGTCGAAGTCTCACACGACTTCTGGGAAGAGCACTTCGAATCGCGTTTCCGGCTGGAACCGCCCGCCTCCATCGAGCAACTCAACGAGTGGGCGGTGGACTTCGCCATCCGGATCTGCGCCAGCAAGGTGCACTCGCGGCACGGCGGTTACCGTTCGCACATCTGGAACTGGCACATTGGCCGCAAGCCCGAAACGGCGCTGCGCGAATTGCGCTGCGACTTTGAGACATTCCGATCCATTTGCCTGAGCGAGCCGAAAACGTGCCGCGTCAGTGGGAGCCGCATCGTGAGCTTCAAATCGAAGAAGTACCGCGTTCCGGAAGCCTTTCTGCCGGGGGAATCCGTCGATGTGCAGTACAGTCCGTTCGACTATCCCGCGATCACCGTGCGCGCCGCCGGCCAGGCCGAAGCGCCCGCGTGGGTGTGCCAGCCAGTCCAGGTCGATGAGTTCGGATTCTCAGCCGATGCGGTCACTATCGGCGAACAGTACCGGGCGCAGAAACAGAGCCCGACGGCGCGCTTTGTGAAGCAGGCGGACGAAGAGGCAGAGCGCCTGCTAAAGGCCGGGGGGCTGCGGGTTTTCGGGCATCACGCCGGGAACGTGGCAGCCGTACCCGGAGACCCGCCCTCCGCAGAAGTTCCCATCGCCGCGCCTGCCCCGCGGGTCCACACCCGCATCCAGGCCAGATTGGCCGTGCGCGAAATTATCGGCCGCGATTACACCGCCGCCGAGGCCGCGCACGTCAACCGCAGATTTGGTGACCAGGTCACCGAAGACGAAATTGCCGCCGTGGTAGCGGAGATCCAGGAAGGAATCGCCGCCCGAGTCTTCGCGTTCCCCGCCGGCAAGGAAGCAGCCCTATGACGCTGAAAGACGCGATCGCGGAAACTCGCCAGGGGTACCGGGCCATCGGCCATAGCATCGGCATGTCCGCCGCCGCGCTGTGCCGGCTGGCGGCTTATGGCGAGTATCCCACGCGATTGAATCAAGACCAGGTGAAGCGGAAGCTCTCTTCCGCTCTCTCCCAGCACGGCGTTTCGCCTGCTGACATCGAATGGCCCAGGCCCGGAATTCGCCCCAACTACGGCCTGGCTGTACGCCGGGAACTCAGCGCTGGCGTGCCGCTTGAACGGTACGCCGAAACCAGGGAAATCACACAGGAGGACATAGATCTCATGCAGATTGATCGCAGCGTGTTGGCTCGATTCGGGCTGCGCAAGAACCCGTTCGAAAACGACGTGGAAGCCGACGAAGACGTGTATCAGTCGAAGGGCTACCAGCAGGTTGCGCAAGCCATTCGGGACGCCATAGACGAGCGCGGATTCTTAGCCGTGATGGCCCCCAGCGGCGCGGGCAAAACCACCATCTGGGAAGGCATCGAATCCGAATACGGACAGCGCGATGACATGGTCATCTGCAAGTTGTTCCTCAAAAACCGGGAGAAGCTCTCTCCAGATCACCTGGTGCGCGCGCTCCTCTACGGCCTGGCGGGCGATAATGCGGCAATCCCGCGCGATGCCGAGGATCGGGGCCGGATGCTTGCAGTTGCGCTGCGAGACATCTATGGCCGCCGGAAAGCGGTGCTCTGCATCGATGATGCACACTTCTCCAGCGCCTCGGCGTTGCGCCAGTTGAAGCGGTTCTACGAGGAGAAGGTCGGCCGGTTCCGCCTGCTCTCGATCATCCTGATCGGTTTGTCGCGGGAGTTGCGCGTCAAGCTCTCCCGCCTGCCGGAAATCGGCAATCGTATCCGCGTCGTGGAAGTGCCGCGCGTTCCTGTCCTGGAATACCTCGATTTCAAGCTCCGGCGCGTCGGCAGCAGCCTGGAGAAGATTTTCACGAAGGACGGCCTGGCGGCGTTTCTGGACCGCTTCCGCGAACCGCACAGGCCGGCCCTGGGTTATCCGCTGATCATCAACGTGACTTGTGTCCACGCCATGGTGAAGCTGCATGAAAGCGGCGCCGAGCCGGGCGAGCGGATCAACTGCGAAATCATCGACGCGCTACCGGGCGCGGAGGCCGTCCGCCGGGCCGCGGAGAAAGGGGCTTAAATGAGCATCGGCGAAGCTATCGCGGTGAACGCCGTACTGGCCGGGTTGCTGGGACAGAAGCGCGCCCTCGACACGCTGGGACTGAAGATCCCGGAAATGCAGAGTCCGGGGGGCACGCGGCTGTCCCACGAGAAGCTGCGGGACCACGCCATCCTACTCGCGGACAAGGCCCACAAAACGTTGCAGTCTGGCGTAGACGGCGAGCAAGTCCGGCGCCTGTGGAACGGAGGCCGCGAATGACCTGGTCCAGCCGCATGATTGCGCTGGTTGATGGGCACACCGCCGCGTTGATCGTCACCGGCCAGCATTTCAAGGTGCACGGGCGGACGCTCGAATCCGCCGTGAAGAAGCTCAAAAAGTCCCTGCCAAAGGAGAGGAAGCCAAAGTCATGATACGCAACTGGAACGAGTTCGACAGGAAGCTGAAGGAGATCGCGCTGCTCGATCTCTCTTGCGCCGAGCACGCCCGTGTTCGGGACCTCGCCGTCATCGCCGCCACGACGCAGTACGATTCCGAAACCAAACCGCTGCTGAAGATCCGCGACAACATCACGGCGGACCTGGAAGAGTTCTACCGCACGCACCGGAAGGAAGCCGAGACCGGCGGTAAAAAGTCCATCGAACTGAACTTCGGGCGCGCCGGCATCCGGCTCGGCAACCCCACCCTGGCGCTGGCCAAGGGCATGACCTGGGGCCAGGTGATCGGGAAGATCAAGGCCCGCATCGCTCAGTGGGAACCGTTCATCCGCAGCAAGGAAGAAGTGAACAAGGAAGCCCTGAAGGCGAAGCCCGCCGAGGAACTCGCGGCGCTCGGGCTGCGCATCAAGCAGGGCGAGGAGTTCTGGTTCGAAACGTTCCCCGATAAGGCCGTGGACGCCGCTGCCTGACGGGCTTGGCGGCCGGAGGCCACTTGCCATCTCCCTCTGGCCGCCCCTTCACCAGAACGCCAGCCACGCTGGCGTTGCGGTGGGGGAATTATGGCAGACGAAACAAAATTGATCGACCTGCTTACGCAGCGGGACGCCGCCAAGCTTCGGAGCGCGGCGGCCGTGTTGCGCGTCATCGGATGCGAACATCTCGCGTATCAAGTTGAACAGGCGGCTGAAGGGCTCACGCGAGGGTTAAAGGACCGCGCGAAAACCCCCCGCCCGGTGATCGCGCCGCAACCGCAGCCCGGAGCGTCGGGAATCGACTGGAGTCAATTCTGAGCTTATGCGCGAACTGGACGATCTGTACGGGCAAAGGGAACGGACGATCGAGGGTCCGCTGTTCGATGGCGACCCGTTCGCCAACTCGACCGCGCAGCCGACCACGGATGAGCTGCTGATCGCGAGCCTCATCTGGAAGCACCGCGGCCGTCAGAACCCCATCGCGATTGCAAGGCTGCGCGAACTGACGGGTTTCACCGAACGCCAGATCAAAGGCATTGTCGAGCAGCTCGTTGTCACGCACAAGATCCAGATCGGCGGGCGGAGGCAGGAACCGGTCGGGTACTTCGTCGTCGAGGATGCCGACGACCAGGCCGTCGCGGTGGAGCCTTACGAGGCGCAGATTATTTCGATGCTGCGCCGGCTTCGGGTGCTCGCATCGCCGCGGCGGTTGCGGGAGTTCCTCGGCCAACTAGGACTTACAGGGGAGGAATAACATGCACTGGGATCAAGAGGCCATCGGGAAGTGGGCAGATGCCACCTTTGGGCCCGCCAAGACCGCGGCCGTGATTGCGGCGCGCGCAAACGTCGAGATGGCGGAGTTGCTGCGTTGGCTGGCAAAAGATCCGTCCGGGCTCGGCGACAATACCGCGGATGAAGCTGCCGACGTAGCCATCATCCTCTTCCGGCTTGCGCACCACTGCAACTTCGATCTGATGGAAGCGGTCGGCCGCAAGATGGAGACCAATCTGAAGCGGCGCTGGGCTTCCGAAGGCGACGGCCAGGGGCGACACCTTCGCGTCGAGGAAGCGCATTTTCTCGAAGGAGGTTTCCGGCCGTGACAATTGAGGCGATTCTCCGCTTCGTGTTTGGTTGCCACCACAAGCGCACTGCACGTCCGCTGTCGATGCTGGACGGCCGCAGGGTGCCGTGCTACGTCGCGTGCCTGGATTGCGGCAGGGAACTGCCCTATGACTGGCGCCACATGCGCATTCAGGCCAGACCGGAAACGGAATGCGGCGCCTCCCGGCGCGTCAGGGTGGAGGGTTGAGATGAACGCCGCCGAGGTATACGCGGGGTCGGATGGCGAACTGCCGGGTGCTCGCCGAGCACGGCGCGGCGCTCGGAATCACGTACGGATGGAAGGAAGATCCGGCGCAGCCGTTTCACTCCTGGGTGCTGTACGTGGATCTCCCGCCAGGCCAGGTGAGCTTCCACACGGCGCAGCGCCTCACCGGCCCGGATTACGCGGGCGACTGGGACGGCCAGCACTTCAGCGCCAACAGGATCATCGCATTCTGCAACGAGATCCTGAGCAGGCCCACCGGGCAGCAGGACTTCGCCTTCGAGGTGGCCAATGCCTGACGTAAAGTACATCCGCGCCATCTTCGCCACGGCCCGCGAGCACGGCATCAGCAGCGAGGAAGTCCACGATGCCATCTGGGCAGGGTGGGAAAAGAAATCCGTAAAGGACCTGACCACGGCCGAGGCGTGCCAGTTACTCGACGGGCTCCGCGGCCGTCGCCGGTCCACGCGTTCAGGTTGCGACTCGCGGCGCCGCCACGCGATGGGAAATCACGGCCGCCGCGACTACGACCGCTCCCAGGACCCGAACTACGTCATCAACGAACGCGAGATGCAGATGCTGCGCGAGGCCGCGGCGCTGCGGAACTGGGACGAGGGCGTCTTGACCCGCTTTATTGAGAGGCAACTTGGCAGACCCGAGATCCGCACCATGGCCGAGTTCAACCGCGTGTTCTGGCCGCTCAAGGCCATGAACCGCAGAGAGGGCAAGTATAATGGCTGACCCGCGCACGCGCCGCGAGAAGATTGAGGACCTGCTGGCCGGCATCCTGATCGTCGCCGTCTTCCTGCTGGCTATGCTTATACCCTGCGACTGACATGATCGAACTGCCGCTCCGGGACATGATCGACGTATTCACTGCCGCGCGGGCCGTCGGCGTGTCCCCGGAGACGATCCGGCGCTGGTGCGACCAGGGCCGAATCCCCTGCGTGAAACTCGTCGGGCGTTGGCGCATCTTCAGATCGGAGTTTGTGACCTGGATCAGCACGTCCACGATCCTGCCCTTGGTACCCCTCGAAGATCCCTCAAAAAAAACATCCACAAAACCCACAAAACCCACAAAACAGTTAGACCTGTTCAACGCCGAAGCCTGATACTCGATCCCAGCATGTAACCTCCTTGGGTGTTGGTGACGGGCCGGCTTTCTTGGCGAGGGAGGCCGGCCCGGCTTCCGGGAGTTGCAGTCGAGAGGAGAGCAGATTGAACGACGTTCATAAGCTCCGCGTGGATATCATGCGGTTCCGCGACGAGTTGCTGCGCAACCCCCAGCGGACCGAAGCCGATGACATGGTGGTCGAAGCCTCGATGGTGCTGGCCGATCTCCTGATTCAGTACGAGCGAAAGCAGCCGCGTACGACGGAAGACCGGCACGCGAGCCGCGTCAAGCAGATCCTGCGAAGCTACAACGCGATCAATCATCAGCGGGCGGTGCGCGACAACGACGTGGAAGCCCTGGAGGTGTTCCGGGAGCCGTTCAGCGGCGTGGAGTGACCATGCCTGGCATGAACGAACTGGAGCAACTTGCGAAGAGCTACGGCCTGGCGATCGCCATCCTGATCGTCGGAGGTTGCGTGCTGGCGTACACCGTCCTGACCCTCTGGCGCGAGAACCTGCGCACGCAAGCGAAGTTGGAGACGGTGCTGACCGAGCGCATCAAAGCGCTGGAGACCATAACGGAGGCGCATGTTAAACGCGATCGTTCTGACCATCCTTGAGCTCAAACTGCGGTGGCACTGCTGGCGAGCGCGCCGCGAACTCCTGTTCAGCGAGGCCGACGCGGAGATCGCCGCTTTGCGGCTCATCACCGGGAGGGTGTAGTTGGCTTACGACACGAAAGCCCAGGAATTCGCGTACGGCTTCTATGCGCGCGGATGGTCGCGGGAAAGATCGCTGGCCGAAATCCGCAAACAGTATCCGGGGTTTTCGGGTTCCACCTGGGACGAATGGGTCAAGAAACTGGACTGGCCGGCGCGGCGCGCCGCGGCCGACGCCAAGCTGCGGGAATTCGATGATCTCTGCCGCGACACGGCCCGGCTCTTGTTAATGGAATTGAACGAGATCCGGGAACGGTTGGTAGGGCAGATCCGGAATGCCAAAGAGCCGGACACCCAGATCGTCTACGCCTACAACTCCATTTCGAAGCAGATCGCCGAGTTGGCGCGCACTCACCTGGAAGACCGGGATGGGCAACGGGTAACGATGGAGGTCCTTCGCAGGGCATTCGACAAGTTCATGGAGGAATTGCGCGGCATCGATGGCCTGGCGCGCCCGCTCGAAGCGAACGCCGAAGCCATCGGCCAGGCTGTGGCGAGAATTGCGGACGAATTTGGGGTGGAGGCGTGATTTCCTGATGGCGAAACGCGCAAAATCAGCGTTGAGTGCGGCTGACCTGGCCGAGCGCACCGAGCGCATGCTCAAGGGTGCGCGGCCCGAAGACCGCATGACCAAGGATGAGCGTATCCGCCGCGGGCGGGACGATTGGTCCTGGTTTTGCCGCTATTACCTCGCGCACTACTTCACTTCCGAACCGGCCGAGTTTCACCGGGAGTTGATCAGCCTCGCATGGACGGTGGACCGCTTCGCGGGCGCCGCCCCGCGCGAGCACGCCAAATCCACGGTGGTGGGCTTCGCCCGCGTGATCCACGCCGTGTGCTACAAACTGACCCACTTCACCGTAGTCTTCCGCGAGTCGGACGGCATCTCGCAGATCGCCGTCGATGACATACGCGTTGAGTTCGAAGAAAACGAGCGCATCCGGGAAGACTTCGGCGATCTGATCGGCGGGCGCAAGTGGACCGCGGGCGAGTTCGTCACATCGACGGATATCAAGATCATGGGCCGCGGCCGGTTCAGTTCCGCCCGCGGACTGAAGCACAAGCAGCACCGGCCCGATCTGGTTATTGTCGATGACATCGAAGACGACGAGCTGGTGGAAAGCAAGGAACAGCGCGAGAAGCTGGACCGCTGGTTCCGCCGCGTGGTCTCCAATATCGTCGGGCCTGGCGGCAAGCTCTTCATCATCGGCACGATCCTGCATCACGATTCGTTGCTCTCCCGGCTGCTGAAGCAGACGGACGTGTTCACGACGCGCATCTGGCGCGCGATCGGCGACAACGGCAAACCGCTCTGGCCCGCGCGCTGGCCGCTCTCCCGTCTTGAAGCCAAAAAGAAGGAGATCGGCGCGCGCAACTTCGCAACCGAGTTCCAGAACAACGCGGCCAACGAGGAAGAGCAGATCTTCAGCGCGAACCTTTGGAAGTACTACCGGGATGAGGACGTGGCCGGCGAGCTCGCCGAGGCCGCCGCCATCGATCCCGCCATCGGCCAGAAGCAGAAGAACGACGACACGGCCGTTGCGGTGGTCGGCGAACGGGCGGGCAATTACTACATCCTGGCGGTGAAGCTCGGCAAGCTGAAGATCCAGGCCCAGGTGGAACTGGTCTTCACCACTTATCGCAGATTCCCGTCGCTTCTGAGGTTCGGCTTCGAAACCGTGGCATACCAGTCGGCGCTGAAGCAGCTTGTCGATGAGCGCTCGCGCCAGGAAAACCTCCAGATTCCCGCCGTGGCGGTGGATGATCTCTCTTCGGACAAACTGAAGCGGATCTCCACGCTCGCGCCTCTTGCCGAGCAGGGCCGTATCTGGTGGCCGAGCGCGAGCAGTTCCTATTGGACGCCCGACATCGAGCGCTGCAAAGAGGAATTCGAGGAACTCGGCTGCTCCAGCAACTCTCACGACGACGGTCCCGACGCCGTGGAGCGGGCCATCAAGCTGCTGCGCGGACGTAGCGGCCGGAAAGGGAGGGTGATGCTGTGGTGAAATCCGCCGAGGTGTTTCTGCTGGATAGCGACTCGGGCGCGATCGCCAGGGTGAACGCGCCCGGCCTGATCGCCGCGCTCTATACCCAGGCCGAGTTTCACCAGGTCCAAAAGGCGGCGGGCGAGAACTCCGGTTCCCGCCGGCTGCGCCAGAAGTACGGCATCACCATCGACGGCGTGCAATGCGCCTCCAGACCCTTCGACTTCTACACCTACGCGTATGCCACGACCTTGAGCACCTATCACGCGCGGGCCGTGCGCGCGAAGGCGCGCGACATCGCCGGGGGCAAATGGAAGATCACCGGCGACGGGCCGCTGCGGGATGAAATCGCAGGCTGGTTCCGATCCGCGTTTCCGCGCCTGCGCTTCAAGGATGGCCTGGTCAACGTGTGGACAGACTACGAGGCGCTCGGGAACGGGTATCTGGAGGTGATCCCCGATAAGGAGGGTAAGCCCGCGCAACTGGCTCATGTGCCGGCCACCGAGGTCTGGGTTCGCCTGGACGGCAACGGCTTCGTCCAGCAACTCCACGGCGAGTACTCTCACTTCAAGTTATTCGGCGTACCCGACGAAGAGCTTCCGGAGGCGCTGGTGGCGAAGGCCGCCACGGCCATCATGCCGTTCCACCGCTATATGCCGTGGTCTCCGTTTTATGGGGTGCCGAGCATCATGCCGGCATGGAACGCCGTAGCGCTCACGGTGCTCTGCGCCGAATACAACCTGCACTTCTTTTCGAACAACGCGATTCCGGACTATGCCGTGTTGCTCGAAGGCGACTGGCCGGATGATGCCGAAGACCTGATCCGGGAATATTTCCGCACCCACTTGAAAGGGCAGCATCACAAGACTCTCGCGCTGAAGCTGCCGCAAGGCAACAAGATCACTTTCGAGCGGCTCACCAGCGATGGAGTGAAGGAAGGCGGCTTCCGCCTGCTGCGCCAGGATTGCCGCGACGAAATCATTCACGCGCACGGCGTTCCGCCCCAGAAGGTCGGCATCGTGGAGACCGGGAAACTCGGCGGCAACCTGGCCAGCGAACAGCGCGTGGAGTACAAGGATTCCATCGTTGCGCCCGGCCAGGAGCGTTTGTCCGATGGCCTGAATGCGATCATCCAGGCGCGTTGGGAAACCGAGGAATACCGCTTCGAATTTGAACCGCTGAATGTAGAGGATCAACGGCTGAATGCCGAGATAGACGAACGCTATCTGCGCAGCCGCGTAGTAACTCCCAATGAAGTCCGGAGCATCCGTTTTCCGGACCGCGAGCCGCTGGAGGGCGGCGACGAACCGCTCTCCAGCGGACCTGCGCTCGATCCACTGGCGGACCAGGCGTTACAGCAGATGCAACAGGAAGTGCGCGCGGCGATCGCGCGGGAGGCGGAGGTATGACCTGCGCCCACGCCGTCTTCGCAGCCACGGCGCGCTACGCCCGCAAGGTCAATCGCGGGCCGCGGCGGTTCAACCGGGGCCGCGCCTCGCGCCCGCTCACGCGGATGCTGCGCGACTACTGGGCCAGCGGCATTGACGCGCTTTTTTCTTTCCTCTCCAAGCACGATGGCTGGGAAAAGATCCAGCAGCACGTCTGGTGGGCCCTGGCGGCTCGGGAATACGCGAAGGCCATGAGCGATTCCGACCGCCGCTTCCTCGCCGGACTGCTGGCCAGCTTCGGTTACTACGGCGACATCGAACAACGCGCCGCCGCGATCATCGAGGCGACATCCTGCGCCACCTTTGAGGAAGCGGCCAGATTTGCTCTGCGCCAACTGGGTGTAGTTTCTCCGGACTTCGAGCTGCGCAACGAAGCCGTGCGGGAGCGGTTGCTTGCGCGCGGCGAGGCGGCGGTGTTGGCCACGCGCCACAATATCGATGACGCGCTCGGCACGATCGTACAGCACTTCTACGAACTCGGGCGCAACCCCTATGACCAGCGGTTCGTGGACGAACTGCGGGAGGTGCTCGGCTATCAATGCGACTGGCAGGCCCGCCGCTTCGCCTTGACCGAGACGGGGATTGCGGCCGAGATCGCTCAGGCCGAGACCTACCGGCGCAACGGGGTGCATGCGAAGCAATGGAACATCCTGGACGTCAACACGCGGCCGAGCCACCAGGCGCTGGCCGGAGTGGTGGCCGGGATCGACGACAAGTTCGATGTGGGTGGGTTTCCGGCGGATCACCCGCTCGATCCGCGACTGCCGCCGGAGGAGTTGTGCAACTGTCACTGCTGGCTATCGCCCGTTTTGGAAGACGACTTCCAGGTCGATCCAGCGCAGATTTGGGAGGGTCAATGAGACGCATCGCAATGCTGGTGTGCCTGCTGCCATTGATGTTGATGGCGCAGGCGGACATTTTCGAGAACCGGGACTTCCAGAAGATATATACCGCCCAACGGGAAGCAACGCTCGCCGGGACGGCGGAAGTAGTGACCATTCAGCAACCGGCCACCACGACGGGAAACCATTTCTTCCTCGACGAAGCGGCCGTGTATTGCTCGGTGGACTGCACGTTCACCGTGGAGCGGTCGGGTACGGCGGCGACGACTACCGCATTCACGCCGGCGCCGGCGAATCCGGGGATTGTGGCGGCGAAGGCCACGGCGTTTCACACATCGAACGTCGGGGCTTCAACCGTGATCGGGAAATACTATGTGGCCGCCGGGGGCGAGAAGGTAGTCAACCTGCGAGCCATCCGGCTGCGCAACGGGACGCGGGATAACCTCACGGTGCGGACCAGTTCGATAACGGGGACCGTCCGCATCCTGGTGAGATGGGCGGAGGCGCAACCGTAGAGCCCGCGGACTCCTGGGCCTGTTACGTGGTCTTGCCATAGGAAAGTACCTCCGGGGTGTTGTGGAACGTTTTGGAACAGCCCTAGGGGCCTTGGCGTGGATTTTAAACGGGGTGCGGAATGGCGCAAAAGGTTCTGAAACTCGCAGTCACGCAAAAGTCCGACGAACTGGGGATCGTCTGGGGGTACGCCTCCGTCGCCGACGCGGTGGACCTCCAGGGCGACATCGTTCCCCAGGCGGGCCTCGTGTCCGCCGTGTACGAGTTCATGGAAGCCTATTATTCCGAGCAGGCCGCCATCGGCGAGAACCACAAAAAGCCCGCGGATGCCGTACTGGTGGAATCGACCTTCCACTATCTCGCCGGGCATTTGCGCTGGTGGGTTGGCGTAAAGCTCCTGAGCGCCGAACTGCGGGAAGCCGCGCGCAAGGGCGAGATCAGCGGATTCTCCATCGGCGGCACGTATGAGGAGGCTGAGGAGGTCTGATGGCGAAGCGGTTGATCGGGCTTCATCTAAACGAGTTTTCCCTGGTGCGAGGCGCGGACGTGCAGCCGGCGAACCAGGAATGCACGGTGTCCTTCTACAAGGCCGCCGTAAAGGAGAGCAGTATGGAAAAGACGCAAACGCAAACGCCGGCGCCGGCTCCCAACCTGATCCAGCGCGCGGCCAAGGCCTTGATGGAAGCGGCGGACGCCCTGCTCGGCAAGACCGGGAAGGCGGACACCGAGACGGAAAGGGCCACAACCACCGAAAAGGCCACGCGCACCGTGGAGAGTCAGAGCGAGTACACCTCGACTTCGACTTCCCGCACGGTGGAGAACGTGGAAGACGCGGCCGCTCCGGCGCCGCCCAACCAGGACATGGCCATGTCCACCACGAAGGCGGCGGAAAGCGAAATCGCCAAGGCCCTGAACGGCACGCGCGAAGTGATCCTGATCATGGATCAGCGCCTGGCGAAACTCGAAAAGCAACCGGTCGGCTCGCGGGTGCTGAAGACCTTCCCCAGCAGCGTGGAAGTCGGCAGCAAGGAAGGCGCGCACTTCCCCGAGTTCACGAAGTTCCTCGGCGACGTTTCCCGGCTCAGCCCCGGCCAGAAGCTCACCAAGGCCACCATCACCACGAGCGGCTGGACCTACGGCCTGTCTTACGCCGAATCCGGCAACTTCATCGACTACATCGTGGATCAGAGCAGCGTGATGAAGCTCTGCCGCACGATCGCGATGAAGGACAAGAAGCAGCCCATCGACAAGATCGGCCTGGGCGGGACGGTGCTCAAGAAGGGCACGCCCGGCACCGATCCGGGCGATACCGTCTCCATCGCCGGCCCCACGCAGGTGGTGCTCGACGCCGAAGAGGTGATCGCGATCGTGAGCATCGGCGACGACACCCTGGAAGACAACATCGAGGGCGAAGCCTTCGTGCAACACCTGCTCGGCATGATTGCGCGCGCCGCCGCAAACGAGCTCGAACAAGCAGCCATCCACGGCGACAAAGACGTTGCGGACACCGGCATCCTGGACCGATGGGACGGCTGGTACAAGCTCGCGAAAGCGAACGGCGCCCACGTCCTCGACGCCATGGGCGACGACAACCGCTACTGGCCCGGCCCGAACGCCAACAAGGTCACCCGGTTGATCAAGGCCCTGCCCACGAAGTACCGTCAGGACCCGCGCACCCTGGCGCTGTTGCTGCATCCGGACCTGTACCTGGACTTCAATGACGAACTGGCCGGCAAGGGCGCTTCCGACGCGTTTGCCGCCATCACCGGGATTCGCGAACTTCCCGCCCGCGGCGTGAAGAACGTCCAGGTGCCGTTGCTGAAGACGGACATGGCCTTCGAGGCCGGCGGCGAGAATTACGCCGATGGCACGGTGGTTATGCTGACCGACGTGCGCAACCTGCTGTTCGGCATCCACCGCAACATCAAAATCGAGCCGCAGCGGTGGGCGCGCAAGCGCTGCACCGACTGGGTGCTCACAATGCGGGCCGACGCCAAGATCGAGAACGGCGATGCCATCGCCATTTACGATCACGCCGCCGTCAAGCCGTAGCTCGTGCAACCATGACTCCCCTCTGCACTCTCGATCAGGTCAAAGCCGCGCTGGGTCTCGCGGCAGACGAAGCCTCCGAAGACTCGCGGCTCACGTTTCTGATCGGCATGGCCAGCGGCCAGATCGCCGATTACTGCGGCCGTGACTTTGAACTGGCCGAGATTGCGAACGAACTGCACGATGGGGACGGCTCCGCGCTGCTACCGCTGGAGCACACCCCCATCGTGGCGGTGACCGCCCTGGAGATCGACGGCCAGGCGGTCGAGGCCGCCGAAGTCAAGGTCTACCCCGAATACATCCGCTTCGGAGATTCCGCCGGCTACAACGCGCGGCTGCGCAGCTACAGCCGCGTGTTCCCGGAGGGCACGCAAAACGTGAAGGTCAGCTACCGGGCCGGGTATGAAGAGATCCCGGTCGGGATAGCCAATGCCTGCGTGGTTCAGGTGATCTACCTCATGAACACGCTGGCGAAACAAGGGCTGCTCAGCGAAACCAACCAGGTAGCGCAATCCACCACGGCGTACGCCCAGGAAGTCCTGGCGCCGGAAGCCAAGGTGGCATGCAACCGCTATAGGAAGCCGGGGATGGCCGTCATATGAGGTGCTACGAGACGTCCCGGCAGGTGCTCGTGTTGGCGGTTCTCGCGGCTTTGATGGCCGCGGTCGCGCTGGTGACCTGGAAGGCGGTGGCGATCGGCAACGCCGTCGAAACCGAGGTGCGGCAGGCGGCCGGCCGCGCCGAACGCCAGATTGCCATCCAGGGCGAGCAGACCCGCGAACTGGTCAGGGCGGTAGCCGCCGACGTGGCCACGCGCGCCGAGCGCCAGGTGGCCGGGCTGCGCGGCGATCTGGCCGCGGAAGCCGCGGAGCTCCGCAAGACGGCTGATGCGCGGCTGGCGTCCATCCAGGCCGACGCGCGGGAACAGATTGTGGAATTACGCCTGGCGGCGGTGTCGGAGTTGAGCCAGGCCAACGGGACCCTCCAGCGCACGGCCGGCTTGACCGAGCCGATTCTGCGCGATCTATCCAAGACGAGCAGTCTGATGTTCGACTGCGAGAAGGCGCCGCACACCTGTGTGGCGCCGCGCCTGGCCGGAACTCTCCGCAGCGTGGAAGTGGCGGCCGGTCAGGCGCACAAGACCATGCAACTCGGTCCCAGAATTTTGGGGACCTTCCAGCAGACCAACCAACATATCGAGCGGTATGTGGAGAGATTCACGCGGCCGAAATCGTTTTTCGGCCAGGCCAAAGACATCGGACTGACCCTGGCCGGCTTCGGCTGGCGGGTGGCCCGCAACTGAGGGACAAACTATGAAGTGGATTTCGGGCTGGCTGAAACGAATAGCCGGCTGGTTCCGGTCCGGCGCGGCCGAACGGGAATTCGACCGCGTGGCGAGGCTTTTGCCGGCGGCGATGGCGATCGTGGAGCGCGTAGCCCAGGCTACGCCCAATCGCACGGATGACGAACTGGCGGCGCTGGCGAAGGCTGAGGGACTGCCCTTGGTGGGTTCCATCGTCGCGGCGCCCGGCGCGGATCGCGGCTTGCTGTTGCTGAAGATCGCCTCGGATCTTCTGGCGCGCCTCGCCCCCGGCACGCCGACGCGCATACTCAACATGGCCGTTCAGACGGCCTATACGGGATGGAGGGCCGGTCAGTAATACGAGGCCAATCATCATGCGGCTGGCGATTCTGTTGGCGGCGCTCAATCTGACGGCGGCCACGCGCATCGTGGATACGATCTACGGCCAGGACGGGACTCCCCGTACCGGCAAGCTGATCGTCACATGCGGGCAGATGGTCTCGCAGGGCAAGTACGTCATCAAGGAAACGGCGACATACAAGGTCGTCAACGGCGCTGTGGACATCACGCTTTTCCCGCATGACAGCGCCACGCCCCAGAACGCCTCCTGCTCGGTGGTCTATTCCTTCGGCGCCGAGCCGGCCAGCCGCACCTGGGTAGTGCGCACCAGCGCAACGCCGCTGAAGATCTCCGATGTCGAGCAGGCCGCGCCGGCCTCCGGCTCCTGGCCGGCGCCCGCGGGGCCGACTTCCTTTGAAGCCAGCTTCACAAGCGCGCTCACGGTCCTCGTTACTGGCGTCCAGCACGGCCTGGGCACGCGCAAGCTCGCCGTCCAGTGTTACGACGATGCTACTCCGAGGCAAGTGGTGGAGCCCGATACGATCACAGTCCACCCCACCACGTTCGATGTGACGGTGACTTTCGCGGTGGCGCAGACTGGCGCTTGTGTGGTCATGAGGTGAACCTTGGCGGACGCGATCACCTTCGAGTGGCAGAATCCGGACCAACTTCTCGCCGAAGTGCGGCGCATGCTGACCGATCGCGCGGGCCATATCAAACAGATACCCGCCCGGGCAATCCGGCGCGGCGCGTTTGAATTGCTCCGGACGATCCAGGCCCGCGCGCCGAAGAAGACCGGAACGCTGGTGCGGAGTCTGCATGTTCAGATCGAGCAACTCACCGCCGATTTGATCGAAGGCCGTGTGGGCACCTGGCTCGAATACGCCCGGTACCTTGAAGAAGGCACGGGCGTGTACGGCCCGGCGAAGCGCCCCATTGACATTGCGCCGAAGCGCAAGCGCGGGCTGTTCTGGGGAGCCTTCGACGGCGAGGGCAGGCCCATCGTCCGCAAGCGCGCTCGCATCCAAGGCATTAAGCCCCGCGGCTATTTCGCAGCGGCCATCGCCGCGTTTCTGCCGCGGTATGTGCAGATCATCGAAGAGGAACTGGCCAGGGAGACGCGCGCGTGAGCATGTACACGGAAATCGAAGAGGGCCTGGTCGAAATGCTGCGCGCGGCCGAGGGCCTGGCGGGAGTCGTCAAGACCTTCGAGACTTCCATCCGGGATTGCCTCTTCAGCGCGGATAAACAGACGAAAGGATTCCGCGCGGGCGAACTGCCGGCCATCGGCGTGAGCGCACAGTTGAAGCCGGCCAAGTCGCGGCCGTTCACCGCGGGCGAAAAGGAGTACGAGATCCCGGTTACCGTCGCGCTCGTAACGCGGGCCCAGCAGCCCAAGGCGGCGCTCAGCGGGATCTACGACCTACTGGCGCCGATGGAGCAGGTGTTCGACGCGGCCAGGCGGTCGGGCAATCCGCTCGGGCCGAACGTGCTCGTGATCGGCGATCTCGCGTCGGATGCGGCGGTAGTCGCCGACGCGCCGTTTTTCTTCGGCGTCGCGACGGTAGAAGCGACGGTTCTCAAGGTGGTGGAGCTATGAAACGAGCGATTTGCGTTGTGCCGGTGCAACTCTACGATCCCGAGTTGGCCGGGGAATATCAACCGGGTGCGGTATTGGAGGGCGAACGCGCGTCGCTCGCGCTTCAGCGCTACCCCAACTACTTCCGTCCCGCAAACGGGAAGAAGGAGAAAGAGTAAATGAAAAGCATCGTCGGCGCCTGGCGCGGGCTTTCGCTGCTAAAGCAGGCGGACATCAGCACCGCCCAGGCCGTCAACACGTCATTCTATTTTTCGGGCGATCCGCTGGAACCCGAGCCGGATACGCTCTTCGTCGGCGCCGACGAGGTGAACGGCGAATTGCTGCCCACCACTCACCGCTTGCTCACGCGGAAGCTGGCCGGCAAGCACAAGTCGAAGGCATTCCCCCACTTGGTCGGGTTGTTCGCCTCCATGGTGATGGGGAAAGACACGCCGTCCGTCGTCGGGACCACCACGGCCTACAAACACAAAATCGAAATCGACAAGACCGTGGTGGAGTTGCCATACCGGTGCTTGATCGAACACGACGGCGACACTCAAAAGCTGTTCACCGGGGTGGCCTGCCTGGGCTTCCAGTTGAGCGGGCAGCGCGGGCAGTTCGTCGAGTTCGAAGCCGATCTGCTGGGCAGCGGCATCGAGGCCGCCGACGCGACGGTGAAGCCCGCGCGGGTGGCCGAAAGTTATCTGGCCTACGGCGACGTGAAGTTCACCAAGGGCGGCGCATTCGACGGAACCACGATCACGGGTGGCACGGATCTGTCCGGCAAGCTCATCGACTTCACCATCGGCGTGAAGAACAACGGCAAGGGCGTACACCTGATGGGCGATCCGAGCGGCAACTACGGCCGCATCCAGCGCGGGCCGCGTTTCGACATCGACTTCAAGGCGAAGTTCGAGCTCGAAGATCAGAGCCACCGTACGGACCTGCTGGCCGAAACCGAAATGGTCGCGTCCGTGCCGATCGTGGGCGGCACGGCGAACGGCGACGCGAAGTACACCGTGGAAGCGATTTTCCCGCGGGTCATCTACAAGGCGGCGAAAAAGGGAGTCGATGACGGCAACCTGGTTGTCGCGGCCGAGTTTCAGGTGTTGGCGGACCCGACCTACGGCCCGCTGATCCTGAATGTCATCAACCTTCAGCAGGCCAGCTACCTGGCGGCTGCGTAATCACAGGGGGATTACATGGCAATTAGCGCGTTTCAGAAGACGGTGCGCGTGAAGATTCCGGTGGGGTCCGAGGACGTCGTCCTGATCTGCCGGAAGCCGAACGCCGGAGAACTGAGCCAGTTCCTCAACGCCCGGTTCGTCAGAAAGGGGCGGAAGATCGAATCGCGGCTGATCGAAGCTCGCGGCGAGTTCATCGACCGCATTCTGGTCGATGCCGAAAACGTGGAATACGAAACGGCGGCCGGCGAGAGAAAGCCGCTCAACCGCAACACGCAGCTTTCCGAGGAAGACAAAGCGTACGCGGGCGGCATTCTGGGCGTCAAGGTCGAAAGCTGGAAGGACCTCATTGCGCTGAACTGGAAGTCGTCCGCGGCGATGCACTTCGAGGACGCCGCCCCCGAAGACGAGGAAGACGGCTCAAAAAACTAACCGCCCTGGTTCGCGAGTACCTGGAGGTGGACTGGCCCCAATGCGAAAAGACCTGTGCGGAATGCCCGGCGGAGAAAGGCGAGGACGGCTATTGCGAAGTCTGCAAGACCCGGCCCCTCGAAGAGAAGTTCTCCGCCGATTTCCGCGCGTGGGTCGAAAACTTGCAGCGGCTCTACCTCTGGCACAAGGCAGGGTATGCGCTCGAATCGGAGGGGCTGAGCTTCGAAGAGTGGCAGGTCCTGGGTTACCTCACCAGGTATTACGAGCTGAAGGACCTGGAAGCCCTAGCGCCCAGGACACTGCCCGCATGAGGGCGGCGGCGGAAAGCAGGGTCAGGCCCGCCAAACAGAAAAGGATGCGGCGGGCCAGGTCGCAGGCAAACAGCAGCATCAGCACCACAGCCCCGCCCAGCAAGTACTCCATGACCTGTATTATGGCGCAACCAGGAGGATCTCACAATGGCGGTCAGTAACACGGTTGAAGCAACCCTGGTAGCCCGGCTGAAAGATGAACTAAGCCCGGCCGCGCGCCACACGATGGGACTGTGGCAGGCGGCCATGAACACCATGCGCAGCGCGGGCGACGCGCTGGGCCAGGCCATTGTGGGTGTGTGGCAGAGGTTGACGGCCGCGATGGAGGCGCACGGCCGCAACTTATTGGCGCACGGCCAGCAAGCGGAGGGCTTCTGGAGCAAACTCGGGCTGCTTGGCGCGGGGGCGGCGCTGCTCGTGGTGGGAGCCTTCCTGAAGATGACAGCGGCCGCGGCCGAGTTCGCGGTTCACCTGGCGAAGGAATCGTCGGAGGTCTTGGAACTCAAACTGGCCTTCGAGAGCCTGAGCCAGACCATGGGCGTGAACGGCAGCGCGATGATGGCGCAACTCAGGCAGGCGACCGAGGGCCTGGTATCGAGCACCGTGCTGCTGCGGAACGCCAACCGGGTGATGTCGGCGGATATCCCGCTGACGACAGAGCAGTACGGAAAGCTGGTGGCAGCCGTCTTCAAACTCTCGAAGACCAGCGGCGTGGATGCAAGCCAGGCCATCAATACCCTGACGGACGCGCTGATCCGCGGCAACGCGCGCGGATTGCAGGCCATCGGGCTGAACATGGGCCACGTCAAAGACGCCATTTCGCAGATGGCCGCGGCGATGGGGGAGAGCGCGGGCAAGGTCGAGAACGAGGGGCGGCTGCTCACGTTCTACAACGAACTGCTGGAAGCGACGTCCCGCGCGGTGCGGCGCAATGCGGCGGACTATTTCAGCCTGGCGGATGCCATCCAGAAAGCGAACAATACCTGGGCCAGGTACAAGGAGGGGCTGGGCGAGGCGATCGGCCGCTCGGCGGTGCTCGAGGAGTTGCTGAAGAAGTTCAGCGCCTGGCTGGATAAGATCGCGCTCAGGCAGGATGAAATCAACAACCTGGCGCTGGCCGTGAATCGGTGGATCATAGGCATGCTCAACGGCCTGAATGCGGTCGCCACGGTGTTGGCCATCTTCGCGCCGCTATGGGACGCCGTCTGGGGTTCCGTCAAGACGGTATGGAACCTGACGTACGCCACTGTTGCCTCGGGGCTATTCCTGCTTCAGTGGGGTATCACCAGCCTCATTGAAATGCTCGCCAAGATTCCCGGCGCGGCCCGGCTCGGCCTGGACAGCCTGGCTGAGAGCGCCCGTGCGGTAACGGAGTCGCTTGGCCGTGTGGCGCGATCCTCGGCCAAGGATATCTTTCATTCCTTCGATGGTTTCGGCGAGAACACGAAGAATCTCTGGGCGATGCACCAGTCGTTGGGGGCGCTGTCCAGCGAGATGGAGAAATTCAGGGGCATCGTCATCCAAGGCGCGGCGGGTACTCGTGACCATGGCCGCGCGGCTGAGGATGCAGCCGAGGCGCAGAAGAAGCTTAACGAGCAGTTGCAGAAGCTCAGGGAACTTCAGCGCGATATTGCAGGGCGCATGGCGACTCCGGAACAGGCCGCCCTGGCTCAACTGGCGCAGGACTTCGCCAAAATCGATGAGAACGGCCAGGTGGGCCAAGAGCGGCGCGATCAACTGAAGCTGCTGGCGCTGCGGGCATACAACGCGAAGGTCCTGGAAATCCAGCGAAAGCGCGCTGATGATGAGTTTCGGATTGAGAAGGACTTCGAGAGCGCCGCCACGGACATCGCCAAGAACCATCTCGCGACGAAAGAACGCATCGCGGGAATGGAAAAGCTGTTAGCCGAAGCCACGGGCCAGGAGCGTATCCGGATCGAACGCGAGATCCAGGACATGCTCGACAAAATGGCGAAGGAGCGGGAGGAAAAGCGCCGCCAAGAGGTGGAGCGCACGCTCGGAGCCGCTTCAGCGATCACCCGCGCGATCGAGTTAGCTGGAGCCGGGAAAATCGACCGGGCGATTGGTCGCGAAGCACTATCTCAGGTACCTAAGTTACTTGACCAGATCAGGCAAAAGATCGTCTACTTGCAGAGCCAGCGAACTCTGAACCCCGAGCAACTCGAAGAACTGTTTAAGCTCTACGAAGCCCTGGATCGGCTCAACCGGCTCAACATGACCCCGTTCCTGAAGATGCTCGTCATTCTGAAGGATCACCTGGGTGAAATGGCGAAGCAAATGACGAACGCCTGGGCTTCCTTCTGGGCGGACATGGTGAGCGGTCAAGAGAATGCCGGGAAGAAGTTCCTCGCCGCAATCATCGATATGATTTCGAACGAAATCATGGCCTGGGCTTTGGAGATGACCGCTCGCTCGATTGTGCATGCCGCGATGCTGGACTTTGCGGGTGCTGCGCGATACGCCGCTGCCGCGGCTGGGTTGGGTGCTCTCAGTGGAATCTTGAAAGGCTTCGCTTCTAGTCTGGCGCAGACCAACCAGGCCGGCGCGGGTGCGTCCTTCCAAAACGACGTTCCGCGGCCGAACGCGCTGCAAGTCCAGGTGATCCAGGTTGGCGCGCCGCGCGGGGCCCAGAATCCGGGCCAGGTCTCTGCCGCCGCGCCGTCTCAGCCGATGCGCCTGGAAGTGGAACTGCGCACGCCTCAAGGGTGGGTCGCCAAGGAAGTGGTGCGCGAAGTCCGCGGGAACAACGTCGAATTACGGGCGGTGCTGAACAATGGCTGATTTCCCCGCCGATCCCAAACCCGACTATCCCATCGAGGAAACGCCCGCCGTGCCCGACGTGCTGATCTCCACTCATCGCGACGGCTCCGAGCAACGGCGGCTGCGCGGCGCCGGGAAAGGCCCCACGTTCCGTCTGTCCTTCGGCGGCAGCGCGCCAGTCACGAAGGCTCAGCGCGATGCCATCCTGGACCATTTCGCCGGACAAAACGGCAGCCTCACGGCTTTCAACTGGACCCACCCGGAGCGCACCTCCGAGACGCACCTGGTGCGGTACGGCGAGGCTCCCACGTTTCGCCTGATCGCGTACAACGCCTACGAAGGCGAAGTGAAGCTGGAAAAGGTGACCGCATGAGATCCGCCACGCTCAAGGCCGATCCGCTGGGCAGCACGGTGCCCCGCAACCCGCGCCTGGTTTTACACGGCAGCGGCAAAAACGCCTACCTGTGGATCGGGAATGACCATGCCTTCGTCGGCGTGGTGTCCAACGCTCCGGCCACGCGGGCGTTTCTGCGCAAGGCGCTCGCGCGCATGGAGAAGCCCTTCCGGAGGCCCCGGTGATCGAGCCGGCCGCCCCGCTGAAATCGGCTCTCAACGCGGCGGCCAACCAGCCGGCCGACCTGTACGAGCTCTATCTCGATTCCGGAACGCTCTACTACTCCGATCAGCAGATCGATTGGGGCGGCCACACCTATCTGCCCTACGTGCGCAGCCGCTCGGCCATCAAGCGTTACGACGGCGGCCAGTTCGACAACGTAACCGTTACATTCTCGAACGTGGACACGGCGCTGGCCCAGGCGCTGCTCGAAAACGAGATTGAGGGGCGGACGCTAATCATCCGCAAGATCGACCGCACCGTCGCCGATGATTCCATCGTGCTGTTCCACGGGCCGATGGAGCGGCCTGGCCGCATCACCGAGACCGATGCGGAGATCTCCGCGCAGCAGGTCCTGGGCAGCATCGATTTCGACGCCCCGGCGCGCTCTTTCGGCCCGTTCTGCCCATGGCCTTTTAAGGGTTATGAGTGCGGGTACGCCGGCGGTGCGGCGACCTGTGACAAGTCCTGGTCGAATTGCGCCGCGCTGAACAACACGTCCAGGTTCGGCGGATTCCGCTTCGTCCCTCATTCGGGCACGTTCCAATATGCCGAGGTCGAGAGCAAGCGGGCCTGGTACTCGCTCGGCCTGCTGAAGCGCAAGAAGACGAAGTGGATTTCGGCCACTTTCGAAGCCGTCGATGATACCCCGTACGGCGTGCCCATCCCGATCGTCTATGGCCGGGTGCAGATGTCCGGCGTGGTGGTGCAACACGCGGACCAGGGCGGCGTCACGAAGGCCCTGGTGGCCTTCTGCATCGGCGCGATCGAAAACATCTACTATCTCCGCGCGAACAACAGCTACATCACGGACTACACCCTCCACCAGGGAGATCTCGGCGGCAACGGAGGCCAGGGCGTCGATCCGCGATTTCCCCAGGGCTACGAGTACAACCTGCTGGCATACGCGGGGGTGACCATCCCGTCCGACGTGCGCGCGGTGGACCCGGCGCCCGCGGTAACGGCCGTCATCACCGGGCGCAAGGTCGCGGTGTTCGGGCCTGGCGGGGTGTTTCAGGGCTCCTTCTGGTCCGACAATCCCATCTGGTGTGTGCGTGACTTCATGACCCTGCCCTTGCAGCAGGGCGGCTTGGGCCTTCCGGACTCAATGTTCGACGATGCCATGAACGCCCAGGAAGCGGCCTATGCCGACGAACTGATCACCGACTCCACCAACGATCAGAAGATCTACGATCCCCCTGACCTGCCCGAGGATATCGCCTACGAGCGTTACCGCTCGACGGGCGTGAACGGCAGCGACCCGGAGACGCCGTACCCCGGCGACGAGTACGTGCCCGGCGCCGATGACGACAGCTCGCGTAACCCGGTTCCCGTACAGGTGAAGCGCTTCACGATGAACGTGGCGATCGCCAAGCAGGAAAAGGCGGTCGATATTCTGTTCAAGAAGCTGCTGCCTTCGTTCCGCGGATACCTGACCTTCAGCAAGGACGGGAAGATACAGATCCGCTGCGAGCGTCCGGTGAAGGCTTCCCAGGTGACTGGCGCCGCGGTGCCCGGGCAAACCGAGATTCTGTGCTCCAACCCGGCGCAATGGACTGTGGGCGAAAAGCTCATCGCATCGCCCCTGACCGGGAATGCCGAGGCTCTCACCATCGCCCAGGTGCTCGGCGACCGCCTGCAATTTAATTCCGCCCTGACTAAAGCGCATGACGCCGGCGACGAGCTGCTCAAGATCGCGATGGCGTTCGATGACAGCAACCTCGTCGGGAGCATCGAATACCCGCTGTCTGACCGGGTATCCTCAGCGAACCGGATTACGGTGAAGTACGTGGACGCTCCGGCCGGCTTCGAGCAGCGGGAGTTGCAGGTCAACGACTTCGAGCACCAGGCGAAGGTCCACCGGGTCAATAACCAGGACCTCGACGGCTCCGCGATCGACAGTTACTTCCAGGCTTGGCGGATCGGAGAATGGGCGCGCGCGAAGGCCCGCGATCTCGGCAAGTTCTGTTGCTTGCGCGCAGACATCAAGGCGACGCTGCTGGAAGTCGGCGATGTGATCGCGGTTTCCGGCCAGGAAGTCGGTCTCCAGGCCGTGCCATTCCGGGTGATCGAACTCGGCTTCGAAGAGAACGACGAGGTGTCGATCGCCGGCCAGGTCTACGCATCCGGCATCTACGATGACACGGCGCCGCAAGCGACGGTCGCGGTGCCCACGGTTTTCGGACCTGCCAATGTTCCGCCTGGTGACGTTCAGCCGATCGGCGGCGTGGCGTTCACGTTGACGAAGGTGGAGGACGGAATCAACGCGACGCTCACTGGACAATACAATCCGCCGGCGGCGATTGGAACGTTCATTGGGGTGCGCGCGCATGTAGAGTCTCCAGACGGTTCGCTGGTGATCTCGCAGGCTGTCTCTTACGATTACGACGGCGACCCAGCCGGCGCCGGCGCAGCGCGGTACGGGAATTTCAAGCTGGTCATTCCGCAACCGGCCGATGCGGGGCGGAACGTGCGCGTGTACCTCACGCCGCGCGCAGCGGGCCGCGACGTGCCGCTGGTGCTGCACGGAACGGCCGGGGAGAGTCCGAACGTAGTAGTCGCGATCTCGCAAGCCACGCCTCCGCTGGCGGCCCCGGACCCGATCGGTCCCACGGCGTGTTCGGTATCGGTGCTGGAGAGCGGCGACACCTTCGGGCTGCGGACGAACTGGACGCCGGCGAATCCGTACGGCGGCACGGTGGCGTACGAGCGCGAGGTTCGGTATTACAGCGACGCCAATGCCGCGACTCCGATTTCGGCGTGGATCCCGTTGGGGGACCGATACGGCGGCGCGGAGAACACGGCGGACTCGGGATACTGGCCCAAGCCCACGGTGGCCACCTACACGCGGTTCCGCGTGCGGGCGGTGAATGCGGATGGCGATGTGACCGCGTGGCTGGAGAGCAGCACGCCGCTGCCGCAGGTGCCGCTGTCGGCGGGGTACAGCGTGCCAGCGCCTCCGGACCCGACGGCCGCGGCCGTCGCGGTGAGCGACGATGGCTCCAACTTCGGGCTGACTACCTCATGGACGCCGGCGGGGGACCTGGGGAGCACAGCCGGCTACGAGCGGGAGGTGCGGTACTACAGCGACGCGAACGCGGCCACGCCGGAGAGCGACTGGATCCCGCTGGGGCCGGTGGGTCTGGTGACCACCGCGGATTCCGGGCCGTGGCCGCGGCCGGATACGGCGCAGTACGTACGGTTCCGCGTGCGCGCATTCAACGCGGTGGAGGGCAAAGGGAACTGGGTTTACAGTGCCACGCCGCTGCCCGTGGTAAGCGCGTTGGCGACGCCGCCGGCGCCGGCGACGAACACCACGACGGTGGAGACCGAGGTGGTGGACGGCGTGGACGTGTTCCGGTTCGCGCTGGCTTGCACGAGCGGGGGCGGGAGCACGGATGGCTTCCAG
This sequence comes from Bryobacteraceae bacterium, assembly GCA_041946965.1. Classification (GTDB taxonomy): domain Bacteria; phylum Acidobacteriota; class Terriglobia; order Bryobacterales; family Bryobacteraceae; genus JBHGBM01. The sequence goes on from JBHGBM010000069.1 coordinate 29,295, forward strand.
GCGCAGGCGCGGTACTATTCCGACGCTGAGGCCACGACGCCGGAGAGCGACTGGATTCCTCTGGGCTGGCTCGATCCTGCTGATCCGACGCTGAACACAGACTGGTGGGAGCGGCGGGGCCTGCAATACGCGAAGGTCCGGATCGCGGCGCAGAATGCGCGAAACGTGCTGGGGCCGTGGCTGGAGAGTGCGGTGCTCACCGTGCCGGCGAAGGGGACTCCGGGCGACTATTCGTTTGCCGTGCCGCCCACTGTGGACGTGAACCCTGCCACCGGCGGGCTCGTGGTGCGGTTCACTCCCGGGAATCCGAATCCGGCCACGTACGTGGGCGGGTTCATGGTGCAGTTGGAATTCCCGGACCAGAGCGTTTCGGCTCCGGTAGTGATGGACGGCTCCGTCACGATGGACGGCAGCCACGCGATGGGCGGCGTTCCGCAGCCGCAGACGTTTGGGCCATACGTGTACGGCGCGGCGCAGGGCGAGGTGTCGCTGCCCGAGCAACCGGACCCGGGCGTGGCGACGCAGGGGCGGGTGCGCATCGTCACAGTAAGCCAGACTGGCGTGCAGAAGCCGTGGGCTACGGCGCCCACTGCAACGTTCACGTATACGCCGGCTGGTGATGTGCCGAAACCGGCGGCCGCCAACGCCTACTGCGAACCCGCGCAGTGGAACGGGACCGCGGTGGCTTCGGCGCCGTACGAGTTGAACGGTGTGCTCTCGCAGGATATTGCGATCACGGGCATCACGCCGGCGGACGATCCGCGCACTTCCGGGTGGGAGATTTGGTCGTCAGAGTGGCCCGACGATCCCGAAGCATATCTGGAACTGGACCTGAAGCGGCACGTTACGGGGACCTTCACTATCGAGTGTCCGCGGACGCGATTTTCGATCCGGCTGTGGTTGCGTTCGTACCACGTCGATAGGAATGGCCGGATCTGGCGCAACCCGCTCGTGTTGCTGTGCACGCCTTCGACGCTGCTGGAGATCGGGACTACCGGAGGGACGCTGAACCTGGGAGCGACCATCCCGGCGAGCGTCGGTTCGGCGCTGGCGATCGCGAATGAGCAACTCGGGGTCGCGCTGGGCGCGGGCATGACGCTGGACGGCAGCAACCGGGCCATCGTGGACCTTGGGGCGGGGTTAGCGGCCGATGTAACCGGCAAGGTGAAGGTGGCGCTGGGATCGGGCCTGGTGAACGACCTGACGGGCGCGCTGCAACTGGCGCTTGGAGACGGCCTACAATTCACACCTGGGCAGCAGGTGACGCTCAACTTGGGCGACGGCATGACGATGACCGGCGGCGCGATCACTGCGAATCTGGGCGATGGCCTGGTGGCGTCCGGCGGGGCAATCACACTGAATCTGGGCAACGGGCTCACCATGAGCGGGTCGGCATTGATCGCGAACCTCGGCAACGGGCTGACTACAAGCGGCGGCGCGATTACGCTGAACCTGGGCGACGGGCTCGTGATGAACGGGGCCGCGATCCAGGCGAACCTCGGGAACGGGCTGACCACGAGCAGCGGGGCAATCACGCTGAACCTGGGCAACGGCCTGGAAATGAGCGGCGCGGCCGTGCAGGCAAAGCTGGGCGATGGCATGGAGTTCTCCGGAACCGCGATGCAGGTGAAGACGGGCGACGGTCTGGTGCTCTCAGGCGGCGCCGTGCAGGCGAACCTCGGGAATGGGCTCACGAGCAGCCTGGGCGCGATCACGCTGAACCTGGGCAGCGGGCTCACGATGAACGGCGCCGTAGTGCAGGCGAACCTGGGCAACGGGCTCACGACGAGCGGCGGCCTGACGATCAGCGGCGGGGCGGTGACGACGAACCTCGGGGCAGGCCTGACGCTGAGCGGGGCGGCAATCACATTGAGCCTAGGGAACGGGCTGACGCTCAACGGGAGCGTGGCGCAGGTGAACGCGGCCGGGGGGTTGAGCTTTGCCGGGTTGCAGCTCGTGATCGCCCAGAACGGGGTTACGAGCGATCAGATTCTCTCGCTCAACGTGTCGAAGTTAAACACCGGGACCATGACGATTGGGGACGGAGGCATCACCTTTACCGGAACCGGCAATCTTCTGGTGTACGGAGGCGGCCATGTGTCGGCCACCCCGGGTGGGCTGTACGGGGAATTGCTGCGCGTGGGTGCGCTACAGGGGTGGCGGATGACCGGGGGTATGTCGCCCTCGTGCGGCCCGTACGGAACATCCTGGGCTACGTACGACGGGGCAGAGTACAAAGTTTATGGGTTTCAGGTCATCGACTCCGCCCGTTGCCTGCGCAATGTTGTTGACATCGACATGACGGGCTGGCTGTATCAGGACGGCGTGGCCGTGCTCAAAGGCCAGCAGGCCCATGTGGCCGATCCCACCGGCGGGGACGTTGTGGATGACGAGTGCAGGGCGGCGCTGGCGACCCTACTCTCCCGGCTGGAGGCCGCCGGCATACTGGCTTCATTCTAGGAGGAAAGGTGAAAGTCACATTAGAAATCGACGATGCTCTGATGCCCAGCATTCACGAGTATCTGCGGACCCAGGTGGTCGCGGAGAACAACCCCGTAAGCAAGGCGCAGCGGTTGCGGCCGATGTACCGCGATGCAGAGGAGTGGCTGCAACAGCAGGTCGGCGGCCTGGTCGCGCAGGTCGTCATGCAGCATCCGACCGAAGAGGTGCAGGCGCAGCTCGCGCAGGCCGCCGCCATCCACGATCAGATTCGTGCCAAGGCGATGCCGCGGAGGGTATAGCGGTGGAAGGAGACCGTCTACCACTCACCCCTCTCGGGGCGCAGACGATCCGGGCGGCGATCGCGGAGTTGCACAACCTCCAAGCCGCGGCCGCGGCGAAGAATCAGGAGATCAAGCGGCTGACCGACCTGGTACAGGATGCCGCCGGCGTGGACCCGGCGAAGTTCACAATCGACGGGATCACCGAAGAGAAGGGCTGCGCCTACCTGCTGATGCGGCCGATCCCGGCAGCGCCGGCGAAGGGCGGCGGCGAGGGGCAATAGGGAGGAAACATCGATGTCCTGGTTGACGTGGGGGCCGGGCGGCCCCCCTGGCCACACGGCACCCAATTCGTATCTGACCACCACGCCGGTGGACGCAGCCTTCGCGAACGCGGTGGCGGCGGATCTGCGGACGTGGGGCGGGCAGGTGGATGCGGGCGGGAACAATCTGATCAACCTGGGGAACCTGTATGTCACTGGGCGGATCTTGAGCCAGGACTGGAACCAGATGCATCACGGGTCCAGTTCGTGGACCTGGGCGATTGGGCCGTTCTATAGCTACGACCGGATCGACTTCAGCGCCACTCAGGACGGCTTTACGACGCACCATCCTGCGCTGAGCATAGGGCGAAACGGCGTCGGCGTGGGTACCAGCGCGCCGCAGGGGAAGTTCGGCGTGGAGCTGGCCTGTCCGGCTGAGAATACGGATTATCTGCTGGCTCAGTTCGGCTACGGGCACACTCCTGGCATCGGTCTGGAAGTCTTCCAGCGTTGGACGCAGGACGGCATCAACGTCCGCTTCAAGAACGCCGGGTACGAGGTGCTCGCGTTCGTGTATGAGCGGTGCGGCGTCAACACGGGAACAGTCATTCCACCCGGCATCCTGGCCGTCAACAACGCCGGGAATGACCGCAACGATCACATCGCGCTCTGCTATGGTGCGGACGCCCACCGGGCCGTGCGAATCGGGCGTAACAACGCCGGCGGCACGCTGGAGATAGAGACATATGACTCCACTGCGCTTGCCGTCCGGTTCAAGACGCGCGCCGCCGCAAATGCGCTGACAATTGATGACGCCGGGCGTGTTGCGCTGGGAGCGGTGCCATCTGTTGCGCGCCTGTCCCTGGGCGCTCTCGTGGACGACAACATCTTCCACATCTACGACAGCGGGGCGGGCGCGCGATTGGGATTCGGCGTTGCCTCGGGCGAGTTCCGGATGTATGCGAACGCGACTACCGCACTGTGCTTCGGTTCGCATAACGGCAGCGCCTTCACCGAGCACCTGCGCCTCACCGGGGATGGATATCTGATTCAGCATGTATGGCCGGCCGTGGCCGCCGACGGCCTGATGGGAAACAGCGCTGGATACCTGTTCGCGGACGAATCGGCTAAAGGCATTTACATGCGCTTTAAGGACAGCGGCGGCGTGGTGCGCTCTGTCCTGCTTGGATCCTGGATATAAACCGAGAAAGGGCGAGTATGGGACACAATACAAAGGCATGGCTGGTAGTCACGCTCCTGACCGCAACGCTGTTCGCTGTGGGGCAATCCGTCGTTGTGGACGGTAGTAGCGCCCGGTGGGCAGGGCACTCGCTGGTGCGGTTTTCGGACGCCGAAACCCCGGCTGGGACCATCGACGGGATCAACGTCGTGTTCACTCTTGCTCACGCGCCATATCCTCCCGCGAGTCTGATCCTGGTGCGCAATGGCGTCGTAATGAAGCAGGGTCTGGACTATGCCGTGGCGGGCACAACTGTCGTTTTTGTCGCGGGTCAGGTTCCCACAGAAGAGGACATCCTGCTCGCCTGGTACCGGTGGAAGTGACGCCTCAACGCTCCTGGATGGTGGGTCTGGCTAGTGCCCATTGTGTACGCTGCGCCGGCTCCGGTCTTGTCGGGCGTAGGCGGGAATACCCGTGCGCCTGTGTGCTGAGGAAGCTATTTCGCGAGGTGCTGGGCCGCTACCACCGGGAGGGGTTGAGGGTGTTCTGTCAGCGATCCTGGAAGAAGTGGAGCCGCGCGGCCGAATACCGGGCGGATGTCTATCTGGGTGCCAAGGAGAGGTTGTCCGACGTTGAGCGCGAGATCTTCCGCGGCTTTTGCCTTGAGGGCAAAGGATGGGTGTCATTGACCAAACGCACTGGTTTAGACAGGGGCAACCTATTTCACGCGCTGTATCGGATCGAGGCGCGGTTGGGACAGGCGTTTGGAGAGCTGGGGTTGTTCCCCTCAGATGAGTACTTTCTGACCGTGCGCGGACGTAGAGTCGGCGCTCGTGTTCAGGAGAAGGTAACGGAAGGAAAGTGGTGGAGAAAAGGCGATGCCATTCGAATCGTTCTGCCTGCGCGCTCCCGTCCAGGCATATGAGGTAGTGCGCGTTGACAACGGCCGCCGGGAGTTTGTTGTCAACGGGTCTGTTGTTCTCGATGCGGAGGTCTTTCACCGGCTATTCATGCGGGAGACACCGCCAGTCCCTATGCCCCCTCAGCCGCCGCGCCAAGCCCCGACAGAGGATGCGGTATCGCAGTCTTCGCCACGGAGACCAGGTAGGCCTCCTGTTGTCCGGCCGGCCACTGTCCCAGCGCCGGCGCGACGCACCGTGAGCATTACCGATCTGGTACGCCGCGCTCTGAAGGCCGCCCCCAGGTCCAATGAGGAACTGCGCGCATTCGTCGCCGAGCACGGCTACCCCAGCGTGGGCAGCGACACGATCTCATCTGTGCTGAACGGGATTAGGCGCCGCGGCGAAATCAAGAAGCAGGACGGTGACCTGCGATGGGTGCTTGCCCCGCCCGCTCCCGACCCCTCGGGAGACGAGCTTCCGGGGGTGGGCATCAGCCACGATTTAGAGGCGTGACGGCGGCAAAACCGTTACACCACATGTAACGGCAAAAAAAAAAAAATATTTCACACAGACGGGCCAAATATTTCACGCCGCAACAGCGGCGATTCCCGAGCCAGGCGGTATCGTCGATCTCGGGTTCGAGTGGAAGCATGACGCGAAACTGAACACGCACCCGCCGCAGCCCCCGCCGATCGCCAGTTACCTGAAGAGCCACCCGTGGGCGTTCCCGCGATTCTACAACCGGACGCCGCCTGAACCGTCCTTCAGGTGAAGGTTGTCCGGCGGCATCATTTCCCGCCAGCGGTCCGCGCGCCACTTTGCGGGCGGCGGAAAGGCATGGGCTTCCTTCTCGTAGACGGCGCGCAACTCTCGCACGACCTGCGGCAGTTGCACCGTCAGGTCTTTCTGCTCGAGCGGGTCCTCGCGCAGATCGTACAGCTCGTATGCGCCCGGACGGCCATCCGGAACATCGTTGAACAATCCCGCCGGGATCGAGGTCACATATCGCAAGAGGTACCGGCCGTCGCACACGACCCAGGCGCCCGGCGATTCTTCGCGCCGTCTCTCGGGATTCGCCGTACCCATCGTGGTCGCGCCGAGAAAACCCCAGGATCGGGCGTGGATGCCGGCCAGCACGAGGTTGTCGTGGACGGCGCGTGTCTTGCCGGCCAGCAGCGGAAGCACGCTGCGGCCGTCCAGGTCGGCCGGCGCGGGAACGCCCGCCGCGTCAAGCGCAGTCGGCATCACGTCCAGCGCGGATACGAGTTCTTTCCGGCGCCCGCCTCCCCGGATGCCGGCGGTCCAGTGCATCAGCAACGGCACCCTGATCCCGCCGAGCAATAAGGTCCCTTTATGGCCGCGATGCGGGGCGTTGGCTGGCGGTGGAGATCCCAAGCTCGCCGGCGCGCCATTGTCGCCGCAGAAGATGAAAAGGGTGTTGTCCCAATCCGGCCCAAGAGCGTCCCGCATGGCCGCGATGCTCTGGTCCACGGCGTAGACGTGGGCGTAGAAGTTCTGGAGGACGGCGGGCGCGCCTTCGAACTGCTTGAAGTAGCGATCCGGGGCCTGAGGGCGCAAGGGCGCGTGGACGGCGTGGTAGGCGGCCTCCACAAAGAACGGGCGTCCGGCTTGCCGCGCCTGGCGCATGAAAGCGATGGCCTTGTCCGTGAACAAATCCGTGTTGTAGCGCTTCTGAAGGCCCGTGTACTCCCGGTTTTCCCAAATCTGTTCGGAGTCGTAAAACGGACACTGATAGTGGTTGTAGCCGAAGTAGTAGTCGAAGCCGTTCTCCAGCGGGTGAGAGCGGCGAATCACGGAACCGATCCGGCCCGCGCCTATTGCGGGCAGCGTTGCATCACGCGGCCCCGCATGCCACTTGCCGATGAACGCGGTGGCATAGCCCGCCTTCTGGAGCTGCGCCGCAAGCACCATCCCGTCCGGCATGCCCCGAGCCTCGACGTCGCTGTTCTGGTAGAGGCCGAAGCGGTTTTGCAGCCTGCCCATCAACACGCCGCTTCGCGCGGGCGCGCAAAGGTTGCTGCTGGCGAACGCGTTGGTAAAGACGGCGCCTCTGCGTGCCAGCGCGCTGAGGGTGGGCATTGCCCGGCGGGAGATCGCGAGCGCTTCTTCCTCGCTGTAAGCGGCCCCCCGCTCGCGGATGAACTGGATGTGGGCGGGATCGCTCTGGCCGGCGCGCAGCGACTCGGCGTGCGGGGCAAAGTGCCCGATGCCGAAATCGTCCATCATGACGACGATGATGTTGGGCCGCCGGCGGCGCCCGGCAGGCTGCGCCAGCGGCGCGGTTCCGAGCGACGAAGCGAGAAACCGCCGCCGGTTCACCACGATTCGCATCAGGACAACCTCACCGTCACGGATTCGCCCGGTTTCGGACGAACCAGCGCCTTCCCCTGGCCGGGCGCGGCGACTTCGTATTCGCCGAGATAGCCGCGAAACGCCACGGTCCCACCCTCGGCAGGGCCGCGCCATTCCGTATGCCACGCATCCTTCAGCAGCCGCTTCAGCGCGGCGTAGGCGGGCTTGAGCGCGCCGGCCCTGGTGATGAGGCCCGCGTCCACTCCGCGCCCGCCGAGTTCGTCGATGACGAACCAGCGCGTGATCTGGCGAATGTAGGGTTTGGAGAAGGCCAGCGT
>JBHGBM010000007.1:0-101700 GCA_041946965.1 Bryobacteraceae bacterium
GAAGGCGCCACGCCGCTCAGCCAGAACGCCTACAAGGTGCAACTGGCGCGGGTGGCGGTGAAGCGCGCTCTGCTGGCCGCGGCGGGCGCAAGGAGGCCGTAGCCATGGAACGTCCCGGACTGGTGAATATCACGGAGGACCGCTGTGAGTTCCTGCGCTGGAAAGGGATGTTCGTGGAAGCCGAGTGGGACCCGACCATCCAGCACAGCAACGACCGCGCCTTCTGGTGCCAGCACACCCTGAACTGCCTGGGGCCGGACGGCAAAGTCGCCGACGACTACGAGTGCAATCCCGCACGAAACTGCTACAGCCAGTTGTAAACCTTTAAGGGCCGGGTTCAGCCCGGCCCTTCTCCTTCTTTTATAATCTCTTACAGGGAGAAATTTCGGATGCGTCTGATTCTGGGGCTTGCGATGTGCATCTGCGCCTCTGCGGGAGTTCGCGGCACGTACGTCGAGGCGCGCAACGCCGACGTTTACACAGGACCGTGCTTCGCCAACGGCGAAGTGGGGCAACTGGGCAATCTTGCGGTTTTCGGGTGGAATATTTCGCGGGGCACGTGGGAGGGAGTAGACCTCAGCGGGCTTACCGTGGTGGGGGTGTTGAAGGCGCGGCATGCGCTGGGCGACGTTTACGAGACTTCATATCCGATTCATTCGGTTCTGATCGTGGACAGCCAGGCGAACCCGGAACAGAGGCTGGCGCTGCAACACTTCGCGCGGCGCATGGGCGGGGATCTGTTCGAAACCGTGGTGCGGGTCGACTACCAGCCGATCCGGTTCACTTTGAAGGACGGCAATGTGCACAGCAGGGCGGCGTCGCTGGTGGCGGGCTCGCAAGTCGAGATCCGCACGCGCCCGCTCGATGAAGGCGACCAGATCTGCCACAACGAGGAAGTCTGGTATCCGCCGCTGATTAAGCTGGAGCACGCCATGCCGGCGGCCACGCTGGTGAACCGTTATCTGGGAGAAGGACTGGGCACCACCTGGAGCAGCCCGGAGAAGCGCAGCGCCTTTGTGGGGACGTTCGCCGCGGACGGCGACTGATCCGCGCGGTGTTACAATCGGCGCGATAACGGGTCCGCATGGGGAAACGCTCGCGCCAACGCTTGTCGTCTGTCCAAGCCAGGGAAAACCAAACGCTCTCGCGCGTGGGGCGCGCCGCTCCGGCTTTCATCCTGGTTCTTTATGCCCTGCTTCTGGGATACGGATATGACCGGACGCCGCCAGGGCTTAACAACGACGCGGCGGAAGAGGCGTTGCGCGCGATCTACCTCCTGGATCAGCACCGTTTCCAGCCGATGGCCGTGGGGGTGATCGGCACTTCCACGGAGACGTTCTACACGTACCTGGTGGCGCTGCTCGCGCGCCTGACCGGCCCCTCGACGCTGGCGATTCATTTCGTCTCGTGGGTGTTCGCGCTGGCCTGTTTGTGGGTGGTCTGGCGGCTGGCGAAGCGCATCGCTCCGGACATTCCCGTATGGGCGCCGCTGCTGCTTCTGGGTGGATCGGCGTGGTTTCTGCACTATGCCCGAAGCGGCTTGCGGGCCATCGCCGCGCCTCTGTCGCTGGCTGCGTTCACCCTGCTGCTCGATCGGGCCGAAAGCAGCCCGAGGGACCGTTGGAAGGCGCTCGGGGCGGGCCTGGTGCTCGGGCTGAGCCTGTACACCTACACATCCACGCGCATTCTTCCGCTTGCCTTCCTGGCCTATGCGGTGTTCCGCCTGATTCGCCGCCGGGCGCTCGCGCCGTGCTACGCCGCCATAGCCGCGGGAGCGTTCGTGGCTTCCATTCCGAACCTGATTTTTTTCGCCCGGCAACCGGGCGAGTTTCTGGCCCGCGGCAGCTACGTGGTGAAGGGCGGCTGGACGGACATTGTTCAGCACGCCGTCTCAACGATGCTGGCGCCGTTCTACTATCCGGATTACTACCGGAACTTAGGGGGGCCGACCTACTACTTCGACGGTGTCAGCGCCGCGCTCGCGGCCATGGGCAATCATCCCGTGAACCTCGTACTGGCCGCCGCACTGCTGGTTGGCGTTCTACGGATGCGGCAGGAGTGGGACCGGCCGGTGGTGGCCTACCTGGCGGCCTGCTGGATTACCGCGATGGCCACCCTGGGGATCTCCGGCCCGAGCCTGACCCGCACGCTCATCGTGCTGCCGGTGTACGTGGTCTTGGCGTCGCTGGGCGTGAGTTTCCTACTGCGGAGGTTTCCCCGGGCGCGGCTCGCGGTGCTGTCCGTACTCGTGCTTGCCGCGCTGTACGAGGTGGGCGGCTACATGACCGGGTTTTCGCAATCGCGCGCGGCCCAGTTCTTTTACAGCCCCGCAGCGACTCCGCTCGGGCAGGCGGCGGCAGGCGAAGCCAAAGCCGGCCGGCGCGTCCTGTGCGTCCTATCCAAGGATGCCAACGTCGTGCGCTTCCTGACCCACGGCGAGGCGCAGCGAGTGCGCATCGCGGAGTTTTATCGCCGCCCGGTGGACCCGGCCGAAGTGCGGGCCGAGGAGTTCAAACCGCAGGTGCTGCTGGTTGAGAACGCCCTGTTGCCCGCAGTGGCGCCGCTGCTCGCGGAGCCGGGTACGATGGAACGGCGGGAGCAGTACACCAGCATCCACGTCCGCCGTTGATGCTTCGCTCAGAGAACCGCGATGGCGGAGTAAGCCGGCTTGAGCGCCGGGTAGAGCGACTGGTAGATGCGGTGGCCGCGGGTGTAGAATGCCGCGTTTTGGGGCGTGACCGAGTCTACTTCGCGGATGGCCTCGCGGCACACGCCGGGCACGCTGCCGTATTCGCGGGAGAGCGCGAGCAGCGCGGCGCCGTAGGCCGAGCCTTCCTGGGTTTCCAGCGTGACCACGCGCTTGTTGAAGACATCGGCCAGCACCTGGCGCCAGAAGGGGCTTTTCGCGCCGCCTCCGGAGGCGCGAACGGAGTTGATCGCCACGCCGAGTTCCTCGATGAGATCGAGACAATCGCGCTGGCTGTAGCTCACGCCTTCGATCACGGCGCGGAGGAGATCGGCGCGGGTGTGGCTGGCGGTGAGCCCGATCCAGCCGCCGCGCGCGGCGGCGTCGAGGTGCGGCGTGCGCTCGCCCATCAGGTACGGCAGCCAGAAGAGGCCCTGCGCGCCGGCGGGGGAGAGCGCCGCCTCGGCGGTGAGCGCGTCGTAGTGCATTCCGGGCGCAAGCTGGTTGCGGAACCATTGCAGGCTGAGGCCCGCGCCCTGCGTCACGCCCATCACGTGCCACTTGCCGCGCACCGCGTGGCAGAAGGTGTGCACGCGGCCGGCGAGGTCGTAAGCGACGTTCTCCATGTGGGCGAAGACCACCCCGGAAGTACCCAGCGTGCAGGAGACGATGCCCGGCTCGACGATGCCGTTGCCCACGGCGCTGGAAGCCTGGTCGCCGCCGCCGCCCACCACCGGAGTACCGGCTTTCAGGCCGGTGGCTTCGGCGGCCTGCGCGCCGATCACGCCGGTGACATCCGCCGATTCGTAGCACTTGGGCAGGATGGCCCGGTCGAGCTTCAGGCCGTCCACCATCTCGAAGGACCAGCGCCGGTTCACCACGTCGAACAACGAGGTCCCGGAGGCGTCGGAAACTTCGGTGGCGTATTCGCCGGTGAGGCGAAAGCGCACGTAGTCCTTGGGCAGCAGCACCTTGCGCACGCGCGCGAAGTTCTGCGGCTCGTTATCACGCACCCAGAGCAGCTTGGGAAGCGTGAAACCGGTGAGCACCGGATTGGCGGTCCACCGCAGGACGTTCTCTTTGCCGAGCGCGGCGTTGATCGAGTCCACCTGCGGCTGGCTGCGCTGATCGCACCAGATGAGCGAGGGACGAATCACGCGGTCCGCCTCGTCGAGAATGACGAGCCCGTGCATCTGGCCGGAGAGGCCCACGGCCTTGACCTCGCCGCCGGAAACGCCGGCTTCGGCGAGCACGCCGCGGACGGCGCCGGCGGCGGCGTTCCACCAGTCGTAGGGATCCTGCTCGGCCCAGAGGGGGCGCGGCATGCTCATGTCCTGGTGCGGCGCGGTGAAGCCGGCTTTGACGCGGCCCCGCGCATCCACCAGCAAGGCGCGGCTTCCGCCGGTTCCGATATCGATGCCCAACCACATAGCGGTCTACCTCTCTTCGATCCAGGGAAGATACGCGGCCCCGTAAAGGCCGGCTTCGTTGCCGAGGGTCGCCTTCTCGATGCGCGTCTCGGTGGTGCGGAAGGTGAAGGAACGCCGGCGCACCTCTTCCAACATGGCGGGTGCGAACAGGTCCCAGGCGCCCAGCACGCCTCCGCTCAACAGGTAAAGAGGCGCGTTGAAGGCATTCACCAGCATGGCCAGCCCGACCCCGAGCGCCTCGCCCATGATGCGGTAAATGCGGCGCGCGCGCTCGTCGCCGCGCATGGCGAGCTCGTACACGTCCTTGGCGGTCAGTCCATCGCCCAGGTTCATCACGCGGGCCATGGAAGCGATGGCGCTGGCGGAGGCGTGTTTTTCCAGGCAGCCCTGATTGCCGCAGCCGCAGGGGTTGCCGTTGGGCACCACGGTGAGGTGGCCCAACTCGCCCGCCATACCGAGGAAGCCATGCAGCACGCGCCCGCCCGTGATGATGCCGCCGCCGATCCCGGTGCCGAGCGTGAGCAGCACCAGGTCGTCCACATCGCGGCCCGCGCCCATCCACTTTTCGCCGAGCGCCGCGGCGTTGGCGTCGTTTTCAAGAATGACGCGCGTGCCCAGGAGGCGCTCCATCTCGTCGCGGATGGGCAAGCCCTCCAGGAACGGCAGGTTGTTGCAGTTCTTGATGACGCCTTCCTTGAGCAGGATGAACCCGGGGACGCCCACGCCGATGCCGGCCAGATCACCCGCGCCGTGCCGGTCCTTGAGCTGTTGAATCACCGCCGCCATGTCGCGCAGCAGCGGTTCCTTGCCCTCGCCGACGGCGGTGCTGCCGGAAATCTTCTCCAGGATCCCGCCCGAGCGATCGATGGCGGCTCCGCGCAGGTTGGTGCCGCCCAGATCGAGTCCGATGGAGTATGGCATGAAGGCGCATCATAGCAAAAATCTCCCGCCGCGCACTCCCGGTGAGAAAAGGGACGTTTCCCAGGCATTGTGCGTGGAACAGAGAGTGTGCGAACATACGTCCAATAGAGGGGTGGGAGAATGGGAGACCGGAGCTACATCGACATTCCCGGCACCCGGATGCACGAGCTGCCCCCTCTGCTGGTTCACCCCGGCGCTCGGGCGGACTGGGCCAGGGTGGTGCAGCGCGCCGTGCGCATCGTGGAGGGTGAAGAGATGCTGCCGGAAGCCGCCGCCGACGCGCTGGAGCGGCGCAAGCTGGAGCTGGCCATCACGCTGGCGGAACAATACCGCGCGCTGGTTTCGCACTGGCAGTGGGGCGATTCGATCCTGGAATGGATCCGGCAGTGCGAGATCACGTTCGAATCGGAGGCAACGCTGCGGCAGCTTTTGCACCCCGACGTGTGGCCGCACGCCTCACGCAGCAGCTTTGTCACGCTGCTGATCGAGAAGTCCGTGCCGCCGCCGGAAGTGGCGGTGGAGCAGGCGGTCGGATTGCGGCTCACGTTCCGGCACCCTCCGCCGATCGATTTCTTCTCCAATCAGTTCCTGTTCTACCTGAACTCCACGGTGGCGGGAACGGCGTACCGCACCTGGGCGCAGATGGGCAGCGCCACCGCGGGACGGTTTCCTCCCCACCGGTTCCATTTCGAAGTAGTGCGGATGTAGGATCCGGGGACAGACGGATCTGTCCACAACAACGCAGGACGTCAAGCCCGCACTTGGGGGAAAGATTCGTCTGTCCCCAGCCAGCGGCGGCGCTCGATGCGCCCCAGAACGAACACGGCGAGGAAGCCGGCCAGCAGCCCGAGCGATGCGCCCAAGCCGATAAACGGAGGCTGCGGCGCGCCCACCAGGATCATCACCGCGACGTTCACCACGAGCGGCAGAAAGGCGCCGCACAGCGGCACCCAGGCGCGGTCGAGCGAAAACAGCGAGCGCGAGGTCAACTCCAGCAGGCTCCAGCCGATGATGCTGGGCCCGAGCCCCAGGAACACGGCGGCAACGATTTCGGTGGACTCCGCCGTAAAGCTGCCGCGCTGGAACAGGATGCGGATGGCCGGTTCGCGCAGGGCCAGCGCGCAGGCGCAAACCGCGACCGAGGCGAGCGCCGCCAGCGCGATGGTCTTGTCGATCAGCCGGAAGGCGTCGCGCAAACGCGACTGGCTGCGCAGGCGCGCGATTTCCGGCAACAGCGAGTTGGACATGGGACTGACCAGAAACGCCAGCGGCACCCCGACCCCGCGCATGCAGTAGTCGAGCGCGGCGGCCATGCCCGGCCCGAAGTGCGTGGCGTAGGCGCGGGTGAAGGTGATGTTCAGCGCCAGCGCACCGGCGAAAACCACGATCGACAGCGGCTTGGCGAGCAGCGCGCCCCAGTGCGCCTCGCAGGGCGGAAGCCCGCGCGTCTCCAGCCCGGAGCGTGCGCAGTACCACACCACGGCCAACTGGACCCACGCCCCCAGGGTGTAGCCGATGGCGAAACCGTATACCCCAAGGGCGTTCCAGAACGCCAGCGCGCCGGCGATGGTCAGCAGGTTCAGCGATGCCTGGTAGAAGGCCGAGGGCGCGAAGCGGCGGTCCGTGTACAGCAGCGCGGAATGGATGGCCGCGATGCCCGCCGCGAGCGTCGAAAGCGAAATGATCCGCAGGACCGTGACCGCCTTGCCGTAATACGCGGGGTCGAGACCGGGGGCGAGCGCATGAATCAGCCACGGCGCAAACACGATGACGGCCAGCGTCACTCCCGAGAACAGCCACACGAAGAACCGGTTGAGCTTCAGGAACAAGGCCGTGCGCCCGGCGCCGCTTCGTGCGGTCAGCATGGGAACGAAGGCGAACACCATGGAGTTGATGAGCACGGAGTTGAGCGCGTCCAGCGGGCCGATGGCGACCGCCAGCGAATCGGCCAGGCTCTGGGTGCCCAGCAGGTATGCGGTAAGCGCCACGCGCGCGAACCCGATGATGTTCCCGGTGACGATGCCTGCGCCGATGGTAAGCCCGCCGCGCACCAGGGGATTCTCCACCGCGCGCGTGAGCGCGCGTTCGGCCGCGAACGGGATAGAGGAATTTGCGCTCAGATCGACCCCGTTTCAGGCGCCCCGCGCCATCACCGAGCGCGCCGCGTTCAGGGCGGCTTCGTAGTTGGGGTGCTCGGTCACTTCGGGTACATACTCAACGTAGCGAATGGTGTTGTCCGGGTCCAGGACGAAAATCGCCCGGCTCTCGATACGCAACTCCTTGATCAGGGTGCCGTAACTGGAACCGAACGAACCATCTTTGTGATCCGACAGCATGCGCACATGGTCCACGGCGAAAGTGTCGCACCAGCGGCGCTGCGCGAAAGGCAGGTCCATGCTGACCGCGAGGACTTCGACGCCGGGCAGCTTGGCGACTTCGTCGTTGAAGCGTTTGGTCTGGGCGTCGCACACCGGCGTATCGAGGGAAGGCACAACGCTGATGATGCGCACCTTGTTCCCCGTGTCCCGCAGGGTCACGGGCTTGAGGGTGGTATCGACCACGGTGAAATCGGGAGCTTTCTCGCCTGGCTTCAGCTCCGGTCCGATCAACGTGAACGGATTGCCTTTGAGAGTAACTGCGCCTGTTCGCTCCATCAGATCATTTTAACAATTCGGTCAATTTCTCCGGTTCCGAAACGGGCAGCCGGCACGTGTAGTCCTCACACACGTAGGCCGCCGCCTTGCCGCCTGCCTTGCTCATCTGTAAGACGGCGGGAAGGCAGCCGGAGATTACACCTCTGGCGCGGTCTCCGTTCAAGAGCAGCAGGATTTTCGCGGGGGCGAAGGGCGCATGAGCGGCGTGAAGCAGGGCGGCGGTATCCGGTCCACCCGCCCCGCCCGCGAGAATGATCTGGCGGGGCCTGGCGAGCGTCCAGCCCGCCGCAGCGAGCATCTGCGGCATGGCTTCCGGACCGCGTTCCATGGCCGGGGCGAAGGCCGCGAGCGCCCGTTCGGCGGACCGGCGAAAATCGGCGCGGCCGGTCATGGCGGCCAACCGGAGCAGGTCGAGGATGGCGATGGAATTGCCCGAGGGCTCGGCGCCGTCGTAGACCTCCTTGATGCGGAGAACCAGCTCGGGGTTCTCGGCGGCGCTGTAGAAGCCGCCGTTTTCGCCGTCCTCGAAGAGTTCCCGCATGGCGCCGGCAAGCGCGATGGCGAGTTCCAGGTCGCGAATCTCGCCCGCGGCTTCGTACAGGTCGAGCAAACCCTGGATGAAGAACGCGTAGTCGTCGAGGAAGCCGGGAATGGCGGCCTCGCCCTCGCGGTAGCGCCGCAACAGCCTGCCGGATGCGTACGCGCGGGCGGCCACGAAATCGGCGGCGGCGCGGGCCGCCTCCAGGTAAATGCGGCTGTCGAGCACGGCTCCGGCGCGGGCGAAGGCGGAGACGGCAAGGCCGTTCCAGGCGGTGAGGATCTTGTCGTCCCGATGAGGGCGCGGGCGGCGTTCGCGCACGGCCAGCAGTTCACGGCGGGCTTGCAGGAGTCCGCTCTCGACTTCGGTGAGCGGCTTGCCGAAATGCGCGGCGGTCTCTTCCAGGGTGCGGGCGCGGTACAGGATGTTGTTGCCGCGGAATTCGCCATGCGGGTCCGCGGCTACGTTGCCCCGGTCTTCGACGCCGTAACGGTGGCAGAACCAATGGGCCGCGGGTGTGCCGGCGGTCCGCTCGATTTCTTCGCGCGTCCAGATATAGAACGCGCCCTCGCGGCCCTCGCTGTCGGCGTCCTCGGCGGAATAGAAACCACCCTCGGGGGCGCGCATGTCGCGCAGCAGGTAGTCGAGGGTCTCGCGGGCGGTCCCGGCGAAGAAGCCGTCGTGCGTGATCTGCCAGGCCTCCAGGTAGGAAACCGCAAGCTGCGCCTGGTCGTAAAGCATCTTCTCGAAATGCGGCACGAACCAGCGATCGTCCACGGAGTAACGGTGAAAGCCGCCGCCAAGCTGGTCGTACATGCCGCCGGCGGCCATGGCGCGCAGCGTGGCGACGGTCATTTCGAGCGCGTCGGCGTTCCCGGTGCGGGCCCAGTAGCGCAGCAGAAAGTTGAAGGCGGCAGGGCGCGGGAACTTCGGGGCGCCGCCGAAGCCGCCCCTCCGGACATCGAAGGTGCGCCGGAAGGCCTGGAAGCCGCCCTCCAGCGTGCGCTCGTCCACCGGCAGGCTTGCGGCGGCCCCAGTTTCCACGCGCCTGCGCAGCGCCTCGATCACGTCCGCGCTGGAGGCGAGGATCTGCTCGCGCCGGCTGCGCCATGCGTCCGCGAGACGTTCGAGCACGGTGGCGAAGCCGGGGCGGCCCCAGCGGTCCTCCGGCGGGTAGTACGTGCCGCCGAAGAACGGCCGCAAGTCCGGCGTGAGCCATACGGACATGGGCCAGCCTCCGCCGCCGGTGGTGGCCTGCACGAAGGTCATGTAGACGCGGTCCACGTCCGGACGCTCTTCGCGGTCCACCTTCACGGGGACGAAGTGCGTGTTCAGCAGCGTGGCGATGCGCTCGTTCTCGAACGATTCGCGCTCCATGACGTGGCACCAGTGGCAGGTGGAGTAACCGATGGATACGAAGATGGGCTTGTCTTCACGCCGCGCCCTGTCAAACGCTTCGGGGCCCCAGGGATACCAGTCCACGGGGTTCTGCGCGTGCTGGAGCAAATAGGGACTCTTCTCGCGGGCGAGCCGGTTGGTATGCACTTGTTAAACTCCCGATCAGGCTTTCATCGCCACGAGGGGATACGGCAGGTAACGTTCATCGGCCAACGGTTTGAGCACGCCGGCAAGCTGGCGGCGCGCATCGGCCGGCATGGGGCCCACGGGCCTGCGGCACGGTCCCGCGGGAAGCCCGGCCATTTCCATCGCTTCTTTGATCACGGCCGGGAAGGTGTGCAGGGCGAAGGCCTCCCGCAGCGGGTTCACAAACTGCTGAAGGCGCGCGGCCTCGTCTTTGCGGCCCTCGCGGAACGCGCGGTAGAGGTCCACGAAGAGGCGCGGCGCCACATTGGCGCACGCCGTGACGGCGCCCGCGCAGCCCAGCTCGAGCGCGGTCAGGATCATGTGATCACGGCCCATCAAGACGGAAAACGGGCGATCGCGGCCGATGGAGACCAGCTCGGGGAGGCGGTCCAGGCGTCCGCTCGAATCCTTCAGGCCCACGAAGTTCGCGCAAGCTTCGGCGATGCGCTGGACCACGTTCGGGGTGAGATCCACGCCGCTGCGCTCGGGTATGTTGTAGGCGAGCACTGGAGTGTGGACGGAACGGCAGACCTCGACGAAGTGCTCCACCAGTTCGTCGGCGGAAGGCCGTATGTAGTACGGCGTGACCGCGACGAGGTAGTCTACGCCCTCGGCTTCGGCCTGCTCGGCCAGGCGGATGGTTTCGCGCGTCGTCACCGCGCCCACGTTGCCGTAGATGGGGACGCGCCCGGCGGCGTACTGGCGGCAGAACCGCAGGGCGACCGTGCGCTCCTCCTCGTTGAGCGCGAAGAACTCGCCCTGGCCGCCGACGGCGAAGATGCCATCCACCCCCGCCCCGATCAGGGCGTCCAGGATCTTCTGCCAGGCGGAAAAATCGATCCGCTCGTCGGAGCGGAACGGCGTGACGACGGCGGGGACAATGCCGTGCGGTTGCATATCTTATCCTTCGCCTTCCCGGGCTGCAAACAGATCGGCGGAATCGAACTCTCCCGCCAGGATCTGTTTGCGCAACGTCGAATAGGATACCAGTTCCGCGGCCTCGCGGAGGCGTATGGCGGCCCCGCGGTTCAACTCCATGCGGTACCAGTCCGCGCGTTCGCGGTACGAGTAATCGAGATAGCGCAGCGGAGCGCCGGCGGCGAGATCCACCAGGACTTTCCAGAAACCTCCCGCCGCGGCGTCCACCGGGATCGCGTGGCCGCGCGAGCCGCGCAGCACGGCGCGGGTGCAGTGTCGCGGAGCGAAGGGGCGCGCGGGATCGGGATCGGGGAAGGTGGAGAGCAGGTCCTGGAGGGCGATGCCGTCTGCCTCCCATCCCGTCCAGCGGAAACGGGATGCGCCGCTGACCAGCGACCCTCGCAGCAGGAGTTCGCGCACGCGGGCGTGGTTCTTGCCGGTGTAGCCGAGCATGTACTCCACCAATTCCCGGATGGGGATATCTCTCACCACGACCTGGGCCATGGAGACGGCGCCGGCCTCTTCCGGGCTGAGTCTTACGCGGACCGTATCCGGCAGCGCTCGGTTCATGCCAACCTACCTATATGATGGCACGCTTGCTCGCCGCCGAGATCGAACGCGGCGGTCCCATGCGGTTCAGCCGTTTCATGGAAACGTCGCTGTATCATCCCGAACACGGTTACTACCGGCGCGACCGGTTCGGCCGCCGGGGAGATTTCTACACGGCCGGGCAGTTGCAGCCGGTCTTCGGCCTCCTCATCGCCGAACGGATACGGGCGCTGTGGCGCGAGATGGGATCGCCGGCGGAATTCGAGGTGGTGGAGCCGGGCGCGGGACGCCGCGAGATGGCCCCGTTCTTCGAGGGGTGGCGGTACACACCCGTGGAAGCCGGGGAAGCCTTTCCCCGCCGTATCCGCGGAGTGGTCTTTTCGAACGAGTTCTTCGACGCGCTGCCGGTGGATGTCTACGTGTTCCGGGAGGGCGCCTGGCGGGAAATGCGGGTCGAAACAAAAGGGAGCCGATTTGTTTGGATTGAAAACGGCCCGCCCGGCCCCGAGGCGGCGGAGTACCTGGAGCGGAACGTTCCCGGCCCTGGGGAGGGACGCATCGCGGAAACGCCGCTCGCCGCGCTGGAGTGGATGGACCGCATTGCCGGCGCGCTCGAAGCGGGCTTCGTGTTGACCATAGATTACGGCTACACCCGGGCCGAGGCCGTGCGGTTTCCGGCGGGCACGCTGATGAGCTACCGGCGCCATACGGCGCGCGAGGCCGTGCTGGAGACGCCCGGCGAGCAGGACATCACCGCGCACGTGCCGTTCACGGCGCTGGAAGAACGCGGCGCGGCGCGCGGGCTGCGCACGGTTCGCTTCGAAACGCTCGCCCGGACGCTGATGGAAGGGGGGGAGGAAGGCTTCAACACGGCCCTGGACGCGCCAACCGCCGGAGAACAGGAGCGGCGCCGGCTACAGTTGAAGACTCTGCTGTTCGGGATGGGGGAGACGTTCCGGGTGCTGATTCAGAGGAAGGACGCCTGAAAATGAAAAAGGCCCCGAAAACCGGGGCCTCAGAGAACCCATTCTCGCCCACGCAGGGGCGCCCTGACTACTTCTTCTTCTTCGGGGCGGCCTTCTTCTTCGGGGCGGCTTTCTTCGTTGCGCTCTTCATCGATTGATTCTCCCTAAACATCAAATTTTGCGATTCAAAAATCGCAATGTGATTCATATATAAAGTTGTTTCGCGCGAAAGTCAAGAAAAAAATGCATCGCGGCGCGTGGATTGCTCACGAACGCCGCGCGTGCCGCGTTCAGTCCTTCAACTCGACGATGGTCGCGCCCGCCCCGCCCTCTTCCTGCGGCGCCGTATAGAACTTCGCGACGTGCGGATGCGCGGCGAGCAGGCCGGAGACGACTTTGCGCAGCACACCCATGCCGAATCCGTGAACGATGCGCACGCGGCTGGCGGTCGCCATGTAAGCCTGGTCCAGGAATGCATCCACGCGGTCCCGGGCTTCCTCGGCGCGCGCGCCGATCACGTTGATCTCCTGCGCCACCGGCGCCAGCTCCGGCGCGGGGCGGAAGGTCACGTTCTTGGGAAGCCTGGAGGCCGCGGGCGCATCGGGCAGCACCTCGATGACGTCATCGACCGTAACCTGGAGCTTCATGAAGCCGGCTTCCACCTCGATACGGCCGTTGCCCAGAACGCGCCGCACGCGGGCGGGTTCACGCACGTCGCGCAGCCGCACGCGGGCGCCCTCCTCCACGCGCGGGCGGCGCAACTCGCCCTGGCGGGCTTCGTCGCGGGTGGAGAGCACGGTGGCGTCCAGTTCCTCGCGCAACTCGCGCTTGGCCTTCGCCACCTGGCGCTCGGCGCGCTCGGCGGCCTTGCGGTCGCGGGTTGCCTGAACGATTCCGCCGATGGTGGCGCGCGCCTGCTCGTCGAAGCGGGCCAGCACCTCCTCGGTACGCCGCTCCATCTCTTTAAGCTTGGCGGACTCGCGTTTCTCCCAATCGCGGGCGATCTCAGCTTCGCGCTCCTTCAGGCGCCGGCGCTCTTCCACCAGGGTGCGCTCCAGCTCCTGCACTTCGGCGACGCGGCGGTGCAGCTCGGCGAGGAAGCGCGCCAGGTCCTGCTCGCGGGTGCTCATGGCCTGCCGCGCGCGGCTCATGATGGCGGGCGGCATGCCCAGCCGCGTAGCGATCTGGAGCCCGGCGGACTGCCCCGGCGTTCCGAGGTGCAGAAGGTAAGTCGGCTCCAGCGTCTCCTCGTCGAAGCCCATGGAGCCGTTGAGCACCGTGTCGGTGTTTGCGCCGTAGACCTTGAGCGCCAGGAGATGCGTGGAAGCCAGGGTGAACGCGCCCGCGCGCCGGAAATGGTCGAGCACGGCGACGCCGAGCGCGCCGCCTTCCTCCGGGTCGGTGGCGGCGCCCAGCTCGTCGAGCAGCACCAGCGTGTCCGGCGTTACGCGGAGCGCCATGTCGCGGATGTGCGCGATGTGCGCAGAGAACGTGCTGAGGCTGGCTTCAATGGACTGGTAGTCGCCGATATCGGCGAGCACCTGCTCGAAGACGGGGAACTCGGCTTCAGCCGCAGGCACGGGCAGACCGGACTGCGCCATGAGGGCGAGCAGCCCGACGGTCTTCAGGGTGACCGTCTTGCCGCCGGTGTTCGGCCCGCTGACGAGCAGGATTTTACATTTCTCGCCTAGCTCGAGCGTAAGCGGCACCACCTTGCGCTGCTGCCTGCGCAGAACGTCTTCGAGCAGCGGGTGCCGCGCTTCGCGCACCAGCACGCGCGAGCCGAAGCGCGGCACGGCGCAATCGAACTCCGCCCCGAAGCGCGCCTTGGCGAACAACCACTCGAGGCGACCCATCACGGCAAGGCTCTCGCGGATGGATTCGGAGAAGCCGCGCAGCCGCGCGGTGAGCTCGAGCAGGATGCGGTGGACCTCCCGGCCTTCCTCCTCGGTCAGCCGCACCAGCTCGTTGTTCAGATCGATGGTTTCGAGCGGCTCCACGAACAGGGTGTGGCCGCTGGCGCTGGCGCCATGGATCACGCCCTCCAGCTTGCGGCGTTGCCCGGCGATCACCGGGACCACGAAACGCTCGTTACGGATCGTGACGAACTCCTCCTGGAGCACGCCCTCCTGGCGGTGCGCGCGCAGGAAGCGTTCGAGCGATTCCTGGATGGCGCGCTTCTGGCGTTCGATATCGCGGCGCAGGCGGCCGAGCAAAACGCTGGCGTGGTCGGAGACCGTGCCATCGGGCAGAATCTTGCCTTCCATCTCGCGCAGCAGCCCACGGAAATCGCCGATGCGCCCGCCGTAGGCGCCCAGGCGCGGGAAGCGCCCCGCCACGGCGGTGAGGATGGATTTCGCGTCGGCGGCGCGGTCGAGCAGCGACAGCATGTCCACGATCTCCTTGGGATCGAGGCTGGCGCCTTCGATGCGCAGCTTGTGGACGGCCTGCTCCAGGTCGGGGATGCCGGAGAAGTTGATGCGGTGCGCGGCGCCGCGTCCGGCGGTTTGCGGTTGCCCCGCGGCGCGCGCGTATTCGAGCGCCTCTGCGGTCTCCACCAGCATGTCATCGAGGCGGGCTCGGCTGGTCTCGGGCGCCATAGCCTCGAGCTCGGCGCGGCCCAGGGGGCTGGAGACATAGCGGCCCAGCAACTGGCGGAGCGCTTCGTATTCCAGGATGTCAGCGCTGAACTGGCTCACTACCTCATTGTAGAGTGAACGCCTTCTCAATGACTTCGAGCGTGCCTTCGGTGATGCGGTAGCCGCCGAGCGCGGCGCGGGGCGCCCAGACGGCGCCCGCGGCATCGCTCGCCGCCTCCAGCGCGCCGCCGCGCGCGCGGCACAGATAGTCGACCAGCACGTAATGATACTCGGGGCGGCCGGCCGCATCGCGCATGATACGCTCGAAGATCTGCACCACTTTGAGCGGCTGGACCACGAGGCCCGTTTCTTCCAAAGCCTCGCGCCGCACGGCCTGCTCCAGCGTTTCGCCGGTCTCCACCGCGCCGCCTGGCAGCGACCATTCGCCCGCCAGCGGGGGATTGCCGCGTTTCACCAGCACCACGCGGCCGCGGCGGATGATGATGGCGCCCACGCCGAGGATGGGGCGGGCGGGATAGCGGCGGGAATCCTTACTTCTGGTCATCGGGCCGGATGCGGTAAACGGAGGTGCGCGCGGTGACGTAGATGGTCTTCAGGTCTCCGTCGCCAAAGGCGAGGTTCGAGGGCGCCTCTGCCAGTTCGATCTCGCGCAGCAGTTTGCCCTGCGGGCTGTACTCGGCCACGCCCTTGGCGGCGAGCCACAAATTGCCTTTCTCGTCCACGCGCAGGCCGCCGGGGACGCCGGGAATGCCGGAGACCAGCACGCGCTCGCCCGAAGCGTCGCCCTTGCCGTCGAGGTCGTAGGCGCGGATGTTGTGCTCGTCGGAGTTGGCAACGTAGAGCGTGCGGCCGTCCGGAGAGATAGCAATGCCGTTGGGCCGCCCGGCGGGGCGGGCCACCAGCTTCAGCTCGCGGCGGGGCGTGAGGTGGTAGACGCCGTAGAAATCCAGCTCGCGGGTGTCGCTCTGGCTGCCGAAGGCGGGGTCGGTGAAATAGATGTGGCCGTCCTTGCGGATAGCGAGATCGTTGGGAGCGTTCAGCCGTTTGCCTTCGAAGGCGGCGGCGAGCACTTCCGGCTCCTTGCGGCCGGCGCGCACCACGCGGCGCCCGCGGGTCTCGCAGGTATTCAGCCGGCCCTGTGGGTCGAAAGCATTGCCGCTGGGGCCGGCAAGACCTTCGTGCAGGATGGCGGCGGGCTGGCCGGGAGCGAGCCGGAGGATTCGTCCGGAAGGCACGTCGCTGAAGACCAGGTAGCCGTCACGGGACCACGCAGGGCCTTCGGTGAAGCGGAAACCGGAGGCGATTTTGTCGATGGCGTACCGTGAGGCGGGGTTGCCGGCGCCGCGGCCGTCAGGGAGCGGCGCCGCGGCCAGCGCACACGCCAGCGCGGCCAGCGCCCTCATCGGCCGACGACCAACTCGTTGGTGACGCCTTTCACGCCCTTGACTTTTCTCGCGAGCTTGGCGGCGCGCTCTTTCTGCTTCTGCGTTTCCACCTTGCCGCGCATCAGCACCACGCCCTGCTTCACGTCCACTTCCAGCGCGCCGCCCTTGACCACGGGGTCGCTGGCCAGTTTGCGCCGGACCAGGTCGATCAGCGCATCATCGGAGGGGGCGGGCTTTTCCGCCGCGAACGCCGGGAGCACCAGCCCCAGCACGAGAAGGAATGCGATGCAGATCTTAGAATTCATCTCTGCCGCCCATTCTACGCCAGTCGAGCGCGTTGAGAAACGCCGGGTTTTCGCGCCAGTTGGGCTGCACCTTCACTCGCAGGTCGAGAAAGAAGCGGCGGCCCAGTAGAGACTCCATCTGCTCGCGCGCCATGGTGCCGATGCGCTTCATCATCATTCCCTTGGAGCCGATCAGGATGCCTTTCTGTCCCTCGCGCTCCACCAGGATCGTGGCGTAGACGCGGCTGAGGTGCGGCAAGTCTTCCCACCGGTCGATCAGCACGGCCACCGAGTGCGGCACCTCCTCGCGGGTTTCATGCAGGATGCGCTCGCGGATCAGCTCGGCGCCCAGGAAGCGCTCGGGCTGGTCGGTGACATGGTCGGGGGGAAAATAGGCGGGGCCTTCCGGCAGCCTCGCGACGATGGCCTGCTTCAGCTCGTCGAGGCCCGCGCGCGTGGTGGCGGAGATGGGGATGTATTCGGCGAAATCGAACAATTCGCGATAGCGGTCGAGCACCGGCAGTAGTTCGCGCTTGTCCTTAACGAGATCGATCTTATTCACGGCCAGTACGGTGGGTATGTTGGCCTTGCGCACCAGGTCCACGGCGTGGCGGTCTTCCTCGCCGAACCCGCGCGAGGCGTCCGCCATCAGCAGGAGCAGGTCCCGCTCGTCCAGCTCGGCGCGGACCGTTTCCATCATGCGCCGGTTGATCAGGCTGTCGGATTTGTGGATGCCGGGAGTATCCACGAACACCACCTGCGCGTCCGGCAGCGTCAGGACGCCCTGAATCGCCGTGCGGGTGGTCTGGGGCTTATCGGCCACGATGGCGACTTTGGACCCGACCAGCGCATTCAGCAGCGTGGACTTGCCCGTGTTGGGCCGTCCCAGTATGGAAACGAACCCGGAGCGGAATTCACTCATGGGCCACCACCTGGGGGCGCGAGAGCCGTACCTGCTCCACGCGCAGTTCGTCGCTGGCCAGCACCTCGATACGGATGCCTTCGCGTTCCACGGTTTCGCCGGGGCGCGGCACGCGGCCCAGCCATTCGCTCACCAGGCCGCCAACGGTGCTGGATTCCACTTCGTGCTCCAGGCGGAAGCCGGCGAAGAGATCGGCGAGGCGGCTGACATCGAAGTTGCCGGAGACGATGAAGCCCCCCTGGCCGTCTTCCTGCATGTCCTTGTCGGGCTCGTGCTCGTCCCGGATCTCCCCCACGATGACCTCGAGCAGGTCCTCCATGGTTGCCAGGCCGGCGGTATTGCCGTACTCGTCCACGACGATCACCATCTGCACGCCGTCCTCCTGCATCTCGCGGACCAGGTCGCTGGCGGGCTTGGTCTCGGGGACGAAGCGGATGGGCCGGACCAGTTCCCGGACGGCGCGGCCGGCGCGCTCGCGCTCCTCGAGCTCGAACATGTCGCGCACGTGGACGAACCCGGTGATGCGGTCGATATTGTCCTCGTACACGGGGATGCGGGAATATTGTTCCCGGATGACGAGCTGACGCAGTTCTTCGAGCGTGGAATCCGCCGCGATGGTCACCATGTCGGGGCGCGCGGTCATCACTTCGCGGACGACGGTGTCGCCGAACTCCACCACGGACTGGATGAGCTCCCGATCGTCCTTCTCGATGAGGCCTTCCTCTTCACCGGCGGTGATCAGCGCCTCGATGTTCTCGGCGGGAGTGGCGGGTTCGGCGGCGCCGCCGTTTTCATCCGCCAGGTCGATCAGCGACTGGAAAAAGCCGAGCGCGCCCGTGAAGGGCCGCGCCACGGCCGCCAGAACTTTCAGCAAGGGAACCACCGGCAGCGCCCAGCGCCCTTGGGTGCGGCGGTAGAGCAACTGCGGCAGCGCATAAGCCAGCGCGATCATGGTGACCCAGGCGGCGGCGAAGGTGCGCAGCAGCGTTTCCCAGTACGCGGCCTGCCCGCCGCCAAAGAGGCCGAAGTACAGGATGGCGAGCGCCAGCAGGGTGGTGTGTTTGATGAGCGAAAATGCCGCGGCCCCCTGCTCCACGCTCAGGCCGATGCGTTCCACAAGCTCGTCGCGGAAGAAGCGGATGGAGGGCAGCTCGCGGGTGCGCAGACGCAGGCTTTCCAGGTAGAGCAGTTGCGTGAAGGTGGCGAGCGCCAGCACCACGGAGGAGGCGGCGGTGAGCAGAACCAGGAGCAAGGTCATGGGCGGACCCGTTCGATAAGCCCCGCCTTGAGTCCCAGCTTGCCGCGCCAGGCGCTTTCGGCGCGGCGCATGCGGCCGCGGTCGCGCTCGTGATCCATGCCCAGCAGGTGAAGCACGCCGTGGAGCATCAGAATGCGGATTTCATCCGCCGTGGAGTGCCCGAATTCGGCGGCCTGGCAGGCGGCGCGCTCGGCGGAAATGGCCATTTCGCCGAGGTATCCTTCGTCGGGTTCGGGGAAGGAGAGGACGTCGGCGGGGTAGTCCTTGCCGCGGAATTGCAGGTTCAGCCGGCGGAGTTCGGCGTCATCGGTGATCAGGCACTGGAAGCCTCGCGTGCCCGCGACCTCGGTTTCGAGCTGCCGCGCGAAACGCTCCAGGTCCGGCCGGGGCAGACCGCGAGGAGCGCGGCGGTAAAGGACGCGGCTTCGGTCGCTGGGATCGGACATACAGGGATCAGGCGTTGGGCGTTTCCTGCGCGGCGTTGGCGGCTTCGATCTCGGTCAGCTTCAGGCTGAGCTGCCGGCCGGTGCCCGTCGTCTCGTTGTAACGCTCGTAAGCCTGCACGATGCGCTGCACCAGTTGGTGGCGCACCACGTCGCGCTGATCGAAGGTGACAAAACTGATGCCTTCCACGCCCTTGAGCACGTCCACGGCGTCCAGCAGCCCGCTGCGCCGGCCGTTGGGAAGGTCGATCTGGGTGACGTCGCCGTTGACCACCATTTTGGAGCTGAAGCCCTGGCGCGTGAGAACCATTTTCATCTGTTCGGGGGTGCTGTTCTGGGCCTCATCAAGAATGATAAAGCTGTCGTTGAGCGTGCGGCCGCGCATGAACGCGATGGGAGCGATTTCGATCACGTTGCGCTCGAGCAATTTTTCCACGCGCTCGTGGTCCAGCATGTCGTAGAGAGCATCGTAAAGGGGACGCAGATAGGGGTCGACCTTCTCCTGAAGTGTGCCGGGGAGAAACCCGAGGCGCTCTCCGGCCTCCACCGCCGGGCGGGTCAGCACGATGCGCGAAATACGCTTGCTGAGCAGCGCGGAAACCGCCATAGCCACGGCCAGGTAGGTCTTGCCGGTGCCGGCGGGACCGATGCCGAAGACCATGTCATTGCGCTCGATGGCTTCCAGGTAACGGCGCTGGTTAATGGTGCGCGGCGCCAGCAATTTCTTGCCGAAGCTTCGCTGCCTTCCGCTTTCCACCAGCCCGCGCAGGGTGATCTGGGGGTCTTCGGTGACCACGCGCAGGTAGCTGTTCAGGTCTCCGTTGTTGAAAACATGCCCTTCGGCGACCAGCGACACGTACTCCTGCAAAATTTCTTCGGCGCGGTTCACGGCCTCCGGCTCGCCTTCCAACTGAAGGCAGCCATCCACCAACTGGGTGCTGACGTTGAAACCCGATTCAATTAACCGGATATTCTCATCGCGGGTGCCGAAGAGGCTCTCCACTCCCCGGCTAATCTGAACGGTAGCCTTCATTTATTCGTGTCCAAATACCTCCTATGGCCTTGCACAACAGGCGCGGGAAATGGCTATTGTCAGGGGTGGTACGAGGCTCGTCAAGCGGAAACCCGCGCGTCAGGCGGGGCAGCTCAACCATGTACTGCTATTATAACAAGGAGTGCAACAGGCGGGTGTGCGGACCAGGCACACCTGTGCCTGGCCGGCCTCGTTGTTGAAAACGCGGCCCTTCGCTAAAATAGTGCTTTAACAGAACTTCTACGAAAACCGGCAGCACCCTTGTGAAACTGTTTCCTGTGAGCTTACGTCACCGTAAAAGCGCAGAGTGGAGAGGTATGTTTCGATGATTTTCCGCAGGCGAACCGGCCTGGCCGAAGCCGCAGTCTGTCTCTGCGCATTAGGTTCTTTACCGCTCCGGGCGCAAGCCCCGGCGGCGCCGCAGCCTGCGCCCGCCGGGCAAACCAAGCCCGCGCCGGAGACCAAGAAGCCGCAAAGCCCCTTTGAAGCTGTCCCGGAAGCCGCGCCCGAGGTCCCGCCTCCGCCGCCGCAGCAGCAGCCCGGACAAAGACCGCAGATCGAAGCGCCGCCCGAGGCGGAGGCCCCCAAACCTGCCGCCGGGCAAATCATCGAAGCGATCGAGTTCCGCGGAGCCCGCCGTGTACCTCAGGACACTCTGCGCGCCCTCATATTCACCAAGCGCGGCGACATCCTTAATGAAGATGCTCTGCGGCGCGACTTCATGGCGCTGTGGAATACCGGACGCTTCGACGATATCCGCCTGGAAACGGAACCTGGCCGCACGGGCGCGATCGTGCGTTTTGTCCTGACGGAAAGGCGCGTGGTCCGGTCCATCAAGTACGAAGGGATCAAATCGATCACGGTTTCGGAAATTCTGGACCGGTTCAAGGAGCGCAAGGTCGGGCTGTCTGTGGAGTCGCAATACGACCCGAACAGGATCCAGCGCGCCACGGTGGTGCTGAAGGAGTTCCTTTCCGAACGCGGCCGGCAGTTCGCGGTGGTGGAGCCGGACATCCGGCAGATTCCCCCGTCTTCGCTCGAAGTGACCTTCAACGTGCAGGAAGGCCCCAAGGTGAAAGTGGGCCAGCTCGAACTCACGGGGAACAACGTTTTCCGGGACCGCAAGGTGATCCGGGCGATGAAGAACCTGCGGCCGATCGGCATCCCGTACTCCCTGGTGCTGGAGAACATCTTTTCCAAGACGTTCGATTCCACCAAGCTGGAAGAGGACAAGGACCGCATCCGCGACTTCTACCAGCAGCGCGGCTATTTCACGGCGCGCGTGCTGGACCACAAACTCGAAATTCGCGACACCGGCGGCCACGGCCTCCGGCTGCCCCTGTTCAAGCCGAACAAGCCGGGCAAGCGGGCGGACCTGGTTCTGCCGGTGGAGGAAGGCCGGCAGTACCACCTCAACAAGATCAACTTCATCGGCGTCAAGCTGTTCCGTACGCCGGAAACCTTGATGATGCCGCTGTTCCAGATGAAGGAAGGCGACATTTTCTCCACCGCCAAACTGCGCAAGGGCCTGGAGAACATGCGCAAGCTCTACGGCGAATTCGGGTACATCGACTTCGTGCCGGAACCGTCGTTCGACATCATCCCCAACAGCGACAAGATCGACCTGACGCTGACCGCGGACGAAGGCAAGCAGTTCTTCGTGCGGCGCATCGACTTCTCCGGAAACACCACCACCCGCGATAAGGTCATCCGCCGCGAGCTGCTGCTGGATGAAGGCGACATGTTCAACACGCGCCTGTGGGAGCTGAGCGTCCTGCGCCTGAACCAGCTCGGGTACTTCGAGCAGTTGAAGGAGAACGAGGCGGCGGACATCAAGCGCAACACGCAGACCAACACCGTCGATATCACCCTGAAGGTGAAGGAGCGCGGGAAGAATTCGGTGGGTATGAACGGAGGCGTTTCGGGCATTGCCGGCAGCTTCATGGGGTTCAACTATTCGACCAACAACTTCCTGGGGTTAGGCGAAACGCTCTCCATCGATTCGCAGCTCGGCACCCGCCTGCGCAGCGTGCAGTTCGCCTTCACCGAGCCGTACTTCCTCGACCGGCCCATCCAGCTTGGCTTCGAGGTGCACCTGACGCGCTTCAATTACGACCAAGGCCGCGAGATTTCGATTCTGACGGGCCGCAACTACATGCCGCTGTTCAACGAGCTGGGCCGGGGAAACCTGCTCAACTACGTCCAGAACGGGCACGGCTTCTCGGTTTCCTCCAGCTACCAGTTGAAGCGCAGCTTCGCCCGGGTCGGAATCACTTACGGCTACGACAACTCCAACATCGTTGTGGACCAGGAGAGCACGGCCGCCAAGAGTTATTTCGAGTACATCAACTTCCAGGGCATCGGCGGGCCCAACTCGCTGACCGGCATCAAGACCAGCGCGATCACGCCTTCGTACTCGTACAACACGGTAAACCACCCGATCACGCCCACCGGCGGCAAGAGCCTGTTCCTCTCCACCCAGTTCGCCGGCAGCTTTCTGGGCGGCAACGTGAACACGATCCGCCCCGTGATCGACGCCAAGTACTTCCGGCCGGCGCCATGGAAAAAGAGCCACATTCTGGCCTTCCACTTCATGGGATCCATGATTGCCGGCTATGGCGGAAAACAGGCGCCGCCGTTCGCCCGCAGCTACATCGGCGGCGAGCAGGATATCCGCGGGTTCGATATCTGGGGCATCAGCCCGATCGCCTATGTCGCCAGCTCATCGACCATCAACGTGCTGAACGCCGACGGCTCGGCGCGCACCCAGAAGGTGCTGGTGGACGGGGTGGAGACATTGCAGAATGTCACCATGCAGATCCCCGTCTACCAGTTGATCTTCCCGGGCGGCGATACCCAACTGGTGAGCAACTTCGAATACCGCATCCCGATCGTGGGGCCGGTCAACCTGGCGCTGTTCGCCGATACGGGCCTGAATAAGATACTGCTCACCAATCAGCTCAAGATGAACACGGACCGCGTGAACGAGCTGAATTCGCTGTTCCCGCAGGCGGGTTTCGACGGGCGTCCGAAGATTTCTCCCGGAACCCAGCGGCCGCGCATGTCCACCGGTATCGAACTCCAGGTCATGCTGCCGGTGGTCAACGCGCCGTTCCGCCTGTACTGGGCCTACAACCCGGTGATCGTGCAGGAGTTTCTGCAACCGCCCATCGTGGTGGACCGGTCCATGTTCCCGAACGAGATGACGTTCCTGAACGCGGTCACCAGCTTCGGCCAGGCGTACCCGTGGTTCGAGCAGCGCAAGACGTTCCGTTTCACCATCGGCCGGACGTTCTGACCCGGAGATGTTTTAGGATTACGAGAAGGAGTTTAGCTTGAAGAAGAGCATTTACCTTGTGCCGGCGCTGGCCCTCACAGCCACGCTCGCTCATGCCCAGACCTCGGCCCCCAACAAGGTGGGCATCATCCAGATCCAGAACGCCATCGTCAGCACCAAGGACGGGCAGAAGGCCCTTTCCGAGTTGCAGGCCCGCTTCGGCCCCAAGAAGACCGAACTGGAGAAGCGCCAGGCGGAGATCGCCGGCTACCAGGACCAGCTTCGGAAGGGAAGCGCCACCATGAGCGACGACGCGAAATCGAAGCTCATGCGGCAGATCGACCAGGCCACGAAATCGCTGAACCGCGACACGGAAGACGCTCAGGCCGAGGTGGAGCAGGCCGAGGGCAAGATCATGCAGGAACTGGGGCAGCGCATGATGGCGGTGATCAACAAGTACGCCCGCGATAACGCGTACTCGCTGATTATCGACGTGAGCAATCCCCAGACGCCGGTGGTGTTCGCGGCCGACAGCATCGACATTACCAAGGACATCATCGACCTGTACGACAAGAACGCTCCGGCCACCGCCGCGCCCGCTGCGGCTGCCCCCAAGCCGCCCGCGGCGGCGGCGCCCAAGCCCGCTCCGAAGAAGTAGCTAACGCAGAAACAGGTTGTATTCGCGTTCCCGGCCGATGGTCGTGAGGGGGCCATGGCCGGGAACCACAACCGTCTCCTCAGGAAGCACCAGCAGTTTCTCCCGAATCGATTCCAGAATCTGCACACCGTCCCCGCCGGGAAGATCGGTACGGCCGATGCTGTCGCGGAACAGGGTATCGCCCGCCGCCACCTTGTTCTCCGAAGGGATCCACAGGCTGATGCTGCCCTGCGAGTGGCCGGGAGTTTGCAGGACGTGGAAATCCGCGCCCGCCGCGCGCAGGATGTCGCCTTCACGGGCGTTGGAATCGATTTCCGCCCGCTCGGGAGGCGCCATGCCCACCCAGGCCGCCTGCATGTCCATGAGGTTCTGAAGGGCGCGGTCGTTCTCATTCATGTACACCGGCGCTCCGGTGGCGCGGCGCAACTCCTGCGCCCCGGCGATATGGTCGATGTGGGCGTGGGTGATGACAATCATTTTCACCTTCAACCCATGCCGTCCGGCGGCCTCCAGGATGTCCGGCACGTTATCGCCGGGATCCACCACCAGCGCTTCCCCGCTCGCGGAGTCGCCGAAGATGGAGCAGTTGCATTGGAGCAGGCCGACGGGCAGAACCTCATGGATCATAAGGCGATTGTATAGTAGTGCGTATGGCTGAAGTCCTGCTCGTGACGATGCGCTGGCTGCACATCGCGCCGGCTGCCATCCTGGTGGGCGGCATGCTGTACGGACGGCTGGTGGCGGCGCCGGATTCGGGTGCGGCGGCGCGGCGCTTCCGGCCGTACGGCCTGGCGGCGGTGGCGGCGCTGATCTTCTCCGGGCTGTACAGCATCTTCAGCACGCCGGGCCACTCGGCGCGGTATCACATGCTGCTCGGGGTCAAGCTGCTGCTGGCGGCGCACGTGTTCGCCATCGCGCTGCTGGTGACGGCCGGCAAGGGCTCCCGCCCCGCGCGGCTCATGACCGGCGCGGGGATCTCGGGGCTGCTGATCATCGCGATTGCCGCGTATCTGCGCAGGATCTTCTGACCGCTACTGCCGCGCGAGCGCCCGTTCGGCGGCTTCGAGCAACGCATCCGGGCCGACCGGGGCGCCGGTGGCCTGCTGCATCCACAGGTCCGGTGAAATCGACCCTTGGCGCGCCACGCGCTCCACCTCCGGCCCGATCTTGCCCGCTTTCCGCATGGACTCCTCAAGCTGGTGCGCGATCAGGTGGCCGATGGGGTAGTCCGGCAGATAGAGGGCGCGTTCGATCATGTGGGAGTAGATTCCCAGAAGCACCACGTCGCGCCGCCCGAACACGGGCGCGTAGTAACGGTTCCAGGTGTCCTTGGCGATGGCGATGACCGCCTCCTTCAGTTCGGCGGGGGTGGCGTTGGGGTGGTCGTACATCCAGTGCCAGACGGCCATGTCCACCAGCGCGACGCCGGCGATCTCGTAGGTTCCCCAGAAGTCGTTGAGCGCGCGCAAGGCTTCGTCCTGGGGGCTGGGCGTCGCCAGGCCGAGCAGTTCCAGATCCTTGGCCTGAAACAGGAAGGCAATGGCCTCCGTGAAGGCGGTGTTGGGCACGCCGTTCAGCAGCCAATGGTCCACGTTATTGAGCGAGAAGGTCTGCTCCACATTGTGGCCCATTTCGTGGACGGCGATGTTGTAGCCCTTGTAATCCATGCCCCCGGCGCCCACGCGCGTTCGCAGGTGGGCGGGAGCGGAGCGCAACTGCGCGCCCCAGGCGTGGCCGGAGCCGCGTGCCGGGTCCACCACGATGTTGTTCGCCAGGTAGCGCGCCCGCTCGGGGCTGAAGCCCAAGGCCTGGAACATGCGCGGCATGTCCCGGTGATACGCCTCCGGGGTGGGATACTTGCGGCGGGTGATCTCATCGAGCTGGGCTTCGGTATATTTGCCGCGCGGGCGGAAGCCGTTGTACCAGATATCGAAGGGCTCGAGTTTCCGGCCGAGACGCTGCTCGATCAGCCGCGCCACTTTAGCCACGAGCGGCGAGGTCAGCACGCGCTCGAACATCTGGCGCACGCGCGTTTCGGGCAGCTCGCGGCCCTCATCGAAGGCGCGCGCGATCAGGGTGGGAGCGGTGGGCGAGTAGGCATCCATGCGGCGGTTGGCCTGGAAGTTGCCGAGCAGCGTGGCGTAGCGCGTATCCGGCTCCGGGCCGGAGCCGCCGCCGCTCTTCGCCGCGCCCTCGTAGTCCTTCACTGTGGAGGGCCGCACCTCGCCGGTGTAGGGATTCCAGTCGAGGGCGGGGTTGTTGACCACGTCCTTGGGAATGGTCTGAAGGACGATGCTTTCCATCACGCGCGCGATCATGCGCTGGCGCTCCAGGGCGTCCTTTTCCGAATAATCGGCCTTGATCTGGTCGCGCAGGTTCCAGTGGGAGAGCAGCCGCATCTTGGGCGGGAACAGCCGGCGGCCCTGCGGATCGAGCAGGTGATGCATCCAGATGTTGTACTCGGCGATGTACTGCTCGGCGCGCGAGCCGGCTTCGGCAATCGCCAGATTCACCTCCGCGGGCACGCGTTTGGAGAAGCGCTGCGCCAGCCGCACCTCGGCCCATTGCCGCCGGCTCCACTTGGGGCCCTCTCGCAGGCGTTCCTGCAGCGTGGTCAGCGGGAAGTTGAGCAGCACGGTAAAGGCCAGCTTGTTCTGGAAAAAGTCGTCGGTAAGGTGGGCGGAGGGGTCGTAGCCGGCGAAGATCTCGTCGTAGGGCATGATCGGGCCGAGATCGAGGTCCACTTGCGTGCGGTACGCCAGGACGACTTCGAGCAGGTGGCCGTAGGTCTGCTCCAACAGCTTCTCGAAGCGCGCGAGCATGGTGTCGAGAGCCTTCTGGTCGCCCGCGAAATTGCCGCGCACGAACTCTTCGAAGACGGCGGCGCCGCCGTCGCTCGCCCGCCAGAATTCCGAGACCTGCTTCAGGCCGCGCTGGACGCGCGGGCGCTGGCTCTCCCCGTGGCGGGCGGTCAACTCCTTTTCGAGCTTCTGGACGGAATCGGTCATAAAAGCCGGAGACTGCGCGACCATGGCGCAGAGAAACATAGCGGGCAACAGCATGATTCCTTTATAGCGCGAGCTGGACGATACTGGTCCCTAGTGAGGTTTTCCAGCCGCTTCCACTGGGACCTCGGTCCCAATCGCATCGCGCAACGGCTCGCCGGGAGGCGCCGCGCCGGGCTGCCGGTGCTGGATCTAACGGAATCCAACCCGACCCGGGCGGGGTTGGCCTACCCGCCGGAGGTGATCGCGGCGCTGGCGGATGCGCGCTCGCTCGCGTACGACCCGCAACCCGCTGGAGCGGCGGAGGCGCGTGAGGCCGTGGCGGCCTACTACGGCGGCGTGCCGCCCGGGCGGATTCTGCTCACCGCCAGTACCAGCGAGGGATACGCCTACCTGTTCAAGCTGCTGACCGACCCGGGCGACGAGGTGCTGGCGCCGCGGCCGTCGTATCCCTTGTTCGAGTTCCTGGCGGCCATGGAATCGGTGCGGGTGGCGCAGTATCCGCTTTTCTACCACGGCGAGTGGAGCATCGATTTCGATTCCCTGGAGGGCGCGATCACGCCGCGAACGCGCGCCGTGGTGGTGGTGAATCCGAACAACCCCACCGGGTCGTTTCTGAAGACGGAGGAACTGGAGCGGCTGCGGGGGATCTGCCGCGCGCACGATCTCGCCATCATCTCCGACGAAGTTTTCGCGGACTACGGCCACGCCCCCGATGCGCGGCGCGTGCGCACGCTGGCGCACACCGCCGGGGCGTTCGCAATGAGCGGCCTTTCGAAAATCGCCGGGCTGCCCCAGATGAAACTGGGATGGATTGTGGCGCCGGCGGAGGCCATGGAAAAGCTCGAACTGATCGCCGATACATACCTCTCGGTGAGCACGCCGGTGCAGCACGCGGCCTCACGGCTGCTGGCCGCGGGCGCGGCGGTCGGGCGGCAGATCATGGAGCGTGTGACGGCCAACCTGGCGCATTTCCGCGGGGCGCTTGGCGCGGATTCGCCGCTGCGCATCCTCACGGTGGAGGGCGGCTGGTACGCCATCGTCCAGGCGCCCCGGACCCGCAGCGAGGAACAGTGGACCCTGGACCTGCTGGACGAAGACGGCGTGCTGGTGCAGCCGGGTTACTTCTTTGATTTCGAATCCGAGGCGTACCTGGTGGTCAGCCTGCTGACGCGGCCGGAGGTGTTTGAAGAAGGAATCCGGCGGCTGGTGGCGCGGGTGCGCTAAGCGTTGGCGGCGAGTCCCAGGCGCCGGCGGCACTCGTCCAGCATCGTGGCGGTGCGGGTGGCGCCGCAACGCGTGACGCCGAGCGCGCGCACGCGCAGCAACGCGTCCAGGTCGCGCACGCCTCCGGCGGCCTTCACCTGCACGTGGGCGGGGCTGTGCTTGCGCATGAGGATCAGGTCGGCGTCGGTGGCGCCGCCGGTGCCGTAACCGGTCGAGGTCTTCACCCAGTCGGCGTTCAGCTCGCCGCAGATCTCGCAGAGGCGCATCTTCTGCGCGTCATCGAGATAGCAGTTCTCGAAGATGACTTTCACCTTCTGGCCGGCCGCGTGGGTTGCGTCGATCACGGCGCGGATGTCCTCGCGCACGTAGTCCCATTTGCCGCTCAGCACGGCGCTGATGTTGACCACCATGTCAAGCTCCTGGCCGCCGTCGGCGAGCGCCTGGCGCGCTTCGGCGAGTTTGATGGCGGTGGTGTGACCGCCGTGCGGGAACCCGATGGTGGTGCTGGCCTTTACGGTGCTTCCCGCCAGCAGCTCGGCGCAGTGCTTCAGGCGCCAGGGCATGATACACACGCTGGCGGTGTCATACTTGAGCGCCAGCCGGCAACCCTCTTCAAGCTGTTCCACGGTGAGGGTGGGGTTCAGCAGCGAGTGGTCGATCATCTTGGCAATGTCTAAGTAGGTGTAGTCCATTTTTCAAAACTCCGCGCGGCCAGCGCAATGGCGCCGTAGATTCCCGCCCGGTCGCCCAGCGCCGAGGGCTCGATCCGGACGTCTTCCACCGGGAACATGCGCACGCGCTGCCGCACCGTGTCGCGCACGGCGTCGAACAGCAGCGGGCCGATGGCGGCCACGCCTCCGCCCAGCACCACCAGCTCGGGATGGAGGGCCGTGACGATGTTGGCGATGCCGATGCCGAGGTACCCGGCGCCGCGCACGATGGCGTGCCGCACGGACTCCTCTCCGTCCTCCGCTGCGATGGCCATTTCGCGCGTGGTGATGCGGTCCACGCTGCCGCCGGCCAGTTCGCGCAGGCGGGGGGCGAGTCCGCTCCGCACCAGCCGCGCGCCCTCGGCGGCGAGGGCCGGACCGCTCGCCAGGGTCTCGAGACAGCCGCGGTTGCCGCACCCGCACAGCGGGCCATCGGGCACAATGGTCTGGTGCCCAAGTTCGCCCGCGGCGCCCAGCGGCCCCAACCGTAGCTCGCCATCCACCACCACGCCGCCGCCGATGCCCGTGCCGAGCGCGAAGAAGACCATGGTCCGCGCTTCCCGCCCCCGGCCGAACACGAGTTCACCAAGCGTGGCGGTGCGGACGTCGTTGAGGAGGTAAACCGGGCAGCCGGTGCGCGCCGAGAGCAGATCCCGTACCGGGACGTTGCGCCACTGAGTCGGCAAGTTGGGCAGGAAGAGCGTGGTTCCGCGTTCACGGTCCACGAGCCCGGGCGCCCCCATGCCGAGCGCCGCCGGCGGCCCGCCGCACTCCGCCGCGAGTTCGCCCACCAGCACGGCAATGCGGCCGAGCACCGCCTCCGGCCCCAGGTGGGACTCGGTGGCTATCGAGCGCTCCACGACCAGTTGCCCGTCCGCCGTGCCCAGCGCGCAAGCGATGTTGGTGCCGCCCAAATCGACGCCGGCAAAGAGCATGAAACCACATCTATCTCCCGGCCCGCCGGGCAGTCAAGCTTGCGGCGGCGCGTGGCGGGTGCTAACAAGAAGCATGAGCATCTCGCGGCGGGCATTTCTGGGTACGGCGGCGGCTATGCCGCTGGCGGCGGGAACCGCGCGGCCCTCCACGCCGGCGCTTGGCGCATTGCGGCGCGAGATTGCCGGTTCGCCCGTAGATGTCGCGCTCCATCGCGCGCGCGTCTTCACCCGCGTGTTCCAGCAGAACCAGTCCCGGCCCTGGATGGTGCGCAAGGCGCTGGCCATGCGCGAGTATTTCCGCACCGTGCCGCTGTACCTGCGGGCGGGCGACGCGATCGCGGGCTCCATCAGCGAAAGGCCGGGGGCCATGCCGGTGATGGCGGAGATCGGCATCGCGGAGAACAACATCTACACCGGCGAGAATCCCGCCCGGCGCGGTTATCTCGAGGGCAAGGTCCCGGCGGAAATTCACGAGTATTGGCGCGAGCGCAACCTCTGGGGGCAGTTCCGCGCGAAGTACGGCGTGCGCGGGCCGCTGCCGCGGGAGACGCAGTACAAGTTTCTCTCCAACCAGGGCCACCTCAGCCCGGCTTACGGCGAGCTGCTGCGGGTGGGGATCGGAGGAATGCTGGCGCGCATTCGCAAGCGCCGCGCGGGCGAGACGGACGTGGAAAAGCTGGCTTTCCTGGAAGCCGCTGAAATTTCGATGGAAGGGCTGGGCGATTGGGCGCGGCGCTACGCGGAATTTCTGAAAGCGCGCGATCCGAATCTTGCCCGGATCTGCGCGCGCATCGCCAACGAACCGCCGGCCACCTTCCGCGAAGCCATGCAGCTCATCTGGCTCGCGCACCAGGCCATCCACGTGGAAGGCCACGGTTACTCCTGCACGCCGGACCACATCGACCGCCTGCTTTATCCGTACTACGAAGCTGATCGCAAGGCCGGCCGCCTGGACGATGCCCGCGCGCTGGCGCTGTGTGAGAACTTCGTCCTGAAGATGTACGACAACACTGTCTGGGGTCCGGAGCACCACCTCACGCAGGGATTGTGCGTGGGCGGCTCCACCGCCGACGGCCGCGACCTGACCAACCGGCTCTCCTGGATCTTCGTCGAGGGCGGCGTGAACATGGCGCTGCCCGAGCCGCTGATCTGGATCCGCTGGCATCCGAAGATCGACCAGGAGTTCTTCGATTTCTGTCTCTCGCGGCTCGCGCGCGGCACCTGTTTCCCCATGATGTGGAACGACAAGGCGGTGCCCGCCGGGCTGATCGCACTGGGGGTGAAGCCCGAGGACGCCTACAACTACATCGCCGTGGGCTGCAACGAGCTGGCCATCCCAGGGCAGTTCTACTTCAATCCCGGGGCGAATGCCAACTATCTCCGGGCGATCCAGCTTGCGCTCAACTCGGGCGCCGGGACGTTCGCGCAGTTCGCCGCCGCCGTGGGCGCCGGGGTACGGGAGAGCATCCGCAATTCCTACGCGGCGGAAATGCGGGTCCTGGACGTCTACCTGCAATACGGACAGACACCCCTCACATCCTGCTTCTTCGAGGGATGCATAGACCGCGCACGGGACATGTCGCAGGGCACCAAGTACAACATCCTTTCCTGCGGGGGCATTTTCTTCGCGAACGCCGTGGACGCTTTCGCCGCCATCCGCGAGGTGGTGTACGAGAAGAAGCAGGCCACCCTGAAGGAGGTGACTGCCGCCTGCCGTGATAATTTCAAGGGACACGAATTGTTGCGCGCGCGCCTGCTGGCCGCGCCCAAGCATGGCAACGACGATCCGCGGCTGGACGATCTCATCCGGCTGATCGAGCGCCTGCGCGATGAGGCCAAGGACGAGATCTGCCGCGATCCGCGTGACGGGACCAGGTTTGGCAACTGCCACGTGGTGCGCAGCTCCGCGGTGCGCACGGGTCTGGTGACTCCCGCGACACCCGACGGCCGGCTGGCGGGGACGCCGCTGGCTTCCTCGGTCGCGGCGTCGGCCGGCTGCGAGCGCAGCGGCCCCACCGCCGTGCTCAATTCGGTGGCGAAACTGAACGCTCCCCGGAGCTGGCAGACCGGCTACCAGGTCAACATACGGTTCCAGGGGAACATGGTGTCCGACCCGGCCAGCCGCGCCAAGGTGCGCGCCATGCTCAACGTCTACTTCATGAAAGGCGGGCAGGAGCTGCAAATCAACGCCATCGACAGCGAAATGCTGCGCGCCGCGCAGAAGAACCCCGAGGAGTACCGCGACCTGGTGGTGCGGGTGGCCGGATTCAGCGAGTTCTTCGTGAACCTCACGCCGGAAATGCAGGAAGACATCATCAGCCGGACGGCGCACTCATGACCGGGCGCATTTTCGACATCCAGCGGTTTTCGATCCAGGACGGGCCGGGGATCCGCACCACGGTGTTCCTGAAGGGCTGCCCGCTGCACTGCACCTGGTGCCATAACCCGGAGGGTATAAGCCCCAAGCCCGTGCTTTCCTACCTGGCAAACAATTGCATCGCGTGCGGCCAGTGTTTCCCGCAATGCCCGGAGGGGGCGCTGGCCAAGGCGCAGGGCGGCAAGGCCGCCATCGACCGCGCGCGCTGCACCGCGTGCGGCCGGTGCGCCGCGGTTTGCGGCGTGAAGGCGCTCGAGATGGCGGGGCGCGACGTCACAGCCGCGCAGGTGCTGGAAGTGGTGCTGCGGGACCGGGATTACTACGCGGCCTCGGGCGGCGGTATGACGCTTTCCGGCGGCGAGCCGCTCTATCAACCCGAGTTCGCCGAGGCGCTGCTGCGCGAAGCCAAGCGTGCGGACCTGCACTGCGCGGTGGAAACCTCGGGCTTCGCCGATTGGCGGGTGTTCGAACGCATGATGCCGCTGGTGGACTTGTTCCTCTACGACTGCAAGGAGACGGACCCCAAGCTGCACCAGGGCTTCACGGGCGAATCGAACGAACAGATCCGCGCCAACCTGCGCGCCCTGCATGCGGCGGGCGCCGCCATCGTGCTGCGCTGTCCCATGATCCCGGAATACAACGCGCGCCGCGAGCACCTGGACGGCATCGCCGCGCTGGCGCGCGAGCTGCCCAACCTGAGAGGCGTGGAGCTGCTCCCCTACCATCGGTTGGGCCGGCCGAAGGTCAACCGCTTCGGCCTGGTTTCACGGATGCCCGAATCGGTAAAGCCGCCCGACACGGAGATGGTGCGCGGCTGGATTGCTCACCTGCGCGCGCGGGGCGTCAGGCTGACCGGCCAGAGCGCGCCGCCGGAGGCGCGGTGCAATGAGCTGCCGTTCCCGTGCGCTTCGCCGATGTAGAAGCTCGGGTGCGGCGGCTGGTTGTACCCGACGTTCTGCCAGGCGATGGCCAGCCGGTATTGCGGGTCGTGCATCAGGGTGGGCATGCGGCCGGCCGCGGGGATGGTGGTGGTGTAGATGCGCAGCGCGCGGTTATCGGCGGTGCGCCAGACGATCTCTTCGCGCCAGTCCCCGAGGATGTCGGCGGAGAGCACGGGTGTGGCCTTGGTGCCGTTGTTGGCGGCGCACCCATCCGCGGTCAATAGCGTTTTCGTCTCGCCATTCTCCCAGTCCCACTTGTAGATGGAGATGCCGTCCACCAGTTCGCGCAGCGGGTCGGCGTCCCACCACGCGGCGAAGTTCACCTGCCCGGGGGCGTTCCCGATGCGCTCGCCCTTCACGTTCAGCAGGCCGCCGGAGCCGCCCCAGAACTCGGCGCCGGGGTGGCGCGGGTCGATGTCCGCCGCCAGTCCGCGGCCCACGTCGGTTCGCCAATCGGTCTGCCAGACGGGCTCGCCGGTCGCCGCATCGAACAGCGCCGTGCCGGGACCGTTGGCGCAGCGGGTGTCCTCGTTCTCGTGGATGCCGTAGACCAGCAGGCCGTTGCGGGCCGGGTCGAAACGGCCCACGTGCAGCGCGTCTCCATGGCGGTAACCGGTGGAGTAAAGGCCGCGGCCGTCGTGGTCCACGGTCATGGCGCCGTAGACGATTTCGTCTTTGCCGTCGCCGTCCACGTCGGCCACGGAGATGTTGTGATTCCCCTGGCCCGAATAGGCTGAAAGCCCGGGAGCGGCGGAATCGAAGACCCATCGCCCGGTGAGCTGGCCGTCGCGCCAATCCCAGGCCGCCAGCACGGAACGCCCGTAGTAGCCCCGCGCCATAATGAGGCTGGGCCGCTCGCCGTCGAGATAGGCGATGGCGGCGAGGAATCGGTCGGCGCGGTTGCCGGTGTTGTCGTTACCGCAGTTGCCGCCCACGCCGCCCCAGCCGCCCAGGTCGCCCCGTCCGGGCACGTAAGGAACAGTGACCAGCGCGGCGCCGGTGCGGCCGTCGAAGATCGTCAGGTACTCGGGGCCCGCGAGGATCTTTCCGAGCGTGCTCCCGGAGTGGCTGACCCAACTCGCGTCCGGGTCGCCGAAGACGGTGCCCGCGCCGTCCACTGTGACGTCGGCGGTTTTCGCCGCCACCTCCGCGAAGCCGTCTCCGTCCAGGTCGTAGACCATGAACTGGGTGTAGTGCGCGCCGGCGCGGATGTTGCGGCCCAGGTCGATGCGCCACAGGCGCGTGCCGTCCAGTCTGTAGGCATCGAGGATGGTGTTGCCGCTGTAGCCGGCGGAGGCATTGTCGCGCGCGTTGGAGGGCTCCCATTTGAGGACGATTTCGTATTCGCCGTCGCCGTCGAGGTCGCCCACGCTGCCGTCGTTGGCGGAGTACGTGTAGCGCGCGCCGTCGGGCGTGGTGCCGGGCGGCGGCGCCTCGATCGGGACCGTGATGTAAGGGTTCGGCGAGGCGAGCGCGGCGCTTGGCTCCAGTTCCACGCCGCCGATTACCGGCCGCACGGAGTAAACGCCCGGCCGCGGCGAAGCGTCCACGAAATCCGTAGTGGCGGTGAGCGGCTCGGCGTTCAGGCGCTCCGAGCCGCGGTAGACATTGAAGGCGATGCCGGACGGGTCGCTTGCGAGCAGCCGCCACGCGACATAAACGGAGTCCCCCGAGCGCACCGCAACAGGCCCGCGGCCCAGATTTTCCATCATGCGCTGCGCCCCCAGCGGAAGTGTGGCGGCCAGCGCCAGCAGCGCTATAGCTTCCATGGCTGGCGCATCTCGCGCGCGAGCATGGCCGAGGCGCCCGGATCGTCCAGGATGCGCTGCGCGACGGGGTCCCAGCGGATCTTCCGCCCGGTGCGCATGGCGATCTGCCCCAGCCAGCCCGGCGTGACGGAACGGTGCGCGATGCGCGCGGGAGTGATGGTCTCCTCCCGCGACTTCACGCAGGCGACGAACTGCTGGTAGTGGTCCGCCGACTTCGTCAGGTGGATTTCCCCCGGCCCGATTTCGCTTTTCAGCAGATCGGCGGGTTCCGCTTCGATGCCCTTGCGGTCCACCCAGATCCAACCCTTTTCGCCGATCCACTTCGTCCCGCCGCGGATGTCTTTGTGGCCGCCGGCGATGGTGATGGTGATGCCGCCCGCGTATTTCGCGGTGATGCGGAAGCGGCGCGCCGAGTTCCACAACTCGGCGGGCGCGGGATACTCGCCCACGCCTTCCACTTCGTACGGCCCGGTATCATCGAGGCCGAGACCCCAGTGGGCGATGTCGCAGTGGTGGCCGATCCAGTCCATGAGCTGCCCACCGCCGTAGTTCAGGTTCCAGCGCCAGTTGCCGTGGCAGCGCGCGGCGCAATACGGCGCTTCCGGCGCGGGCCCGAGCCAGCGGTCGTACTGGAAGGTGGGCGGCGGATCGCCGAAGGCGAGTTGCGCGGCCGTCATCCGGCTATAGTCGAAGGGACCCGAGGGCAGCCCGACCTCCGCGTGCGTCACCTTCCCGATGCGCCCGTTGCGCACCAGCTCGCAAGCCTTGTGAAACTGCGGCTTGGAGCGCTGCCAGCTTCCCGTCTGCCAGATGCGCTTGTAGC
This sequence comes from Bryobacteraceae bacterium, assembly GCA_041946965.1. Taxonomy (GTDB): domain Bacteria; phylum Acidobacteriota; class Terriglobia; order Bryobacterales; family Bryobacteraceae; genus JBHGBM01. The sequence continues at coordinate 35,893 of JBHGBM010000007.1, forward strand.
GCTTCACGGCTTCCACGATGGCGAAACCTTCGGCGAAATTGTGGGCCAGCGGCTTTTCGCCGTACACGTCCTTTCCGGCGCGCAGCGCGCAGACGGCCACAATGCCGTGCCAATGGTCTGGCGTGGCGATGGTCACCGCATCGATCTCGCGCCGCAGCAGCGCCTCGTCGTAGGCGCGGTACGCGGCGCAGTCCTGGTTGTTGTAGGCAGTGTCCACCCGCTGCTTGGCTTTGGCGAGCCGCTCGTCATCGAGGTCGCACACCGCCACCACCTGCGCACCGGGGATCTTGAGGAAATTGCCGAGGTGGCCGTTCCCCATGCTGCCGCAGCCGATGGTGGCCATGACCACGCGGTCGCTGGCCGGCACGGCGCCGTTCAACCCCAGCGCCGAAGCTTTCACCACCGCCGGAAACCCGGCGCACGCGCCGAAAAAGGACCTGCGGGTGTTCATATCAGGCTTATTGTACTCGAAGCGATTTCCCGCAAATAAGGTTACTATGTTAAGGCCATGCGAGTGCTCGTGACGCTGCTGGCGGTTGCCGCGCACGCCGGCGCGCAGACCTCTCTTTCCTTGCGCGATGCCGTGGAGCGGGCCCTGCAATCGCATCCGGCGCTGGCGGCGAGCGCGGCGCGCGTGAGTGCTTCCTCATCGCTGGTAAACCAGGCGGGACTGCGGCCCAACCCGCGCCTGGTGCTGCAAACCGAAAACTGGCGAACCTACGGGACGCCCGGTTTCCGCGCCAACGAAGACCCCGATACGTACGCCTACCTGACGCAGCCCATAGAGACGGCTTCAAAGCGGCTGCGGAGAGTGGAAGCGGCGCGCGCGGAGCAGCGGCGCGCGGCGCTCGAGCGGGAGTTACTCGAAAAGCAGATCTCCGCGCGTGTGAAGCAGGCCTACTGGAACGCCGCCGGGGCGGCGCGCGTGCACGAGCTGTGGGTCGAGAACGCGGGCACCTTCCGCCAGATCGTCGAATACCACGAGCACCGCGTGAGGGAGGGCGCCATGGCCGAAGCCGACCTGCTGAAAGTCCGGCTGGAGGGCGAGCGGCTGGCGGTGGCGGCGAACACGGCGGCCCTTGAGGCCGAGCGCGCCCGCATCGACCTATTGCGCCAGACGGGCGCGGTGGAGTTTCCCGAGTTGCGGCTGACCGAGGCGCTCGAACCCGGCCCCGAGCCTCCTGCCGCCTCCGTGGAGCGCGCACTCGAAGAGCGCACCGAGGTGAAACTGGCGCGGCAGGCGGTGGAACAAGCCCGCGCCCGGCTGCGTCTGGAGCAGGCGGCGGCCAAGCCGGACCTCGATCTCTCCTTCGGGTACAAACGTGCAGGCGGATTCCATACTGCGTACGGCGGCGTACAATTGCCCCTGCCGCTGTTCAACCGCAACCAGGGCAGCATAGGCGCCGTGGAGGCGGAGGGCCGCGCGGCGGAATCCGAGCTGGCCGCGGCGCAGGCGCTGGTGCGGGCGGAAGTGCGTGCCGCGCGGGCGGAGGTGGAGATGCGCCGCACGCAGGTGACCCGCATCCTGAAATCCGCGCTCGACCGCGCCGAGGAGTCCGCGAGGATCGCCAAGGCCGCCTACCAGGAAGGGGGCGCCGACCTGCTGAGGCTCCTGGATGCCGAGCGCGTCCGCATCGAACTGGAGGTGCTCAACGCCCGAAGCCTGGCCGAATACCGGCAGAGCGTGGTTGCGCTCGAAACCGCCATGGGGGTGAATCCGTGAAACGCTTCTTGCCGTTTCTGCTCCTGCTCTGCTGCTGCTCACGCGAGAAACCGGCGGAAACCGCGAAGCCGGCGGCGGCGCAGCCCGGGACGGCGGCGGTAGTGCTCGAAGCCGCCGCGCAGCGCGAGGCTGGCGTGGAAGTGGCCCCCGCCGAACTGCGCTCGCTGCCGCAGGTGCTGCGGTCCACCGCGCGCCTGACCAACGACGAGAACCACACCTGGCGCGTGGGCGCCATCACGGAAGGCCGCATCGTCATGGTGCTGGCGAATCCGGGCGACCCGGTCCGCGAGGGACAGGTCATGGCGCGGATGCACAGCCATGATATTCACGAAGCCCGCGCCGAGTACCGCAAGGCCGTGGCGCGCCTCGCCGAGGCGAAATCCGGCCACGATTTCGCCGAGCGCGCCCGCGATCGCGCGCGGCGGCTCCTGGAGCTGAAGGCCGCCTCGCAAGAGCAGGTGGAGCATGCCGAAACGGCGCTGCGCAGCGCGCAGTCCGCCGTGGCCAGCGCCCAGGTCGAGGTGGAGCGTACGCGCGCGCACCTGGTCGAATTCCTCGGGATTGCGGCGGACCCCGTGGACCACAACAGTCCCACGCACCGCGACGAGGACGACTACATCCCGGTGCGCGCTCCGGCCTCCGGCGTGGTACTCACGCGCAACATCACCCCGGGCACCGTGGTCACGCCCGCCAACGACCTGTTCGTTGTCAGCGATCTCTCGCGCCTGTGGGCCCTCGCCGAGGTCACCGAGGAGTCTCTGCCGAAGCTGCGCCAGGGCATGCCGGTGCGCATCTACGTGCAGGCCTACGGGCAGCGCGCATTCCCGGGGCGCATCGGGAAGGTGGGCGAATCGCTCGACCCCGCCACCCGCACCGTGAAGGTCCGGGTCGATACCCCCAACCCGGATGGCCGGCTGAAGCCCGAGATGTACGCCTCCACCGAGATGGACCTGGGCAGCTCGGAGCGCGCCGTCTTCGTGCCGGAGGAAGCCGTGCAGGAGGTGCGCGGGCAGACTTCGGTGTTCGTGCGCAAGGCGCCGAACCGGTTTGAGGTGCGTCCGGTCCGGACAGGGCGGTCTCTTAGCGGCGCGGTGGAGATTGTCAACGGCGTCGCCGGCGGCGAGCCGGTGGCGGTGCGCGGCGCGTTCATTCTGAAGTCGGAATTCCTGAAGGCTTCCATGGCGGAAGAATAACCATGCTGCTGCGGCGCATCATCGACTTTCACCTGGAGCACCGTTGGTTCGTGCTGATCGGCGTTTTTGCCATTGTTGTTGCGGGCGTGTGGGCCATGCTGCGCGTGCCTATCGATGCCTTTCCGGACCTGACCAACAACCAGGTTGTGGTGGTCACCGAGTGCCCCGGCATGCCGCCCTCGGAGGTGGAACAACTGGTCACGTTCCCGCTCGAAACCTCGCTTATGGGCATTCCGGATACCCAGGGCATACGGTCCACCTCCAAGCTGGGGCTGTCCCTCATCACCGTGGCGTTCGCCGACTCCGTGAACACGTACTTCGCGCGGCAACTGGTGAACGAGCGTTTGCAGGAGGCGCGCTCGCGGCTGCCCGAAGGCCTGGACCCGTCGCTCGGCCCGGTGGCCACGGCGTTCGGCGAAGTCTACCAGTACACGCTGGAGGGCGCCGGCTACTCCGCCATGGACCTGAAGACCCTTCACGAATGGCAGATCAAGAATCAGCTCCGCACGGTGCCGGGCGTGAACGAGATCAACACGTGGGGCGGGGAGACGCGGCAGATTCAGGTCGAGGTGGAGCCCGCGCGTCTGCGGGCGTACGGGCTGACGCTGCGCGACGTGTGGGAGCGCGTGCGGGAGAACAACGCAAACTTCGGCGGCGGCTTCATCGAGCACTCCTCCGAGCAGTACAACGTGGTGGGCGCCGGGCGCGCCCGCGGACCCCAGGACCTGGAGCAGGTGGTGCTGGTCTCGCGCGCCGGCACGCCCGTCACGTTGCGCGACGTGGCGCGCGTCAGCGTGAGCGCCATGCCGCGTCAGGGCGCCGTGCTGCGCGACGGCAAGGGCGAGACGGTCTCCGGCATGGTGATCATGCTCAAGGGCGAGAACGGCAAGAACGTCATCGCACGCGTGAAGGCGCGGCTGGCGCGGCTGACCCTGCCGCCCGGCGTGCGCATCTCGGGATTTTACGACCAGTCCGAGGTTATAGACCGCACCATACGCACGGTGCGCAACAACCTGGTGGAGGGCGGCGCGCTGGTGATGGCCGTGCTCTTCCTCTTCCTGGGAAACATCAAGGCCGCGCTGATCGTGGCGGCGGTGATCCCGCTTTCGATGCTGGTGGCGTTCCTCGGGATGGAGGCATTTGGAATCAGCGCCAACCTGATGAGCCTGGGCGCAATCGACTTCGGCATGATCGTGGACGGCGCCGTGGTGATGATGGAGAACTCCATGCGCCGCCTCCAGCGCGAGCCGGGGGAGAAGGACTTCTATCCCATCGAGCGCGTGCGCGAATCGGCCCACGAGGTGGCGCGTCCCATCGTTTTCGCGGTCGCGATCATCATTGCCGTCTACATGCCCATTTTCTTCCTGGAGGGGCTGGAGGGGCGCATGTTCCGGCCCATGGCGATCACGGTGTGCTCGGCGCTGCTGGGAGCGCTGATCTTCGCCCTGACGGTGGTGCCCGCGGCGACCGCGGTGCACTTCAAGGGCGGCGTGAAGGAGCACAAGGACCGCTGGTTCCAGGCCGTCCGCGGCCGCTACCTGGATGCGCTGGATGCCTTGCTGCGGCGCCGCATCGCGACGGTGACGGCGGCGGCGCTGGTTGTGATTGCCGCCATAGGCTCGCTGGCGTTCATCGGCACGGAGTTCATGCCGCGGCTCGACGAAGGCTCCATCCTGGTGGAGACGCGTAAGCTGCCGGGGATCGCCTTGAGCCAATCCGTGGCCATCAGCAACCGCATCGAGAAAACCATCCGCTCGTTCCCCGAAGTCAGCGGCGTGGTGACGAAGATCGGCCGGCCGGACCTGGCCACCGAAGCCATGGGGGTGAACCAGGGCGATGTCTACGTGCTGCTGAAGCCCCGCGCGGAGTGGAAGGCCCGCTCGAAAGAGGAGCTGATCTCGAGCCTTGCCGCGGCGCTCGAGAAGATCCCGGGCGTCTCCTACAACTTCACGCAGCCCATGGCCATGCGGCTCGACGAAGTGGTTTCGGGCATCAAGGCGGATGTCGCGCTGAAGATCTACGGCGAGGACTCGCGCGTGCTGGAGCAGAAGGCCGAGCAGGCGCTGCGGCTGATTTCCGGCGTGCGCGGCGCCGCCGACGCGCAAATGGAGATTCTGAGCGGCGTGGGCGAACTGCGGGTGGACGTGGACCGCAAGGAGCTGGCGCGCTACGGGCTGAACGTGCAGGACGTGCGCGAGCTGATCGAAACCGCCATCGGCGGGCGGTACGTCTCGGATCTGCTCGAAGGGCAGCGGCGCTTCGCCATCGTGCTGCGGCTGCCGGAGAACTACCGCCGCGACGTGGACGCGGTTCGCGAGTTGACCCTCTCCGCGCCTGCCGGAGAGCGCGTGCGGCTCGGACAGGTGGCCAGGGTGGAAGCCGCGCGCGGGCCGGAGGTGATCTCGCGCGAGGGCGGGCAGCGGCGCATCGTGGTGCAGTGCAACGTGCGCGGGCGCGATATCGGCGGCTTCGTCGCCGAAGCGGAGCGGAAGATCGAGCGCGGGCTCGAACTGCCGCCGGGCTACGCGGTGGATTGGGGCGGGCAGTTCGAAAACCAGCAGCGCGCCGCGCGGCGCCTCATGATCGTGCTGCCGGCGGCCATCCTGATCATCTTCGGGCTGCTGTTCGCGACCTTCGACTCCGTGCCGCAGGCGCTGCTGATTCTGCTCAACGTACCCTTCGCGCTGGTGGGAGGGATCGCGGCGCTGTGGCTGCGCGGGCTGAACCTGAACCTCTCGGCTTCGGTCGGGTTCATCGCGCTGTTCGGCGTGGCGGTGCTGAACGGCATCGTGCTGGTGAGCCAGATCAACGGGCTGCGGGCGGCCGGCATGGACTGCCGCGAAGCCGTGCTGGAGGGCGCGGGAGTGCGCCTGCGTCCGGTGCTGATGACGGCGCTGGTGGCGAGCCTCGGCTTCGTCCCCATGGCGCTCGCCACTTCGGCCGGCGCGGAAGTGCAACGCCCGCTGGCCACGGTGGTGATCGGCGGCCTGGTGACCTCAACGCTGCTGACGCTGCTGGTGCTGCCGGTGGTGTACCCCTGGTTCTGCCCGAAGCAGGACAAGGCGCGGGAGCTGACGGTGGCGTAGGGCTTGCGGCTCGAACAGAAGTGTTCGATAATTCTGAAGTGAGAGGCAGCGAGTTCCTCCGCAAGGTCAAGGCCTTCGCAAGGCGAAATGACCTTACGGTTCACTGGGTTCCGGAGCGCGGGTCGGGTAGCCACGGCACTCTCTACCTCGGGCGCCGTTTTACTGTGGTGAAGGATCCGAAAAAGGAACTCGGCCCTGGTTTGTTGTCCGACATGTTGAAGCAACTCGGCATTCGCAAGGAGGACCTGTAATGTTCACCGCCACCTATCCGGCCACCTTCATCCGCGAGGAGAACGGGAAGGGCTTCCATGTCCGGTTTCCTGATCTTCCGGAAGCTCTCACGGGTGGTGCGGACCTCGACGACACGCTGATTCAGGCAGCCGACTGCCTGGCGGAAGCGATTGCGGGACGGATCGTCCGGGGGGACCCGATTCCGCACCCTTCGAGGCTGAAGCGAGGACAGCATCCCGTCGGCGTCCCCCTGTACCTGGCACCGAAGCTTGCTCTCTATGTGGCGTTGCGCGAGGGCGGCGTGCCAAATACCGAGTTGGCGAGACGCCTGGGAGTAAGTGAGACCGTCGTGCGCCGCATGCTTGACCCGAAGCACAATACGAAGCCCGAAAAGATTCAGAAGGCGTTGGCCGCGCTCGGCAAGCGCATCGTTGTTACCTTTGAAGACGCGGCGTAGGCGTTCGCATTATCTCAGCCCGAATCTGAGCCGCCCGCGCGCGGCGGGCGGTCCGCTATCCTGGTAGCAGATGGCCCCGATTCACGTGCTCGGCGGGGGGCTGGCGGGTTCGGAGGCGGCTTGGCAGATCGCCCGCCGCGGGCTGCGCGTGGCGCTCCACGAGATGCGGCCCGGACGCGGCACCGAAGCCCACCGCACCGGCAGCCTGGCCGAGCTGGTCTGTAGCAATTCGCTGAAGAGCGAGCAGGAAGCGAGCGCTCCCTGGCTGCTCAAGGAGGAATTGCGCCGGCTCGGGTCGCTGCTGCTGCGGGTCGCCGCCGAGACTCGCGTTCCCGGCGGGCACGCGCTCACTGTCGATCGAGAGGCGTTCGCGGCGGCTGTAACCGCCGCGCTCGAAGCGGAACCGCTCATCGAGATCCGGCGCGAGGAGGTCACGTCGGTGCCGTCGGAAGGCATTGTGGTCATCGCCACAGGGCCGCTAACCAGCGAAGCGCTGGCCGAAGACATTGCGCGGCTCACCGGTTCCGGCCGCCTCTACTTCTACGACGCCATCAGCCCGGTGGTAGCCGCCGATTCCGTGGACAGCTCCGTTGCCTTTCGCGCCTCGCGCTATGACAAGTCGCTCGACTCCAGCGGCGATTACCTCAATTGTCCCTTCGACCGCGCGCAGTACGAAGCCTTCGTCGACGCGCTGCTCGGGGCCGAATCCGCGCCGGTGCACATCGGCGCCGACCAGCCCTGCTTCTTCGAGGGCTGTCTGCCCATCGAGGAACTCGCCCGCCGCGGCCGCGACACGCTGCGTTTCGGCCCCATGAAACCCATGGGGCTGGCGGACCCGCGCACCGGGCGGCGTCCGTGGGCCGTGGTGCAACTGCGGCAGGAAAACCTGCGCGCCGACAGTTACAACCTGGTCGGGTTCCAGAACCACATGCGATTCGCCGAGCAGGCGCGCGTGCTGCGGATGATCCCCGGCCTGGAACACGCCGAGTTTCTGCGCTACGGCCAGATCCATCGCAACACCTACATCAACGCTCCGGCGCTGCTCACCGCCACGCTGCAACTGCGCGCCCGGCCCACGGCGCTGTTCGCGGGCCAGATCTCCGGGGTGGAGGGCTACGTGGAAGCCATCGCCACGGGCCTGATGGCGGGCCGCCATGCCGCCGCGCTGGCCGGGGGCGCCGAGCCGCGTCCCTTCCCGCCGGAAACCGCGCTCGGCTCGCTGTGCCGTTACATCTCCGGCGCGGATCCGCGCCACTACCAGCCCGCCAACATCACCTTCGACCTGCTGCCGCGGCTCGACGATGCCGCCAGCCAGCGGTTGCGGCATGATAAGAAAGCGCGCCGCGCCGAAGTGTGCCGGCGGGCGCTCGAAAGCCTGGCCGCTTATGTCTGAGCTGAGTGCGCAGGTCTGCCGCTATCTCGACGAACTGGCGCGCCGCAACGTCTCGGCGCATACGCTCCGGGCTTACGGATCGGACCTCGACCAGTTCGTCGCCTATTTCTCTCCCGAAGACGCCGAACCGCCCGCGCCGCGCGCGTTCGAGGTGCTGCATCTGCGGGAGTGGCTGGCCGATCTTTACAGCCGCGGCCTGGACGCCATCAGCATCCGGCGCAAGCTCTCCGCGGTGCGCGGCCTGTTTCGTTCCATGGCGCGGGCCGGCGTGATCGAAAACAATCCCGCGCGCCTGGTGCGCACGCCCAAGGCCCCGAAGCGCCTGCCCGCCGTGATGTCCGCCGAGCAGATGAACGAGTTGCTCGATGGCGTGGCGGCAGGCAAGCTGGAGCGCCCGTACCCGGCGCGCGACCGCGCCATCTTCGAGCTGCTCTACGGCTGCGGATTGAGGGTGAGCGAACTGGCCGGACTGAACCTGGGCGATCTCGACCGGACCGAGCGCTGGCTGCGCGTGCGCGGAAAGGGCCGCAAGGAGCGCCAGGTGCCGTACGGAGCCAAAGCCTCCGAAGCGCTGGAGCGCTACTTGAGCGAGCGGCCGGTGCGGCCCGGGGAACCGGCCGTGTTCCTCAACCACCGCGGCACACGGCTCTCGGACCGCGGCGTGCGCGGCATCGTGAAACTGTACGCGCTGTCGCTGGCGGGCGACCCGGATCTGCACCCGCACAGCTTCCGGCACGCCTTCGCCACGCACCTGCTGAGCGACGGCGCGGACCTGCGTGCCATACAGGAACTGCTGGGGCATGCGCGGCTCTCCACCACGCAGAAGTACACCGCGCTGTCGCTCGCCGACCTCATGTCCGTCTACGATAAGGCGCATCCCAAAGCGCACTGAAGCCGCGCGATCTCCTATCATGGAAGAAATGCCGCTGTTCGCCCCTCCGGAACCGCGTCCCGCAACGCGCCGGCTCCCTGTTCTGGCCGCGGCCGCCGCCGTGTTTGCCGGTTCCGTCTGGTTGATGCTTTACTTCATCCCGCAACCGCACACCCAGGCCGATTACCTGGTTACCGGCACACTGGGCACGCTGTTGGGTCTGGCGATCGTGTTCCTCGCGCTCCTCCGCGGACGCCTGTAGCGCAATACACGGCTCATTACCCCGGCAGCGCGAACTTGTCGTCGGTGCGCTTCTGCCAGGCCTCGATCTGCCGCGTCAGGCGTTTCTGCACCGCGGCGTATTCGGGCTTGCCGAACACATTCCGCAGTTCCTGCGGGTCGCGATTATGGTCGAAGAGCAGAGACTGGTCGGTATCGTAGAGCACCAGCTTGTAGCCGTCGGGTGAAATCACGGCGCGCCCGTCGGGCCCTTCGCCGCTGTCTTTCACGTCGGCCTTCCACTCCAGGTTGACGTAGTTGCCGGGACGCGCGGCGCCGCCGAGCTGAGGAACCAGGCTTTGGCCGGGGAGTCCGGGGTTCCGCTTGCCGAGCAGTTCCAGCAGGGTAGGCACGAGATCGATGTGGCTCACCGGCTGCGCCACGTGGCGCGGCTTGAGCTGCCGGAAGGGCGCCCGCACCAGCAGCGGCACCCGCACGGATTCCTCGTACATCACCTGCTTATTCATCAGGCAATGCGCGCCCATCATCTCGCCGTGGTCGGAGGTGAAGACCACCACCGTATTCTCCGCCTGGCCGGAGGCTTCCAGCGCCCAGAGAATCCGCCCCAGCGCCTGGTCCACCAGCGAACACAGGCCGGCGTAGTTGCGTGACTCGCGCTCCACCCTGGCGCGGTCCTGAGCATAGGGCATGATCTTGGCGCGGCGGCGCTGGTACCAGGCGGGTTCGGGGCCCTGGGGCGTGCCGGGATAGTTCTTCAGGGGCGCCTCCTCGACACTATGGAGGTCGTTCAGCGCGCTCGAGAACGGCATGTGCGGCTCCAGGAAATTCACATAGAGCATCCACGGTTCGGCGCGGTGTTTCAGGATGAAGTTCGAGGCTTCATTGGCCAGGAACGAGGGTTTGGAATGCTCCACGGGAAGTTTCGTCGCGAAGCTGCGTGGAAAATCGTTCTCCTCGTTCGGCTTGTAGCCCAGCCGCGTCAGAAACCCGGCATAGGCGCTGCGCGCGGCCCGGTCGCGCGCTTTCGAATAGTGGGAGCGGTAGCCGTCTTCGATGGCCTTCCACTCCTGGAAGCCGTGCTGCGCGAAGATCTCGTCGCCCAGGTGCCACTTGCCCATGTAGCCGGTGCGGTAGGCGGAATCGCCCAGCAGTTCCGGCATGGTTCTGGTCTCCGCCTTGAGCGGGATATTGTTGTTCACGCAGCCGCTCTGGTGGGGCCACAAGCCCGTCATCACGGAGGAGCGGCTCGGCGTGCAAACCGGCTGCGTGACGTAGGTGCGGTCGAAAACCACGGACTGCGCGGCCAGTTGGTTCATCGAGGGAACGCGAAAGGCCGTGTTGCCGTAAGCCGCCATGCTGTCCGCCCGCTGCTCGTCGGTCCACAGGAACAGCAGATTGGGCTTGTCGCCCGATTTGCGGGCGCTCCGCAGCACGGCAGGAGCGCCGGCAAGACTTTGTATGGCTGCGCGTCGGGTCATCATGGCAGGGCATACAATTATAACCCGCCGCCCTGATACAATCCGTTGTTCGACCTTCTGGGGAGGCTGTTTCCATATGAGCGTTATCCGTTTCACGCAGAATTACGACGACCTGTCCACCGACCGCGGTTATCAGTTCAAGTTCCTCTGCGACCGGTGCGGAAACGGGCACCTTTCGAGCTTTCAGGCTTCCATGACGGGCATGGCGGGCGGTCTGCTGCGGGCGGCGGGCGACCTGTTCGGCGGCGTCCTGCACTCGGCGGGCAACAGCGCTTACGAGATCCAGCGTGCCGTCGGCGGCAAGGCGCACGACGCCGCGCTGCGCGCCGCGGTGGAGGAGGCCAGGCCGTTTTTCCGCCAATGCAACCGCTGCGGCAAGTGGGTATGCCCGGAGGTCTGCTGGAATCCCAAGCGCGGCCTCTGCCTGGAATGCGCGCCGGACGTGGAGCAGGAGATGGCCGCCGCGCAGGCGCAGGCCACTAAGGACCAGATCTGGCAGAAGGCATCGGAGACGGACTACACGGCCAAGCTGGACATGACCACCGAGGTGGTGGCCTACTGTCCCGAATGCGGGACCAAAACCCAGGGCGCCAAGTTTTGCCCCGGCTGCGGCAAGAAACTGCGGGCGAAAACGGAGTGCGGAAACTGCGGCACCGAAGTGGAAGCCGGAACGAAGTTCTGCCCCGAGTGCGGGAAGAAAATCTGAGGCGACGGCCTCACTGCCAGAGACCACCGGCAGGCAGTGGGCGGTTTCGCCTGCCGGCTCACAGTGCGCGCAGCAGCGCGGCGAATTCCGCCTCGCTGGTCACATAGCGGTCTGATACGAACACGTACAGTCCCTCACGCGGCAGCCTGCGCACGGTCGCGGCCAGGTCTTCGAACCACCCGTCTACCATGAGAATCAGCCGCGAGCGCTCCAGTGTTTCCCGCAGGCACGGCAGCATATCCGCCAGCCGCGGGCCATTCGCCTCCACGGTGATTTCCAGGCCTGCCAACCCCGGAATTTCGAGCACGTCTCGGTAATGCCGGTAGCCGGTGGAATGCAGGTGGAACAGCACGTGCGGCCCGAGGTGTTCCACGATGGCGGCATTGTGCTCCAGAAACAGTTCGCGATAGACCCGTGGCGCGCACAGCCCCATCATGTCTTCCTGGATTACCGTTGTGGGTCCCGGCGCCCAATAGCCGAAAATGTGGCCGTAGCCGCCCAGTTTGGGGGGGACCAGGCTGAAGTGCATGTCGAGCACGTCCAGGTGCAGGCGGTTGATGCGCGCGGCGGCGGCGGCGAGCGGCGCGGGATCGTCGTAGAGATCCAGGCAGAAGCCGTCAATGCCGCGCATGGCCGCCAGCACATCGGAGCATCCGCGCAGGATGGTGGTGCTGAGGAAGCATTCCTCGGGCACGGCGGCCGCGAGTTCCGCGGTTTCCGCGCGCAGACGCGCCAGCCACTCCCGCGAGAGCGGCGCGCGCTCCAACTCCGCCGCGCTGGCCACAAAATGTCCGGGCGCGAGCGAACCGCTCGAATACCGAACCGGGCAGCCACAGATGGCTTCCAGCCACGGCACGGCGCGCCACGCGGCCACGTAGGGCATGAAGTCGTCCGAGCGCACCGCCCGTCCGGCGAAGGCGTCTTCGTACTCCGTGCGGGCCAGCGCGCGGCCCACCTCGCCGGGTGCCAGTTCCGCGCGGGGGAACGGCGCACGTAGAAAGCCGACAGGCGACCACACCCGCGCCGGTGCGACCCCTACCGGGGGGCGGCCCCGCTCGCGTTTCCAGAACACGCGCTCGAAGCGCTCGATCTTCTCCGCGATTTTCATGCGAGAGCGCGATTGTAGCGTGATTATAGTGGAAGGAATGCGGCTTGCCGTGGACGCCACGCCGCTGCTGCTGCGCAGCGCCGGCGTCAAGACATACCTGTATTACTGGACGCGCCACCTGCGCGAGCAGGCGGGCCGGCGCCGGCTCTGGCTGTTCCCCGCCGCGGGCCGTCCCGGGACCTGCGAGCACGAGCGCTCCATCGTCTCCGCGCCCCGCACCCTGGCGGGCCTGCTGGCGCTGCACTCGGCCAACTATCTCGGCTCATGGACGCTCGAGCCGCTGGCGGCGGCGGTGGACGTGTTTCATGCCTCGCACCAGTTGCGCCGCCCTCCGCGGCGTCCGCTGCTCACCGCCACGCTCTACGATATGACCTGCTGGCTCGCGCCCGAAATGCACACCGCCGCCAACGTGCGCGCCTCGCGCCGCTTCGCGGAGATGGTGCTGCGGCGCGCCGCCGGCCTGATCGCGATTTCCGCCAATTCGCGCGACGATGCGGTACGGCTGCTCGGCCTCGACCCCGGACGCATCGCGGTGATCTACCCCGGCGTCGCGAACGCATTCTTCACCGCCGCGCCGGCGCCCCGCGAAAAGCCGTTCGCGCTGTTCGTGGGCACGGTGGAGCCGCGCAAGAACATCCCCGTGCTGCTGGACGCGTGGGAAGACCTGCCCCGCTCCCTGCGCCAGGAGTTCGACCTGGTGGTGGCGGGTCCCGCCGGTTGGGGCGACCCGGCCACGCTCGCGCGGCTTCAAAGCGGCATACCCGGGGTCCGCTACCTTGGCTACGTGCCGGAAGCCGAACTGCCCGGGTTGACCGCCGCAGCCAGCGTGTTCGTCTACCCATCGCTCTATGAAGGTTTCGGGCTTCCGGTGGCGCAGGCCATGGCGGCAGGCGTCCCCGTGGTCGCCAGCCATGTTTCCTCGCTGCCCGAGGTGGCGGGAAAGGGCGCCCTGTTTATCGACCCGCGCAGTCCCACGGAGATCCGCGCGGCGTTGGAACGGCTGCTGCTTTCGCCTTCGTTGCGCGCCGAGCTGGGAGCGCGCGGCCGCGATCGCGCCGGGCTCTATCGCTGGGACGAGGCGGCGCGCCAGTCCTGGGCTTTTTTCGAAAAGCTCGCCGGCTCGCGCGGGTAGGCGGCGCGGAAGGTGGTCCCTTCGGCATTGTTGGAGGTGAAGGAGATGCCGCCTTCCAGGTAGCGCTCCGTCAGCAGCTTCATGCTGTAGGTGCCCAACCCGCGGCCGCTGCCCTTGGTGGAAAACGAGCGCTGGAAAACCTGCGCGCGCACCTCTTCCGGCATCACGGCCGGGTTTTGCACCCAGAACTCCACTTCGTCGTTCAGTGTGCGGCAGCCGGCGCGCACCGTTCCTCCGGGAGGACAGGCTTCCAGCGCGTTCGCCAGCATGTTGCCGATCACGCGCCCCAGCAGGGCACGATCGCTGCGCAGGATCACATCCGCCGCATCCGGTTCGATTTCGATCTCGCGCCCGTGCGCCACCGGGAATTCGCAGTATCGTTCCACTTCCTGGCGCAGCACCCCGAGGCTGGAGAGCGGCTCCGGATCGGGCTCGAGCTCGCCGGTTTCCGCGGCGGCGAGAGTGCGCTGGCTTATGATTTCGTTCACCAGTTGCATGGAGGCCGAATGCAGCAGATGCGCGGAGCGGCGCGCCTTGCCCTCCGGCACGGTACGCTCGATGACCTCCGCGAGACCGAGCACGCACGACGCCGTGTTCAGCAGGTCGTGAAAGAAGATCCGTTCGAGCGCGCGGCGGCGTTTCTCATGACTGATATCGGCCAGCGAAACTACAAGGAAGGATTCCGCGCCGGCCGCGGCCGGCGCCGCATGAACGGCCAGGTCTAACGCTTCGGTCCGTCCGTGGACGCGCCGGGTGACGCGGCATTCCCGCTCGGTGGCCGCGCCGCCGAGGGCGTCCAGTATGGCCAGCAGGGCGCCGCAGAATTCACACGCTTCCGCGGTCCCGCACCCCCCGGGCGCGTGCGCGGCGTTCACACATCCGAGGGCTTCGCCCGGCCGCATGCCCAGCAGGCTGGCGGGATTCTCCACCCCGATCAGGCTCGCAAGCGCCCGGTTCCAGTACACGATCTGCCGCTGGCTGTTCAGCACCAGGGCGACGGACGGCGAGGCATCCAGAACGGCGCGCAGCAGCTCGGTGGAGATCACCGCGGCGGCTTGCCGTTCCACTATGCGGTGAGGAGCGCGGTGCGCTCGCGCCGCCGCCGTGCCGCCCGCGTCCATAAACCCCTTACGGTTTCAAAACCAGCACAAAGCCGTCGGAAAGCCCGCCCGCATAATTCCGCCGGAGTGCGCCGTCCGTGGAGCCGATATTGCGCGGGCCGGTGAGCCCGCCGACCGCAACCGAGCCGTCCAGCGCCACCGCGATCGAGTTGCCCACATGGATGCCGGTGGCTCCCGCGTAGCTCGCGTAGGCCAGGCCGGCGCCCGGCGCCAGCTTGGCTACAAACGCGTTGATGCCGCCTCCCCAGGTGGCCTGGAACGGGCCGCCGGCGGTCGGGAAATCGCGCGACAGCGTGTAGCCGGTCACCCAGATGTTGCCGGCCGCGTCGCCCGCGATGCCCTCGCCTACATCGCCGCCGCTGCCGCCGAGGTAGGTGGCATAGACCAACTGCGCGTCGCGCGGGGCCGCCGGGTTCAGGCGCATCGCAAACCCTTTTCCCGCGGTGTTGCCACTCGATTGAGCGGCATCGCCGGTGACCGGGAAGTCTCGCGAGGCGGTCAGGCCGGTGAGCAGCAGTCTGCCTTGCGGGTCCACTGCGATGCGGGTCACCTGGTCCAATCCGCTGCCGCCGAAACATGTGGAGTAGGCCAGCGAGTCGTCACCGGACCTGCTGAAATCCAATCGCGTCACGAAGATGTCCATGCCGCCGATGGGGTTGGGCGAAAACGCGTCTGCGGTGTACTGGAACATCTGGGAAAGCGTGTTGCCGGTCACGTAGACCTCGCCCGTAGGGGTTACGGCCACACTGCGCCCCTCATCCCAGGTTTCGCCGCCCAGGTAAGTGGAGTAGGCCAGAGTGGCGTTAGGGATGTCGATCTTAGCGACGAATGCATCCTGCACGCCCCATTTCCCTTTGCTGAGTGCGTTGGGGGTGATGGGAAAATTCTCGGATTTCGTGGTGCCCACGAAATAGACCAGTCCGTTGCCGTATACCGCGATGCCGCGCCCCTCATCGGTCTCCGTGCCGCCCAGGTAGGTGGAGTACACCAGCGCATCGGCGCCGGGGCGGGAGGGATCGAGCTTCAGCATGAAGGCATCGGTGGTGCCCTCGGCGGAGAGTTGGAGCTGATGGGCCAGGCCGGCGGTGGGGAAGTCCGTGCTTCCCGTGCTGCCCGTCAGGTACACCGCCCCCTGGGAGTCCACCGCCATGTCATAAGCCGCGTCGTCGCCCTTGCCTCCGATGTAGGTGAAGTAGACCAGCGAGGCGTCACCCGAGGCGGTGGGATCGAGCTTGGCCACAAAAACATCCGTGCCGCCCGCCAGGGCGTCCTGGAAGGGCCCGCCGAGCGTGGGGCTGTCGGTGGTGGTGATGTAGCCCGTGGCGTAGACCATGCCGTCCGGGCCGAATTTCACGCTGGTGACGGCGTCCAGACCGGAGCCGCCCACCAGGGTGGAGTAGGAAAGCACGGGATCGATGGTGAGCGGACGCGTGCGGTCGTAACGCTCGAGTTCAAAGCCCGCGACGTTGCGGGCCAGCAGGCGATAGCGCCCGCGAACCTCGCGCCCATCCTGGAACACGCGGGGCCGCTTCTGGAGGAAGCGCGCGCCGCGCGAGGCGATGACGAGGTCGCCGCCGCCGGTCACCGCCAGCGTGCCCGGACCGCGGAAGCGCATGCGGATGCGGTTCGGATCCGCGCCCGGAGAGAGTACGAAATCGTACTCCAGTTGTCCGGCGTTGCCGTAATAAACCACGTCGATGCCCGGGTAAACGCCGCGCGCGCGTACCCGGCCGTAGTTGGCCACCCCCGCCCGCCACCTGGACCTGGAGCCAACGAAGTAATTCGAGCGTGCCGCCAGCGGCTCGAACGGCTCGAACACCGCGCCGCGGGATCCTTCGAGCGCAATGCCGACTACCGCGCCGGTGCGGTGCAGCGCCACCTGTGTCTCCCGCGCCGTGAGCAGTAAGGTGGCGTCCGGCGTGCGGGCGGCAAAACGCACCTGCGGATTCCATTGGCCCGCGTTGGGTTCGAACCGTAGAGGCAGCCCGCGCAGCAGGCTGCGTGCGCCAGCCGGTTCCGGCGCTCCGGGGAGTACCGCGGCGAGCAGCACGGCGCAGGAAGCCAGGCGCAAAGAGAGCGGAAAAAGGCGAGACATAACGATAATCCAAATTGTATCGAATGGCAGGGATCCTGTGATGGAGGCCGCGCGCCCCGTGTTATAAGGGGGTTAAAGCGGTGTGCCCGCCCGGGTCGCGCCCCCGGCGATCCGCCCGATCTTACACAAGGAGAATGCTCCATGTTGTCCGGAGTGCCCCGGTTCACGCGCACCCTTGCCAGTGTCGTTCTGATCTTGCTATTCACGATCGCGTCCTGCCTGGCTGCCGAAACGCACGTAGTCAACCCCGCCGACCTGCACAGGGAGACCCTCGCCGCCGCGGCCGCGCGCCAGCGCAACGTGCAGTCGGTCACGAATCTGCTCTCCTCCCCGGCCGCGCGGAAGGCGCTGGCGCTGGCCGGCACGGATGAGGGCAAGGTGAAGAGCGCGGTTTCCGCCCTGAGCGACGAGGAACTGGCGCGCCTCGCTTCCCTCGCCGATAAGACGCAGCGCGATTTCGCCGCGGGCCGGATCAGCGACCGGGACCTGCTGTGGATTCTGGTGATTATCGCCGGTGTGATCCTGATCATACTTGCAGCGGATTGAGCATGCGGTTGCGCGCGTTTGCCATGCTCTGTGGCATGACCTGCGCCGCCCAGCCGGGCGTGTGGCTGGATGTTCCTTTCGTGCCGCAGGAGAAGAACGGATGCGGCGCGGCCAGCATCGCCATGGTGATGCGTTACTGGCAAGCGCCGGCGGACGCGGTCGAGATCCAACGCGCGCTCTACTCTCGCGAGGCGCGCGGCATCTTCGCTTCCGCCATGGAGCGGTACCTGAGGGAGCACGGCTTCCGCGCCTTCGCGGTGCGCGGTCAATGGGACGACCTGAAGCAGCACTTGGAGAAAGGCCGTCCGCTGATCGTGGCCCTCAAACCGGGCCGCGGCGATCCGCACTACGTGGTGGTGGCCGGACTGGAGTCCGGGACGGTGCTGAAGAACGATCCGGCCGAACGCAAGCTGCTCCGGCAGCACCGTACCGATTTTGAAAAACAATGGAAGGCTGCCGGCAACTGGATGCTCCTCGCCGTGCCCTCGCGCTAGGGTTCGCATTGCTGGCGGCGTTGAACGCGGCCGAGCCCCGCGCGGAGGCGGAGTACGAGCGCGGCATGGCGGCCGCGCGGCTCGGCAGGTGGGAAGAGGCCCGCGCCGCGCTGCGGGAAGCTCGGCGGCTGGCGCCGCGGGATGCCCGGTTCCCCATCGAGTTGGGCGGCGTGGCGTTCCGGCAGAAGCGATATGACGAAGCCGCGGGCTGGCTCCGGCGCGGCTTGCGGCTGGCGCCGGAGGACGGCTATACGGCCGATTTCCTGGGCACTATCTATTATCTGCAAGGGAACCTTGAAGCAGCGCTCAAGTACTGGAACCGCATCAGCAAACCGCGGATAGCCGCGGTGAGAGTGGAGCCGGAACCGCGCCTCGACCCGGTGCTGCTGGACCGCGCCCTGGCGTTCGCGCCGGGTGAGATGCTGCCGGTATCCGGCCTGCTGGCGGCGCGTGCGCGGGTGCGGGGGCTGGGCGTATTCCCCGTGTTCCGCTTCCACCTGGATGCCCGGGAGGACGGCTCCTTCGACGCGTCCCTCCATGGGCGCGAGCGCGACCGGTGGGGCGGCGGCGCGCTGGCGGCGCTGGTTTCCGTGCTGCGCGGCGCGGCGTATCAGACCGTGTATCCCGAGTACTTCAACATAGGGCGCTCGGCCATCAACGTCGAGTCGCTGGTGCGCTGGGACGCGCAAAAGCGGCGCGCATGGGCGGCGCTCTCCGGGCCCCTGGGGCACGATCCGCGGTTCGGATATCGCCTGGGCCTGGATCTTCGGGACGAGCAGTGGGAAATCCCCGGCGGCGGGGCGCCACACTTGCGCCGGGGCGCGCTGAGCGGCGAGGTCGTGGGCTTTGCGGGACGCTGGAAGTGGTCCGCCGGCGTCGAGCTTGCCCGCCGCGATTCGTCCGGCGCGAGCTATCAGCTCAAGCACCTGGGGCGGGTCGAGCGCACACTGTGGCACGTTCCCGAGCACCGCTTCGAAACCGCCGCCGGCTTCTCCTCCGCCCTGGCGCGGCGTTTCAAGCGCTTCCAGGCGGGGCTCGCCACGCGCTGGCTGCCCCGCATGAGCGGAGAGGACTGGGCGATCGCACACCGCGTTCGCGCCGGGAAAATATGCGGCGATGCGCCCTTCGACGAATGGTTCGCGCTCGGCCTGGAGCGGGACAACGACCTCTGGATGCGGGCCCACATCGGCACGCGTGGAGGACGCAAAGGCAACGCGCCCATGGGCCGCACTTACGCGCTGTCGAACTGGGAGATGGACAAGAACGTCTACACGCACGCGCTGCTGGCGGTGAAGCTCAGTCCGTTTGTGGATGCGGGCCGCATGGCCGGCACGTCCAAATGGCTCTGCGATGCCGGGGTGCAGGCCAAGCTGCGCGTGCCCGGCGCGAGTTTCACGCTGACGTACGGCAAGGACCTGCGCTCCGGCCGCAATGCCTTCTACTTGATGGCGACGCGCTAAACCTTGCCGCCGTTGAGCGCCGACGTGGCCGGAGTTCCGCCCAGCCCTTCTGGCTGGTGTGGGAGGCGGAGGAATCCATCCTCGAAGTGCAGGACTTCGAGCAGACCATCGCGCTCAGCGCGCAGGCGGGAGACGATCGGGCGCTCGAGACGGCGCTCGCGCGGCATCTCGCGCGGGGTGCGACGGTGGTGTTGACCCCCGCGCTGCTGCGAAAAGTTCCGGCCCCGGCGGGCCTGCCGTTTGCCTCCCGGGCACACCGTAGGATCGCGCCGGAGCCCGCTCGAAGATGCGGGCTAACAGAAGGCGCGGCTGGAGTGAATGCCTTCGGAATGCAGGGCCGCCGCCATCTTCTCCAGCGCCGACTTGTGGATCTGGGATATGCGGCTTTCGTTCACCCCAAGCGCCTCGCCGATTTCCTTCATGGTGAGCTCGCCGGTGTAGTAGAGCGACATCACCCGCCGGTAACGCTCGGGAAGCTGCCCGAGAGCGCGCTGCACGGCGTGCTTGAGTTCGGTGTGCGCGCAGACGCGATCAGGCTGGGTATCCGGTTCAGCGGGAAATTCCGGCGCGGGCGCGCCGTCGGTGTCGCCGCGGCCGGAAGCCGAGAGCAGACCCACCGTGCGCAGCTCCAGCATCATCCGGCGCCAGCGTTCCAGCCCCATCCCCAGACTGTCCGCCACCTCCCACTCCGCGGGCGTGCGTCCGAGCTTCGAGGAGAGATCGCGCACCGCCGCTTCGACCTTCTTGTGGCGCTTGCGCATGTCGCGCGAGGCCCAGTCGAGCTCCCGCAGGCTGTCCAGAATCGCGCCTTTGATGCGGTGCTTCGCGTAAGCCTGAAACGCCACCTGCTTGCCTTCATCGTATTTCTCCGCGGCGTCGAACAGTCCCAGGATGCCGGCGTGCACCAGGTCGTCCAGATCCACGTGCACGGGCAGGCTGTCATGAACGTGCACGGCGATGGCTCTGACCAGGGACAGGTTCTCCAGGACGATGTGATCCCGGGTGGCGCGGGGGAGTATATGGCGGCGAACAGAAGGCTTCTCGGTCTGCATGGGTTTCTTCCCCTCCCCTCGGGAGGGCTCCTTGACTGCATCTCTTTCAGACTGCCTTATTTCGTGCGGCAGCGTGAGTGGGAAAGCAACCCGGATGCCAAGGAAAACTGCCTTAATTTTCTTGGGATTACGTAGAACTAAAGTTCTAGGGTGTGCCGCTTTGAAACCGGCGTTTCAATTTGGAACAAAGCGTGCGATCATCACCTTCGTGCGCGTGTTCTGCCATTCCGGCCACGCCGCCGAGGAGCGGCCGGTACGCTTCGAAATCGACGGCGTGACCTACGGAGTGATCGAGGTGACCGCCCAGTGGCGCACGCCGGAGGATGACTTCTTCAAAGTCCGCGCCAGCGATGGAAAGCTGTACGTACTGCGCCGCAACCGCGCGGCAGATGTGTGGACACCGGGCGGCGTGCGGCCGTGATTTACAATGAGATGGACCATTTCTGAGGAACGCTGACGTGGACGAGCGCGCCTTTTACACCGAATCGCCCGGCACCAGGCCGGCGTCGCTGAATTGCCCCTGGTGCCGCACCTCGGAGACCTACATTCTGCGGTGGATGGTGCGGAAGAAGAAGGACCGGATGCCGCCGGGAGGCGACGAGCGCGACCGCGTGCGTTTCCAGAAGGCCCAGAGCTACATGGTGCTCGCGGAAGACAAAGTGACGTGCAAGCGGTGCCGCCGCGGCTTTGACGTCTCCGGCATCAAGACCATGGCGTTTCTTTAGCGCGGGAGTTTGCGCTATCGTGGACGGGTGAGCCAGACCAGACGGCAGTTCCTCGGCTCCGCCGCGCTTGCGGCGGGCATGCGCGCCGCCGGCAAGCGGCCGCCGAATATCCTCTTCATCGTGCTGGACGATTTGGGGTCCGGCGATTTCGGCTGTTACGGCCAGCGCTACATCAAGACTCCCAACACGGACAGGGCCGCCGCGGAGGGCGCGCGTTTTACGAACTTCTATGCCGGGGGAGCGGTGTGCGCGCCCTCGCGGTGCGCGCTCATGACCGGTTATCACACCGGGCATGCCGCCGTGCGGGCCAACGCCGGAACCATACCCATCCTGGCGGATGATTTCACTGTGGCCCAGTTGCTCAAAAAAGCGGGCTATGCCACCGGCGGATTCGGCAAGTGGGGACTGGGCGACGCGGGTTCCACCGGCGTGCCCACGCGGCACGGGTTCGACAACTTTTTCGGCTATCTGCACCAGGTACACGCGCACTCCTATTACCCCGACTTTCTGTGGGACAACGACCGGAAGTTCCCGCTTGGCGGCAAGCAGTACAGCGCCGACGTCATCGCCGAGCGTTCTTTTCAGTTCCTGCGCGAGAACCGGGACAAGCCTTTCTTTCTCTACGCCTGCTACACGCTGCCGCACGCCAAATTCGAAATCCCCAGCCTGGCGCCGTACGAGGGCGAATCGTGGCCCAAGGGGCACAAGACCTACGCCGCCATGGTGACGCGCGCGGACGCCTACATCGGACGGTTGCTCGCCATGCTGAAGGAATACAAACTGGAGCGGGACACCGTGGTGTTCATCACCAGCGACAACGGCGCCCACAGCGGCGAGGGCAAAGGCTACGAGTTTTTCAAGAGCAACGGCAACCTGCGCGGCGAAAAAGGCGAGCTTTACGAGGGCGGCATCCGGGCGCCCATGATCGTGCGCTGGCCGGGCAAGGTGAAACCGGGAAGCACCAGCGATTTCGCCTGGGCCTTCTGGGATTTCATGCCCACTGCTGCCGAGATTGCGGGCGTGAAAGCCCCCGCGGGCATCGACGGCGTTTCCGTGCTCCCCGCTATCACGGGCAAGCCGCAGCCCCCCCACGAGTTCCTGTACTGGGAATTCCAGGCCTACGATCAGAAAGGCAAGAAGTTCCGCGACGACCGCATGTGGCAGGCCGTGCGCATGGGTGACTGGAAAGCCGTGCGGCCGGCGGGTAGCGCCAGGCTGGAGTTGTACAACCTGAAGAACGACCCGGGAGAGCAGAAGGACGTAGCGGCGGCCAACCCGCAAGTTATGAAGCGGATAGAAGCTTACCTTGCCACCGCCCGCACCCAGCCCCGCCGCCACGATACGGGCAGCATGGACTGGGTGAAATAAAACCCAGCGCAGGGGTCCGAAGAGCTTCGGAAGTAAGCGCGACGGCCCTTCCGGCGTCCCCCGTTCTCCCCCCGGCCCCTGCGGTCTCGCAAAAACTCGCTTGCCGTCGCTTCCTGTATAGGTGGGTGAGAAGCCGGCGAAAAAATATAGGGGATAGTACGTTACCGATCGATAGCGTTATCCTTGTAGACCTATGAGGTTACTTCCCGCGTTATTCCTGGCGGCGCCGCTGGTGGCCCAAGTGCAGCTCAAAGTCGCGGCGGTGCAGTTCCGTTCGTCTTTCGACCTGAACGACAACCGCGACCGCATCGTGCTGGCGCTCGAAAAGCTCTCACGCGAAGGCGTGCGCGTAGCCGCGTTTCCCGAGTGCGCGCTGACGGGCTACCACAAGGACGCGGTGATGAAGCCCACGGCGGCGGAGTTGGAAGCGGCCGAGGAGCGCATCCGGAAGACGTGCCGCGACAACAAGATCGCCGCGATCGTCGGCAGCGTGTACAAGGCCAACGGGAAGACCTACAACACCGCCGTGGTGTTCGATTCGCGGGGCGAGCTGGTGGAGCGGTATGCCAAGGTGTACCTGGCGGGAGAAAAGTGGGCCACGCCCGGAAACCACATCGCGTTCTTTGAACTCGAGGGCGTGCCGTCCACCGTGATCGTGTGCCACGACGAGCGCTATCCGGAGCTCGTCCGGCTGCCGGCGATGCAGGGCGCCCGGGTGATTTATTATGTCAGCTCGGAATCGGGCATGACCTCGGAATCGAAGCTGATCCCCTACCGCGCGCAGATGATGGCGCGGGCGGTGGAGAACGGCATGTTCGTCGTGGCGGCCAACACGCCCGCGGACCCGGCCAACCTGCGCGACTCCTCGCACGGGCAAAGCCGCATCATCGCCGCGGACGGCAACATCATGGAGGAAGCCGGCTACTTCCGCGAGGAGACCCTGACGGCCACCCTCTCCATCAAGCCGGCCAAGCTCACGCGCCCGCTCGAAGGCCCGCTGGGCCAGTGGTGGCGGCAGGGCCTCGAGTGGATGATGCAGAACCGCAATCGCAAGCTGGAGTAGCGCTCAGCGGACCGCGACCAGCATCCAGTCCCAATGGTTCGGCGCCTTGCTGAACCTGTCCTGACGGTCCATGATTTCGAAGCCTGCCTCGCGCAGCTCGGCTTCGGCGAAATCCGGCGAGAGCGTGTGGGCGCCGGTCTGCTGCTTGCGGGTCTCACCGCGGGGGACGGGATCGATGATCACCAGCCGCCCGCCGGGCACGAGCGCTTCATGGAGGCGCCGCAGCATGGTCTGGTACGGCTCGATCTCGTGGTAGGTATTCACGATCAGCACGGCGTTCAGTTTTCCCGCGGGCAGGCGCGGGTCGTCGGGCACGCCGAGAATGCTTTCGACGTTTTCCAGCGCGCGTTCCCGGACGCGGCGCTCCAGGATTGCGGCTTGATCGCGCGAGATGTTCTCCGCCAGCACACGCCCGTTGGGGCCCACGCGCGGTGAGAGCCGCAGTGTGAAGTAGCCCGTTCCGGCGCCGATGTCGGCCACCCAGTGCCCTTCGCGCAGCCCGAGCGCGGCGAACACTTCGTCGTTCTTCTGCCACTTCTCGCGGCGGCGCTCCCCCACATCGAGCTCGCTGTCTTCGAGAAGCTGGCGCGGTTCGCCTTCCCGGGCGAGCGCCGTGGCAGCGGCCACGGCGAAGTCCGAATTTTCGGCATCGTCCGGCACCGCGCGGAAAGCCGCGATGGCCTCCTCGCGGTGTCCGGAGGGCGCCTCGGCGCGGCCAAGCACGTAGGCCGCCTTGGCGCGTATGGCCGGGTCGCCGCCGTCCTTCATGACCTCGCGGGCACGGCGAAGGGCCAGCGTGTAGTCCTTGCGGGTTTCGGCCGCTTCGAGCAGCACGTCGAGCAGGTCTTTCCAGATGGGGTCGGCCGCGCGCAGTTGGGCGGCTTTCGCGTGGAATTCGTCGATCTTGCCATCATGCACCAGGCGGTGGAGGTCTTCCGCCTGGCCCGCCAGCGCGAACCACAGCAGCAGGGCGAGCATATGTGTACCGTTATACACGAAGCGGGTAAGATGGACAGCAGGGGGAGTTTCGCCGTGACGGCCGATTTGCTCAAGACGCTCTGCTCCGCCACCGTGTACGACCTGGCGCAGCCCTACTATCCCGGCATGCCGCATCACCCCAACCATCCGCCGTACCTGTTCGGGCTGACCAAGAAGCACGGGGATTTCGTGGCGCCCGGCGGCACCAGCTCCGCGGCGGACGCCATCACCATGAGCGGCCACACCGGCACGCATATGGACGCGCTGTGCCACTTCTCCTGCGGGGGCAGGCTGCGCGGCGGCGTGGACGCGGAGGCGGCGCAATCCTACGATCGCGGCGTGAGGGAGCACTCCGTGGACACCATCGCCCCGGTGTTGCGGCGCGGCGTGCTGCTGGACGTGGCCGGGCACGAGGGCGTGGACGCACTGCCCGCGGATTTCGAGATCACGCCGGAACACCTCAGGGCCGTGGAGTGCGCCGAGCGCGTCGATATTCAGGCCGGCGACGTGGTGCTGCTGCGCACCGGCTGGGGCCGTTTCTGGAACGATGCGCCGCGGTTCGTCTCGCAGGTGCGCGGGCCGGGCCCCGCCGAATCGGGCGCGCGCTGGTTGAGCCGCGCGGGCATCTTCGCCGCGGGATCCGACACGCTGGCCTTCGAGCTGGTGCCCGCGCCCAGCATGCCGGTGCACGTGCATCTGCTGGTGGAAAGCGGCATTCACATCATCGAGTGCCTGAACCTGGAGGAACTCGCGGCGCGGCGCGCTTACGAATTCGTGTTTGTCGCGTCGCCCCTGAAGTTCCGCGGGGGCACCGGATCACCCATACGGCCGCTGGCCATCGCGTAATGCAGATCTACTTCTTCCGGCACGGACAGGCCGGCCTTCGCAACCACTACGACACGCTTTCCGAACTGGGCCGCGAGCAGGCGCGGGCGCTCGGCCGGTACCTGGCGGCCGAGGGCATACGGTTCGGCGCGGTGGTGGCGGGCGCGCTCGAACGGCAGCGCGAGACCGCGCTGGAAACGTGGCGCGCGGCGAAGGACGCGGGCCTCGCGATGCCCAAGCCCGAGGTGGACGCGGCCTGGAACGAGTTCGACCTGGAAGGCGTCTACCGCGAGGTGCCGCCGCGCCTGGCCGGCGCGGATCCGGAGTTCGCGCGCGAGTACGAGGCGCTGGCGGCGGCGCTCGCCGACCCCGGGCACACGGCGCATCACACCTGGATGCCCTCGGACCTCGCCATTGTGCGCGCGTGGATCGATGGCCGCTTCGATCTGGCCATCGAGTCCTGGCCGGAATTCAACCGGCGCATCGAGCGCAACCTGCGCGGCCTGCCCGCGCTGGGGAGCGGCGCGGCACTCGCGGTGTTCACCTCGGCGACTCCGATCGCGATCGCGGCGGGGCTGGCGGTGGGAGCCGGCGGTCCCCAGCTCATGCGGGTGGCGGGGGTGATGTACAACAGCGCCATCAGCACGTTCCGCTATCGCGACGGCGATCTGATGCTGTTCAGCTTCAACGGCGTGCCACACCTGGCGGAGACCCGGCTGCGGACCTTCCGGTGACCGCCCCGGCTGGGGCGGCCGGCTTATCCGTTCTCGCCCGCGGCTCGCGCGATTTGCAGGAGATAGAACCGCAGCATCTCCTGCTCGTGCGGCGAGAGGGCCAGGTCCTCGATCCGGATGATCCGCTTTACCTCTTTCATCGCCCTGACGATGTTGGTGGGGAGTTCCACCGAACCTCGTGGAACGGAAGAAAGGTATTCGAAAGCGGCGTGCAGGAACTGTTGGAGCGAATCCTCTGCCGGGCCGCTCAGGAAAGCCGCCGCATCGCGCCGCAGCCGGGGCATGACCGGCCCGGACGCCGCTTCCAGAGCCGGACTGCGCTGCGCGACCGAGTGCAGCGCCACCGCCAGTTCAACGAAACTCGATACGCGCGTCAACACGGGCTCTTCCAGCAGTCCCCACGCCTTCTCGCGCCACCCCTGGATCTGGCGGGGCACTTCCAACAGGCGCTCGACCTCCTCGCGCCACTGCGCCGGCACTGTGCTCCCGATCGCACCCAACAGCGCATCCGGGCTGGTGTTGAAAAGATCCGGTTGAAGCAGCACGGCGAGGTCGGGCCGCAGCGTTGGGAGCAGGCGCGGCAGGAAGCGGTCGCCCTCGAAGAACTCCGAGACGTTCACGCCGTGCCGCCGCAGGACCTCCTTCTGAAACAGCGGCACCACCGCCGGGATCGAGTCCACATCTTCCCGGAGCACGGTGAAGGCGGAGTTGCCGGCTGGGAATCCGCGCTCCATGCGCGCCAGCCAGCGCAAGTCCACGTCGTGGTAAAGGCGCAGCGTCTGGAGGATCTCATATACCGGCAGGTACGGCAGGATGCGGAGGGCCAGCACGCCTTCGCCCTCTGAGGAACGCATGCGCGCGAACGCATTGAGAGCGCGGAACAGTCCGGTGGTGAGTTGGTTGATCCCCAGCACGAAGGTCTGCGCCTGGTTATGGGCGATGGCCCGCAAAGAGCTCCCGTAGCGGGAGAGCGGTATGGTGGCGGCGATGCGTTCCAGGATCTTCTGCCCGCG
Source organism: Bryobacteraceae bacterium (assembly GCA_041946965.1). Taxonomy (GTDB): domain Bacteria; phylum Acidobacteriota; class Terriglobia; order Bryobacterales; family Bryobacteraceae; genus JBHGBM01. Next base: position 62,985 of record JBHGBM010000007.1, read on the forward strand.
GCTGGCGGTCAGACCCGGCGTGGGGCGGACGGTCGGCCGGTCGCGCAAAGGCGGCATGGTGCGCGCGATGAAATACGAGATGACGTAGATGCCAACCACGTCCTCGTCTCTGCCGTAGAGGATGCGGCGGAAGTTCTCCGTGGAGAGCTTCATGAACTCGTCGAAGAGCTCATCCTCCAGCCCGATGGTAAGCCGCCGGAGTTCCTGGATCCCGCGCTTGGTAAATTGAAGGCGCGTTTCGGTCAGGGGCTCGGCGGCTCTGCGCAGCTCGTTCATGGAGAAGCGCTGCGCTTCGGCGACATGGTGGAACACCTGCGCGATCTCCGCGGCCCTCAGGTGCCGCAAACGTTCCGAGAGATTGCTCTGGAAGGTCCTGAGGTCGCCGCTCGCGAAAATGCCCATCAGCGGCGTGGTGGCGTACCGGGCGCTCCTCTTGGCCGAGGGTTCGACGAATTGCGCCAGGGTACGCTCGTTTTCCGGGCCCGGCAGAAACGCCGGGCGTCCGGAGAGCGGCGCGTAGTAGCCGCCCTGCCGCTGCATGGGCTCGCCGCTGCCCATCTTGATGCGCACGCTGCCCACCAGGTCCCGCTCGGCCAGCCAGCGCACGATTTCGAACTTCGCGTTCTTGAACGCCGCCAGGCCCGCGGACTGGCCGATCTGCTGGCTGAGGTCCGATCCGGCCACGAAGAACTCGCAGACCATCCCGGAGAATCGCTCTTCCGCGGTTTCCGTCAGACGGCGGCTCTGCACGGCGTAATCCCAAAGCTTTCCCAGGTACGCCGGGACATTGCACACCACGTCCACGTCCTCGAAAAGCGGCACCAGCCAGACGGGCGCCAGCTCGGGGCAACCGGACCGCAGCACGCGCTCGCGCTCCGCGCGCAGTTTGCGGTCGAGCGAGATCAGCGCCTCCGCGTCCGACGACATGCTCACCTGGAGCGCCAGAACCATACCCGGATTGCCGTGCCGTCCGGCAATCTCATTGAGCTCGACGATGTTGTGAACGGTCGTGTCAATGGCGAACGGGTCCGGCGAGGTCACCATGTTCTGGTGGATGCGCGGGGTGATCACCACGCGCTGAAGCAGGTCCCGGTAACCCGCGGCGGCCAGGGCGAAACCGGTGTCCTTCAGGTGTTTTCTGATTTCGCCCAGTTGACCGCGCAGGGTCTTCCGCAGGGACTTGTTCAGCGTGAAGTAATACTCCAGGGTGCTCCTGCGTTTGCGCCGCAGCTCCAGCATGCGGCGTTCCAGGCGGTCGTTGTGCTCCCAGAGCGAAAAGACGGGATCGCGCGCCAGCCGCAATTTCATTCCGAGCCTGCGGGCGACTCCCGGCTGGACGCCGTACGGCAGAAGGCCGCGGTACCGGCGTTCGAGTTGCGTGGTCAGGTCGGTGATTTCGTCGAACAGCGCGGCGAACCGCCGGTTGGTGTGCGGCAGCCGGTGCACCTCCTGGATCAACTGGGGATCGAGTTGCAGCGCGGGGTTGGCCTTCAGCAGCATGCGAAGCAGCCGTCCCATGCGCGCCACGTTCTCCATCAGCACGGTGGCAATCAGGCGGTGTCCCTGTCCCGAAGGCCGGTTGCTGCCGTCCCAATCTCCCCAATACGAGAGGAAGGCCTTGCGTTCCACATCCGAGTTGAAGCGGGCGAAGTCCTCGGCCGCGATCATCGTGCCGAGATCCAGGAGCAGCTCGTCGGCTTCGCCGCGGGAGTCGATGGCCACGTTCAAGCCCTGGAACTCGCGGGCGAGTTCGCGCGCCAGCGCCGCGGTGAGTTCCCCGGTGACCGGCCGCCCCGCGATCATGAGATCGATGGCGCGCTCCCACAGCAGCTCCGATTGTATGGAGTACATCTGCGTGGGGTGCACAGTGCGGTCGTAAAGCCGCTGCCGGAACACAATCTGCCGCCGGGCCAGGTCGTCCTTGTAGAACTCCTGCTCCAGCAGGCACTCGAGCTTTCTGCCCTCCTCGGCTTCGGCCAACGCGAGCCGCGACTCGGCAATCTCCAGACGGTCCTCTAAGCGCACCCTGAATACCTCCGTGCGCTCCCCCAGGAACCCGGCAGGGGATGACGGCTCCGCCCGCAACTGATGGCGGCAGCCGGCCAACACTTCGTCCGCAAACGCGGCCCATTGACGCCGGATCGCGGGACCGTCGAGCCTGTGCGGAACCCGGCGGCCGGAGAGCGCCAGCCACTTGCGGTTGTAGTGCGACTCCTCCTCGGCGATGAGCCGGTTCAGGTCGATCAGAACGCGGCGTGTTTTTGCCAGCAGGCGGCCGGCGCCGTCCGCGCCGCCCAACGTCATGCGGAACGACTTGCGCGCCGTCTCGAAGCCCTCTTCCGTGTGCGCGAACGTGGAGAGGGGGATCAGGCCGATGCCCTGGCGGGCGAGCCCCGACGCGATCCAATCGAGCGAAATGCCCGCGGGCAGGCGCGCCAGCGTCATGCGCGGGTACATGCTGCCGGCCGGGCGGGTGATGGTGATGCCGAAGAAATTGCGATTGGGCGGAAGGTCCGCGGTGGCCTTCTCGATGGCGCTCATCCGCTCCTCGAAAATGAGGTTGCGAAGCCGCCAGTACGAGCCGGCGCTCTGCGAGCCCTGGCGGTAGAAGAGGTACGCGAGGAGGATCGCTCCGGTGTTCGGCTCGATGGTGTCGTTGATGGCCTTGAAGCGCGCGCGCATCTCCTGGTCGCGGATCTCCACTACGGACAGGCGGGCGCCCGCCAGGCAATCCGTTTTCGAGAGGGAATGGACCGTGATCAGCCGGCCGGCCTGTCCGGTGGAGATGTAGCCAAGATCCGTCAGCTCGTTGGCCAACTGCCGCAGGGTCATCGGCCCGGCCAGGTCCCTGGAAGGCGCGACGTTCTGGTACGAGAGATCGTCGATGACGAAGATGCCCCGCTCCAGGAAGTGACACAGGAGCGTGCGCAGCGCGGCCTCGCTGAAGACCTGGCCCGTGGCGTTGTGGGGATTGTTGAATACTACAGCTCCGCATTTTCCCCACTCCGGATCCCGGTGCATCTTATCCTCAACGGCCGCAATGAGGCTGCGCACGTCGAGTTCGAAGTCGCGCGTGAGGGGGACGGAGGTGACGCTGGGGAAGCAGTGCTCGTAGGTCCAGCTCAGGTCCGGAATGACCACTTCGCGGATTCCGCAATGAAACCCGAGCAGGCCCAGGGCCGTGCGCGCCGAGCCGCTCACCACCATGGAAGCATCCAGCCGGTACTCGGGATGATGGGCCAGAAACGACGAGTGGAACGCGGCCGTCAGTTCCGCGCGGCGTTCCGGCAGCTCCTTCAGAATCTGCTCAAAGCTCAGCCCCTCGAGCGGATCGCTTGCAAACGCGGCGTGACGTCCGGAGACGCGAATGTTAGCCAGCCGTTCGGCCGCCCGTTCCACGAGCACGGAGACACGCGCCTGGACCCGCGCGGTCTGCGCGGTCTGCGCGCCCGCCAGGCGCGCTCCGCGGGCTCCCACGCGGGCGATGGCGGCGGCGCCGGCCCGCTCCAGGCCGGCGGGTATGGGGGAGTTCTCCTCAAAGAGCGGCTCCTCCACAACCTCCCGGGGAGCGTCTTCCACCTTGCCGCACTTCAACAGGAACGTGAGCAGCTCCACCTCCGCCGCCGATGGTGTGCCTTTCAGTTGAAAGTGCACGGTCTCAATCATGCGGACGAACTCTTCGTAGCCGGCGATGAAGACGGTGGAGAGCGGCCGCAGGCGCGGAGAGAAGATGCCGGGAGTGAGAAACCGCAGGGTGCGGTCCATCATCTTCGCTTCGCGCGCCAGCGAGAGATGATTCGGCGCGTCGTTGGCTTCGACCAGGAACAGGGGCCGGTCGCGGCTGATCAGCCGCAGCACGCGCCGGGACTCTTCCGAAAGCACCTGCCCCAGCAGGACGAAGGCCGGGTTCGACGGGTTCCGTTCGAGCGAACTCTCGAGCGTTTCGATGGCCGCGGTCTCGGCGTCGGGCAACTCCTGAAAGCGGAGCGCATCGAACTGCCGGTGATGAGCGGGGATCGAAATGCCGTGCGTGAAAAGGAGCGCCGGAAGGTGTTGCAGCTTGGTGGCCAGCGCGTGAAAGAAAACGCGCAACGCCTCGGAGATCCCGCCGGAAGCCAGGATGACCTCGCGCCGGCCGGTCTTCTCCCCGAAGTCGTAAACCAGGGGTTCAGGCTGCTTTGTCAGCCATTCGTTGAAGAGCCGGATCAGCTCTCCGGGGTTGCTCCTCAGGTATCCGCCGCGCGGCAGGTACGGAGCGCTGCGGCGGAGCATTTGAAGCAGAAACTCGATCTTGTCGCGGCCTTTTTCATCCCAACCCAGCTCGGCGCAAAGGGCAGCGGCGGGATCGCCCTGGGCGGCGCCGCCGGCCGGCGGCAATCCGAGCGCGATACGCGCGTAGAGCTCCACCAGCCGCGGATCCTGGACCGGGTTGCCGATGTGGAAGTTCACCCGCTCATCGGCGGGAACCGGCGAGGCGGCAGTTGCCTCGCTGATCTCCGAGACCACCGCGGCCCGGATGGGGCGAAGCGCGAACAGGTCCGACAAGCGAGGTTGGGGCATGCGACGGTCCCGGACAGGCTAGGAGCCTTCACCCCCGCCATCGGACTTCAGTTGTTTCCGGTCCCCCTCCAGAACCAGCTCGAGGAAGCGTTGGAACAAACCGGAGAGCCGCGACTCCCGCTCGGCATCGGAGGACCCCAGCGAGACGACGGTGCGGGCGTTCCTGAGATTCTGGCTCGCCTCGGCCAGGCGCGCCGCCTGCGGGCTGAGCAGCAGCAGTTCGGGACTGTTTTTCAGGACCGCCAGCTCTTCGTTCTCATAGGCCAGCCTCATGCGGCTGCGTTTCAGCTCCTCGCTGGTGCGCTTCTCGGCCAGCACGGCCTCGCGCTCGAGTTCCGCCTCGCGCAGCCCGTAGCGTTTCAGTTCCAGGCCGTGTTCGGCGAGGGCGATCTGCTCGTCGGCCTCCAGTTTGGCGCGAGCGGCCGAGACGCGGGCCGACTGGTTCAGCAACTCGGTCTGCTCCAGGATCCGCGCGGATTCGCGGCGCCGCATGGCTTCGGCAATCTCGGGATCGGCGGCGTCGATGGATTGCACCGTCAGCGATACCAGTTCCAGGCCGAAACGCGAAGTGCGCGCCTCGATGGCGGCCGAAAGATGTCCGGCGAGCTTTTCCGACGATAGCTCCTCGATCAGGTACGCCTCCGTGAACGCCTTGACCAGGCCCTGGATCACGGTCTCGAACTCCCTGGCCGCTTTCGTCACGGCGTCCCGCTCCCATCCGCCCACGCGCACCAGGCTGGCGAGGTTCTCCCGGGACGGAGCGACCGTGACCACCAGCGAGGTCCGGATCTGGACGCTGCCGCGGGCGATGCCGTCGATTTTGAGCTCGATCTGGTGCGTGGTTCCAGGCAGCGCCAGGCTGAAGTGGCGCGGGTAGAACGCGCCGCCGCGCAGCCGTATGGTTCCGGCGCTTTCGTAGAGGACAAGCTGGTCCGGCCGGCGCAGCCGGTACTCATAGGCCGCCAGAGCGATCAGAAGCGCAATGACGATAAACACAAGCCACATCTTGAATTTCGCCCCTTGTTACAGAGTATACTTTGCCGGAAACTCGGATCTCACACCCGGATCGGAAACGGCACGAAGTCCCAGGTTTCCACGATGCGTTTTACCAGCGCGATCTTCAGTTCCCGTTCGATGTTCGCGGTCTCGGGCCGCCCGGCCAGGTTGTTCAGCTCCGCCGGATCCTTTTCCAGGTCGTACAGCTCGATGATGGGCCGCTTCGGGTTGAAGTAGCGGGTCTCGAACTCCCGCGGCAGCCGGCCCGCCTCGTGGGCGGCCGTCATTTCCTTCCAATAGGCCTCACGGGCGCTGTTGACGGGCTCGTAGCGCATGTGCGGCGTGCAGTTGTAGATCAGCTTGTAGCGCTGCGACCGGATGCACCGCGATACGTCCCATCCGGCGGCGGTGGTGCGCTCGTCGTACACGGTGGGCGCGCTGTGCGTGCCGCGCTCGCCGAAGATGTATTGGCGGCCCCGGTAGGATTCGCCGCGCAGCAGCGGCACGAAACTGCGGCCGGTGCACTCCTTGGGCGCCGTGCCCCCTGCCGCCGCCAGCAGCGTGACCGGAATGTCCTCTCCGGAGATCAGCTCGCGCGTCACTCCGCCCGGCTTCACCACCCCCGGCCAGCGCACCAGCAGCGGCACGTGCAACCCGGGATCGTGCAGCGAGCCCTTGCCGCCCGGAAACGCCAGGCCGTTATCACCCATGAACAAAACCAGGGTGTTGGCGGCCAAACCGCGCCGGTCAAGCGCGTCGAGCACCCACTGAAACTCCTCGTCCATGCGGCCGATCTCGTCGTAGTAGCGGGCCAGGTCGCCGCGCACGCCGGGCAGGTCCGGAAGGTAGCGCGGCACCGGGATCTTCGCCGGGTCGTGCGCGGGGGAAAGGGCGTCACGGTCCCAGGGGTGATGCGGATCGTCGAAATTCACCCACAGGAAGAACGGCCGGTCCTTCGGCCGCCGTTCGAAGAAGGCATCCAGCTTGCTGCGTGTCTCGGCGCGCGGCGAGGCGCGGTCCAGGAAATCGACGCGCCGGTCGAAGGTCCTCATGGCGCGGTAGAGTTCCTCCGAGACAGGCCCCACCGGAGTGCCGTCGAGGTGAAACTGGCGCCGGCAGATCCCGGTGTAGTAGTTCAGCGGACGCAGCCATTCGGGAAGCGTGGAAATATCGGGCGGCAGGGGCGCGTTGAACCGCCCCATGCGCGCGGCGATCGGCGACCGCCCGGTGAGCAGCGAGGTGCGCGAGGGGACGCATTGTGGCGCCGTGGTGAAGGCGTTGTCGCAACGCAGGCCCGAGGCGGCGAACCGGTCGAAATTCGGAGTCCGCAGCACCGGGTCCCCGTAGCAGCCGAGGAAGGGGTAACTGTGATCGTCGGAGAGAATCAGGACGATATTGGGGCGCGAGGCCGCGGCCTTTGCGGCGCCCATCGCTCCCGCCAGGGACGGGGCGAATGCCCGCCGGGTAATGCGTGTCATACTCGCATCCCTGCTCCTATTTTCGCGATGCGTATCCCTTATACAACCCCGCGATGCCGGCCGCGGCCGTGTCACCCGGATGGATCACCACCCGGTAACGGAATCGCAGCGACTGGCCGCGGTCGATAGTCAAGCTGCCGTCCTTGGTCTTGTCCCCGGTGAAATCGCGCACGCCGAAGATGTTGGCGGCGTGCAGCCCGTAGGCGCGCGAGTGCCAGTACGTCGGATGGCGCGGGTTGGAAGGGTGATCGAAAATCGCCACCCCCACGGTTTGACCGTCTACCGGCCCGCAGTAATCCACCCAGGCGGAGCGTTTGCCCCAGACGTTCTTCTCCGTCTGGGCGCCCTCGGCGTTGGTCATGCGCCCGCTGCCCTGGTTCTCCTGCATTGAGGTGGCCAGGCGGAAACCGAAGGTGCCTTCCTTGGTGTCGCGGAAGGTGAGTTTCTCGAGCGGTTGTATAACGATCTCATAGTCGATGGTCCGCAGCACGGGGTCTTTATGAAAAACGATGGTGCGTGTTTCGGCCATGACGGGTTTGCCGGAGGCATCCAGTCCTTCGAATGCGGCTTTGATGGTTCCCGAGTTGCGGCCGCCCTTCATCTGGAGCACCCGCTTCAGGCGCATGGAGCCGCGCTGCAACCGGGGCTGTCCCTTCGGCTGGCTCTTGGCCCGGGCCTTTTCGGCCTCCGTGAGAGGCTCGGTGCCCCAGTAGTTGATCCCGTTGATATCGCCATGAGAGAAGAACATCCCGCGGTGATGCGGATGATCCTTGATCTCACCGGCGAACTCTTCCATCGGAAAATGCCTGGTGACCACCAGGCCGGTAGCGGTGCTGAGCGGCCAGACGTAGGGCTTGTTGCCCCCCGGCGCCAGATGAAACGTCGTGTAAGGTTTGCCGTCGATCTCGACCAGCAGACGGTCAGGCGCCGCCTGAGTAATCTTCACCTGCGCGCACAGCGGCAGCGGCAGAAACAGTGTGGCTAGGAACACGAACCGCATGGTTCTCCCAGTGTCGCTCAATTCCGGCGCTCATGGGAGCGGGGTTACAGCTTCAGGTCCCAGCCCTTGCGGAACACGGGGCGCACGAACTTGTCCGCTTCCGGATTGTTGGTGATGCGGACATTCTTGCTGTCCCACTCCAATTTGCCGGGGACGTGCAGCGCAAGCGCCGTGAGCGCGAGCCATTCCGCGTACGGGCCGGTAATGCTGAAGTCGGAACACGAGGGGTCGCCGCCCTTGCAGGCGCGCACCCAATCGAGCATGTGGCCGGGCGACCGCGTCAGCAACTGCGGGGGCAGTTCGTACTCGGCCCAGCGGCTGGCGGGCAAGAGCCAGACACCCTCGCCGCGGCTTGAGGTCGCCATCACGCCCTTGGTCCCGATGAACACCGAGCCGTTTCCGCTGAGAATGCCCGGCCTGCTGCCGGGACCGGGCTCGCCGAACACGGGCACGCCGGGGCCGCCGGCGCCCGTGCGCGGCCCGCCTGCCTGCCGCGATGGCCGCGCACCTGTCCGGCGGGATCCGCCGCCCATCGGCCGGCCCTTGTCCGTCAGGTTGTTCACGGGCGGAAGGATGGTTTCGTTTTCCATGCCCGGCACGCGGTAGGCACCCGGGTCGTCCGGCCGCGTGGATTCGTGGTAGTACACCGCGACCGCCGGCATTTTGCCGCGGGCGGGGAAGTCGAGCCGCACCACCGCGCTGACCGGATACGTGTACTTCGTGTCGCCCTTGCTGCGCAGCCGTTCCACCGTGAGCGGCGCGCCCAATTGCAGGGCCGTCTGCACGGGACCCGCGGTGTGCGTGGCCCAGTTGCCGATCTGCCCCGTGCCGAAGTCGAGGAAGCCCCTCCAGTTGTAAGGCACGTAGTAGCTGCTAAACGGCCGCATCGCGGCGCCGCCCAGCCAGAGGTCCCATGCCAGCGTCTCCGGCACCGGATTCTCCGGCGGCGGTTGCCGCAAATCAGTAGGGAACGTGCCAGGGCTGGTGGAGATGTGCGCTTCGGTCACCTCGCCGATGGCGCCCGACCACACAATCTCAGCCGCCACGCGGTTGCACTCGTGCGAAAAGCCCTGGTTCCCCATCTGGGTCGCGACCTTGTACTTCACCGCCGCCTGCTGCAACAGCCGCGCTTCCCATGGCGTGCGGGTCAGAGGTTTCTCCACGTAGACGTGCTTGCCGCGCTCCATGCAGGCGAGCGCCACGGTGGCGTGCATGAAGTCCGGAATGCCGATGGTGCAGGCGTCGATGTTCCTGCCTTCCTTGTCGAGCATGACACGGAAATCTTTGTACTTCGGCGCCTTTTCGAACTTCTTCAGGTTGGCGGCGCCGCGGTTCCAGTCCACATCGCACAGCGCGACGATGTTCTCCGTGCGGGCCGCTTCGTTCAGGATGACGCCGCCCTGTCCGCCGCACCCGACGGCCGCAACGTTCAACTTGTCATAGAAGGGCTTGTAGCCGAGCGCGCGCAGGGAGGGCACACTGCCGAAGCCCGCGGCCGGCACCGCCCCCGCCAGGAGCGATCCGAAGAAGAAATAGCGTCTGGAGACAGGAAGATCCGTCATGGTAAGAGACTCCTTCCACAGGATCGCACGGGTCTCCCCGGCGTTGCCCGCGAAATTCCGGTGCGCTATGATCGTGCTCCCAAGCTCATGAGGACCACTCGCAGGAATTTCGCAAGCGCGGCTTCGGCCGCCGCGCTGGGCGGCGGATTCACTTCCGCGGCGCCCGCCAGCCGCCCCAATGTGCTGGTGCTCCATTGCCACGATCTGGGACAGCATCTCCACTGCTACGGGACCGCCGCGGTTCAGACCCCCAACCTCGACCGGTTTGCCGCCCGCGGTGTTTTGTTCGAGCGCAGCTTCTGCTCGCAACCGGGGTGCAGTCCGTCGCGCTCGTCCATTTTCACGGGGCGCTACCCGCACTCCAACGGCGTGATGGGCCTCACCCACGCGGATTTCGCCTGGGACCTGTATGAGAAGGAACGGCATCTGGGACAGATCCTGAAGGACGCCGGTTATGCCACCGCGGGAGTCGGGGTGATCCACGAAACGCGCTCCGGCCCGCGCCGCTGCGGACTGGACGACTATAGCCCGGGCGCTCAGGCGCGCGCCGTGGCCGATGCGACCATTGAGAAACTGCGGCAGTTTGCCGCGAACCCCGGCCGGCCGTTCTACATGCAGGCCGGCTCGAGCGAACCGCACCGCAGGGCTCCGGCCGATCCGCGCGGCGACGTGCATTTCACCATGCCCGGCCTCCAGCCGGACGATCCTGCCGGCGTGGCCGTTCCACCCTACCTGCAAGACACGCCGGGCACGCGTGCGGAGCTGGCGGAGATGGAGGCCCTTATCCATCACATGGACGAGCAGATGGGGCGCATCCTGAAAGCCGTTGAAGATCTGGATCTGGAGAAGAACACGCTGGTGATCTTCACCACCGATCACGGCATCGCCATGCCCCGCGCCAAGTGCTCGGTGTATGAGCCCGGCGTGCGGGTGACCTTGCTGTTGCGCATGGCGGGGCGCCAGGGCTGGCAAGGAGGCATACGGCGGCGCGAGATGATCTCGAACGTCGACTACGTGCCCACCATCCTGGAGTTGCTCGGCGTCCCGGCTCCAGAAAACCTACAGGGACGCTCCTTCGCGCCGCTGCTGGACGGCCGTCCGTACACGCCGCGCGATGCCGTTTTCAGCGAGTTGACCTATCACAACTACTACGATCCCTGCCGCTCGGTGCGAACCGAAACCCATAGGCTGATTGTCAACTTCTCGGCGGCGCCCTCGTTCATGGATCCTTCGCAATCCTGGCGGCCGCGATCCGACACGGTGGTTCCTCCCAACCCGGCGCGCGCCTATCATCCGCTGATCGAACTGTACGACCTGCAAAACGATCCCTGGGAGCGGAAGAACCTGGCCGGCGAAAAAGCCTACGCGGACGTGTTGAAAGCCTTGCGCGCCCGGCTCTGGAAGCACCTGGAGTCCACCGCCGACCCGATTCTGCAAGGCGCCGTAACGTCGCCGATGCACCGGAATGCGACGGCTTGGCTTACTTCGGCCTGAGCACAGACGGCACTACCCCGCGCGGTCGTCGAAGGCCGGCGTACGCCAGCGGCGACGCGCACAGACTCGCCTCTGGATTCGTCGAAAACAAATCCCAGGCCGTCGAATCTGTCCGCCGATGCCGTGTATCGGTTTCAACAGGCCGCTCTGCGCCCTGCCAGCCCGCAGAGCGACTCGCCGGCGCGCCCCCTAAGCAAGCAATTCGGCCCTGGCGGCTTCAACGATGCGGTCCAGTTCCGCCGCGAACCGGCTGTCCACTTCCAGGGGCTTCTCGCGGCTGACGAGGTCGCGCCAGGCCTTATCCGCCTTTTCCAGCAGACACCGGTCCTCCTGGTGAGGCGCGATGTCGCCGCGGCGGTACGTCCGGTCGAACATCCGCGTCACCCAAAGCACATCGCGGAAATGCCGGAACGTGTGCTCGTTCTCCAGGTATGTGGAAGTCTCGCCGAATTCGAGCTGATTGATCAGATCGATGCACATCGTCTCGTCGTTGACTTCGATGCCCCTGCCGAACCGGTACTGGGCCTGGTTCATCTCGAGATCGAGCATGGCCTGGAGCGGCGAGAACACGGCGCCATTATCGAGCAATCCGATCGGCAGCGAAGTGCTCACCGTGCAGCCGAACGCCATTTGCCGGTAGGTCTTCATGAAAGCTGCCTGGATGCCGGGCGATTTGGCTTCCACGTATCCGGCTTCCACGTTGAGCACGATCCCGTACTTGTCCCGGAACAACTGGTGCAGCGCTGCATCAGTGAGGATGGCCGCCGGAGTTGCGTAGCAGATCTGGGTGGTCTTCATGTCCATCTCGCCGGAGATGGCGGTTGCATAATAGTACAACTCCGGATCGATGAGCGTCACCGCGGTCATGCACCCGAGAATTTCGGCCGCGGCCACGACAACGGCTCCCGCGGGCGTTACCGGAGACGTTGCGCCGAGGATCGGCATGGGCGCGAAGTTCACCGGGAACTTGTGCCGGAGAGCCTCCTGGAGCACGTCGCAAGCGCGGGTGTCCAGCTTTAACGGCGAGGTGGTACAGTACGCGTGCACGAAAATGGGCGGCATCGACCGCATCACCTCCGCGTGGTGGTCCGCCGCGAGAGCGGCAAACTCGGCAAGGTACTTTACCTCCGCGCCGCTGCTGACGCCTACCCAGCCCGGCTTGCGGGTATTGCGCAGCAGAATCCGCGACGATTCGATGGTTTCGATGCGCGGATCGACATCGCCGCAAACAAAAGGCGCACAGATCGCCTTCACCTCCGGGAGAGCGTTGCCCAGCCGGATCATGTCCGTCTGGTCCCGGGCCGTGGGCGCGCGATACGCACCGCTGGGGTAATCGTAGATCACGGGTGCGCCGTAACCGAAATCGACGGCCCACTCATCCGGGCGTGCGACATCGTCTTCCGGCATCTCCCGGCAGAAGGGATACCATAGCGACGACCGCACCATGCGGTACCGGTTGCGCTGTGCCGCGATCTGCTTTTCCACGAGGTCGGGCTTGAACCAGGCGCGCTGGCGGGCAAAATCCACCCGGCAACCCGCGCCGGAGAGGGCCTCCAGCAAGAACCGCCCGCGGATGTGCAGCCCGGTCGTCTCCAACACTTGCAGCGCGCCCTGATGCAGTCGTTCCATTTGCCCGCTGTTGATCACGCGCAACCGGCCTTTAAGCGGGGATCCCATAAGCCCTTTCATGCCATTTCAAGAATCTTGTCCACGGCGTGCGAGATGTTCTTGAGCTGATCCGGATCGTCGGGATTGTGTCCCGCTTCCGCGGAAAGGAAGCCGGCGTAGCCGATCTGTTTCAATGCGGCCATGACTTCCTTCCAGTCCACATCGCCTTCCAGCAGATCAACGAAGCGGCCCTGCTCGGATCGCGCCGAAAGCTTGTAATCTTTCAGGTGCACGCGCGTGATGCGTTTTCCAAGCGTCAGGATCCAGTCCTGCGGGTATCCGTATTGCAGCGGATTGCCCACATCGAAATGAACCTTAAACCACGGGCTCTTCATCTGATCGATGTAAGCGCGCATCTCCAATGGACTGACCAGGAACTTGTTCCAGAGATTCTCCGGTCCAATTACGACCTTGGCTGCGGCGGCCTTGGGGACCACTTTGCGGAGCTCGGCGCTCGTACGGTCCCAGGTGGCCTGATATCCGAACTGGAACTTTGCCCCGTTCCCGAGGCGTCCCGGGACAAGCAGCAGGGGACAGTGGTCCAGGATCGCGGCAATCTCGATGGCTTTCTCAATCGCAGCCAGGCCGCGCGCGCGGACTTCAGGCGAAGCGTGATTCAGCGGATTCTCGTTGAGCCCTTCCGCCACGTACATGCTGACGATCGTTACACCCGCCTTGCGCGCATCATCGGCCAACCGCTCGACTTCGCCGGTGGTGGAAGAGAGCTTGACATGCTGGCCCAGTTGCAGATCCATGCCTTCGAAGCCGGCGTGCCGGAGTTGCCGGAAGCAGTCCAGGTAAGGCATGGTTCGGGGAAAAGCCATGCACCAGATTCCCTTGCGGAATCGGGCGCCGGACGGCGGCGGGACGGCAGCGGCTCCCGCCAGGGCAAGCAGTTCTCTGCGATTCATCGATCAGCCTCCTTACGAACCTTGGGACATCAGATTACTACGATCGGAACCTCCACGCCAGTTCTCCAGCCGGAAAATTACCATGCGGATCACGCCAGGATCTCCACTCCAATGGGGTCATGGTCCGACAAAGGCATGGCCCGCCCCTCGCGCAGCTCGTGGATGACCACCGGCTCGCGGCTGCGCAGTCCGCGGGCCGCGAACCAGTCCAACTTGAGCGGACACCGGCCGCCGTGGTTCCGCAACGCCCAGCGAATACAGGCGAAGCACCACGCGGGCACCCAGTCGGGCAGGGTGCGGAACGCACGCGGGTCTTGCACGTCGCGGCAGGCGGTCCGTTCACCCAGGCGGTTGAGCGCGCTCCGCTCGAAGAATTGCAGGTCGTGGTGTTCCAATCCCCGGCCACCACAGCCGGGCCGGCGACAGGATCGTTGCCGTTCCGCAACGGGATCCGCCGCACCGCGGTGATGGGATAGCGGCTCAGGATGGCGTTGCCTTGGAACGCGACCGGTACACAACTCACCGCCAGGGTCGAAATTGCGGCCGCCGCGGCGGAAGGAGCGCGACAGATCCGCCTCAAGACCGAACGCGGAGACGTCGTCGGCCCGATGTCTCTGAGCCTCTTCACGGTTGCCAACTAGCAATCTTTCCACGAAGACCGGGCACGGCTGGTTTATAATAAACCGGCAGCCGGCCAGGCGCGCAAGGTTGAGGAGGACTGCAATGAACAATCCGGTAACGCGGCGCGGTTTCGTGGGAACAATCGCTGCGGCGGGAGCCCTGCCCGGGGCGCAGGCGGCGCGGGCCGAGGCCGCCGCCGAGGCGGATGCATGGCCTAAATTGCGGCCGGCCACGATTTATAAGGTCTACATCGGCCGCTCCGGAGCGACCACAAGTGCACGGACCGGCCGGACCGTCCAGTACCTCACCTGGGGCAAGGAGGAGATCACCAAGATGGATCAGCACCTCCAGGGCCTCGAAAACAAACTGGGCGATGTCAAGTTCATCGGCGGTGAAACCATCCCGCCCGCGGACGCGGCCCAGGTGGCTGCCAAGGCCGCGTCGGCCGACGGCCTGCTGCTCGTCTGGCTTTCCGGACACGGCGGAGATTACGAGACTCTGGAGAAGCTCAGCTTCGGCCTGGATAAGCCGGCGGTCTCCTACTTCCAGCCCTTCAGCGGGCACGGCTGGATGTGGCACCAGCAATGGAAGAAGAGGAAAGTTCTCCTGCTCTCCACCAACGACCGGAGAGACCTCGACGAAGCCATCGCCCTGCTGAGGGTGCCGGCCCTGATGAAGCAGACGCGAATCCTGGCCGTGAACGGACCCCGCGGCACGAAGGCCGCCTGTTCCGCCGAACAGGTCAAGAACAAGCTCGGCGCCGAACTGGTGACGATCCGGAATGAACAGATCCTGGAACTCGCAAAATCAATCGATCCCAAGGCCGCCGAAGCCGAAGCGGAGCAGTACTGGATCAAGCCGGCCATAGGAATCCTCGAGCCCACGCGCCAGGAAGTCATCGATTCCGCCAGGTATTACCTCGCGGTCAAACAGTTGATGATCAGGGAGAACGCCCGGGGCATTTGCAGCGCGGCCTGCATGGGCGACCCCCGCGGATGCCTCACCTTCAGCAAGCTCAACGACCTCGGCTTCGTCGGCGCGTGCGAAGGCGACATTGATTCCACCCTGACCATGCTGCTGTTCGCCCACGCCTTCCGCACTCCTGGATTCATCACGGATCCGGTCATCAACGAAGCCAAGAACGCGGTGGTCCAGTTCCACTGCACCTCGTTTACCCGGCTGCCCGACGGCAGCCGCATGCCGTTCGTCATACGCAACCAGACGGACAGCCAGGGCGGCGTTGCGCTGCAAGTGCAGTGGCAGGTCGGAGAGCCGGTCACCATGGCGAAGCTCGTCAACCTCGATACCATGCTGGCGGTTCCCGGGAAGATCATCGAGACGAGCACCAGCCCGCTGGCCTGCCGTACGCAGTTTACTCAGACCGTCCGTGACGCCCGGCACCTGTTCCTGAATTGGGGCGCCGGAGCCATCGTGCCGCCCAGCAGCACCGGCGACATCTCAAAGTATGCGGGCGCGATGCCCATGCTGCATCGCGCGGTGTTCTATGGCGACCACGTGCGCGCCCTTCAGCGCCTTGGCGATCTGATGGGCTTCAAGGTCGTCGAGGAGGACCGCCCCGCATAGCGGAGAAGGTCACAACTTCACCGGCTGGTGCTTCCTCACCCAGTCCGGGTCGAAGTCCGCTCCGAACCCGGGTCCGGTGGGAACCTTGATCTTGCCGCCGGCCACTTTCAACGGCGAGGTCTTGCATTCGAACTGAACGTCGGTCCGCAGTCCCTTGAACTCGTGATGCTCGCCGGCGTTCGGCACGGCGGAGACGAAATGAATGTTGTACAGGTACCCCAGCCCGCCGCCGGACATGTGCGGGGTGATGATCTTTCCGAACGCCGCCGCCATGCGCGCGACCTTCATCGACCGGATCAGGCCGCCGAAATAGTAGTTATCGGGCTGCACGATATCGATGCCGTCGTGCGCGAGAAGCCAGCGGAACCCGTAGAAGCTGTTGTCCTGCTCCCCGTTGGCAACCGGTATCGCCAGCGCGTCGGCGACCTCTTTGATCTCCTCGATGTGGTCGTACATCACCGGCTCTTCGAAGTACCGGTATTTATACTCTTCCAGCAGTCGGCCGACGCGGATGGCTTCCGGCACCGTGTAGAAGCTGTTGGAATCGGCATACAGGGCCATCCGGTCGCCGAACGTCTTGCGCACGAGCGGGATCATCTTCTCGGTGCGTCCCGGAGGTCCCACGGCGTACATGTCTGTCGTCATGAACATCAGCCCGCCGACCTTGATCTTGAGCGCTTGCACGTCATACGCGGCCACGGCCTTCTTGATCAGCTCGATCGATTCCTCTACCGGCTTCTCGCGCCATTCCGTGGCCACGTAGACGCCGACTTCGCGGTTGTGGATCTCCCCGATCAACTGGCCCACAGGCCTGTTCGCGATGCGGCCGAGCATGTCGAGGATGGCGAATTCGATGGTCGCCAGCGGCAGGCCGAGCGAGATGCCGTTGTACCGGAAGTTGAACCCGAAGATGTAGACCTTCTCCAGGATCAGGTCCAGCTCGCGCGCGTCCTTTCCCAGAAAGAACGGCCGCAAGTTCTTCAGAAATATGGGAAACAGCGTGCTCATGCCGCTGTGTCCGACGGAGATGCCTTCCGCCCCGTCACGCGAACGCACCCTGCACAGGAAACTGTTGTTCAGGCGAAGCAGTTCCAGGCTTTCGATAACCACCGGCGCGCTGAACAACTGTTTCTTCAGCACGGGCTGCTTCAGGATCTCGTCGAGTTTGGCATACCGGGCCTTCACGGTCCCGGGAGCGGCGGAGGCGGATAACGGCAAGCAGGCTCCGCCAAGGGCGCTGGCGACGAATTGACGGCGATTGGCTCTCATACGAATGTCAAGTGTACATCAGGCCCGCCGGTCTCCGCTGACTTGTTGCTGCGTTCTGCCGCCGAGCGTGAGATCCACGCCGTCGGCGCGCAGCGCGTCCTGGAGTTCGGTCACCTTCAACTCGCGAGGCATGATGCGCCGTTTCACCGCGATCGAGGCAGCCAGGCCCGCCGCGTGTCCCGTCGCCATGCAGTTCCCCATGCTCTTGCCCGCCGACGCCGCCACGTGCGAGGCCGAGATGCACCGTCCCGCGGTGAGCAGTCCTTCCATCTTCACGGGCAAAATGGCGCGGTAAGGAACGTCGTGGATCTTCATCTTCTCGTAGCGCACGTAGCCGATATCGAGAAAGCCGCTGCGCCAGGCGATCACGTCGTCGAATTTCCGGCCGCTCAACGCGTCATCCTCAGTCAACACGTAGACGCCCCTGACACGGCGCGTTTCGCGCACGCCGATCTGCGCGCCCGTGCCGCTGAGTTCGATGTTGGCGAGCGCCTCGCCGCCGAATTCGCGCATGGCCTGAACCATCTGCACCACCTGCCGCCGGCTCTTGCATTCGGCTTCCGAAAATTGAAACGGATCGGTGGTGTCGAACTGCCCCATGTCCCGCGTTCCCGCGTGATTGATGAAGAAACTGTGGCTGCCGGCGACCGGGCTCGGGGACCATCCCGCGGGGATCAGGGGATACTTCGCACGCGCGGCTTTGGCGACTTCAGCCATCTTTACTTTGCGCACCTGTTCGCGCGAAACGTTGGTGACATTCAGGCACAGCGTGGAGGGCGAGAGATTCCCGGTTTCCTTCATCGTCTCGGCGCCGGAAAAGTACGCGATGTCGGCGTCGCCCGTGCAATCGGCCACCACGCGGGCGGCGATGATGCCTAGCCCGTTCTTGGTGCTTACCACGACGCCGGTGACGCGGCCACGCTCCACGATCGCATCCACCGCGCGCAGGTGGACCAGGTACTTGCAGCCCGCGGCGTCGAGCACATCGAGCATCGCCACCTTCAGGTAATCGACGTTGCAGTACAACTGGTGCTGGCCGATGTTGACCGCCTGATCGCCGTATTCGAGGAGCCGCTGGACCAGCAGTTCGTGGATCTTCGAGCGCGCCTTCCCTTCGGGCCGAACCTGGTTGATCGGCATCCCGACGCACCATGAGGCCACGCCCCCGAAAAATCCGTGCGCTTCGATGAGCATCGTGCGCACGCCCGTGCGGGCCGCGGCGGCCGCCGCGCCGAAGCCGGCCGGGCCGCCGCCCACGACCAGCACGTCCGTCTCCGCCAGCTTGGGAACGCCGGAGCGGGCGAATGCCGCCAGCGCTCCCCCTTTCAATAAATCGCGTCGGGTCTGTTTCATCGCTTGCCTCCGCTTCAACACCGGTGTAATGATTTTACGCGAGGAGATTATGACACGCTCAGTATTGCTGTGGATGCTCATGCCCGTGGTTTGCGCCCAGACGCCCCCAGCCGCGAAGCCCGGCATCGAAATCGACCCCACGGCTTTCGTTCATGCCACCGCGATTCTGGAGGGCAAGATCCGTATCGGCCCGTATACCTATATCGACGCCGGTTCGATTCTGACGGGCAACATCACCGTCGGGCACCACACCCTGATCCGCTGCAACGTCACCATGCGCGGCCGGATCAAAGTCGGCAACTACACGCACATCTACGACAACGTGAACATCGAGGGCGGCCGCCCGGCCGGGCCCACCGGAGGTTCGCTCGCGGAAACGGCCGACCAGGCGATCATCGGCGACCATTGCTGGATCAATCACGGGGCCACCATGCACGGCACGCAGATCGCCGACGGCGGCGCCGTGGGCATCAACTCGTCCTGCGATTACAACACCCGCATCGGGAAGAACGCCGTGCTGGCAAACGGAAGCGCGACATCGGTGAATCAGGTCATCCCTGACGCCGGCTTCGCGCAGGGCGTCCCGGCGGTGGTCAAGAGGAAGGGTCTTACCGAAGCGCAGCGCGCCGCGTATTTCGGCGTTTCGCCGCTGGCCTGGACGCAATATGAGGGCGACCGCCAGGAGGCGAACGCCAGGAAACGCATGGGCCGCTAAGCGCTCAGGACACGCGGTACTTCTTCACGATCTCCGGGTCGGGGTCGATGCCCAACCCCGGCTTGCGCGGCGCCTCGATGTAGCCGTCCTTGACGGGGAACAGCGGCAACGCAAGATTGTACCGGCTCTCCACCGCCGGGTATGTCTCCATGATGATGCCGTTCGGCGCCGATGCCAGCAGATGCACCGCCATGTGCGGGTTGCCGTGCGGCGACACCGGAATGTGATACGCGGAGGCGAGGTTCGCGATCTTCCTTCCCTCGGAAATGCCGCCGGCCAGCACGGTGTCGCATTGCAGGATATCCACGGCGCCGGCCTGGATCAGGTCGCGGGCGCCCCAACGCGTGAATTCGTTCTCGCCCGAGGCAATGGGGATCGAAAGCGCCCGCCGCACCTGGGCCGAACCGGCGAAATCATCCGCTTCAACGGGCTCCTCGAACCAAAACGGGTCGTACTTCTCCACCTTGTGCCCGAACCGTATGGCCTCGAATGCCTGCCAGCGGTTGTTGGCGTCGATCATCAGGTCGATCTTGGGGCCAACAGCCTCGCGCACCGCCCGCACGCGCTCCGCGTCCAGCTCCATCGATTCGCCGCCGACCTTCATCTTCACCGCGCGAAAACCCTCGGCGACGTAGCCCTCCATCTCCTTCACCAGCTCGCGGACGCCCTTGCCCTCCTCGTAATAGCCGCCCGCCGCGTACACGCGGATCTTCCCGGAGAAAACGCCCAGCACTTCGCACACCGGCTTGTTGAGCGCCTTGCCGATAATGTCCCAGAGCGCGATGTCCACCGAACCCATGGCGGAAATGTAGAGCCCTTTGGCCACGGGCTTGCGATTGAACCGGTACATGCGGTCCCAGATCGCTTCGATGTGGAACGGGTTCATGC
This sequence comes from Bryobacteraceae bacterium, assembly GCA_041946965.1. GTDB lineage: Bacteria > Acidobacteriota > Terriglobia > Bryobacterales > Bryobacteraceae > JBHGBM01. The sequence continues at coordinate 83,084 of JBHGBM010000007.1, forward strand.
CCTTGATGCGCGGCAGAAGTTGGCTGGTGATGATCTCGCTAGACCCGGCGGGAATGCTGCGGCCGACGATCCCGGCATCCGTGTAAAGCTCCATTTGCGTCATGCCGGGCGCGCCGCCGCCGCTCTCGATGGTGGCGTTGCGCTTGCGCGGCGTCCGCCCCGGAAAGCGGAGGCGCAGAAAGCGTATCTCGGTGATCTTGACCGGCGGAGGGCTGGCCGGCAGCGCGGCGGCGGGAAAGGCCAGCGCGGCGGAAGCGCCAAGCCCCTGGCGGATGAAATTGCGGCGGTTCATGGTGCAGACAGTATACCGGGAATGCGCATTCTGTTGTACAAGAGTAGAAACGTCAATGCGCTCTCTATTCGCTTTGGCCCTCTCCGCGTCCGCCTGCATGGCGGCGCCGCGCGTCGCGCTGGTTGTCGACGGCCGGCTGGACGCCCCGGCCGCGTACGGCCTCGAACGGCTCGGCGAAAGCCTCCGCGCCAGGGGCGTCCCGGTCGAGCGCGGCGGCTCCAACGCCGATCTTGCCGTGCTGGCCGGCCTGGCTTCGGCGCCGCGCGTGGCCGCCGCCCTCAGGGCCGCCGGGACGCCGCTGCCCGCGGGCCCACAGGCGCTCGCCGTGCGCCGCACGAAATTTCAGGGAAAGCCCGCCATCCTGCTGTGCGGCTCCGACGCCCGCGGCCTCATGTACGCCGCGCTGGACACCGCCGCCCGCGTCTCCTGGCCGGGCAACCCCGGCGACCCGTTCGCCTACGTCCGCGACGCGAGCGAGAAGCCCTACCTGCTGGAGCGCGGAATTTCGATGTACACCATGCAGCGTGCCTGGTTCGAGAGCCGCCTCTACGACGAGCAGTACTGGAAGCGCTATTTCGACCTGCTGGCCCGCAGCCGAATCAACGCCTTCGTGGTGATCTTCGGCTACGAAAACGGCGGCTTCATGGCCCCGCCGTACCCCTACTTCTTCGACGTGCCCTCGCATCCCGAGGTTCGCCTCTCCGGAATCACGCGGGAGCAGCAGGCGCGAAACACCGCCGCCCTCCACGCCATGATCCGCACCGCGCACGAGCGCGGCATCGAAGTGATCCCCGCCATTTGGGACCACATCTACCGCGGCGGCGTCCAGGGCGGCGGCATCGCGGGCGCCTCCGAACGCGCGGGCAAGGACGTGCCCGGCCTCGTGGTGGGACTGACCGCGGAGAACCTGGCGGCTTACACCAAAGACGCCCTGCGGCGCTTCCTCGAAGTGTTTCCCGAAATCGACGGGCTGGAGTTCCGCATGCATGGCGAGTCCGGCTTGAAGCGCGAGGAGATGCCCGGTTTCTGGCACGAAGTGTTCACCATGCTGGCGAAGTTCAAGCCCGGACTGCGGGTCACGCTGCGCGCGAAAGAACTGCCGGACGCGATCATCGACGACGCGTTGAACCAGGGTCTCAATGCCCGCATCGAGACGAAGTACTGGATGGAGCAGATGGGGATGCCCTTCCACCCCACGCACATCAACCGCCAGAACCAGCGCGACCGGCGCCACGGATACGCCGATCTGCTGCGCTATCCCCAGCGCTACCGCGTGCACTGGCGCCTATGGAGCGGCGGCGCCGCCAGGCTGCTTCTGTGGGCCGACCCCGAGTACGTGCGCCGCTTCGCCGAAAGCGCGCGGCTCTACGACGGCAACAGCTTCGACGTGAATGAGATGCTGGCCACCAAGATGCTGGGCGAGCCGCACGACAAGCCGCCGCTGCCCGTTCTGAACTCCGCTTACCGCTACTACGATTACGAGTTCGAGCGCTACTGGCACTTCTACCAGGTGTGGGGGCGCGTCAGTTACAATCCCGAGGTCTCGCCGGAGATCTGGGAGCGTGAGTTCGAACGGCGCTTCGGCGCGGCCGGCCGCCCGCTCATGAGCGGCCTGCACACCGCAAGCCGCATTCTGCCCCGCATCGTCGCATCGAGTTACCGCTACCAGCTCTTTCCCACCACCAGAGGCTGGGCGGAAATGATGCGCCAGGAAGATCTCCCGAAGTTCGCCGATCTGGAAGGCACCGATATCGAGCAGTTCATGAACCCCCGCGACGCCGCCCGTGCCGCGATCTCGGGGACGGTTACCTCGAAGCGGCGGCCGGAAGAAACCAGCCGGTGGTTCTCGCAGACCGCGGATGCGGTGCTCAACTGCGTTCGCGAGGCGGAATCGGCGGGCGCCGCCGGAAACGAGGCGCGCTCCACTATCGCCGACCTGCGCATTCTCGCCTCGCTCGCGAAGTATTACGCGGCGCGCCTGCCGGCCGCGGTGAGTTACAACATCTTCCGCGAGACCGGCGACTGGGCCGCCTTCGACACGGCCATCGCGCGGGAGCGTGACGCCGTTGCGGCATGGTCCGGGATGGTGACGGCGGCGGGCGACGTGTACTCGAAGGACCTCGCCTTCGGAGTTCATCGCGTGGGCTTCCCGCGCCATTGGAGCGAAGAACTCGGAAAGCTGCAACAGGGTCTGGAGCAGTTGATCAAGCAGCGGAGCGAAGGGCCGGCCGCGCAACCCAAACCCGCCGCACAGGCGCCGCAAGCCGAGCCGCCGCGCGTGCAATTGGAGCCGCCCGGAACGGCGCGCGCGGGCCAGGACCTGCGCATCGCGGCGCGGGTGCAAAGCGCCCGGGGCATCGCATCCGTGCGCCTGCGCTACCGCCACCTCACGCAGTTCGAGGATTACCAGACCGTCGAAATGGCGCCCGAAAACGGGCTGTATGCGGCGCGGATTCCCGGCGCGTTTATCACGCCGGAGTGGGACCTGGTGTACTTCGTCGAGGCCATCGACGCGCAGGGCAACGGCCGCAATTACCCCGACCTGGAAACGAGCGCGCCGTATGTGATCGTGCCCGTATCGCGCTAAACTGCTACCGATGAACCGCCGCCAGTTTCTCTGCTCGATGGCCGCGCTGGCGCCCGCGCAGCGCAGACCGCTCCCGAACATCGTGCTCATCTACGCCGACGATCTCGGCTTCGGCGATCTCGGCTGCTACGGGCATCCCACCATCCGGACGCCGAACCTGGACCGGCTGGCGGCCGAGGGCAGCCGCTTCACGCAGTTCTATTCCGCCGCCCCGCTTTGCTCTCCGAGCCGCGCCGCGCTGATGACGGGCCGCTATCCCGTCCGCAGCGGCATCAACTTCGTGCTGTTCCCCGATTCCGAAGGCGGCCTGCCGGATTCCGAGGTGACCATCCCGGAGATCCTGAAGAAGCGCGGCTACGCCACGGGAATGGTCGGCAAGTGGCACCTCGGCCACCTGCCGAAGTACCTTCCCACGCGCCACGGGTTCGACTCGTATTTCGGCATTCCCTACTCCAACGACATGAGCCTCAAGACCAACCCGATCTACGAGGAGATCAACCGGGAGGTGGGAAGGACCCGGCCCGCGTCGGTTCTCGAGCGCTACCGCGCGCTGCCCGGCATCCCGCTCATGCGCGGCGAAGAAGTCATCGAGACGGAGCCGGACCAATCGCAACTCACGCCGCGGTACACGGCGGAAGCCAACGGTTTCATCCGCAAGTCCGCCGCGAGCGGCCGGCCGTTCTTCATGTACTTCGCGCACACATTTCCCCACGTGCCCCTGGCCGCCAGCGAGCGGTTCCGCGGACGCAGCCGCCGCGGCCTCTACGGCGACGCGGTGGAGGAACTCGACTGGTCCGTGGGCGAGGTGATGAAGACGCTGGCCGAGTTGAAGCTGGAAGAGAACACGCTGGTGCTGTTCAGCTCGGATAACGGCGGCGCCGTGGCCCTCGGCCGCCACGGAGGATCGAACGGCGCGCTGCGCGAGGGCAAGGCCACCACCTGGGAAGGCGGCATGCGAGAGCCGTTCATCGCGCGGTGGAAAGGCAGGATCGCGCCGGGACAGGTCTCGACCGACGTGGCATCCACCCTGGACATTCTGCCCACGCTGGCCAGATTGACCGGCGCCGGAACGCCGCAGGGCGTCACGCTCGACGGCGCCGACCTCGCCCCGCTTCTCTGGGAAGGCAAGGGGCGCCCGCAGCCGGATTTCTTCTATTACAACGCGGGCCGCCTGCGCGCCGTGCGGCGCGGGCCCTGGAAGGCGCACATCACGGGCGGCCCAAAGCAGCCGGAGCGCACCGAGCTCTACAACGTGGAAACCGACATCGCCGAGCGCTTCAATGTGGCCGAGCAGAATCCGCGGATTCTGGCCGAGCTCCAGGAGGCCATGCAGCGGCACCAGGCCAGCTTCACGCCGGCTCCCACCCAGAAGTGATCGCGGCTCAGAACTCGATCCGCAGGTTCAATTGAATCAGGCGGCCGGCGCCGTTCTGGCTGGTCACCTTGCCGAAGTTCTTCGCCGCCGGGTTGGTGACCGGTGTGCCGAAGTTGGTGTGATTGGCGGCGTTCAGCAGGTCGATGGAGAGCGCCGTCTTGACCCGTTCGCGGATCTCGAAGTTGCGCATCACCTTCACGTCCCAGAGGCGCAGCCCGTCCGCGCGGATATCGTCAAAACCGGCAGGGAAGACGCGCTTCTGGAAATTGGCGATCTGCATGTTCGAGCGGCCCTCGAACCCCGTGAAGCCCGCCGGAATCGCGCCCGGCCCCGTGTAGATCAGGCCCGCATCGAACCATGTGTGGATGTCGCGCGCGTGCGCCTCCTCGTGGTTCAGCAGCTTCGGAAGGTCCTTGATGTCGCCGTAGTAGAACACGTTGCCGAAGCCCAGCGGCGGGCCTTCCTGATACTGATACACCCAGCTCACCTGCCAGCCTCCCGCGAGATGGCGGCCGATGCCCTGTTTCAGGAACGGCTTGCCCTTGCCGAACGGCAACTGGTAGATGGCGCTCCACACCACGCGGTGGCGGCGCACATCGTCATTCGGGCGCCACGAAGGATTGGCGTCGAACTCGTTGAAGTAATAGTCCTGCGCCTCGCTGTGCGCGTTGGTGTACATCACCGAGCTTTGCAGCCCATGCGAAAAGCGCTTCTCGAACTGCACCTGCGCGTCGTGGTAAGTCGTGCGGCCGCGGATATCGGCGAAGCTGTAACCTTCACGCACGCCGCTCACGCCGCCCAGGTGCGGGTAGGCGCGCAGTAAAGTGTGCTTGCGCACGCTGGTGTTGGTGTACAACCCCATGGAGCTGAGCCAGCGGTAAAGCGCCGGATCGCTCTGCTGCAACGCCGCCAGGTTCCTGATGTTGAACGGATTCGGCACATTCTGGTTCAGGTCGTTTTCCGCCGCCGTGTTGCGCGCATTGCCGTCCACCCAGTACTGCTCCGGCAGGTAGCTCAGGCTCTGGAGGAGCGGGATGCGCGCGAACGAGCCGTTGTAGGAAACCTCGAGCACCATGGTGCGGCTGAGCTGGCGCTGCACGCCCACGCGCCAGCGCTGCTGCCACGCCGGGCTGTAATCCCGCGGATAGGAAGTGAACCCGCTTCCGGAAAGAATCGCGCCGCCCAGCGCGTTGCCCACCGGCACTTCGAAGCGTGTGCCGTCCGGGCGCACGGGCCATGGGTCGCGCAGCGGGTTGCTGGCCGAACTCAGATTGGCGGCGGATCCGACGCCGCAGCAGAACGTGAGGCCGAGGTCGGTGCTGACCGGCGTGATGGTGGACTGGCTGTAGCCCGCCTGGCTGGCGCGCTGCCGGTTCACGTTCAGAGTGTCGTAGTACCAGCCGTAGCCGCCGCGCAGCACGGTCCTGGAATCCAACTGGTACACGGCCCCCAGGCGCGGGAGGAAATGGTGCGTTCCGTCAGTAAAGGTGTTGGGGCCGTTGACGCCCAGGTAGCGTGTGCCGCCCAGCACGCGGAACTGCGAGGCGGGCAGCTCCTTCAGCGGGTTCGCCGCGTAGGCGGCCATCACCATGTCCGTGTACGGCATCTTCATATCGCGATAAAACTCGCCGCTGATGCCGCGGTTGTAACGTTCGGTAATGCCGCCCTCGCGTTCGTAACGGAGCCCGAAACTCAGGCGGAAACGGCTGCCCAGGCGCCAGTCGTCCTGTACGTACAACGCGCGGTTCCGGGTAGACCAGTAAGCCGAATCGTTGGCGGGGAAGAGCAACTGGTTGGGCGTGCCCATGCGGAACGCCGCCCATTCCAGCCCGTGGTGCGAGGCCGTGGTGGTGTTGTCCGCCGCGCGCATGAAGGAGTTGTTGAAAGTAACACGCCCTGACGAGAACCCCGGGCTGTTGTAAGTGAACCAGTACCGCCGCTCCTGCCATCCGTAGCGCAGCGAGTGGTTCCCCCGGACGCTGGTCATGGACGCTTTCACCTCGCCTACCGCGCCGCGCTCCGGAATGCCCGGGTAGACGGCGCCGAGGCTGCGGATGCTCTGAAACACCAGCCCCGTGAGCTGGTGAAATTCACCTGCCCGGTCGTCGATGTACGCGGGCAGCCCCAGGTCCGTGGCGCGATACTTGGTGCGCGCGGGCACGTTCGCCCCTTCGCTGAAGCGGGTGTAGCTGGCGCCGAAATCCAAAAGGTTTGAGGCTCCGATGGACCAGATGTAGTTTCCCCCGCCCCCTTTGTTGATGCGGATCTTTCCGGAAGCCATCAGGCCCGGATCGGTTTCGTAAGTCCAGTCCTCGGCGTTGTAATGATGATCGTTCCAATACCAGCGGAAGAAGACCCGGTGGCGGTCGGAGATATTGTAATCGTAGCGGTTCACGAAAGACTTGAAGCGCTGGTTTACGGGGATGCGGGCGGCGATGTAGTTATTGATGCCTTCCGGCGTCACCACGCCGGCCGGATCGTTCGGAATCGGAAAGAGCTTCTCGTAGGGCGCGTACATCGGGTTCAGAACCGGAACGCCCTTGTTGCCCGGAAAGGGCGTGCGCAACACGCGTCCGCCCGCGGACCGCGCCGAGCGCGGGTCGTACACGGTGTAGCGCGGCGCGTCCACCGCCAGCAGGTCCGAAAAGTCGCCCTGCCGCCATGACATCCGCGGAACCGTGTGCAGCAGGTTGTTCTTGTCGGTGCTGTCCAGCCGGATGCCGTTGAAGTTGAAGAAGAAGAACAGCTTGTCCTTGCCGTGGTACACCTTGGGCAGCACCACCGGGCCGCCTATGGTGACACCGTAATTGTTGGACCGGCCGGAATTCTGCTTGGGGGTGTCCGGAGAAATCAGCCCGCGCCGCACCTGGTCTTCGTAGGCCAGCCGCGTGAAGTGCGTCATCGCATTCCAGCGCTGCTGCCAGTGCTGGTCATAAAGCGAGCCGTGGAAGGCGTTGGTGCCGGTCTTGGTGGAGACGTTCATGATGGCCCCGGCCGTGCGCCCGTAGGAGGCGTCGAAAGGCGTGGTCTCCAGCTTGAATTCGGAGACCGCCTGGCTGGGCGGGATGAACCCCACGCGCCCCTTGGTGCCCGTGACCGGCGCGCCGTCGATGGTGTACTCGTTCGGCGCGACGCCTCCCATGGTGTTGAACTTCGAGGTGCCCTCCACGGCGGAGAGGTCGCGCGCTTCCGGGTTGCCGGTCCAGATCACGCCTGGCGCGAGCACGGCCAGGGTGAACGGGTTGTTACTGGAGAACGGCAGGTCCGCCACTTCTCGTGTGGTGAGCACGCGGCCTCCCGAGGCGCTGCTGGTTTCGAGCATCGGCGCGTCGGCCGTGACTTCGATGCTGTCGGCCACGGCCCCCAACTCCAGCACCGCCTTCAGCTCGATGCGTCCGGCCACCTGCAATTGCAGGCCGCGGCGCAGGAGCTTGCGGAAACCGGCGGCTTCCACCGCGACCGAGTAACTCCCCGGGTTCAGCAGGCCCACCTCGAAGAACCCGGTGGCGTTGGTCCGGGCGGGATGCGCGACATTGGTTTCATCGTTCACCACCCGCACTTCGGCGGCGGGGATGACGGCGCCCTGGGGATCCACCACGGTGCCGGCGATGGTCCCGCGGGCATCTTGCGCCGGAACCGTCCGCGCCAGCATCACAACGGCCAGCGCGCAAACTGCGATTCGTGTCATTGCCTGATCCTTGTTCTAACGGCTTGCCAGAATCCAAACCGGACGGAAAACGCCCGGCTGCCCTTTCTCCGTTTCCACGCGCATGACCAGCCGGTTCTCGCCGGCGTTCACCGCGGCATCCGATAAATCGAACGCAGGTGCGGTCTGCCGCGCGAGTTCCCGGCCGTTCAGCCAGATGCGCGACGGCCCTCCCACGCCGGCAAAGAACAGGTCGAGCCGCGCCTCCGCCGGCCGCGTGAAGGTCAGCGAATACCACACCGTGCGCGCGGGCTTGCTCGTCCGGGCCGCGGGCTGCAAGCGCCACGGCTCGCCGAGGGAGATCTCCGCCCAATCGCCCGCGCCCTCATAGCGGAAGCGCCATTTGAGCGGCAGCGAAGCGGCGGGCGCCCGGCCATTCAACCCGCCCGTAAGTTGCAGCCCCGTGTGATCGCCCATGCGTATCTCCCACTGGTCCGACCATTCGGTCCAATCGTGGTGCTTGGGCGCGATCTCGCGGCGCCAGGCTCGCAGCCGCGTGACGGCGCCGGTCAGCCCGCGCGCATCCTTGATTTCTCCGGCCGCGCGCGCCGCCGCCACCGCCGCGATGGCTTCCGTGGTGAGCCGCACGTGCCGCAGGCCGTCGTTGAGGAAGCGCACGCGGCCGCGCACCTCCGCATCACTCGCACCAGCCAGGCGCGCGGCCTCGCCCAGGATCTGCTGCGCTTCATCCAGCACGCCGCCGGTGAACAGCTTGGGCATTGCGCCTACTATAGTGTACATGCCCGGCGCTTCCGCCGCGATGCGTTCCGCCGTGAACCGCTCCCAATAATCGAGGTACTTGCGGATGGCCGGCGCAGCCTTTCCAAACGCCGCGGTGTATTCCTGGACGACCTGCTCCACCGAAAGCTCCGGCCGCGCGTGCAGCCGCGCCACCACGTAATACCAGGGTCCTTGCGTGCTCCAGCGGCCAAACAGGCTGTCGAAATCCGTGCCCAGCATGTTGTGCTCGCGCGCGTACTTCATGAACTCGCCGGAATCGCGCAGCGGTAGATACGGCGTCATGTGGCCGGAGCAGAACCAGTTCGGACGGAAGTACAGTTTCGCGCCCGCTTCGGCCCACCCGGCCCAGTGGGCCTGAAGATCGTCGCCGCCCTCGCGGCGCGGCACGCTGCTCGGATTGCCGATATAGCCGAGCGCGATGTTGGGCCGCAGCTTCACACCTTTCGGCGGCGTGCGGTAGTTGGTGTACGCGTAGCCGCACACCAGCACGTTCGGATTGATGGCCGCGGCCTTCTCCGCGATGGCGTTCCAGAAACGCACATAGCGATACGTCAGCACGGATCTGTCCACGTTCTCCGGCGTGGTGATCTCCGGCTTGTCCCATGCGCGGCAGCGCTCGCAAGTGCAGTAGGCCCGGCTGTCGTTGGGCGCGGCGGCAAGCGTGGGTCCCGCCCCGGCCGCCTGCCAGTCGCGCACGATCTGCTCGACCACCGCGGGATTGCTCACGCACAACTTCACGCGGTCGGGTTTGGGATACGGCTGCTTGCGGTTGAGCAGCGTGGCAAAGTATTCCGGATGCGTCTGGCCGTACTTCTCCCACCAGCGCGTGAAGCTGTGGCCGAAGGGCAGGTTTTCGCGGCGGCCCATCTGCTGGCGGCGCAGCCAGGCGTATTCCTCGCGGGCAAGCCGCCCGGTGACGTCCGGCGGGAGCCAGTCGATCCCCTCCACCACGAACTCGTTCATGCCGCGGAAACGCGTGCGCAGCGTGCGAAACTTGCGCTGCACGAGCTCCGGCCCGCCGGTGCGGTCGAGTCCCTCCACCGCGATCCGCGCGCGGCGCGGAGCGTATGTGCCGAATTCCCCCGGCCACAGCCAGCGAACGCCGAGTTCGCGGTCGAGGAAGTCGTACACCGCGAACAGCGTTCCGGGCTGGACGCCCCCCAGATCCAGCGGGTCCGAGCCGCGGTCCCGGCCGGCCAGGCACAGGGCATTGCCGGCGGTCTTCACGCGAAAGTGCTCGAGCGTGAGGCCGGAGGCGTCCACGCCGGCCGCGGCGGCGGCGCGGCCGATGAGCACCCGGGCGCCGGCCGGGGCGGTCTCCACGATGGACAGGCGCGCGCCGGTCGCCCTCTCGATGTGGTCGCGCAATTCCTCCGCCGCGTAACGCTCCACTCCAGTGGCGCCCGCCGGGATCACAATGGAAGCGGCCGCCTTCCCGTTTTCCACCAGTATCACCGAAGCAACCGCCGAAGATAGCGAAAGAAACAGACCAAAGATAAGACGGCTCATTATTCCGCTTTGTAGCGAAATAGTAGAATCCGGCTGGGCCGATGTCAAACCCCGGCACGCCCGGTGTGTGATACTACCTGTCTATGCGACAGCTTCTTGCGGCGGCGTGTGCCCTGCTGCCGGCATTCGCGGCCGAAACGGACCTCGCGCGCAGTTGGCCCGCCGAACCCGCGCATCCGCTGTTTAGCGTGTTGCGCGCGGGGCCGGGGTTCTCGTTCGACTACATGGACCGGCGTGTCGGCCCGGACCTGCCGCAGGGCTGGTCGGCGTCGCTCCGCCCCACCGCGGAGGGCTCCGAATTGTCGCTGCGCCACACCAGCGGCCTCGTGGCGCGCCGCCGCGCCCGCGTATGGAAGGAGTTCGAAGCCGTCGAGTACACGGTCGCCTTCCGCAACGAGGGCGGCGCGGCATTGCCCGCGTTGAAGTCGGTGGACGTGCTGGACCTGACCTTCGGGCGCGTCCTGAAAGGTCTGTCGATCGTTTCGAGCGGCGGCGGGCAGCGCGACGAGGCCTACCCGCCCGTGAGCTACGCGCTCCAGCGCCGGTACTTCGCGCACCATCAGGCGCTCAACCGCCCGGGGCGCGCGGGCTCCCCGATGGTGCTTTCGGCGGAGGGCGGCCGCTCGTCCAACGGCCGCCTTCCGTTCTTCTTCATCGACCACCCCGAGCTGCGCGCCGGCGTCTTCGTGGCCATCGGCTGGACCGGCCAATGGACCGCGCGTATGGTGGGCAGCTACGTGGACCGGTCGCTGTGGGTCGCCGGCGGAATGCCGGGCATCAACATCCGGCTCGATCCTGGCGAAGAGATCTCCGGGCCGTCGATTCTGCTGGGCTGCTATCGCGGCGATCTCGCGGACGGCTCCAACCGCCTGCGGCGGCTCATCCGGACACGCTACCTGCCGCGGCTCGCCGGCCAGGAGCCCGCGCCCATCACGGTCTACGACCACTGGTGGAACATCAACGTCGAGTTCGACGAAGCGTATCTGCGCAAGGTCGCGGATGTCGCCGCCGCAACCGGCCACGAGTATTTCCTGCTGGATGCCGGCTGGTACGCGGGCGCGCCGACCACGGCCGTGGGTTTCGCCGCCGGAGTGGGCAACTGGGATGAGGTGGACCGCAAGAAGTTTCCTAACGGCCTGAAGCCGTTCGCGGAGTATGTGCGCTCCAAGGGCCTCAAATTCGGCCTGTGGTTCGAGCCGGAACGCGTGGCGCGCGGCTCGTTGCTGGCAAAACAGCATCCCGACTGGGTGCTCTGGCTGCCTGATTCCGTCAAGGAGGACAAGCCGTACACCATCCGCTCGCACGGCGTGCTCGACTACGGACGCAGGGAAGCGCGCGAGTGGATGTTCGCCATGATGGACCGTTACATCCGCGACCTCGACGTGCGCTACATCCGGCACGACTACAACCAGAATCCGCTGGCCTACTGGAATTCGCACGATGCGCCGGGGCGCCACGGCATCCGGCAGATCCGCCACCTCGAGGGACTCGCCGAGGTGATCGACCGCCTGCGCGAAAAACATCCGCTGGTGACTCTGGAGGGCTGCGCGAGCGGAGGGCGCAGGATCGATCTCGAGACCATCCGGCGCTTCCATACCACCTGGATCGGGGACCACACGCTCGACCCGCGCACCGTGCGCTGGAACCTCCACGGGCTGCACCATTTCCTGCCGGGCAATTACCTGTACGTGGCCTATTCCTGGCCCATGCCGTATCAAAGCGGGGAGGACCTGACCGCGGCGTCGCTGATGCCTTTCATGGGCGGCGCGTTCGGCAGCTCCGGGCGGCTGGACCTCTGGCCGGCGGCCTTTCGCAGCACGGCCGCGCAGCATCTGGCTGCGCATCAGAAGCTGCGCGCGCTGCTCATGGAGGATTATTATCCGCTTACCCGCCAGGAAGGCGACGATGCGTCCTGGGCGGCCTGGCAGTTCCACAACCCGCAAACCGGCGAAGGCTTCGTGCAGGCATTCCGCACCGGCTCAAGCGAGCCGGCCCGCCGCTTCCATCCCCGCGCGCTCGAGGCCGGCGCGGCCTACGAGTTCCGCGATCCGCTCGGCGCAAGGCGGTTCACCATGCAGGGTGCCGAGCTGGCCCGCGCCGGCCTCGAGTTCCGCCTCGAGCGCGACGGTTCGCAGATCCTGCTCTACCGGCGCGCCGCTACCGCGCCGCCGCGCCGCTGACCTGAATTCGCCGTCCCTGCCCGGGTTTCAAAGCAAGCGGGAAACCGGAAATCAGCTCCCGCCCGGAAACGGTAACCGGGGCGGCGCCGTCCACCGTGACCTTGTAGCGAAGTTGCGGGCGCACGGTGTACCACTCCTGCGTCTCATTGATGCGCGCCCAATCGATTTTCGCGGCCTTGTGTTCCGAACGGGGCCAATCGAAACACAGGCGGCCGGACCACGGCACGTCCGCTTCGGCGTGCAGATAGAGTTCGCCGTTCTTTTCGAAGGCGCCAAGCCGGAGCTTCTCGATGTAGGGGATGGTCCGCACGCCCCGCGAAGCCAGGTTCATGTGGAGCACCAGGCGGCGCCCCGTGCTGCCGTCGTCGTGGTCGCCGGAGTAAGGGCCGTATTCCTCCATCCAGCAACTGCGATGCCTCTCGGTCATGAACTGAAGCCAACTGAATACCCGCGGCCATTCCGGGTAGCGTTTCCACAGGATGATCATGCTCTCGTAGGAATCGCTCCAGTTGTCCCAGTGCTGCCAGATGGGCCGGTTGCGAAGAAACCAGAACACCGGCTTTTCGATGGCCGCGCGGTAGCGGTCTTCACCCGTGCCGCGGTCGTAGTTCTCACAGGCAAAGTAGATGTACCCCCAGGCGTGGGGCATCTTCAACGTAGGGTGGATCTCCTTCTCACCGGTTGCCAGATCCACGGCGAAATACCAGAAGCCGTTGGCTGGGTCGCGCCCCGCTTCGAGAATGCGGTCGAGCAGGTTGCGCAGGGCCGGCTGGTACTGGCGCGCCCTCGGGCGCTTGAGCTGGCACTCCAGCGCGAAGATCTCGCCCAGCCCGACCACCGCTTCGTTGCCGTGGTCCGTCAGCCCCACTTTCCGGATCTTCTGGATCGGATCGGCCAACAGGTACTGGTCGGCAATGCCCTCCGCCCAACGCAGATATTTCTCGTCGCCGGACATCGCATACAGCCTGCCCAGGGTCTGGAGCATGTTGCCGTGGATTTCCGTGATGTCGCGCTGCGAGACGCCGTGTTCGAGGCCGCCGCGCTCCATCCAGACCATCAACGCGGTGGTCAGCCGCGCCAACTCCCGGTACCAGTCGTTCTCGATCCCGATCGACTCGACGATGCGCATCAGGCCGTCCTTGCACCACTCCGACGCGCCGAAGGCGAGTTTCCCCTCCTGGCCGGGTCCGGGATCGAGTTTCACTTTCTTCCGCAGATCGTAGGGAGCCGGTATTCCGGACGCTGTGGAACAGAGTGCGATCGAGGTGGCCAGCGTGCGGTGGAGGGTTCCGCCTTTGGCGATCGCCGGGGTGTCCACGAAATACGCGATGGGAACCATCGAGCCGTAGTGATCGGCGGCCTCGTTCGCGTACTCCCAGACCCGTCCTCGCGAGTACAGGCCCGTCCCGGGGTCTCTCTTGAATTCATACCAGCCTTTGAGGAGCCGCAGAGCGCCGGTCCCGGATTCCTCATAGATTCGGCCTCGCGCGCGCGCCAGGTCCCAGTAAGCTTGATCGTCTCCATGGCCCGCCGCACCCAGGCCGAGCAACAGCGCAGTGCATGTCAGCAGTTTCAAAATCTCGCCTCCACAGGCGCAGACTACGCGGAAAGGCGGCGCCCGTCAAGGCTCTCCGCATCCGGCATTGCCCCCACCCGTCCATGGGAGTAGACTTGTCAGCACATGATCGAGCCGTAGTACCGGATCGACTGGAGAGCATCTATGATGGCGAGCGTGACGTTGAGATTGCTGTTGTCGGCCTCATTGTTGGTTTGTCTGGTTCCGGCGCAGTCGCCCGACCGCGCCACGGTGAGCGGCGTGATCACGGATGCGCAAGGCGCGGTCGTGGTGGGCGCGGAAGTCACCGCACTCAACACCCAGACCGGTACGAAGTACCCGGTCAAGAGCAACGAGTCCGGGTTCTATGTGATCCGGCTGCTGCCCATCGGCGACTACGTGATCTCGGCGGAAATGCAGGGGTTCCGGCGCTTCGAGCGGCACGGGATTACCTTGACCACGGGCCAGACCCTGGGGCTGGATATTCAACTGGAGGTCGGCGCCCTGACCGAAGCCATCAATGTGACGGCCTCGGCTTCGGGTTTGGAGACGCGCACCTCCGAGGTGAGCGTGCTGGTTGAATCCAAGACCATGGAGAACATGGCGTTGGGCGATCGCCGCACCATGAACATCCTGCGGTTCGCGCCCGCGGTGGTGTTCGTCAACTACGATAGCGGCGCGAAACCCAACTTCTCCATGGCCGGCGGCCGGACGCAGAGCCAGATGTTCTGGATCGACGGGGGCACGGGTCAAAACATGCGCCTGGGCGTGGGACAGGTGGATACGGACCCGCCGGTCGAGGTGGTGCAGGAAATCAAGGTGCTCACGAACAACTATGCGGCCGAGTACGGCGGCTCGGCTGGCGGCGTGATCGTGGCCACCACCAAGTCGGGCACCAACCAGTTCAAGGGCAGCCTGTTCGAGTACCTGCGCAACGACAAACTGGACGCGGCCAACTTCTTCGCCCCTGTTTCCGGAGACAAGAAGGTAAAAGCGCCGCTGCGGTACAACGTGTTCGGCGGTACGGTGGGCGGACCCATTCGCCGCGACAAGGCGTTTTTCTTCTTCGGCTACGAGGGGTCGCGGCGCCACGAAGGCGCCACCAGCACCCTCACGGTGCCCACGGCGGAGCAGAAGGCGGGCGACTACTCGCAGACCGTGGACGCCCGCGGCGCGCTGGTCCCGATTTACGATCCCGCTACCACGCGGCAGGAAGGCGCCCGCTACGTGCGCACCCAATTCCCGGGCAACCGCATCCCCGCAAACCGCCTGGATCCCGTCGCGGTGAAGCTGACCGGCTTCTATCCGGCTCCGAACAAGGCGCCGGACAATCCCACGGGGGCCAACAACTATCGCGCCAATTCGGTAGATACGCTCACCCGCAACAACTTCACCGTCAAGGTGGACTATAACCTCGGTGACAACGACAAGCTCAACGCACGCTACCTTTACAATAGCGACGATACCGGCGGCACCAGCGTCTGGCCCGAGGCCGGCGCGGATACCACCAACAACACCAAGCGCCACCAGCAGTTCTGGTACGGTTCCTGGACGCGGGTGTTCAGCTCCGCCTTGGTCAACGAGTTCCGGTTCACTTACGGCAATCGGATCAATCACGCTTATTCGCGGGGACTGGGCGGCAACTGGCCCAGCAAGATCGGCATCAAAGGCGTGCCGGATGACGCCTTCCCGCAGATCGCCGCAACCGGTTTCGCCACGTTCGGTTCGGCCAATCAGGAACGGCGGCAATTTCCCATCGAGCAGTACCAGATCGTGGACAACGTCTCCTGGGTTCGCGCGCGGCACGCTTTGAAGCTGGGAGTCGAGTTGCGCCCCTCCTACAACTACGAAATCAACCGCCCCGCCGCTTCGGGGACCTTCGGTTTCAGCACTCTTCCGACCGGGTTGCCGGGAACGGCGGCCAGCGGCAACGGACTGGCGAGCATGTTGTTGGGCTTTGTTACCGGCTTCACCGCGCGCCAGACGGAACTGCTGGACCGTTCGAGCTGGTACCTGGCCGGTTTCGTGCAAGACGACTGGACGGTCAGCAGGAATCTGACCTTCAATCTTGGCGTGCGGTTTGAAACTGACACGCCGATCGTGGATGCCAACAACCGGATGAACGGCTTCGATCCGGCCGCCATCAACCCGGTTTCCGGGACGCCGGGCGTGGTGAAGTTCGCCGGCCTCAACGGCTGGCGCACGAAACCTTACGATACCGACTGGAACAATTTCGGGCCTCGCTTCGGTTTTGCCTGGCGGGTGCTGGGCAGCCAGAGGTTCGTGCTGCGCGGCGGCTACGGGATTCTCTTTGCGCACCCGTTCGACCACGGCGCGCCCACTTCGGCCTCGCTCGGCTTCGAGATCTCGGCGGCGCTGAACACCCCGGACCAGGGCATCACCGCCCCGTTCTACCTGAAGGATGGAGTGCCCGGCCTCAACCTGACCAAGCCGGACCTCAACGACTCCTACGGCGCGGTGGCGGTGGGACGAAACGCCACGACGGCCGTCACCTACTATGAGCCCTACCGCCGCACGGGTTATGCGCAGCACTTCAATCTCAGCTTGCAGCGCGAGTTTCCCGGGCAGATCATTGTCGAGCTCAGTTATCTGGCCAACCTCTCGCGTAAGCTGGCCTCCAGCAACATCGCCATCAACCAGATCCGCCCCGAAGTGCTGGGGCCAGGGCGTACCACGCAGGCGTACCGGCCGTTCCCGCAGTTTTCGAACGTCTCGATCAATCTGCCGGCATTCGGCGTATCGTCGTATCACGGCGGCGTGGTGCGCTTCGAGAAGCGTTTCTCGAAGGGACTGAACATAGTAAGCACTTACACATGGTCTAAATTCCTGAACAACGTCGATGAGGGTGGTTCGGCCCTGGGAAACGAAGGCGGCAATTACTCGAATTACTATAACCGGCGCGCGGATTGGGGGCCCTCGGAGAATGACATTCCGCACCGGTTCTCCCTGGGCAGCGTCTGGGAACTGCCCTTTGGCGCCGGCAGGCCCTACCTGGCTTCGCATCCCTTGCGCCACCTGGTGGGCGACTGGGGAGTCAGCCTGGGCATGGTGATCCAGAGCGGGCCCGCCTTCACGGTGGGCACGCAGGTAAACACCACGAACTCGTTCTCCTCCGGCGCCTTGCGCGCGGACGTGCTGCGCAACCCCAACCTGCCCGGCGGCCAGCGCACCCTGGGCCGCTGGTTCGACACCGACGCCTTCCGGCAGCCGGAGATCTACCGCTTCGGCAACCAGGGAATGAACCTGCTGCGCGGCGACGGCGTGATGAACGTGAGCTTCTCGGTGCTGCGCGATTTCAAGATCACGGAAACGAAGCGGGTGCAGTTTCGAAGCGAATTCTTCAACTTCACCAACCACCCGACCTTCGGCATCCCCGGGCGGGTGCTGGGCGGCCCGGGCTTCGGCATCGTGAGCGGCGCGCAGCCGGCGCGGGTGGTGCAACTCGGGCTGCGGATGACTTTCTGACCGGCGCGCACCCGGAAGGCCGCTCGCGCATCTATATCTTATGATGCGCGTACTTCCGCTTTTGCTGTTCGGCCTTGGAGTCTTCGCCCAGGAGCCGGTCTGGGAAATTGACCCCGCCCACTCCGCCGCTCAGTTCACCGTGCGGCACATGATGATCTCGAACGTGAAGGGCGAGTTCACCAAAATGAAGGGTACGGTACGGTACGATCCCGCGGATCCGGCAAAAGCGGCGGTGGAGGCCACCATTGAGGCCGCCTCCATCAACACGCGCGTGGAAGGCCGCGACAAGCACCTGCGCAGTGCAGACTTCTTCGACGTGGCCCAGTATCCCACGATTGCGTTCAAGTCCAAGCGGGTGGAGAATGCCGGAGGCAAGCTGAAGCTGATCGGCGATTTAACCATGCACGGCACGACGCGCGAGGTGGCGCTCGACGTGGACGGCCCCACGCCGCCCGTCAAGGACCAGCGCGGCACGTTACACATGGGAGCCTCGGCAACCACGAAGATCAACCGCAAGGATTTCGGGCTGACCTGGAGCCGCCCGCTCGATGGCGGCGGCGTGGTGGTGGGAGACGAAGTCTCGATCGTGATCGACCTGGAACTGGTGCAGCGCCCAGCCAGATAGCCGGGCCGCGCGCCTGCCGTTCGGGTCCTACCCGCTCATCGAAGCCAGAAACTCCGCGTTGCTGCGAGTCTTGCCCAGCTTGTCCAGCAGCAGCTCCATGGTCTCCACCGGAGACAGCGGGTTCACCACCTTGCGCAGGATCCACACGCGGTTCAGTTCTTCCCGCGGCAGCAGCAACTCTTCCTTTCGCGTCCCGCTCTTGTTGATGTCGATGGCCGGGAACACGCGCTTGTCCACCAGCTTGCGGTCCAGGTGGATTTCCATGTTGCCCGTCCCCTTGAACTCCTCGAAGATCACATCGTCCATGCGGCTGCCCGTGTCGATCAGCGCCGTCGCGATGATGGTCAGCGAGCCGCCTTCCTCGATGTTCCGCGCCGCCCCGAAGAATCGCTTGGGCCGCTGCAACGCGTTCGAGTCCACGCCGCCCGAGAGCACCTTGCCCGAGGGCGGCACGATGGTGTTGTAAGCGCGCGCCAGCCGCGTGATCGAATCCAGCAGGATCACCACGTCGCGCTTGTGCTCCACCAGCCGCTTGGCCTTCTCGATCACCATCTCGGCCAC
>JBHGBM010000070.1:0-31441 GCA_041946965.1 Bryobacteraceae bacterium
CACTTTGAAGCTGAATGGAGATTCCCGCATGATCGAGTTGGCAGCCCCGGAGCGGAGGGAGGGCGAGCGGAGCGAGCCCGCCCGGAGCGGAGGGGCGGCCAACTCGAGGCGACCCGCGGCGCCGCACGCCGACACCGAGGTCGTGGCCAAAGCGCAGCGCCGCAAGTTCACCGCCGAGTACAAACTCGCCATCGTGGAGGAAGCCGACCACGCCACCGATCCGGGCGAGATCGGCTCCCTGTTGCGGCGCGAAGGTCTGTACTCGTCCCATCTGGTCGAGTGGCGGCGGCTCCGCGCCGCCGGCGCCCTTAGCGCCTTGTCGAAGAAGCGGGGCCGGAAGCCGAGCCGCAACCCCCTGGTCGAGGAGAACCAGAAGTTGAAGGCGCAAGTGGCCCGTCTGGAAAAGAAACTCCAACAGGCCGAAATCATCATCGACGTTCAAAAAAAAGTGTCGGCCCTGCTGGGGATCACCCTGCCGGAAACGGACCGGGACGAGAGCAACTCATGACAGCGGCCATCGAACTCTCCCCCTCGGTCGGCCGCGCCGCGGCCTGCCGCGCTCTCGGAATTCCGCGGGCGTCCTTCTACCGAGCGCTGGCGCCCCAGCCCGAACCCACGGCCGCTCCGATACGGCCCACGCCGGCCCGGGCCCTCACCGTGACCGAGCGGAACACCGCGCTCGCGCACCTGCGCTCGGAACGCTTCATGGATCAGGCGCCGCACCAAGTCCACGCGGCCCTGCTGGACGAGGGCATCTACGTTTGCTCGCCGCGCACCATGTACCGATTGCTGCAACAGCACGGCGAAGTCCGGGAGCGGCGCGATCAGCTCCGCCACCCCACCTATCAGAAGCCGGAACTGCTGGCCACGCGTCCCAACCAGGTCTGGAGCTGGGACATCACCAAACTCCGCGGCCCGGTGAAGTGGACCTACTTCTACCTCTACGTGATCCTCGACCTGTTCAGCCGCTACGTGGCCGGTTGGATGGTGGCCCCGCGCGAAAGCGCCGAATTGGCCAAGAAGCTCATCCAGGAAAGCCTCGATCGGCAGGGCATCTCCGCCGGCCAGCTCCACCTCCACGCCGACAACGGGCCGTCGATGACCAGCAAGACCCTGGCCTTGAAGCTGGCCGATCTCGGCGTCACCAAGTCGCATAGCCGGCCCTATGTCTCTGACGACAACCCGTTCTCGGAAAGCCAGTTCAAGACCCTCAAGTACCGGCCCGAGTTCCCGGATCGATTCGGCTCGCTGGAAGACGCCCGCGCCCATTGCCAGGGCTTCTTCCACTGGTATAACCCCGAACACCACCACAGCGGCATCGCCCTGCTAACGCCGCACATGGTTCACTACGGGCTCGCCGCCGAGGTCCTGGACAACCGGCAGCGCGTCCTTACTGCAGCCTTCCAGCGGCATCCGGAAAGATTCGTCCGCAAACCGCCGCGGCCCACCGTGCTCCCGGATGCCGTCTGGATCAACCCTCCCAAGCCCGGCCCGCCGGAGCCAGGAGAAACTCACTAATTTATGCGGGCAGGTGTCTCAAAGTCGTTGACAAGTTCCGAAGATCGAGTTTCGCCGCATCCGGATCAGTGATCTGAGCACGAGTCGTTGAGCGCGAGCAGTTTGCGCGAGGATGGGGATTTAGGATACAGTAGTCGTTTCCATTTGAGTGGTGATGGGGCCTCACCCTTAACCGTCTCGCAGCCGCGGGAATGATAGCTCCTACCGCAAGGTAGGGGCTTTTTTAGTTTGGGCCCGATTTTCGATGAGGAACTCGACTTGTGCGCCACATCCTCCTAACGGCGGCCAGCCTGCTGGCCGCATTGGCACCATGCGCCTCCACGCAGCCCCCCACACAGACTCTTACGCTTCAGGACTGCATCCGGCTTGCGGAGTCAGTACCCTCCCCGGTAAGCATCGCGCGTCAGGAGCGTGATATCGCGGCTCGGGACGTCACGCAAGCCCGTGCCGGCTTCCTCCCCCAGTCCCGGTTGGTTAACGGCTTCACGTACAACAGTCCTCTGCTGTACAACCCGGGGGTCTTCAGCTTCGTTCCGCTGAACGGGATCCGGGAATACGCCACACTCTTCAGCGTGAACCAGGAGTTCGACACTTCGGGGCGGCTGCGCGCCGACATGACGCGGGCGCGAGTGGCACAAGAGATCGCCGCGACCAGTATGGCGCTCACACAACGTGACCTGCGACGCGCCGTTACGACTGCGTACTACCGGGCGCTTCTCACCCGCCGCATCGTACGGATCATCGAGGATGCCCTGAAGGAAAGCCAGGGTTTCGAGAGCAGAACCAAGCTCCTCTTTCAAAACGGTGAGGCAGCGCAGGCAGATGTCGTGAAGTCCTCCGCGCAGGTGGCCTCCCTGCAACAAGCGGTGAACGCCGCCGAACTGGAGGCCGATCTGGCAAAACAGGAACTGGCGTCGTTCTGGACTCGTGAAGTTGCCGCGCCCTTGGCGCTCGCCGACGTTCTGGAGGACAGCCCTCCGCCTCCAGAAGCGGAACCTGCTCAGGCATCTCCGTTTCTCAAGCGGCTGGAGTTCAGCCTGTTTGACGCGCAGAAGAGGGGGTTTCAGGCTGATGTTCGGAGGGCGCGTTCGGCGTTGTTGCCGCAGCTCGGCGTTGCCTTCCAATACGGAATCGACTCGACGGCAGTGCGGATCAGCGACCGCGGGTATGCGGCATTCGTAAATCTGACCATTCCACTGTTCGACTGGAGCAAGGCACGCAGCGCGATGCAGCAAGCCCGCTTGCGCACACAACAGCTCGAATCGAACCGCTCGATTTCCGAGCGGACCTTCTCGAAGGAGTACCAGGCCGCCCTCGCGAAGGTCAAGCAGTTGTTCACGCAGATTTCGCTCACACGCCAACAGGCGAAGTTGGCCGAAGACGATCTTCACTTGAGCCGGATCCGCTACGAAGGGGGCGAGGGATCGGCGCTCGATGTCGTGACGGCGCAGAACCAACTCGCTCAAGCCAGGAGCAACTATTACACGACCATGGCCAACTACCTGAACGCCAAAGCTGAACTGGAGGTCGCAGCGGGACGATGAAACCCCAATACGTTTTTTGCCTGGGCCTCTTGGCCCTCACTGGTTGCGGATCTCATGAAGAGGCGCCACCGAAGCCGGTTGTGGCGGTGGTGGTTGCCAAAGCTGACGTAGCCGACGTCAAGTCGACGGTCCGGGCTCCTGCCTTCGTCTTCGCTCGCGAGCAAGCCAACATCAGTTCTCGCGTCACGGCGCCGATTCGGAAACTCCTCGTCCGCAAGGGGGACAGCGTCGGAGCGGGTCAGGTCCTGGCGCAGCTCGACAACCGTGACCTGGTGGCCCAGCGCGACGAAGCAGCGGCGGCCGTAACCGACGCTGAGGCCAATCTGGAGCGTGTGACATCCGGGACGCTGCCCACCGACATCGAGCGGGCTCGCGGGCAGTTGGCCACCACCGAGGCCGCGCTCAATCAGGCCCAGAAATTTTACGACCGGCGGCGGCAGCTTTTCGATCAGGGCGCGATACCGCAGCGAGACATGCTGGTCAGTGAAACCGAACTGGCGCAGGCCAAGGCGAATCACGAGGTAGCGAGGAGGTCCCTGGACTTGCTCCAGAATCAGTCGCGCGAGAAAGACATCCTGATGGCGAAGAGCAAGGTGGAGCAGGCTCGAGCACGCCTCGCGGCGATTACAGCCCAACTGGACTTCACCGAGATCCGAAGCAGTTCGGCCGGAACGATCACCGAGCAATTCATGTTTCCGGGCGACATGGCCAAGCCCGACGCCCCGATCTTCACCGTCATGGATTTGTCAGTCGCGGTGGCGCGCGCGCAGATCCCCGACTCCGAGGCGGTGGCTGTCCGGACCGGTCAAGCGTGCGCATTCGTGCCGGGCGATGCGGCAGACACCTCGTTCGCAGGCAGAGTGTCGGTCGTCAACCAATCCATCGACACAGCCCGGAGAACTGTCGAGGCGTGGTGCGAGATTCCCAACCAGAACCGCGCCCTGCGGGCCGGAGCGTTTGGGCAAGTCTTCATCGTGAAGAGCATTGCGCCGAAGAGCGTCGTCGTGCCCCTGCCGGCGGTCCAGTTCACGGAAGGCGCTAACCGGGGGATCGTCATGGTCGCCGGCGATAAGGGTGTGGCCGTAAAGCGAGAGGTGGAAACCGGGGAAGTTTTCGACGGCAAGGTCCACATCAAGAGCGGCTTGAACCCCGGAGAAGCGGTCATCGTGCAGGGAGCGTACGGGTTGGTCGAGGGCACTCAGATCCGCGTGCAGGAGGACAAGAAGCCGTGACGGGCCGCCTCGCTCAATTCGTTCAGGCGCACGCCCGGGCAATGGTGATCATCGTCCTGGCCTTCGCCCTCGCTGGAGCGGCGTTCGTGTTCCGGCTGCCGATCGCCATCTTCCCGCAAACCGACTTCCCCCGAATCGTCATCCTGGTGGACAACGGCATCACGCCGGTGGACATCCAAATGTTGCGGGTGACGCGTCCGATCGAGGAGACGATCCGGATCGTTCCCGGCATAACGACCATTCGCTCCGTGACCGCTCGGGGGTCGTCGGAAATCAGCGTGTTCTTCCGCTGGGACGTCGACATTCTGAACGCGCTTCACCTGGTGCAGGGCCGCATCTCCCAGATCACGCCCTCCCTTCCGCCTACCTGCCGCTTCTACATCAACCGCCTCACATTTTCGGTCTTCCCGATGGTCGGCTTCAGCATCACGTCGCCAACCCGGTCACGGTCCGATTTGTGGGAACTGGCCTATTACAACATCGCGCCGCGTCTGTATCGCCTGCCCGGCGTAGCAGAAACCAGGATCGTAGGCGGGCGGCCGCCCGAATACCACGTTCTCGTAGATCCACAGAAGCTCAACGGCTATGGAATGCCATTGACGAAGGTGACCGACGCTCTCCGCAACAGCAACATGATCTCTCCGTCCGGGATGGTCCAGGAGAACTACCATCTGTATCTGACAACCGTGACGGGGCTGTTGCGCACTCGCGAACAGATCGAGGACACCGTGGTCGACGTCGTGCGAGGAACACCCGTTGCCGTGAAGAACCTGGCGACTGTCGTCCCCGGCGAGCGTCCGATCTACAACATCGTCACCGCCAACGGCCGCTCCGCTGTGCTCGTCAATGTCCTCCAGCAGCCAGACGGAAACGCAGTTCAAATTGCCGACTCGGTGAACAAGGAGCTTTCAGATATCAAGAGGGGACTGCCGCCGGACATCGAGCTGTCGACGTACTACGATCAATCCGTTCTCGTCCGGGATTCCATCGCCGGCGTTACGGAAAGCATCCTTATCGGACTTGGTCTGTCCGTGCTCGTCCTGTTGGTTTTTCTCAAGAGCTGGCGGACCACGATCGTGGCGGCCGCAGTGATTCCGATTGCGGTGCTCATGGCGATCGTCTTCATGAAGTTCTTCAACATGAGCTTCAACCTGATGACGCTCGGCGGGCTCGCAGCCTGCATCGGTGTCGTGATCGATGACGCTATCGTCATGGTGGAGAACATTATCGTCCACCTCTCGACCGGCCAAGCCCCCATGGAAGCGGCCAAGAGCGCTATCACGGAACTGACCCCGGCCTTGACGGGATCGACGCTGACCCCGATCGTGGTTTTCGCTCCGTTGGTGTTCCTCGGCGGGATCACGGGTGTCTTTTTCCGCGCCCTTGCGATGACCATGGTGACGGCACTGCTCGCCTCGCTCTTCCTGGCGATCTTCTTCACGCCGGTCCTGGCGGCGGTATTCTTCCGGCGGCCCGCAGGCTCGACTACGACGGACCTGGAGCAGGCCGAACAGGCTGGCGAGGGCCGCATCCTGCGCTGGCTCACCGCACGATACGAATCGGCGCTTCACTGGTGTCTGTTCCATCCCCGGTCCATTCTCTTGGCTGCCTTGCTGGTCGTCGTCGGAATGGTCGGTGTCTATTTCCAACTCGGCAGTGGATTCCTGCCGGAGATGGATGAGGGCGCGTTCGTCCTCGACTATCGCATGCCTCCCGGCACTTCCCTTCAAGAGACGGACAGGGTGCTGCGGCACATCGAGCAGTTCATCAAGGAGACGCCCGAGATCGAGAGCTATTCGCGCCGCACCGGAGCGCGTCTGGCCCTCGCGATCGCCGAGCCGAACACCGGCGACTTCCTGGTTAAGCTCAAGAAGGATCGCAAGCGAGGCTTGGAGGAGGTCACTTCCGAACTGCGGCGCAAGGTCGCCTCCTCAGAACCCGCAATCGAGGTGGAATTCCCGCACATTCTTGAGGATTTGATAGGAGATCTCGCATGGTCTCCACAGCCGATCGAAATCAAAGTACGCCACGACGACGAGGCCACCTACAAGCGGATCGCAAAGGAAATCGAGGAGTGGCTCCCCAAGGTCAGGGGTGTCGTGGACATCGCCAACCGGACGATTGTGATCGGGCCTTCCCAGAATTTCCGGGTTGACCCCGAGAAGGCGCGATTGGCAGGTTTCGGGGTCAAGGACGTAGCCGACCTTCAGGCGGCGATGCTCGACGGAGAACTCGCATCAGATTTGATACGAGGGGAACGCTTGGTCGGGATTCGCGTCAGGTACCCTCCCGAGTACCGCTCATCGACTGACAAACTCAAGGCTCTCCTGTTGACCTCGCCTACCGGCCAAACCGTGCCCATGTCCAGCATTGCCGCCGTCGAAGTGGACGAAGGAACGACAGAGATCCGGCGCGAGAATCTGCGCAATATGTCGGCGGTGACCGCCCGGCTGGAGAAACGGGACCTCGGTTCCGCCATACAAGAGATCCAGCAACGGCTTCCGAAAGAAATCTCCCTCCCGCCGGGCACACACATCGAATACGGGGGGCTCTACGAGATGCAGCGCGAATCGTTCCTGGGGTTGACCCAGGTGCTGCTGCTTTCCATTCTCCTAATCTTTGTCATCCTCGTCTTCGAGTTCCGTTCGTTCTCGCACCCGATCGCCATCCTCGCGGCGACCATCCTTTGCGGTTCAGGTGCGCTGGCGGCCCTCTGGGTGACAGGAACGACGCTCAACATCTCGTCGTTTATGGGGGCGATCATGGTCGTCGGCATCGTCCACAAGAACGGCATTCTCATGTTGGACTCAGAGCAGTACTTCTCAGAAAGAGGTTACGAATTACGGGAAGCCATCTTCCATGCCGGGCGAAGACGCCTGCGGCCCATCCTCATGACCGCACTCGCGACGATCTTCGGCATGGCTCCGCTGGCGGTCGGAGTGGGCTCAGGCGCCCAGTTGCTTCAGCCGCTTGCTATTGCGGTGATCGGCGGTGTGACCGTTTCCATGGTCCTGTCGCTGCTCATCACTCCGGTTCTCTTTTACCAGCTTCGCCAACGGGGGCTGTGATCTCCGCCGGTGCTGGTGCGATGCAGTTGGACCTCGTAAAGGAGCGTACTTATGACCGACATTGTTAAGGTCGTTGGCCGGCAGATCTTCGATTCGCGGGGCAATCCCACGGTCGAGGCCGATGTTACTCTTTCTGACGGCAGCACGGGAAGCGCTGCTGTACCTTCTGGTGCGTCCACCGGAGAGAAGGAGGCCGTCGAACTTCGAGACGGGGACAAGACCAAGTACGGCGGCAAGGGCGTCAGCCAGGCTGTCAAGAACGTCAACAGTTCTATTGGAGCCGCGGTGAAAGGACTCGACGCCTCCGATCAGCGTGCCGTCGACGCAGCTATGCTGACGTTGGACGGAACGCCAAACAAGGCGAAACTGGGGGCCAACGCCATGCTCGCGGTGTCGATGGCTACGGCCCGGGCGGCGGCCGCGGCCCATGGTCTTCCTCTCTACCGTTACCTGGGTGGGGCGAACGCCTGTATCCTGCCCGTACCCTGCATGAACGTCATCAACGGCGGCAAGCACGCGGACAACACGGTGGATTTCCAGGAATTCATGATCGCGCCTCACAATGCGCCGTCCTTTGCCGAAGCGATCCGCATGGGCATGGAAACGTTCCACGCACTGAAACAGGTCCTTCGCGGCAAGAACTACAGCACCGCGGTGGGCGATGAAGGTGGCTTCGCACCCGACCTCAAGTCGAACGACGAAGCGGTGGAAGTCATCCTGGAAGCGATCACCAAGGCCGGCTACAAGCCCGGCGACGACATCTCGATTTGTCTGGACCCGGCCTCAAGCGAAATGTGGGACGACGGCAAGTACGTGCTGTTCAAGTCGACCAAGAAGGCCATTTCCTCCGATGAACTGATCGGGATTTGGGAGTCCTGGGCAAATCAGTATCCGATCGTCCTGCTGGAAGACGGAATGGGCGAGAACGATTGGGAAGGGTGGAAGAACCTGACCTCAACGCTCGGCTCCCGCATCGAGTTGGTAGGCGACGACGTCTTCTGCACCAATCCCCGCATCCTGAAGGAAGGAATTGACAAGGGCATCGGCAACTCGATCCTGATCAAGCTCAACCAGATCGGCACCGTCACGGAGACGCTGGAGACCATTGAACTGGCCAAGCAGAATAACTACCGATGCTTCGTGTCGCATCGCTCCGGCGAAACCGAGGACACCTTCATCTCGGACCTGACGGTAGCGACGGGAGCAGGCCATATCAAGACCGGATCCGGTTGCCGAAGTGAGCGCGTGGCCAAGTTCAACCAGTTCCTCCGGATCGAGGAGCGTCTGGGGTCGCAAGCCAAGTTCGCCGGCCGGAAGGCCTTCGGGCGTTAACGCGGCGTCTTGCGCCACTTGTTGACTTGTTGAGCCAGCCTGGCCGAGACACGACCATGCTGGCTCGCCATTCCTGTCCTTGCCTTTCCCTTCCGGTTCGCTTCCCCGGTGATCACCAACACGGTGATGGCCAAGTGCAGCGGTCACCTTCCGCTGAAACTGATCGAGTTCCAGGCCGAGTTTTCTCTTCTTAAGTTCGCAGCGAGTGGAACGACTCGCGAAGCGCGGTTCTCTCCGCCTCCCGGCTGGCAAGAAGGGGAACCGGCGGTTTTCGCTTGGGGATTGCGGCCGTTCTCAGGGCCGAGACATGGCGATCAGCGGGCGCAGCAGTGAAATTCTACCCGAGGGAGTTTACACTGGAGGCACGAACTCCGTGGGACGTTGACGGAGTGAGCAGCAACTTGCGAGGAATTCCGGCACAGCCGAATTCAGAATGCGGCTGGCCGTACTGAGGGCATGGCGGAGGACAATGGCGCGAGTTTGGCCAATGATCTCATCGGCAAGTTGACCGGTGGCGCACAGACTGGCAGTGACGGCCGGTATTTCCGCGAATTCAGCCGGCGCGCAGTTGGCCGAATTGCTGCCCAATATGGTGGACAGGTTGACGCCAGGTGGACAGATGCCCGAGGGTGGTGACCGAATGTCCACCGGCATGACCTTTCTCAAGGACCTGATGTCGGGGCGGCAAGCAGGAAGCCTAGTGAAGGCCGGCTGCCGGCACGATTGCCCGCCCACATTTCGGACGCGGCACACCAGCGCCGCGGTTGCCCGGTGAGGAGTTGATGGAAACTCTGTTGCCACTTGCGTCGGCTCTAGGGCTGGGGATGCTGGCCGGCGCACGGCTTTACGCGACGGTGCTCGCGGTTGGGCTGCTGCTGCGATTTGACTGGATCACATTGCCCGCCTCATGGCAGCATGTCTCGGTGCTTGCGGATACCCGGGTCTTAGTCTTCGCCGGCATCGCATGTGCGATCGAATTCATTGCCGACAAGATTCCCTGGGTGGACAGCGCCTGGGACTCCCTGCACACGTTTGTCCGGCCGATCGGGGCCGCTCTTCTGACCTCCTCTCTTTTCTCCAATCAGCAGCCTGTTTATCAGGTACTGCTATTCCTGCTGGCCGGCGGGGTCGCCTTGTCGGGCCACTCGGCCAAGGCCGCTACGCGGCTGGCCGTAAATCACAGCCCGGAGCCCTTCAGCAACATCGCTGTCAGCCTGGCCGAGGACGCGTTCGTAATCGGCGGCGTCTATATGCTGGTAAAGCATCCGTGGGTGATGGCCGGCATCGGGCTGATTTTTCTTTCGTTGTCCGCCTGGCTGGCTCCGCGGATCTACCACTCTGTGCGCGCCGAGTGGACGGCGTTCGGGGCCGTGCTACGGCATTGGCTCGGAGAGGTTCGTGAGCCGCGGCTTACCACCGAGCAGGAACGCTGGTTGGAGGAGCGTTACCCCGCCCAGACGCCGCGCCGGCTGTTTGCTGTAATTGCGACGGCGGGCTTGAAGGGTCTTCACAACCGAGTGGGGACGTTGTGCATGACTGGCGGTGAGGCGGTGTTCTTTTCCCGGAAGTGGGGACGCCTGGCCGCGCGCCCGTTAGGCCCTATGGGCGCCATCCAGGTCAGAGAAGGCCTTTTGGCTGACAAACTGATGCTAAGAACTACGGCGGGATCTCAAACAAGTTTTGACCTCCTCGCGGGCCAGCGGGAAAGGGCTTGGGAGGAGGCGAAGCGCCTGTCGCCGGCGGCCCCTGTCCCTGAGGATAAGAGTGGCGACGGGCGAGGTCAGCCGCCCAGAGGAGAGAGACCGTGAACTCCGCCATCCTGGATGTGTGGCGTGAAGGCCGCCACGCCGTTCCGCTGGATCTCTTCTCCAGCGAGGAGTCGCCGCGCCTTCCGGAAGCGCGGCCCTGATGGGGAGAACATCTCTGATGACGTTCAAGGGAATTCGCATGGCGGTGATGTCGCTCGCCGCCGGCATCGCCGCGGCGCAGGTTCCGCCGGCGATGCGGCAGGAACCGGGCGCTTCGCCGGAAGTCCGCGCCGACGGAACGGTCACCTTCCGGCTGCGCGCGCCCAACGCCCGTACCGTCTCGCTGGGGGGCGAATTCGATGAGAAGAAGCTGGCGCTGACCAGGAACGAAGAGGGTGTCTGGAGCATAACCACCGGACCTCTCCAGCCGGATATCTACCGGTACTGGTTCATTGTGGACGGCGTCAATGTCGTGGATCCCGGAAATCCCACCACGGCATCCGGCCTTCGCTCGGTGTGGAACCTGGTTTCGGTTCCCGGCGGCAGTTACGGGTTTTGGGGCGAACGCCCCGTTGAACACGGCGTCGTCCACCGGCACTTGTATCGCTCGGCGGTCATGGGAGCCGATCGCGAGTTCTACGTCTACACGCCGCCGGAATACGACCGCGATCCGCGGCGGCGGTTCCCGGTTCTATACCTCCTGCACGGCGGGGGCGATACTGCGAGCACCTGGTTGTCGGTCGGCAAAGCCAATCTGATCATGGACAACCTGCTCGCTGAAGCCAAGGCCGTTCCCATGCTGATCGTGATGCCGTATGGGCAGGCCGCCGGCCCGCAACGCTCGCCGGATCCTTCCTCGCCCGAATGGGTTGCGGACCTCGATGCCCGAGTGCACCGCGTCGGCGAGGAACTCACGGTGGGTATCTTGCCCGAGGTCGAACGCCGCTACCGCGTGGACCCCGGCCGCGAGCATCGCGCCATCGCCGGCCTCTCCATGGGAGGCCGCCAGGCATTGATGATTGGCCTAAGCCGCCTCGACTTGTTTGCGTCGGTGGGCGCGTTCAGTTCCGCCGTGTTCCCCGGCGATTTCGCGGCTCGCTTCCGCGATCTGCCCGCCAGCCCGGAGACGGCCAACAGGATGCTAAAACTGTTGTTCCTGGGCTGTGGCAGCGACGACAAGTTCTTCGACACCTTCGACAACAATCGGCAACTCTCGGACCTGTTCAAGAGCCGCGGCATCCGGCACAGGTTTTTCACGACGCCCGGCGCCCACTCGTTCCGGGTCTGGCGGATATGTCTCCACGAGATCGCTCCGCTTCTGTTCCGATGACGTTCACCCAAGGGGAGAAAAACGTGAGCATTGGCTTTAGCAAACGCGGCGGCGCCGCCGCACTGTTATGGATTGCCGTTTCGGGGCCGGCCATGGCCCAGGACCCGCGCGGCGCCATCACCGGAAAAGTGCTGGACGCGAGCGGCGCCGTCGTGCCGGGCGCCGAGGTCCGCGCCATCCACGCCGAGACCAAGGTGCAGACCCGCACCTCCAGCAACCAGGCCGGCAGTTACGACCTGCCCTACTTGCTGCCGGGAACGTATAGGCTCACCGCCGGGCAACCCGGCTTCAAGGCGTGGACCCAATCCGGGGTCGAAGTGCGCATGGGCGACCGGTTGCGGCTGGATATCCGGCTGGAAGTCGGCGAAGTGACGGAGGTGGTCGAGGTGGCCGCGCAGGCGCCTCTGCTCGAGAGCGCCACCGCCACCATCGGACAGGTGATCGGGAACCGCCAGATCGCGGAGCTGCCGCTGCGCGGCGGCAGCCTCGGATGGGTCTTTGCCATGGCGCCCGGCGTGGTGCTGGAACGGCTTCCCTTCGACGGTCCGTGGAACGTCACGCACGCCTCTTCGGTGAGCCTAGGCGGGAGCGGGTTCCGCTTCGGCAGCGCGGATTTCAACATGGATGGCGTCAGCAACAATTCCTATGGAGGCCAGACCGCCATGGTGCCGCCGCCGGACATGGTGCAGGAAGTTCGCGTCGAGGTGGCCAGCTTCGATGCCTCCGTGGGCCACTCCGCCGGCGGCTCCGTCAACGTATCGCTCAAATCCGGCACCAACGCGCTGCACGGCGCCCTGGGTGGATCCATCACCACGGGGCCGCTGATCGCCCGTGATTTCTTCGTCAACAAGTTCATCTTCGATCCCAATACCGGGCCCATCACACCGCAGAAGATCAAGGACAATACCCCGCCCATCCGCTGGATCCGGACCAGCGCCGCCGTGGGCGGCCCTCTGGTGATCCCCAAGCTTTACGACGGCCATAACCGCACGTTTTGGATGTTCGGTTTCCAGGCGCACCTGGATAACCGCACCGTGAGCAACTTGTCGTCAGTGCCCACCGGGCCGCAGCGCGGCGGCGATTTTTCCGCACTGCTCGCGCTCGGTACGCAATACCAGATCTACGATCCCCGGACGACGGTCCCCTCCGGCGCGTCGCGTTTCGCCCGCCAGCCGCTGCCCGGCAACCGCATCCCCGCCAGCCGCATCGATCCGAACGCCCGGAAAACGCTGGAGTACTTCCCTCTGCCGAACACCACGGGCACCGCCGACGCGTTGAACAACTACTCCCGCCCGTACCCGGAAATTCGCGAACTCTATCAACCCATCGTGCGGTTCGACCACGTCTTCAGCGAAAGCCATCGCATGTTCGCCCGCTACTCGCATTCGGATTTCACGGGGGACCTGGGCCGGATCATCCCGGAGAGCAAGGTGCGGGGCCGCCTGCGGAAGCGTCCGCACCGCGGATTCGCGCTCGACCAGGTCTTTGTCGTCTCGCCGCGCGCCGTGTTCGACCTGCGCTATGGCCTGACCTGGTTTCGCGAACAGCAGTCCTACGTAAACAACGGTTGGGACCTGAAAGAGTTCGGTTTCCCCGAATCGCTGATCGCCCAGATGGATCCGGCCGGGATTTCGTTTCCCGCCATCAATATCACCGGGCTGCTTGCGCTGGGCAATGACGGCGGCTTCGTGCAGACCATCTACTCCCACAGCCTGCTCGGAGTGCTGAACTGGACGCGCGGCAATCACAGTCTGCGGTTTGGCGCGGATCTCCGGTTTCCCTTCGAGACTTACAAGAGCTACGGCAACACCGCGCCCCGGCTGGATTTCGGACAAACCTACACCCGCGGGCCTCTCGATAACTCACCCGTCGCGCCGGCCGGACAAGGCCTGGCGAGTTTCCTTTTCGGCATCCCGACCGGGGGCGGCATGGATCTAAATGATTCGCGCGCCGAGGCGAACCGTTTTTACTCCGGCTTTGTCCAGGACGACTGGCGGCTCTCCAGAAAGCTGACGCTGAACCTCGGGCTGCGGTGGGAATATGAGAGCCCGCTGACGGAGCGCTTCAACCGCTCGGCCCGGGATTTCGATTTCACGGCCGTCAATCCCGTTCAATCCCGCGCCGCCGCGCAATACGCCAGGAGTCCGATTCCGGAACTTGCGCCGGCCAGTTTCCGGACCTTGGGCGGTGTCACTTTTGCAGGCGCCGGCGGCAATCCCCGGATGATTCACGAACGCGATTTTCGCGCCTTCATGCCGCGCATCGGCCTGGCTTATCAACTGCTGCCCAAAATGATCCTGCGCGGCGGCTACGGGATCTACTTCGACCTGTTGGGAGCCGACTTCGACGATGCCTTGCAGCCCGGGTTCTCCCAGCGCACGAATGTGGTGGCCAGCCTCGATAACGGGATGACCTACATCGCATCGCTTTCCAATCCGCTTCCGCTCGGGCTTGAAAAACCCCAGGGCGCCCGCGGCGGGCTGGAAACGTTTCTCGGCCGCTCGCCGGGCTTCTTCTCCTCCGATGGGCGGCGCTCCTACAACCAGCGCTGGAGCGGTTCCATCCAGTTCGAGCCCGTCCGCCAGACCGCGGTCGAGGTCGGGTACATGGGTTCGCGCGGCGTGCGGCAGCGCGTCGCGACCGAGTTCAACCCCATCCCGCGGCAATACCTGAGCGCCTCCGCCGAAAGGGATCAGCCGGTCATCGACTTTCTCTCCGCGCGCGCGGCCAATCCCTTCATCGGCATCCCGGGCTTCGCCGGATCCACGTTCTTCGCCACGGCGAACACCACCCGGTCGCAACTGCTGCGCCCCTATCCCCACTTCACCGGCCTGAGCGCGGGGCTGCCGGCGGGCTCGGTCTGGTACAACGCCATGACCCTCCGCGTGGAGCGCCGCTTCGGCCGCGGGTTGCAGATCCAGGGAAGTTACACCTGGTCCAAGACCATGGACGCGCTCACTTATTTGAATGAGACCGATCCGGTCCCCGAGCACGTGGTGTCGGATCTCGACCGGCCCCACCGCATCGTTGTGAGCGGGATGTACGAGCTGCCCTTCGGCAAAGGGAGGAAGTTCCTGTCTTCGAGCGGCCGCCTTGCGAACGCCGTGCTGGGAGGGTGGCAGGTGCAGGCCATCTTCCAGGGCCAGAGCGGAGGGCCGCTGATGTTCGCCAACGTGCTCTATCGCGGCGAATACCGCGCCATAGACGGCGGGACGCAGTCGCTCGACGCCTGGTTCAACACCGCCGGATTCGAGCGGCGCGCCGCGGCGCAGCTTGCCAACAACATCCGCAGTTTCCCCTCCGCCATCCCCTACGTGCGCGAGGATGGAATCAACATCTGGGACCTCTCCGTGCACAAGAACTTCCGGCTGCGCGAAGGCTGGAAGCTCCAGGTGAGGGCGGAATCCGAAGGCGCCATGAATCACCCGATCTTCGCGCCGCCGAATACCGTCCCCACCAGCACCCTGTTCGGGCAGGTCACCGCTACGGCTCAGGGCGCCGCGCGGAAGATCTTCGTGGGCGGCAAATTCCTGTTCTGACGGGCGGCGGCTTCACTTCCTGCGCGCGTCTTTTCCCGCACGGCGCCGGCAAGCTTGCAGCCAAGCCGCGTCAAACGGCGCCTTTTCGATAAAAATCCACACCCTGCTTGATCGCCACCATAATCTGATACCCGAGTTCGGCGTGCAGATTGGGCGTTTTGCGCGACCGCACGCAAGCGAAGAAGTTGGTGGTGTGCGGGGTGCGGCCGTCGCGCAGCGGGCCCAACTGCGGCAGCTCGTATACCTTCGCCTTCGGCGCCTGCCTGCGCCCGGAACCCTTGCGTGTTTCCGGGATCACGCGCACGCACGTCTCTTCGGGAACGATGGTGCCCAGGTGCCCGTAGATCACGGTGCCATGATTTTCCCGCGCCTGCGCGTTGGCCGTCGAGCCGGAGAGGTTGATGTAGAAATTCGGGTACTCGATGAGGGTCGCGTAGGTATCCGGCACTTCGCGGTCCTTGTGGACGTAAACGCCCCCGGAGGCAGTGACGCGCGTAGGCAGTTGCGCCCCCATCACGTAGAGGATGGGAGCCAGGGTGTGATAGAAGAGGTCGGTCGCGATGCCGCCGGAGTAGTCCCAATACTTGCGCCAGCGGAAAAAGCGCTCGGCGCTGAAGGGGCGCGCGGGCGCGGCGCCCAGCCAGCGTTTCCAGTCGATCGTTTCCGGCGTGCCCTCCGCCTCGATGGGGTAATTCCACTCCCCGGCCACCGAGTTGCGCGCGGAGGTGCCCTGCGCCCACACGATGTCACCGATCTCGCCGCGTTCGACGATCTCGCGCATGATGTGCGTGGCGGGATAAGACATTCCCTGACTGCCGACCTGCAATATGCGGTTGTGCTTCTTAACCGCCGCGGCGATGTCGCGCGCCTCCTCGATGGTGTACGCCATCGGCTTTTCCAGATAGACGTCCTTGCCGGCGGCGAGCGCATCGAGAGCGATCCGGGCATGCCAGTGATCGGGTACGGCGATGAGCACCGCGTCCACGTCGCGGCGCGCGAGCAAATCCTGATAATCGGGGTACACGTCCTTCACCGTGAGCCGGGCGAGGTCCTTCGCCCGTTCCAGGCGGCGGCGGTAGAGGTCGCTGGCCGCGACCACTTGAATGTCCTTTTCTTCTTCGCTCTGGCGCACGAAGGCGCGCAGGTGTACGGTGCCCACGCCGCCCGTGCCGATGATGCCCACGTTGATGCGGCCGTTGGATCCCACGATGGCCGCGGGCGCACTGGCCAGAAATCCGCGGCGGGTGCATTGGAGCTTATCGTATGGCATTGCGCATGTTCCTGAGGCAGCGTTCCACAGCTTCCATGGGGCGCTCGCTGCCCTCCTGTTCGATGATGTAACACTCGACGGCGCCGGTGCGCTCGGCCGCTTCGAAGATCTTCGTCAGCGGCGCCTCGCCCTCGCCGAGCAGCACCTTGCCGCGCGGCGAGTAGTCCTTTACGTGCATGGTGGCGCTGCGCCCCGGATAGCGCCGGATGCAGGAGACGGGATCCACCCCCGCGCTCAGTGCGGAGCCGATATCGAGCTGCAAGAATACTTCGGCGGGCGTGTTGGCCGCCACGATCTCCCAGGGGATCTTGCCTTCGACGGCCTGGAACTCGACGGCGTGATTGTGAAAACCGGCGCGTAAGCCCTCGGACCGCATCCGGGCGGAAGCCGCGGTCAGCCGCTCGGCCACTTCGAACCAGCCCTTGGCGGCGGTGATGCGCGGGGAACTCGCCTGCACGATGCGCGTGCTTCCCAGGATATGGTTCAACTCGATGGCACGCGGCAGGCGGTCGGGCGCGAGGAAAGCCGGAGGTGTGTGGGTGCCGGCGCAGAAAAGTTGCAGGCCGTCGAGCAGCTTGCGCACCGCGCGGGCGCGCTCCGGCGTGAAGTCGAGGTAGCTGCGGTAGAACTCCACGCCCTGGTAGCCCATGCGGGCGACGGCGCGCAGCGCGCCCTCCAGGTCCTCTTCGCACTGATAGCGCAGCGAGAAGAGTTCCAGCGCGATGGGCACGCGCGGTCGGCCGGACGCGGCGAGCACGGGAGCAGCGGCGCCGAGAAATGCACGTCTGGATAGCATGTACGGGGCACCTCAGAACTCGAAGCGCAGCCCGGCCTGAAAGACCCGGGCGGGCGCCGCGGCGTCGATCACGGCCGCGGTCACGGTATTCACGTTGCGGTCCGGAAGCCTGAGATTGGGGTGGTTGGTGGCATTGAAGCCTTCCAGCCGGAATTGCAGGCTGCCCAGTTCGCCGGTGCGAAAATTCTTCATCAGCGCGAGATTGAATACCACCATGCCGGGGCCCTCCAGGATGTTCCGGCCCGAGTTGCCGAAGCGGAACGAATTCAACGGAACGATGGGGAAGGCGCTGATATCGAACCATCGTTCGGGCGTGGGGTTGGGCAGCGTGCCGAAGGCGATGCGGTCGGGCCGGTCGCCCTCCCCAAGATCCTGCTGGGCGTTGGAGGCGGATGGGGTGAAAGGACGTCCGGACGCCATGCGGCCGGTGCCGGCAGCCTGCCATCCGCCCAGGAATCCGCCCAGGCGAGATGGGGTGCGGTAGGAGAACGTGGTTGTGAAGTTGTGGCGCGTGTCCCAGTTGGAGCGGCCGCGGTCGAGCTGCCGGTTGCGCGGGTCCAGGTTGCCGCCGCCGCCGCGATCCTGGCCGGATACCTGCGACGCGTAGTCCAGCGACTTAGCGAAGGTATAACTGATGCGATAAAAGAAATTGTTGGCGAAGCGGCGCCGCAGAGTGAGTAATCCGGCATTGTAAGTCGAGTTAGACTCGAACATGTAGAGCCGGATGTTGTTGAACTGCTCGAACGGCCTGGGGAAAGAGCCGTCGGCGCGCTGCAAGGCGGGCTTGCGGTCCGGCGTGTTGATGTTGATCTGGCGCCCCAGGTGGGTTCCCTTGGAGCCCGCATAACCGATCTCAAGAGCCGTGGCGCCGGTTAGCTGCCTTTCCACAGTGAGGTTCCAACACTGTAGATACTGCGGCGCTGGACGGAGTTGCTGTCCGAAGATGTCGTTGACGCCGCTGAGCTTGGCGATCGCCTCCGGGAAGGGGTTGGAGAGCGTGAGCAGGTTCGGCTGGCGGGCGTCGCGGCTGTAGGTCTCGGTGGCCGCGAAGGGGAACACGTTGCCGAGATCCAAGCGGATGGGGTCGTTGGCGGAAGCCGCGTAGAAGATGCCATAGCCCCCTCGGACGGACGAGTTGCTGTTGCCGCGCGGGCGCCACGCGACTCCAAAACGCGGCGCGAAGTTCCTGCGGTTGGCGTAAGCGAGCGATTGCGGCAGCCCCACCTCGCGCGCCAGGGCCACGCGGCCGTCCAGCCCCGCCGCGCGGATCTTGCCGGCGAGACCCGGCACCGCGCGGTCATCGGCAAGCACGAGCTTGCCGATTTCCGGCACGAATCCGGCGATGCGGTCGTACTTTTCGTGAAGCGGCGCGGAATACTCGTAGCGCAGGCCCAGGTTCAAGGTGAGATTGGGGCGCACGCGGAAGTCGTCCTGAAAGAAGGAGCCGACGTCGGTATTGAAAATGTAAATGGGCGTGGGCGCCACGGCGCGGGTTGCCGTATT
This sequence comes from Bryobacteraceae bacterium, assembly GCA_041946965.1. Classification (GTDB taxonomy): domain Bacteria; phylum Acidobacteriota; class Terriglobia; order Bryobacterales; family Bryobacteraceae; genus JBHGBM01. Next base: position 18,881 of record JBHGBM010000070.1, read on the forward strand.
CAGCATGCCCAGCAGGAAATCGCCGAACGGGGCGTTGGTCCACCGGCCCTGGAAATTGAAAGTGCCGCGGACGTTCTTGTTGAAGATCTGGAGCACCTGCCCGCGCAGCACGGACGCCCCGAATTTGATGCTGTGGCCGGACCGGATCCAGGTCACGGCGTCGGCGGCCTCGATGGTGTTGACTGCCAGGTGATGAGGGGGCTGAACGGCGTCGCCGATGGACGGCAGATCGCGGATCTTGAAAGCCGGGAAGCCCACCAGGTTGGGGTCGGACGTGGTCCCCGGGATGCCCAGTTCGGACGCGATGTTGCGGCCCAGGTAGGTAGTGACGGACCTCTCCGTCTCGCGGCTGAATCCGGCGCGCAATTCGTTGATCACGGTGGGGGTGAACGTGCGGGTGTACGAGACACCCCCCAGCATCGTGCCGGGCGTGCTGTGCCCGCCGAAGGTGCCGAGTTCGCTGCCATCGAAGGGCGACCGGTTGTCGTCCCAGCGGTTGGTGAAACGGAAAGAAAGCGCGTCCGACTGGGTCAGCCGGTGATCGATCTTGTAGAGGAAGCTGTCCCAGCGGCTGTCCCGCACCGCGGATGCGCGATAGTTGTTGGTCTGGCCGGCGAGATTCGGAGAGGGATAGTAATTCCGGAGCTTCTCGGCAGCCGGATGGAAACGACTGGCGGGAATCACGTTGCCCGGGAAGCAGCCGGCGCCTCCGGGCGCGTTGCAAGCGGCGGAGGAAAGGGGATCCTTGAGCGCAATGACCTTTCCGTTGACATCGAGGGTCTGGGAGAAGTTGCCGGCCCGTTCCAGGTCGGTCGGGACCCGCATCAGGTTCAGCGCGCCTTCCTGCTCCCGCAGGCTCTCCCAACTCACGACGAAGAAGGTGCGGTTGAGGCCATTGTAAAACCTCGGGACCCGTACCGGTCCGCTCAGCGTGGCGCCGAACTGGTGGCGCCGCAGTTTGGAGGTCTCCGCGCCGAAAAAGTTGCGGGCATCGAAGCGGTCGTTGCGCAGGAACTCGAACAGGGAGCCGTGGAAGCGATTGGCGCCGGTCTTGAGCGCCATGTTGACCACGCCGCCGGCCAGGCGGCCGAACTCGGCGGCATAGCCGGAGGTCTCCACCTTGAACTCCTGCATGGCCTCGATGGGCGGGCGCACCTGTGCCTGTCCGCCGCGCTGGTTCTGGTTATTGAAACCGTCCACGACGAAGTTGGTGTTGTCCGGGCGTGCGCCGTTGACCGCCATGGCCGAACCCTGCCAGGAGCCTTCGCGCTTTTCCGCCACGCCGGGCACGAGCAAGCCGAGTTCGAAGAAGTCGCGGCCTTCCAGCGGCATGTTGATGATTTCCTGGTTTACGATCACATCGCCCTTGACCGCGTTCTCGGTGTTGAGCAGGGGCGCCTGCGCGGTGACTTCGAGGGATTCGGTGACGGCGCCCACTTCCAGCTTGAAATCCAGCCGCGCGGTCTGGTCCACCTGCAACTCGAGACCGGTCTGCCGGGTGCGGCGGAAGCCGGCGGCGTCCACTTCCGTTTCGTAGCGCCCGGGCATGAGGTTGGGGATCGTGTAGCCGCCGCGCTCGTCGGTGGAGGCGCGGCGAACCTCGCCGGTTTCCAGATTGCGCACTTCGACGGAGGCCGCGGGAACCGCCGCCCCGGAGGGGTCGCGCACATCGCCGACCAGCCGGGCGACAGGCGTCTGAGCCAGAGCGCTCGACATCAGCGCGAGGGTCAAAACGAAACTCGATCTCATCCGCAAGACTCGCTTTCGGCGGAGAGCGCGGCGGGTCTCCGCGCTCGTAACGGCGTCTGTTGTTCGTTGCAGATGATATACTCTGGATTCTCCAGAAGTCAATTGCGGCGTCCGACTATGAACCGGTCCTTACATCTCCGGAGTGCGCTGCCGCTCCTGTTCGTCTGCGGCGCCGCCGCGCAAACGACGCTCAACCTCCGCGACACCGCCACAGAGAATGGGTTCCTGGCCGAAGCCGGCTTCGCGGCCGCGCCCGATAGCCAGGGCGTACTGAGGCGTTACTCGCTCGAGCTGCCGCGTTTCGAGCAGGCGGTGTACTGGGCGGCATACCAGAAGTACGACTCGGCGGGGCAGCGCAACGACCGTTGGCCGAACACGGCCAACCGCGCGCAGCCGCTGGTCTACCGGGACCTGGGGAACGCGCCCGGCGGCGGCTTCTTTGCGCTCCTGAAACTCTCCGGCGGCGGTTTCCTGGCGCTGCTGCCCGTAAGCGGCGAGCGTACCCTGACGTGGTTTGAGGGAGCCGGCGGGCGCTTCACGCTGAATCTCGGCACGCTGGGCACGGGAGCGGTGAAGGGCGATCTGCCGCTGCTCGCCTGGGCCCGGTCGGCCGATCCCTATGAAGCCAGCCGGAGTGCCTGGGAAGCCGCGCTGCGCCATCCGCTGATACGGGAGTCCACGCGGCTGCGGGAGACCAAGCGCTATCCCGAAGCTTTCCGGTATTTGGGCTGGTGCAGTTGGGAGGAGTACCACGGCAACATCGACGAGAAGACGCTTCTCGATGCGGTGGATGCGATTGAAGCCGCCGGATTGCCGGTGCGCTGGCTGCTGGTGGACAACGGTTACGTGGACGAGAACGGGAGACGCCTGGTGGGCTTTGCGCCGAATGCCAAGTTCCCTCGCGGCTGGGCCCCGCTGCTGGCGCGCCGGAGACCCGCGCAGATCCGCTGGATGGGGTTGTGGCTCAACTTCAACGGCTACTGGAGCGGTGTACATCCCGTTAACAAGCTGGGGGCTCTGAATGAGCACCTGGAGAAGATACCGGGAGGCCGGCGTGCAATCGAAGGGGGCGTTTTGCAGCCGCGGCTCGGGTTCGACCACTCCTTTGCGTTTTACGACGCCATGATCGGGGCGGCACGCGAAGCCGGCTTCGACTTCGTGAAGGTGGATGCGCAAGCCGGCAACCTGGAACTGTACCGCGGCCGGCCGCAGCCGGTGCAGGCCGTGGTGGAGAACGCGCGGGCCATGGAGGCGGCGGCCGCGTTCCACATGGACGGCCTCATCAACTGCATGGCGCACAGCACGATCCACGTTTTCAATACCCGCATGAGCGCGGTGAGCCGGTCGAGCGAGGATTACAAGAACGGCGACCTGCCGCGGGCGCGGCGTCACCTGCACAACTCTTACGGCAACATCCCATGGCTGGGGCACACCGTGTGGGGCGACCACGACATGTTCCATTCCGAAGATGCCGTGGCCGGAAGGATGATGGCGGTTTCCAAGGCCATGTCCGGCGGACCCGTGTACTTGTCGGACAATCCGCGGCGTTTCGCCGCCGAGCATATCCGGCCGCTGTGCTACCGCGATGGCGAACTGCTCCGTCCATTGGCTCCGGCCGCGCCGCTGCCGGAGAGCCTCTTCGCCGACCCGATCGGCGAACCGTCTCCGTTTCGCGTGGTGGCCCCGCTGGAGAACGAATCGGCGGCCATCGTGGTCTACAACCTGACCGAGCCGGAGAAGCCGGTGACCGGATACGTGATGCCGGCCGATTACGGGCAGGCAGGCGTCATGATGCAGCCGCGCGCCGCCTGGCCCGTGCCGCGGCAGGGGATCGTCCTCTACGACTGGTACGCAAAGCAAGCCGTGCCGCTGCGGGAGAAACACGCGTTCCGCATGGACAAGTTCAGCGACCGGCATTTTCTGCTGTGTCCGGTGCGCGAGGGTTGGGCGGTGGTGGGCCGCACGGACAAGTTCCTTTCCCCGGCAACGGTCAAGGTACTGCACTCTTCAACGCGGGAATTGGTGCTGGTGGTCAAGGAAGGCGGACCGGTGGCGGTGTGGCAGGAGGATGGCAAGGCGGCGGTGAAGTCCGGCGACTGCCCGGTGCGGAAGATCGCGCCAAATCTGTGGCAAGCGGACGTCCCCCCGGAGAAACGCGACGCGCTGGTGCGCATAAGGAGATCCTGAAATGACCGCAGGAATCGGTCGAGCGTTCGCGCTGGCGGCGTGTCTGTGCGCCGGCGCGGTGGCGCAGGAATTCCGCGCCACTCTGACCGGGCGGATCATCGACCCGAGTGGAGCGCCGGTTCCCGCCGCGGCGGTGGCGGTCCGGAACGTGCAGACCAACGAGGAGTTCACAGCCACGGCAGGCGGGGATGGGAATTTCACGGTTCCATTTCTGATGCCGGGCAAATACCGCGTGACGGTGGAGGCAGCGGGTTTCAAGCGGGGCGTGCGCGAAGGCATCGAGCTGCACGTAAGCGACCGGGCGGCGCTGAGCATCGCCCTGGAATTGGGCGAGATGCAGCAGGCGGTCACAGTGACCGCCGAGGCGCCCTTGCTCGAAACCGCGAGCGCCACCCGGGGACAACTGATCGAGAACCGGCGCGTGACCGAACTGCCGTTGAACGCCCGTAATCCTTTCATGCTGTCGGCGCTGGCGGCCGGGGTGCAGTGGAACGGCTCCATGAAGTATGCCCGGCCGTTCGACAATGGGGCCATCGCCGAGTGGTCGATCAACGGAGGGTTGCCGCGGCATAACGAGTTTCTGCTGGACGGCGCCCCGAACAATGCGGTGACGAACGCCGACGATGGGCGCACTCGCAGCACCAACAACATCGCCTTCGTGCCGCCCGTGGACGCCACCGAAGAATTCAAGATCATGGCGAACACCTACGACGCCCAGTACGGGCGCACGGGCGGCGGGATTGTGAACGTGAGCCTGAAGGCGGGCGCCAACCAGTTCCACGGAGCCGGCTACGAGTTCCTGCGCCGCTACTGGATGGACGCCAACAGCTTCGAGAACAACGCCGCGGGCCTGATGCGGTATGCCATCGATCCGAAGACGGGTGACAACCTCGGCGGGCATCTTCTGGACCAGTACGGAGCGCATCTCTCCGGCCCGGTCCGCCTGCCGCGATACAACGGCAAGGACCGCACGTTCTTCATGTTCAACTTCGAGGGCTACCGGGAGGGCACGCCCAATCCGGCCATCTCGTCGGTGCCTTCCATGCTGGAGCGGAAGGGAGATTTTTCGCAGGCGGGGATCACCGTCTGGGATCCGGTAACTTCGCGCGAGAACCCGGCCTTCGACCCGGGCAAGGCGGAAGGCGCCGGGAACCCGCGCTACGTGCGCGATCAATTCCCCGGCAACCGGATTCCGGCGTCGCGGCTCAACCCGGCGGGCAGCAAGATCGCCGGTTCCTACCCCGAACCGAATACGGGCGGCGATGGCGCGCGGTTTAACAATTTCCTGCTCAGCCCGAACATCGCCAGAGACCAGTTCCGCTCGTGGATCGGCCGCGTCGACCATTACTACAGCCCCGGACAGCGCATGTATTTCCGGTATCTGCACAACCGCCGGAACGAACTGCGGAACATCAATTCCTTGACAGGGCTGGGCATGAGCGCGCAGGATCCGGCGGTGCGCATCAACGATGGCGGCGTTGTGGATTCGGTGACGACGCTTTCGCCCACCACGATTTTGAACCTGCGCGGCGCGCTCAACCGTTACATCATGGGCGCCTACCGCCAGCAGGCCATGGGATTCGACCTTACCACGCTGGGATTGCCCGCGGCGCTGGCGAAGGCGATTCCACAGGCCATGGTGCCGCGCATCTCCGCGCAGCAGTATAAGGACTGGGGACCGGCCGCGTGGACCGAGGAGATCACCAATACGCTGAGCTTTCAAGGCAGCCTGTCGCGAGTCTCCGGCAAGCACTCGCTTAAGGCGGGCGGCGAAATGCGCGACCTGCGCGCCAACCTGAAGGGGAGCGGCTGGGGCGGCGGGCGCTTTACGTTCGACCGCGAGTTTACGCGGCGGTTGCCGCAGTATTCGGATAACAATTCAGGCAGCGCCATCGCCTCCCTGTTGCTCGGCTACCCGAGCGGCGGGACCGTGGAGAACAACGCGTTCCCGGCGTTCCGGTGGGGATACTATGCCGTCTACGTGCAGGACGACATCCGGGCCGGCGCCAAGCTGACCTTGAACCTGGGCCTCCGGTACGACTACGAGTCCGCGCCCACCGAGCGCTACGATCGCATGAACCGGGGCTTCGCCTTCGGCCAGACCAATCCCCTGAGCGCAAGAATCCGCCCGGCGGCGGAATGCCCCGCGTGCGCGAACCTGCGGGGCGGGCTGTTGTTCGCGGCGGCGGCCGGCGCGCCGCGCGCGGCGTTCGATCCCGACAGGAACAATTTTCAACCGCGCATCGGCGCGGCGTATCAGTTGGATTCGCGGACCGTGCTGCGCGGCGGCTACGGCCTGTACACCATGGCGCAGGCGGAGTTCGGCGGTTCCACGGGGTTCAGCATCAGCACACCTTATGTGGCCGCCACCGGAGGCGGAGCGGCCTCGTTCATTCCGTCAAACTCGCTGAGCAATCCCTTCCCGTCGGGCCTGCTCTCGCCGGTCGGGTCCTCGCAGGGCCTGCTGACGCAGGCGGGACAGGAACTGATCTTCAACCTTCCCACACGCCGCATTCCGAACGTACACCAGTTCTCCTTCGGCGTACAGCGTGAGCTGCCCTGGCGCATGAAGGTGGACGCATCGTACGTGGGAAGCCGGGCGCGAGGCTTGATGACCAACGAATTCCGCTCCGGCGCAGGCCACGGCATCAACGCCAACACGGTAGAGCAACTCGCCCGCGCGCGGCAGGACTCCAGGTGGTACACGCAGGCGGTCGCCAATCCTTTCGCCGGACTGCTGCCGGGAACCAGCCTGAATTCGGCGACCGTGGCGCGGTCGCAGTTGCTGCGCCCATACCCGCAGTTCCTGGGCATCACCCAGGGGCTCGAGAACGTGGGCCGGACGTGGTACAACTCCTTCCAACTGGTGTTGGAAAAGCGTTTTGGCAACGGGCTGACGTTCACCAGTTCGTACACACTCTCCAAGAACATCGGGGCGCTGGATTACCTGAACGACCAGGACCCGGGGCCGAGCCGCGTGCTGCTGGATTCGGACCGGACGCACCGATGGGTTTTGAGCGGCGTCTATGAGATGCCTTTCGGCAAAGGACGGAAGTTCGGCGGCGGATCCGGCAGAGCGGTGAACCTGCTGCTGGGAGGGTGGCAGTTCAACTGGATCGCCACGCTGCAATCCGGAGACCCCATGGTGTATCCGGGCGCGGCGAACCTGGTGGGAAATCCACGGGTTGAAAGCCAATCGCTTTCACGCTGGTTCAACCCCTGTGTGCTGCAACTCGACGGCGCCAGCCGCGAGCCGAACGCGGCGCGCACGGGGTTTGTACCCTGTTCCCAGCCGGCCTGGGCCATCCGCGCGCCGTACACGCTGCGCACGACGCCGCAGAGGTCCGGACAAATGCGGAACTTTTGGGCCAGCCAGTACGACATGTCATTGAGCAAGATGTTTCGGATCAACGAGCGCATGCGGGCGCAGTTCCGGGTGGAGAGCTTTAACACGTTCAATACGCCCATTTTCGGCGGCCCGAATACCGACCCGGCCAGCCCGTTATTCGGCAACGTGACGGCGGCGCAAGTGAACTTCCCGCGTTTCGTGCAGCTCGGGTTCAAGTTCGTTTTTTGAAAACCATGCCGGGAACCGCGGAGAGAAGGAAGCGTAGCGCTGCAATCGCCGCGCTCGCGGCGGCGGGTGCGGCGGCGTGGTGGTCCGGCGTGCGGCCAGCGCCGGCTCAACGGGCGCGTGCGGTGAACGAAATCAGTTTCCGGGTCGTGTTCGGCTTGACGCGGGCGGCGCCCATCGACTACTCCGGCGCCGTCTCCCTGAGCGAAGGCAAGGTGCTGCGGGTGGAGCCGTGGCGCTTCTTCGGCGGAGACGCCATGGAAGACGGATCGCGCTGGAAGCTCACCATCAAGACCGCGGCCTTCGAGAACCAGCCGGACAAGCCCACCCAGGGCGGGGTCAAGAACACCGTCCCGGCGGGCATTGTGGTGACGGCGGAAGCCCCACTCTCAGCGGCGGCGCGCATTCGCACGGCGCAGGGCGATATCGAGTTCCGGCTGCAAGAACTGGCGGGCGGCCGCGTGCTGGAGTTCGGGGAGGGTGACATCAGCGTGCAGCGGACTCCTTCCGTGCGCCAGGTATCGCCGCCCGCCGGCATGTCAAAGGCGGAGCACGATTACCCCTCGGTGGCAGTCACCCGCGCGGGCGCGGTGTGGGTGGCATGGCAGGCCTATGAGGGCGGCGGCGACTCCGTGTACGTCCGGCACGCCGCTTCTTCCACATGGAGCGAACCGTTCCGGCTGGCCGCAAAAGCGGACGTCTACCGCACGGCGGTTGCGGAGGATGCGCGTGGTCGCGTTTGGGCAGTGTGGTCCGAGCGGGCGGGAGAGGACTGGGACCTCTACGCGCGTGTGTACGACGGCCGGAGCTGGTCGCCGCGGCGGAAGCTGACCACGGAGGATTCGCCAAACTTTTCGCACCGGCTGGCGGCGGACCCTTCCGGCGCGCTGCACATGGTGTGGGTCGGGCACCGCGGGGGCGAGTCGCACGTTTTCTGGAGCAGGCTGGAAGGCGAGCAATGGAGCGCGCCGCGCGAGGTCAGTGGCGCGGGAGCGTGGACGCCGCAAATAGCGTTTGATTCCCGGGGCGGCGCCTATATCGCCTGGGACAGCTACCGCGGCGGCAACTACGATATCTTTCTGCGGAGAATCGCGCCGGGGGGCCGCATGCTGCCGATGGAGCAGGTAACCCGCTCGGCCGCTTTTCAGGCGCACGCCAGCATCGCCGTGGACAAACGGGACCGCGTCTGGCTGGCGTGGGACGAGTCCGACGCAAACTGGGGCAAGGATTTCTGGAACAAGGACCCCAATCCGCGAGGAGCCGGGCTTTACACACGCCGGCGGCCGCGCATCGTGATGTTCGCGGGCGGCGTCTGGAAGGAGCCGGCGAACATTCTCGAAGCGGCGCCGGCACGCCACGGCCGCTACATCCAGCTTCCACAAATCGTGTGCGACCGGACAGGCCGCATCTGGGTAGCCGTGCAGGTGCGGACCGCGGCGGGCACGAACCGCGTGGATAACTGGGCGAACAACGGCCAGTGGGAGCGCTATCTCACGACGCTCGACGGGAACCGCTGGTCACCGTTCATGCCTCTGGCGTCCAGCAGTTCGCGGCCGGAGGGCCCGTTCGACATGCAGGCGGCGCCGGGCGGCATATGGATGACGTGGGCGAAAGACAACCGCACGGTGTTCGGCGGCAAGGCGCGCGAATCCGTTTCCGAACCGTCGTTCTACGAAGTGAACGCCGCGTTTGTCGCAAACGAGGCGCCGCCGCCGGAACCTGCACTGGCCGATTACGTGGAGCCCGTGCCCCCGCCCGCGAGCCTGCATCCGAACGAAGCGGCGGATGTCGCGCGCGTGCGCCAATACCGCACCGATGGCGGCCCGGTGTACCGGATCGTGCGCGGGGATTTTCACCGCCACACGGAGATCTCCTACGACGGGGCGGGAGACGGGTCCCTGGAGGACTATGCGCGCTACATGCTGGACGCCGCCGCCATGGATACCGGCATTATCGCGGACCACAACGCCGGGGGCACGGACTACGGATGGTGGCGCACGCAAAAGACCATCGACCTGTATTACATTAAGAAGCGCTTTACGCCGCTGTTCGGCTACGAGCGCAGCGTCCGGTATCCGAACGGCCACCGCAACGTGGTCTTCGCGCAGCGGGGTGTGCCGGTGCTGGCCATCTCTGCCGAAGAGCAGCGCGGCCGGAAAAATACGGGGCCCATCCTATACCCGTATCTCAGGCAATATCGCGGCATTTGCATGGCCCACTCGCTGGCTACCCCGCAAGGTACGGATTTCCGCGACAACGACCCGGAAGTGGAGCCGCTGGTGGAGATCTACCAGGGTTACCGCACGAATTACGAGTACGACGGCGCGCCGCGCGGGCTCGCGGGCGAGAAGGCGCACAGCGCGGGGTTCTACTGGAGCGCTCTGGAAAGGGGCTACAAGCTGGGCGTGCATTCCAGCTCCGATCATGTTTCGACGCACACGTCATACACCATGATCTACACTCCCGAGGCGACCCGGACCGCGATTGTCGAGAGTATGCGGAAGCGGCGCGCCTACGGCGCGACGGATAACATTCTGCTGGATTATCGCGCCGTCGACGAACGGGGCGCCGTACATTTTATGGGAGAGGCGTTCGATTCCAGGGCCGCACCGAAATTCGTGGTGAAGGCCGCCGGCACTGCGCCTATCGCCAAAATCGAAATCGTTCGGGATGGGAAATTTGTTTTTCAGACCAATCCGGCGGACCGGAACGCGCAGTTCACCTGGATGGACAACGAACCGCGGCGGGGGACGAGTTGGTACTACGTGCGCGTAATGCAAGCGGACGGCAATTTGGCCTGGTCGAGCCCGGTGTGGGTTCGTATGCCGCGATAGGTAAAGGCGATTGGGGTGGCTGCATGGGCCTGACGGAACCCAGCGCACCGGTGGCGGATTGGTGACTCAGTCCCACACCGGCACGCCGAACTCGGCGAACCGCGCGGCGCCGGTCAGGAAGTGGGCGGTGATCCAGAACACCGTCCACTGTTCGTTGTAGCCGCCGCGGCCTCCGAGGATGGCGGCGGCATCATTGCGCTGACCGTAATTGGTGTGGTGCATCTGCTCGCCCTGGCTGCCCCGCGCGTCGATCAACTGGCCGCAGGTGCGGTACATAAGCAGTGCAAGCCGCTTCAGATCTTCGCGTTTCTCGATCTGGCCCATACGGTAGATGTCCGGCGCGATCAGCACTCCCCACACGTCCACATGCTGGTTCTGCGGCGATACCACCGTCCAGCCGCGGGTGCGGAAGTTGTGGTCGCGCAGGCGGCCGGGCGGGAAGTCAACGTCCCACACGAAGGTGTACGTCAGCACGACGTCCATCGCGTGGCGCGCCCAGCGAAGGTGTTCGGGATCCCCGGTTGCCTCGTACAGGGCCAGAAACGCGTGGAAGGCAAGCGCGGCCGCTTCCTTGTCCTCGCATCGCGCGTCGAGCGTTCCGCCCCAGTACGGCTCCCGCATGCTGAGGTGGCGCGCCGCATAGTGCCGTGCCGCCTTCTCCGCGGCGGCGCGGTACCGGGGCCGGCCGAACAGGCCGGACGCTTCGAGCAACGCCGGGATGAAGGACGCTTCCGATGTCGCCGGCGGATGCCAGCCCGGATCGAGAATTCGCCGCGAATGCAGGTCGGAAGCCCTGCGCAGAAACGCTTCCCAGCGCCGGGTGTCGATCCGGTTGCGGCGCGCGGCGGAAATGGCCCGCGCGAAGGCGAGCATCGCCTGCCCCTGGTTGAGCAATTCTTCTCCGCTCCACTTTCCGGACGCGAAATCATACCAGTTGCGGAAGCCGCCGCTGGAGAACTCCGCGGTGGAGAGGAAATCGAGCGCCCGCGCGGCCATCTCGAGGGCCTTCGGATCGCGCAGTCCCGGGGCCAGCACCTGCAATGCGTATCCCAGAGCTTCGGCCTGGCCGGTCCAGCCCATGACGAAGGCGGGCTGGTCCGGCGTCTCATACTTGCGAAATCCGGCGAATCCCGCGCCTTCGTGCCAGCGCGATTTCGCGTACCTGTATTTGGCGCGCACGATTTCGGCTATGGACGGCAGGCCGTCGAGACTGTAGGGCTGCATCAATTCGAACGACGTTCGCACGCTCCGGCCGAAGCCGGCCCCTTCGCGCTCCACCGGGAACGCTTCGAGGTAGAAGGTTTTCTCGATGATGGCGCCGGGCTGGATGTTGAGCCACGCGCCGTCGTAGGGCACGAACCCGCGCTGCTGCGCCTTTACCACGCCGCGGCGGCCGTTGGAGGCGCAGGGGCCGGAGAGCAACACCGTTTCGGTGCCGCCGTCCCGCGCCGCCAGGCCGAGAGACCACCACTGGTCCGCGAGATTGCCGTAAGGGACGGGCGAGGGGAGGGTATGGAGCGCCGATCCCCACAGCCGTTGCCCGCGGCGGGATTCCACCCAGGCGAACGGCATGGGATAGCGGTGCTCCTCGTAGATCGCCTCCTCGCCCGGCGCTCCCGTGTAGACAGGCACGCGGCCGCTCTTGGCTCCGGAGGGATTTCCGTAATATACGATGCCGGGCAGCAGGACGCCGGGCGGGCCGTCCCCCCTGGTGAGGAACCGTATGGAGAGCGTGACGCGTGGAGCCGGCGCCTTGCCCTTCCATTCGAAGCGCCGGACGCCCTGAATGACGGACCCGCGGGACCGGTACGAGTCTTGAAGCAGCCACGTGCCGCCGCAGCCGTTCAACTCGCCCCGAAGAACGCTCCACTCGCCCTCGGTGGCCACCGCAGCAGGGGCGGCATGGCGCCAGTCCGCGGGCCAACCGTCGCGCCAGTCGCAGGCGATGGACCACAAGCCCTCGGGCGGCGATTCGGATACGGGTTCGCCAGCGGCGAGCACCTGCACACGCGATCCACCCGCAATGTGAAACTCGGCGGTCTGGGCCGGCGCCCAGCCCGCCAGCATCAACACAAAAACCGGAAATCTGTTCATCCGCAACGCACCGGATAGGCAAAATATCACAACGATCCGCCGGTGTCACTTGCCCGTGGTACGCGTGTCGCTAGCATGTGATTTGTCCGGTCCGATTAGCACGTGAATTGTCCGGTTCGGGCT
>JBHGBM010000071.1:0-30096 GCA_041946965.1 Bryobacteraceae bacterium
ATGGCCTTGATCTTCTCGTTGAGGTAGTACTCTTTCTGGGCGCGCTCCATCTGGCGCTTCACGCGGCCCTGTATGGTCCGGTCCACGTTGAGCTTCTCGATTTCGATATCGAGCATCTCCGCCACGCGGGTGAGGCGGTCGATGGGATCGAAAATCTCGAGCAGCTCCTGCTTCTCGTCAATGGTGAGCTGGAGGTTGGCCCCCACGGTGTCCGCCAGCTTGCCCGGGTCGTCCACCCGGATGGCGGCGATCATGGTCTCGTAGTTCAGGTTCTGGCTGAGCTTGACGTACTGCTCGAACAGGGTGGTGACACGGCCGATGAGCGCGTCGAGCTGCGGCCCGGACTCCACCTTGAAGGCGAAGGTCTTGACCACCGCGCGGAAAAAGCCCTCATCGTCGCTGACCGAGACCACGCGGGCGCGCTCCACGCCCTCCACCAGCACCTTGATGTTGCCGTCCGGCAGCTTCAGGCTCTGGACGATATTCACGACCGTGCCGACACTGAAGATCTCGTTGGGCTTGGGTTCGTCTACCGAGGCATCGTGCTGGGTGGCGAGGAAAATCTTCTTGTCCCCCAGCATGGCCTCTTCCAGCGCCCGGACGCTCGATTCGCGGCCGACCACGAACGGGGTCATCATGTGAGGGAAGATGACCACGTCGCGAATGGGCATCATCGGCAAGCGCTTGGTTTCGGATTTTTCCTTGGATGTCAGCATGGTTCTCCGCCTGGGTACTGCCGGTCCCGGGTTCGGGTTCAGGAGTATAGGACGCGCCGGAAGTCTAACCGGCCTTTTCTAATATTGTAAGGCTGATCTTCTGAGCGAGGACCATATCTTTGGTTACCAGGAACTCGCGAACCTTCTTGTAGGAAGGCAGGTAGTACATCAGATCCAGCATCAGGTCTTCCAGAATCATGCGCAGCCCGCGGGCCCCCACCTTCCGCTCCACTGCCAGATCCGCAATCGCCTCGAGTGCGTCGTCACTGAACTTCAGCCGGACGTTTTCGAATTCGAACAGCCTTTGATATTGACGGATGATCGCGTTCTTGGGTTTAGTCAGGATCTGTATCAGGGCATGCTTGTCCAGGTCCCCCAGAACCGCCGTCACCGCCAGACGGCCGATAAACTCGGGTATGAAACCGTACTTGATCAGATCCACCGGCTGGACCTGCGAAAGCAGATCGATGTCCCGCCGCCCGCTGATGCCGGACTGCTTGCTCTTGTCTTCTTCCGCCAGGAAGCCTACGGTCTTTTTCCCGGTCCTCTTCGCAATCACCTTCTCCAGTCCCACGAACGCACCGCCGCAGATGAACAGGATGTTGGTGGTGTCCACCGGCGTGAATTCCTGGTGGGGGTGCTTGCGGCCGCCCTGCGGCGGAACGTTGGCCACCGTACCTTCCAGAATCTTCAGCAGAGCCTGCTGCACACCCTCGCCGGAGACGTCGCGCGTGATCGACGGATTCTCGTCCTTGCGGCAGATCTTGTCGATCTCATCGATATATATGATGCCCTGCTGCGCCTTTTGAACGTCTCCATCGGCATTTTGCAGCAATTTCAATATGATGTTCTCGACATCTTCGCCCACGTAGCCGGCTTCCGTCAGGGTGGTCGCATCCACGATCGCGAACGGAACGTCCAGAACTCGAGCTAAGGTCTGCGCCATCAGCGTCTTGCCGGTTCCCGTAGGCCCGATCAGAAGGATGTTGGACTTGGAAAGCTCCACCTCTGTGTTACGCGTCCGGTTCATCTGGACCCGCTTGCAGTGGTTGTATACCGCCACCGCGAGCTTCTTCTTCACAGGTTCCTGCCCAATCACGTACTGGTCAAGAAATTCCTTTACTTCCAATGGCTTAGGAATCCGATGAGGGGATCCCGAGGGCTGGTCGAGCTTGTCGTCCTCCAGGATGGAATTGCAGACCGCGATACATTCGTCGCAAATGTATGCTCGGGGATAATCGCTGGGGGACGAGATGAGCTTGCCGACAACGTCCTGGCTCTTATGACAGAAGGAGCACCTCAAGACGTCATCGGATCCGGATCGCTTCACGCATTCTCTCCTGCACCGCCTTCACTCTCGCCGGCTGTGGGTGGAGCAACAGACCACACAGGTTTCGTTACCATTATCACCTGAACGCCGGTCCGTGGCAATGTACCATTGGTACGGCTATGCCTGGGGGATTCCCGCCACCTTGCGTGCATGCTCGAAGAGGAAGTCCAGCGTTTTTCCGGTCCGAATCTGATGAGCGATGCGCCCGATGGCGCCGTCCTTCTCAAAACGAAGCCGGACGGCGGCAAATGGCTCCCTTTGCTGCTTGGCGATACGTTCGATTTCCCGGTCCACCTCCTCGCGCGTGGGGTCGATGTGCTCCCTCTCGGCGATGCGGGATAGCAGCAGCGAAGCCTTGACTTCCCGGGCGGCCTTGTCTTTCTGGCTGCTGAAAACCTTCTCCCAGTCCAGGCGGATCTTGCTCACGTCCACTCCGTTGGCGGCCAGGTCGCGCAGGTTCTGCTCCATGCGGCTGCGAACCTGCCGCTCGACGAGCGCCTCGGGCACGGGGAACTCGTGCATGTCCACCAGTTTCTCGACAATCTTGTTCTTGGCCTCCTGCTGGGCTTCGTATTGGCGCTGGGCCTGCAAGGACTTGCGCACGGCCTCGCGGAGTTCGCCGGCGTCGCGGAAGTCTCCCAGATCCTGGGCGAATTCGTCGTTGACCTCGGGAAGCTCCTTCCTGCGCAGGCCCTTGACCGCGGCGCGGAAACGCACGGTCTTGCCGGCCAGCCGTTCGTGCCCGTAATCTTCGGGGTAAACCACATCGAATTCCTTCTGGTCCCCGATGGAGGCGCCGCGAAGATTCTCGGTGAAGCCGGCCATGGTGTCGCGGCCGCCGATCTCGATCATCATCTCATCGTTCTTGATGGGCGGGCCTTGGATGCCGGCAATGCTTTCAAGCGCCACCACGGCGAAGTCGCCGTCTTCGAGCGGGCGCGGGTCCAGGTTGATGTAATCGGCCTTCTGGTCGCGAAGTTCGTTTATGCGGGTTTCCACGTCCTCCGCGGTCACCTGGGGATCGTCGTAGGGAACCTCAATGTCCTGGTATTCGCCCAGTTCGATGGACGGGAGCACCTCGAACTCCGCCTTGAACCGCAGGGGCTCGCCCTCGTGCAGATGCACGTCCGAGATGTCCGGGGACCCCACCACGTTGAGGTTTTCCTCCTCGAAATGCCGGTTCAGATACTTGGGAACCAGGCTTTCGAGGACGCGCTGGCGAATCTCGCCTTCGAACTGCTTGCGGATGATTCCGGCGGGCACTTTTCCGGGGCGGAAACCGGGGAGTTTGGCTTTCTTCTGCACGTCCACCAGGACGCGTTCGGTCTCCGCCTCGACTTCAGAGGCGGGTACAGTGATTTCGAGCGAGTGTTTGCAGCCTTCTACCAGTGCCAAAGGGGAATACCTCGGGGAAGCGAAAAGAAGCTTAAACCTCATTCTACCAGAAGCGAAGCAGGCCGGCATGTTACAACAAAATCTATGCTTCGCCGAACTTTCCTCGCCGGCGGAGGGGCCGCCGCGGCTGCGTCCGCGCTTCCGGCCGCCGCTCCCTCGGGGGGCATCCCGCTGGGCTTCGATTCCTATTCGATCGGCAGGCTGCGGTGGAAAGCCATCGAGCTGCTCGACTACGCGGCCGGCCTGAAACTCGACACCATCCAGCTTTCGAGCCTGGGAGACTATGAGAGCCTGGAGCCGGCCCACTTGCAAAAGGTGAAGGATCACGCGGACCGGCTCGGGATCAGGATCGACGCCGGGACGGGGTGCATCTGCCCGTCTTCGGAAAGCTACGGGAAGAACCAGGGGGACGCCCGCGAATACCTCTTGAAGAGCCTGCGGGTGGCGCGCGCGGTCGGGTCGAAAAGCATGCGTTGCTTCATGGGAAGCGGCGCGGACCGCCGCGGGAAACTGCCCCTCGAAGTCCACATGGAGAACACCGTGAAGCTGTTCCGCTCCGTGCGCCCGGAGGCTGTGGACCTGGGAGTCAAGATCGCTCTCGAGAACCACTCAGGCGATATGCAGGCGCGCGAGGTGCGGACGATCATCGAGGAAGCGGGCCGGGACTTCGTCGGCGCGTGCCTGGACACCGGCAATGCGATCTGGGTTTGCGAGGATCCCATGGTCACGCTCGAGATCCTGGCGCCCTACGTGTTGACCACGCATATCCGCGATGCGGCGGTATTCGAGCACCCGCGCGGCGCGGCCGGACAGTGGGTGGCGCTGGGCGACGGCTCGGTGGACTTCAAGCGCTTCATCGCGCGCTACCGCGAGTTGTGCCCGTCGCTGCCGCCGGTGCAACTGGAGATTATCACGGGACGCAAGCCGCAGGTGCTGCCGTACCTGGAGCCGGACTTCTGGAAGCTCTATCCGAAAATGCCCGCCTGGGAGTTAGCGCGCTTCGTGGCTCTGGCCAAGAGCGGGCGCCCCTTCCTGGGCGACATGCTCATGGTGGCGGGCGCCACGCAAACCCCGGCGGTCCTGGAGGCGCTCAAGCAACAGCAGAAGGCCGACCTGGAGCGCAGTCTGGAGTACGCGAAGAAGGCGCTGGGGCTGGGAGTGCTGGCGGCCTGAAACGAGTCTATTCGTGTCCATCCGCGGCCAGAACTGAATCGAGGGGCCGAGCCGAACCGCCCTGGCGTATCATCTGAGGTATGCACGAAGTCACATCCGAGGAGATTGCCCGCCTCGTGCCCGTGATCGACTACGCGGAAGCGCTCACCATCACGGCCGGCGAAGCGGAGGTTCGCGCCGCCTGTCTGGCCGCCAGGACGCACCGTTTTCGCGCCGTCGTCGCCTTTCCGCAGTATCTGGGCATCCTGGTGGACGAGTTGCGCGATTCCGGGGTGCGGGCCCAGATCCCCGTCGGGTTCCCGTGCGGCGGCACGACCACCCGCGTTAAGTGCCTGGAGGCGGAGGAAGGACTCCGGCGCGGCGCCACCGACCTCGACATGGTCATGAACATCGGCGCCTTCAAGGCCGGCGGCTACGCGCGCGTGGCGCAGGACATCTGCGAGGTGCTCGGCGTGGCGCGGCCTTTCAAGGTCCCGTTCAAGGTCATCATCGAGACCGGCGTTCTCACCGAGGCCGAGAAGATCACCGCGGCGAAACTGGTTCGCGACAGCGGAGCCGATTTCATCAAGACCTGCACCGGTTTCGGACCGGGCCGCGCGACCATGCACGACGTGGCCTTGATCCGGGAGACGGTAGGGCCGTCCATGGGCATCAAGGCCTCTGGCGGCGTGGCTTCGATCGAGGACGGCGTCGCCCTCATGCGCGCGGGAGCCACCGTGGTGGCCATGCGCCGGTTTCTGGTTGACCAACTGGAAGGGCTCGGCTGGCAGGCGGCCGGTTGACCCTGAAACGTGACGAGCTTGTGCTTGGCAGACCGGTTTGCCTGGCCGGAGCCGGCGTGCTCCTCAGAGCGCTCACCGTGCTGAGCTGCCTGTACAACTGGAAATTTCCCCGCTACACCTCCACGCCCATGTCGCTCCAGTTGACCACCTTCTGTTTGGTCATGGCCTCGTGACCGAGGATGGAGGTAAGAGCGGCGGTAGCGCCGATGGTGATGTCCGCAGGG
Source organism: Bryobacteraceae bacterium (assembly GCA_041946965.1). Classification (GTDB taxonomy): domain Bacteria; phylum Acidobacteriota; class Terriglobia; order Bryobacterales; family Bryobacteraceae; genus JBHGBM01. The sequence goes on from JBHGBM010000071.1 coordinate 5,621, forward strand.
GGCTTGGCGCCGTTGATTACCGAATCGAAAAAGCCCACGATGTGCGCGTGCTGGTTCTCGGGCCTGGCTTCGGATAGCGGCGCCGGGCTGCCCTCGCGGCCCGAAGGGTACATCATCGGCTTGGACAGCAGATCGATGGCGCCCTTGCTGCCGTACACGTAGACGTACTGGCCGCCGCCCGGCAATCCCCGCGGATGGAACACGTTCTGGGTGAACGACATCTTGATCCCGCCCGGGTAATCGTAGGTGATGCTGCCGCAATCGAAGATGGTGCGGCCGGGAGGATCGTTCTTATAGAGCACGATCCCGCCGAAGCCGCACGCCCGCGTCGGGTGCGCGCCGATGGCCCAGTTGCAGAGGTCCAGGTTATGGACGGACTGCTCGATGAGGTACCCGCCGCCCTTGTTCACGTCGAAAAACCAGTCGCCCGACGTTCCTTCGTGGTTCAGGTCGCTGTTGGCATGGCGCTGCGCCTTCACCATGATCACCTCGCCGATGATGCCTTCCCGGATCTTGGCCACGGCCTGCTGGAGCGCCGGTATGGAGCGCAACTGCTGGCCGGGCACGAAGACCTTATTCGACCGTTTGGCCGCCTGCACCAGTGCACGCACCTGGGCGGGCGTGATCCCGATGGGTTTCTCGCAGTAGACGTTCTTGCCTGCCTGTAGCGCGGCCACGGCCATCTCGGAATGCAAATAGGGCGGGGTGGCGATGAAGACCGCGTCAATGTCCTTGCGCTCGATCACCTTGCGCCACTCGGAGTAAGTGTTCGGATTGTCCCTGGCCGCGGCGGTAGCGGCCTTGTCCAGGCGGTCGGGCTTGATGTCGCACAGCGCCAGAACCTTGGCGTTCTCCTGCTCGAGAACCCCTCGCAGCAGATACGAGCCCCGGCCGCCGACGCCGATAATGCCGGTGCCCACGCGCTTGGAAGGCTGCGCCGGGGCCGCCATGGCAGCCGCCGAGCCCAGCAGAAAGTACCTTCGGTTCGTCGTCATAATGCTCCTTATAACTCCGCGGCCAGTCCCCGCACCACCGCGTCTACGTACTGGCGGGCGCGGCGCGCCAGGGCGTCCACCGCCTCGGCGGTTTCGGGCCTGGGGACCAGCGGTTCAAATATGTTCTCACATGCCAGCGGGATCGTCAGCCCCGTGCGCATCACCGGCTGCAAAAGCTTGTAGTGGTCGATCTCGCCGAAGCCCGGGCCGCAGTCCTGGTCCTTGGGCCAGTTGCGGTGGTCCTTGATGGCGAAGGCGCGGATCTCGCTCCAGCACGTGCGGATATCGGCGATGGGGTCCTGGTTCTCGTAGTCCAGCACGTTGCCGGCGTCGTAGCAGATGCGGACGGCCGGCTCGCCCACTTCCTTCACGATGCGCAGGCACGCCTGCCCCGTCGCGGAGTTGCCGCCGTGCTGCTTGATGACAACCGTCACGCCCGCGGCCTGCGCCCGCGGCGCCATGCCTTTCAGGTTGCGGATGAAGAGTTCGTACTGCCCCGGTTCGGTCTTGCCGAAGGTGAGCAGGAAAGGAATTTTCGCGGCCGCGGCCTGATCGATGCGGCGCAGGTGGGCGTCAAGCGCGTTGGCCGCTTCCAGGTGCACGGTGGAAAACATCATCACGGGCTCGAGCCCCATGCCGCGGCAGCGGGCGGCGAGATTGGCGGCGTCGCCGGCCGGAGCGTCCACCGCCAGCGCGGGCCGCACGGCGCCGGATGCCTCGCGGTGGTTTACTCCCCAGGCCACGAAATCGTACCCGGCGTTGCGGATTCCAGACAGCGCGCGTTCGAGCGGAAACGCCGAATACGGCAGAGTCATGCAGGCGATCTGGAACCGCGTCGGGGATGCGGGAGCGCGGGCGGCCATGGCCGCCGCCAGGAATTCGCGCCGGTTCATCACTTCAGCTCCTTGATGGCGATGTTCCGATAGTATACGGGCCAGCCTTCCGATTGCAGGCAGATATGGCCCTCGGAAGGCGAGGCATCCGTGCCCTCGTTGACCAGCACGCCGTTGAGCACAACTTTGATATTGCCGTCGACCGACGTGATCTCGTACTTATCCCAGGAGCCGAACGGCGGCCGGTCCTTGACGAAGGGGCCGCGCTTGGCGCCGGTGATTTTGCCGCCGCGCACGCCGAACAGACTGCCGGCTTCGCCGAAGTAGCCCTGCACTTCGAAGGACCGCGGCCAGCCGTTCACGATCTCGTGCGCGTGGATGAAAAAGCCGGCGTTGGGCCATTCCTGGTTGCCTTTCGGCTCCCATCCAAGCTGGAAGCGCCACTCCGCGCGCAGCACGTAGTTGCGGTAGGCCTTTTTGCTGCGCAGGATTCCGTTGGGCTGCCCGGTGCAGGCGATGACGCCGTCGCGCAGGGTCCAGGCCTCAGCGGGCGCCTTGCCCTCGACCACCCAGTGTTCGGAGATCGCGCGCCGCGGCATGAGGGAAACAAAGCCGTCGCCCGCCCCGAGAAGCGGGCCACACAGAACCAAGAGACAAAGCCGCATAAAGGAAATGATAGGATAACGCTTGACTATGCGGAGCATCACGTTGTTTGCACTGCTGGCCTGCGCCCTCTGCGCGCCGGCCCAGGAGTATGCCGGGCTGAGCGGTCCGGCCGGGGCGGGCGAAGGAGCGAAGCGCGTGAAGACGCTGCGCATCACCGAGCCGGGCGTCTATGAGAACATCCTGGTGGACGGCGAATGGGCCGAGCAGGACCTGGTACGGATCCTGGCGGACAACGTGGTGCTGCGCAACTGTACGGTACGCTACGGGCAGCGCGACGGGATCGAGGTGTACGCCCGCAACGTGCGCATCGAGAACTGCCACATCCACCATCTGCTGAACCAGACCTTCACCGAGCAGAAGGACTCGCACGGGATCACCGGCCGGCCCCTCGATCTCATCGTGCGCAACACGGAGATCTCGCACGTGTCGGGCGATGCCCTCCAGTTCGACCCCGGCCGCAAGAACGAGCCGTACCCGTGGGACAGGGTCCTGGTGGAGAACTGCTTCCTGTGGACCGGGCCTCTGGACGCCGATTACGCCGGTTTTCACCAGGGCGAGCGCCCCGGCGAGAACGCCTTCGACAGCAAGGTGCATCCGGAGGCGCCGCGGGCCACCATCACCATCCGCAACACGCTCATGAAGGGCTGGGGCCACGGGCAGATCGGCAACGGCGCCGCGCTCAACCTGAAGGAGCAGATCCAGGCCATCGTCGAGAACTGCGTGCTGGTCGAGAACGACATCGCCTTCCGCTGCCGCGGAACCCTCGGCAGCGCCTGGGTCACGGCGCGCAACAACACCGTGTACCAGACCTCCCGCGTGTTCCGCCTGGAGCACAATGTGAATAACGTGAAGATTTACGGCCTGGCGCTCGGCGAAGGCATCGGGCAGGTGTTCGACAACCAGCCGGGGCCGGGCGAAGGATTCGAGGACGAGGGACGCCGGGAAGCGCCGGAGCTGGCCGCCTGGCCGTACACGCGGCTGGCGGTGGGGCGGTAAACCGGCAACTGGCGAGGTTAGAGTTCGAAGTCGAGATTGACGGGCATGGCCAATCGAGGCGCGACCCCCTCACCCCACTGCGACGTTCTGGGCAGCCTCCGCACTTGGTTCATCAGCTCGATCCTGCCTTGCTCAAGTCCCGTGGTGGGCACATCGGACCCGACGATCTCCAAGGTCAGGTGATCTGCCCAGACTTGCCCCTTTCCGCTCAGAAAGAAACCGTAAGCGAGACTGCGGCTGCCTTCCGGGACGTCGAGCACGACTTCACAGCGCTTCCACGCGACAGTGCCGGTAATTGGCCGGGATTGCATATTGTCGAAAGCGATGATAAGGGGCGGACGGCCTTCCACGCGCATCCAGAGGCCGGCCGTTTCCGCCTCGTGCGTCTTGAGGAAACCGGAAAGACGCAACCGTTTGCTCCGGAAGCCGCCGGGCTCAATGCACTGCATGACAGTGCGGAATCCGGTGGGATTCCTCGTTACCGCCCGGATATAAGCGCTGGCTCGGCCCGACTGCGCAACCGTGTGATCGACGCCCGTTAAGTAGTTCGCGATATGATGGCCGCGCACCTCCCAGCCGTCCGGGCTGGACGAGGCGGCAGCAAGCCACAGCAACATCGTGAGAATTGACATTCAGGCACCTCACCCAGTTCGACACTGGGCCCCGGGTGTTTGTTCCCGGAATACGCCCGGCGCCGCTGCCGCCACGTCCCGTTGCCCATGAAGCCGATTTTCGGATCGATCACCCGGCCGCACACGCGATTGGCGTTCGCCGGCGGATGAAACGGATCTTGTCAAAGCATCGTCGTCCCCGCCCTGCCCCCTACCGCCCCAACTCCCCCCGCGCCCTCTTGACCCACGCCTCATAAATCAGACGGTCCTTCTCCCGCTCCCACTGCGCAGGCGTGAAGACGCTCAGGTCCTGGCGCGACGGCACCGGCAGCGCCGCTCCGATCGCCAGCGTGCCGCCTTCGCGTTCTTCGCTGGCGTAGAGGCGGTCGAGCGTCACGCCGGTCCGGTTCGCCCACTCGCTGATGTGGGTGACCGGCATGGCCTCGATGTCCGCCTCGGTCCAGTTCGGAAAATCCAGCTTGCGTTCCAGCCAGAGCGCCACCGGACGGGTGACGAAATACGGCCGGTGCGCGCCGTTCGTGAACTGGTACTCGAAAAGGCCCCGCTCGCTGCCGTGCACGCGGGCCGCCCGGCGGTGCATGTCCGCGAAGAAGTCCGGCCCCTGTTTCGTGATCGAAACCGTCTGGTCCTGAAGGCCGTTGTAGGTCAGGGTGGGGCCGCGCGAGGCGTGCAGCGCGTAGATCACCGCGGGCCGGTCACCCAGAAAGGCCAGCGACTTGTACGGTATGCCCTGGCACATGGGTTTGCCGCGCTCCCAGGTGCCGCCGGGGCCGTCCAGGTTCCCGCCGCCCACCAGCACGCAGGCGTCGAGGCGCGTTTCCACCGCGCACGCCAGGCTCAGGACGAAGGAGCCCATCGAGTACCCCATGGCGGCGATACGCCGGCCGTCCACCTCGGGCCGCGAACGCAGGTAGGAAACCGCCTGCATCACCTCGGTCATCATCAGCCCGCCCATCCGCCGGCCCATCTCCTCCGGCGATTCGAGCGCGTCGTGCGCGCGGGTGCCCGACTTGCGCTCCATGTTGCGTTCACCTTCCCCGATGGGGTCGTAAGTCAGAACGGCCGCGCCGCCGCGCGCGTAGGCCACGCCCGACCAGTACGCGTACCACGCGTACTTATCGCCGCCGTGGCCGTTCACCACGATCAGCGCCGGCAACTTGGCCTTGCGCTTCTCCGGCCGGTAGAGGATGGCCGGAACCCGCAGCCCGAGCAGCGTGCCATAAGTGACCCGCTCCGCCACCACCCCCGGAGCCGGCCGGAAAGTGCCGTGCACCTTGGCCGCGAGCGCCGGCAGACGATCCGGAACGAACAGCGCGGCGCGGATCTTCGACCGCAGATCGCTTTCTTGTTCGCGGGTGAGCGGCTGCGCGGAGCAGCCCAGCGTCAGCGCGCCCAGCAGAATCAAGGGCCTCATGGAGCTTCCAGTGTAAAACCGATTCCCTCGAGCGGGAACGAAAGCGCCCCCACCGCGTATTCGAGCGATTGCTCCGGCCCGTCGGCGTACGGGTTGTACGGGTACACGGGCCACTCCAGACGTCCCTCGCCGGTCCAGGAAAGCTTCCAGCCGCGGTGCTGTATCGAGCCGCCGAGTTCGCCGCCCTCGAGGGCGATGCGTCCGGCGCCGGGCACGAGCCTGCGGCCCGCGCCCGTTTCGAGCGTTTCACCGGGCCTGAGGCAGAGTTGCAGCGTCAGCCGCGCCTCTTCGGGGCGGCTTTTCGGCGCGATGGCGAAACGGAACGGCAGGCGGGAACCTGCGGGCGGCTCCACCAGCACGTCCGCGACAAAGGTGTTATAGGCCAGCGAAAGCCGGTCGCCCTGCTCGCTCACGCGCAGCCGTGCATCGAGCGGCAGGTGATACCACTGCCCCCGCACGCGCTCCCGGAAAGTGGCGAGCTCCGGCTGCCTCTTGGAGTTGGCCCCGGAGATGATCACACCGTACTTGCCGTGGAAGATCTCCAGGCTGGTCTGCCGGTCCAGATAGAAACGGCTGGCCGCGTTCTGGGTGGCCACGATGCCGGAGAGGCACACGACCCACGGCCCCGACTTGCGTATGGCGGCGGGAACCGCCATGCGGTGCGCGAATCGCTCCTGGTCCTGCGGGATGGGCGCCAGCGGCCCTTCGTGGTAGTAGAGCGCGTCCTGCGCCAGGCGTCCCATGTGCTCGAACGAGATTTCGCCCGCTTTGAAGAAGCCGGTGAGGAACTCCGCGTAACGGCGGCCGTCGGCGAAATGGGAAAAGCCGAAGTGCCCCCAGGGGCTGACGTAAGCGTGCCGCCGGCGGTCGTCCGTGATCATGACGGAGTTGCCGTCCGGATAAGTGAAGTACTTGTGAAACTCGGTGGAGCGCCGCAGAGCCGCGAGCGCGGCAGGATCCTTGCTGTGCTCGTAGTAGAGCGCCACGCCGGCGACGGTCAGGTAGTCATAGGCCGTGGTCGGGCCGTTGCGTGAATGCTCGCCCCAAAAGCCATCCGGCGATTGCTCCTCCGCGGCATAGCGGTGCAGGACGGCGGCGCCGAGTTCCCGCCATTCACGATTTCCGAAGACGATGCCCGCCAGGTGGACGGTGGAGGAGAACAGGGCCGTGTGGTTCACCGAAACCCCGAAGGGCGAGGTGTAAGCCGGGCGGTCGCGGCGCTGGGCCGCCTCGCTCGCCAGGCTGCCGGCGAGCTTCGCCAGCTCGCGGCGCCAGCGCCGGCTGCGGGGCTCGCCGAGCCTGGGCTCGAGCACCCGGTAAGCCTCCAGCCACATGTAGGTGTCGCGATGGTGGTCGGCGCGCTTTTCGTAAATCCCGGTTTCGCTCTCGGCGGCCAGAAGATCGCCGAGCTTGAGCGCGAGTTCGAGAACCACGGGATCGCCCGCGCGGGGGTTCCGCGGGTGCGCCTTCGCGTACAGCACCGCCGCGGTCAGCAGCGCGCCGGGATAATAGTGCGCCCTGGGCTTCTCTTCCAGCTTGAGCCCCGCCCTGTCCACCTTTGCGATCGCGGCGTCCATCAGCCGGAAGTACGCTCCGGGCAGCGCCGCGGCGGTGAGAGCCGGCGCGGCGCACAACAGAAACGCAAGGACCCGCGTCAGAACATCACCCGCGCGCTCATCTGAATGCTGCGTCCGCCGCCGCCCGAGGTAATCACGCCGAAGGTGGCCTGGTTGGCCATGTTGACGCCGGGATTGCCCCACGTCACGGAGTTGGTGAAGTTGGAGGCTTCACACCGGATTTGCAGCTTGTACTTCTCCCAGATTCTGATGTCCTTGGCCAGCGCCATGTTGCGGCCCCAGGCCGACGGACCGCGGAAGTTCGAACGGTACGGAGGCTCGGGCGTGATGGTGTACTGGGTGGGCAGCGCCTGGAACGCGCTGGTATCGAAGTACGGGTTCAACACCGCACCGGTCTTGGGATCGCGAACGTCGCCCAGGCGCTGCGAGGTGGCGCCGCTCTTGGTGGGATTGCGCAGCATGATGGGCCGTCCGTTGGGGCCCGTGACCGACAGGGGCGCTCCCGAGCGGTAGCTGATGTAGCCCGAAAGCGTCCAGCCGCCGATGAACCGGTTGCGGCCCAGCGGCAGGCGGTAGACGAACGCCAGCCGCAGCTTGTGCGGGCGGTCGCTGCCGTCGATTCCGCGGAATTGCGGCCGCTCGTTGATGATGCTGGTGGTGTTGGCGGTGATGATCTTTGAAAACGCGTAGGAAAGGTTGAGGTCGAGCCCGTGGCTGTAGCGCTTGGTGACCTTCAACTGTCCGGAGTGGTAGATGGCCTGGTTGGCGTTCTTGTGCACCGTCAGGCTGGTGTATTGCGGGTAGAGGCCCCACAGCCGGCTGATGGGAATGGTGCTGCCCTGTCCCATGGTGTATTGGGGATTGAAGATCCCCAGGAACGGGTTCTTGACCGTGTTGTTTTCGGCGGCGCCCAAGGCCAGGTAGACGTCGGGCTTCTCATTGAGATTGAAGCTGCCCACCTGCTTCAGGCTGTGCATTCCCATGTAGGAAGCGTCGATGAGGACTTGCCCGGGCGCCTCCCGCTGTATGCCGAACTGCCACTGTTCGTTGTAGGGACTCAAGCGGTTCTGGTCGATGAACTCGAACGAGCCGCCGTAGAACTCGGCTAGCCCCACCGAGGAACCGCGCGGCGTAACGATGCCGGCAGGGAACGGGTTCGCGAGGGTGGTGTACGGTGTGGCGTTGCTGTCAATGCTTTGGACGTACGCCGTGGTGGCGTTGAAGGTGCTCGCGGCGCCGGCGAAATCGTCGTTGTAGGTCGGCGAGGAATAGAACATGCCGAAGCCGCCGCGCACCACGGTTTTGGAATTCAGGCTCCAGGCGAAGCCGAAGCGCGGGCCGAAGTTGTTGCGGTCCGCGTTGCCTTGCGTGCGCGGATTCCCGTTGACTCCCGCAAACAGCACGCCTCCTTTGAGGTTCATCCCGGGAACCTGCAACGGGGAAGGAGCGTTGTAGTCGAAGCCGTACACGTCGCGATCGAACCGCTCCGTGTAGGGCGTCTCCAATTCGTAGCGCACGCCGAAGTTCAGGGTGAGATTGCGGCGGATCTTCCACTCCTCCTGCACGAACAGGCCGGTGTACGTGTTCTGCAAAGCCACCGCGGCGTTGTACCCGATCGATCCGGAGGCCGGCACTCCCAGCAGCAGCGAGGCCAGCGCCGAGCCCGAGGTGTTTCCGGAGGCGTTCTGGGAGTAATTCGAGCGCGTGAACGTGTTGTTAAAGGTGAACGTGCCGGGGCCGCTTCCACCCGGGTCCAGGTTGTTGTACCGCGGCAGCCGGAAATCGCCGCCGAACTTCAGCGAGTGGTTGCCCATCTGCTTGTAGAACGTGGCCAGCCACGTGGAGGTGTAGAAGCGGTTCACGCCCTTGGTGGAGCCCAAACGCGGAAAGCTCTCGCTATCCAGGTTGAAGGTGGGGTAGGCCTTGTAATACTGATTTTGCGCGATGGCCGCGGGCAGGTTCAGCGGGCTTGGATCGAGCAGGAAGCGCGGATTCGATTTTTCCTGCCAGCGGCTGGTCAGTCCATACCGGAACGAGCCTACCAGGGTAGGCGAGAAGGTGACCGTATAGTCGACGCCCAGGTTATCCATGTAGCGGTCGTCCTGGCCGATGTCGCTGTTGCCGCTAACCGGCCATGAATTCACGCCGGACATCAGCGTCTGGGAGTCCTGGATGCGCACCAGGTGGCTGTAGCGCACGAACAGGCGCTGCGCCGGGCTGAGGATCTGGTCCACGCGCCCGGTGTAGTTGCGTTGCTTGGTGTTGTAAATGCCGCTGCCGGCCCAGTTGTAGCGGTTGATTTGCAGCGGGACCGCCTGGTTGGGCTGCGCGTAGGTCTTGGCCACGGCGGCGCCGGTCGGGTTGATGCGCGAGGCCGGAATCTTGTTGCCCGGGAACAGGGTGCGGGTGGCGCTGGCGCCGACGCCCACGGTGGTCCAGGGATCGTAGATCTGCACAAAACCGGTGCCAATGGAGTTCAAGGTCTGGGAGAAGTCGCCGGCTCGCTCCTGGTCGACCGGAACGCGCGCCTCGCGAAACAGGTCGCGCTTGTCGTCGTCGCGTTCATAGGCCACGCTGAAGAACGTGCGGTTGCGGCCGTCGTAAAGCTTCGGCAGGCGCACCGGGCCGCTGACCATGAATCCCACCTGGTTGTAGCTGACCGGCGGCTTGCGCAGGCCCGCGCGGTTGTTGCTCCAACTGTTGGCGTTCAGCGCCGCCCACCTCTTGAAGTCGTAGAGCGTGCCATGCAGGTCGTTGCTGCCGCCCTTGGTGGTGATGCTGATGGCGCCCCCGTTGGAGTGGCCGTAGGCCGCGTCGAACATGGTGGTGTGCACCTTCATCTCGTCCACCGAATAGGCGGTGGGAACGTAGATGATGATGCCGCCGCTGCGGGCGATGGTATTGGGAACGCCGTCGACGATCACTTCGTTGTTACCGCTGGTGGCGCCTCCTCCGGCGATGCTGATGCCCGATTGCCCGTTGCTCGTGTACGTGCCGCCGGAGGCGTCCACCACGGCGTCGAGCGAGATGTTGTTCAGCACGTTGCGGGTCAGGCTGACGGGCACGTTCTCGATGTAGGCGCGCTCCACCACCTGGCCCAATTCGGCATTGGTGGTGTTGAGCGCGGTGGCGGTGGCCGTAACGGTCACGGTTTCCGACGAGGTGGAGACATCCAGCACGATGTCCAACGTGGTGTCCGTGGCCACCGAGACGCGCACGTTCTGGCGCTCGATCTTTTGAAAGCCGGGATGCGCGATCAGCACGCGATAAACGCCGGGCAGCAGAAAGGGGACGCGATAGTTCCCCTGCATGTTGGTCTTGGTAGCCGAAGACGCGCCGGTCTCGGTATGGGTGACCGTCACCGCCACTTCGGGCACAACGGCTCCCGAGGGGTCGGTGATGCGACCGAGGATGGTTCCCTGGAATTCCTGGCCAAGAACGCCTGAGGCGAACAGGCACAACAACAAAGAAGAGCGTCGCAAAAACACACCTACCTCCGCGCCGAGATTATATGCCGTCCGTTCCCCCTTCGTCAATCGATGTTCGATCATGCGGCCGTCAGAGGTCCACCTCTTTCCACTCGACCACCCGCCCCTCCACCATCGCCCGCAGGCCCATGATGACGGTGAGCGCGGCCAGGCGGCCCACCGCGGCGCCGGCGAACGGTTGCTGCTTCCGCCGCGCGCAGGCGAAGAAATCCGTCAGCGCGTTGTGCGTGGATTCATCATTGTCCTTGTTCATGGGCGCCTGACGCACCACCTTGTTGGCCTCGCGGTCGTAGTACAGCAGCTCGCGGTTCAGGACAAGGCTTGCGGCGCCTTTGGCCCCGATGATCGTATCGCTGGTGCGCGCGAAATCGCCGATCGCGTAGTAGATGTGGCTGAAGTTGAGGTGCACCCCGTGGGGATACTCGTAGGAGATGGTGTAGTGGTCCATGATGGTCCGGCCCGGCGGATCGTTCACATAGTAGTTCGCGCCGCCGAAGCCGCAGGCACGCAGCGGGTGGCCTTGGAAGACCCAGTTGTACAGGTCGAACTGGTGCACCGCCTGCTCTACGATCATGTCGCCGAACGTTTCCCGCTTGAACTTCCAGGGCAGCCGGTGGGGCAGGTCTTTGGGGGTGTAGTACTGCCCGCGCGCAAACAGCACTTTGCCCATCTCGCCGTTGTGAAACTTGCCCACCATCTCGCGCGTCGGCTGGCTGTACCTGCGCTGGAAACCGAGTTGGAGGATCCCCTTGGCCTTCGCGGCGGCTTCCACGATGGCGCGGTTGTCCTCCGGCGTGAGCGCCATGGGCTTTTCGCAGTAGACGTTCTTGCCCGCCTGGAGCGCCGCCAGGATCATCTCCTTGTGAAGGTGGCAGGGGGTGGCGATGATCACGGTATCGACACTTGCGGCCTCCAGCAGCTTGCGGTAATCCTGGTAGCCCTTCGGCCGGTCGCGCGCGGCGGTGGACAGGGCCTTATCCAGCGCGCCCGGCTCGATATCGCAGAGATGGCCGATCCTGACCCCGGGAATGCTCAGGGCGTGGTGCAGCAGCAGCGAGCCGCGTCCGCCGATACCGATCATCCCGGTTTCGGCGGCCTCGTCCGCGGCCGGCAGCATCGCGCCCGCGGAAACGGACTGCAAGAATGTTCGACGGTTCATCGTGACTGTGTCCTTTTAGAAATTCGTGTCAATGAATCCGATAGGATGGTCCGGACGGTTCAGCGCACAGTGCAACTGCAACAACGCCCACACCAGGTCATCGGCTCCGGTGATGGCTTCATAATGCCCGGCGGCCCCATCCGCGCGGAACAGCCCGTTCTTGCTGAACAGCGGGATCGCCCGGTCCGCCACTTCGCGGGCAAACGCCGCGTAACGCTCGCGCTTCGCCGCGGGCACCGCTTTTTCACCGCTCAAGGCCAGGCACAGCGAAATCACCTGGCCGGTGACGCTCGGCCAAAGATCGTGAGTCACCTTGGGGAACCCTTCCTCGAGGTAGCGGTCCGTGGCCTCTTCGGCGTCCCGCAGAAACCGTGCATCTTTGCATTGGAGATAACGGTAGTAATCGCGCAAGGCGTCGCCGGACGGGCCCGAGCCGCCGTATTCCAGCCGCCACAACCGGGAGAGAGTGGTGCTGCGGGTTTGCCCGTTGGCGGAGACGGCCCGCCCGAACCGGACGAGGCTGGGATATTGCCGCGCCAGTTTCTCCGCCTCGGCGGTGGGCGCCTCGCTGCGCCCCGGCTCGCCGCGCGGTTGTCCGCTCCGGAACTCGGGGTTGCCCCACAGGACCTTGCCGTCGCGGTTGTATCCGAGATTGATCGGACCCCCTTCGCCGCGGAACGCCTGCTCGTCCAGTTCGCGCACGATCTTTCGCCAGGCTTCGCGGCGCGATGGCACCAGCTCCGCCGCATCCCAGAGCAGCGCCCGCAGCGTGGGATGCGCCGAAGCCGCCGGTTCAAACCGGCCGGGCCTCACCAGCAGGCTGTAAGGCTGCGGCCGCTTACCGGTCCGGCTCTCGATCAGCAGCTCGATGCGGTCGATATACTTGGGGTCGCGGCTCTGCGCGTAGGCGTTGGCATAGGCCCAGATGTAGAAGCCCGCGTGCCGCGGCAGCGCGCAGCCGGTATCCGGGGCGAAGCTCTCGTAGCCGGCGTGGCGGCTGAAATCCCCCACCATCTTGTTGCCGATCTGGGAGAGGAACAGCGCGTCGGCATTGCGCAGCGCGCGCCAGGTATCGATGGCGTAGAGCTTGTCGTAGAACGGAAAACGGCGAAACACCTCATACAGGTCGCCGTTGGCATTCTCGTGTACGAAATCCCAACTGATATGCTCGCCGCTGGCCATCAAGCCGGTGGCCGGGCTTTGGCAGTGGAACAGCCAGAAGCGCAGGATGGAATCGGCGAAGGCGGCGTAGCGCGAATCCCCGGTCACGCGCGAGAGCTCGTACATGGTGCGCAGGAGCATGATGTCGTGCTCCAGGTTGTTGCCTTGGGGCGAGCGGTCTCCGGGCCGGATTCCCACCGGGGGATCGGGCAGCCCATAGCCGATGGAGTAAACATGCCCGTCCCGGTTCAGAGGGAGCTTAGCGACGGTTTTCAACTTCGGCAGCGCCATCGTGTCGAGGTTGAGCGTGGCCGCGAACAGCGGGGAGCGCACCGGCCCATACTGGTCCGTGCCGCGGGCCATCATGGTGTCCACAAATGTGCGAACCACCCGGAGATAATCGCTGCCGGCCGGATGGCAGGGCAGACACATCACGACCCCAAGAATCAGCTTCCGCATCTCGTTCGTCCGTCCTGAAGCTTGTTAGAACACCGCCCGGAAAGCCATCTGCATGGTGCGCGATCCGCTGGCGCTCGAGATCACTCCGAAAGTCGACCCGTTGGCCATGTTGGTGCCGGGATTGCCCCAGTTCGGGGTGTTGGTGACGCCGGCGGCGTCCAGGCGGGCGTCCAGGCTCAGCCGCTCGTTCACCTTGACCCGCTTGATCAGCGAGGCCCCCGTCACCCGGGTGGGCGGCCCGCGCAATTCGCCGAAAGACGGGGGCTCGGGGGACACCATGTATTGCGTCGGCAGCGACCGGAATGCCGTGGTATCGAAGTAGGGGTTCAGCACTTTGCGGGTCACCGGGTCGACCCGGTCGCCGAGGCGCGATCCGATCGGCCCGCTCTTGGCCGAGTTGCCGATGCGGAACGGCCGGCCGTTGCTGTCGCTGATGGAAAGCGGGTTGCCCGATTCGTAATGGTAGCTTCCAGTGAACGACCAGCCACCGATGACCTTGCCCAGCACTCCTCGCTGCGCCAGCAAGGGGCGTCCGGGACCGAACGGCAGATCGTAGACGAACGCCACGTTGTAAACCTGGGGCGTGTCATGGGAGGAAATCGTGCGGTAGTAGCGCTTGTTCACGATGCTGGTTTGATTGCTGTCCATCAGCTTCGAGATGGTGGTGTTCGCAATGACCGACAAGCCATGGGTCAGCCGTTTCTCGAGGCTCAACTGGAGGGCGTGGTAAACCGTCGTGCGGCTGTTGGTGGCGTTCTGTGTGACGCCGGTGTACTGCGGATAGGCGAGCCACAACTGGCGCTGCGCGATGGTTCTGGAGGAGCCCATATTGACCTGTGCCGGGAAGATGCCGTAGAACGGATTGGGAACCTGCACGTTCTCCTGCGCGCCCAGCGCCAGGTAGGCATCCGGCTTCTCGTTCATATTGAAACCTTGCAGCCCTTTGACGCTGAGTTCCCGGATGAAGGCAACCTCCAGGCGGATCTGCGAGGGCAGGCTGTGCTGGACGCCGGCCTGGAATTGCTGTGCGTAGGGCAGCACGCGCCCCTGCGCCAGGAACGAGACGCTCTCGCCGAGCAGGCTGGCCAACCCCAGGCTGTTGCCCGAGGGCCTCGGGACGCCGTTGGGGAACGGGTTGGCCAAGGTGGTGAACGGCGTGAAGCCGCGGTCCTGGCTCGAAATGTAAGTGATGTTCGTGTTGAACGTGGAGGGCACGTTGATGGTGGTGTCCAGGTTGCCAAGGGCGCTGGCATAGAACAGGCCGTAGCCCCCGCGCACCACCGTCCCCGGCCGCACCTGCCAGGCGAAGCCGAAGCGCGGCCCGAAGTTGTTCAGGTCCACGTTCCCGCCCACGCGCGGGCTGCCGTTGATGCCCGCGTATAGCGGGCCGCCGCGCAGATTCATTCCGGGCACCTTCACGGGGTTGGGCGCGGTGTAGTCGAAGCCGTAGAACAAGTGGTCGAACCGCTCAGTGTAGGGCCGTTCGAACTCATAACGTACGCCGAAGTTGAGGGTCAGGTTGGGTCTGATTTTCCAATCGTCCTGCACGAACGCGGCGAAGAAATAGCTGCGCAGGGTGTAAGGCGTGGGGCCGCTGATATCGCCGCTGGCGGGGGTGCCCAGCAGCATTGAGGCCATGGAGGTGCCGCTGGTCTTGGCGGTGCTGGGCTGCTGCGGATCGGCCTGCGTGAAGCCGGTATCGAAGGTGAAATACCCGGCGGCGTGGGTGTCCGGGCTATCCTCGTTCCAGTTGATCAGCCGCGTCTCGGCGCCAAAACGCAGGTTGTGGGCTCCGGCCAGCTTGGTAAAGGTGGGCACTAGAACGTAGGAGTCGTTGACGCGCCACTTGTAGCGCGCGCCGAGTTGGTACATGCCCTCCCCCGTGATTATGGTGGGCCAGCCGGGATGCATCTGGTTGTTCAGAATCCCATCCGGCAACTTGAGCTGGCGCGGGTCCAGGGTGTTGCCGCTGTAGCGGATGTCGTTCCAGTACCGCGCCAGGCTGAACCGCACCGAGAGAATCAGGGTGGGAGAGAAGAGGTAATCGTCGTTCAGGCTGCCGGTGTAGAAGCGGCTGGCTTGTCCCTGGGCGCCGCCGCCGATCGGCGCGCTGTAAAGGCCGGGCACGGCGTCGGGAGTGGTGGTCGCGGAGTCGATGATCCCGAGGCGCCCGAAGATCCTCTGCTTGTTGCTGATCACCTGGTCGACGCGCTGGCTGAGCTGCCAGGCGGCGTTGTGGGTAGCGCCCTGCGTCGCCCAGTTGTAAAGGCCGATCTGCGTGGGGACGTTGAGGTTTGCCGCGGGGTACTGATTCATGATCGCCACGCCCGTAGTGTTCAGCAGCGAACCGGGGATCTTGTTGCCGGGAAACGGCTGCCGCGTGGTGGTGGTGCCGCTCACCACCGTGCTCCACGGGTTGTAAATGGTCAACGGTCCGCCCTGGCTGCTCAACGTCTGGGAAAAATCACCCTGGCGTTCGGCCGAGGTGGGCACGCGCGCCGAAGTCGTGTTGGGATTGCTGTAGGACTGGTGCTCCAGGGTGGTGAAGAAGAACGTCCGGTTGCGCCCGTCATAGACCTTGGGGATCCAGACCGGCCCGCCTACCGCTCCGGACCAGAACTGGCGGCTGTCATCCCCCTTGGGGAGGCCGCGCCGGTTGTTCTGCCAGGTGTTGGCGTTGAACGCCTTGTTGCGATAGAAATCTTCGAACGATCCATGCAGCAGGTTGGTGCCGGAGCGGGTGGCGTACATGATGACGCCGCCGTTGGTGTGGCCGTAAGCGGCGTCGAACATGGTGGTCTGGACGCGCAGTTCCTCGACAGTGTCGCCCGAGGGCGAAGTGGCGATGCTGCCGCCCTGACGCGGCATGACCACCGAGGCGCCGTCCACGGTCACCTCGTTGTTGCCGTTGCCTGTGGGCATGGCGCCGCCATTGATGCCGAAGCCCGCCTGCTGGCTGCCGTCGAAATTTCCGCCTCCGCCATTCACCCCGCCCACGCCGGCCAGCACCCCGGGGGTCAGGGAAAGCAGGCCGAGCGGATTGCGGTTGGGGACGTAGAGCAAGTCCAGGAAGCGGCGCTCGATCACCTGGGCGATATCCGCGGAGTTGGTCTGAAGCTGCGGCATCTCGCCGGTGACCGTCACGGAATCCGACGTCGCGCCCACCTCGAGCTGGAAATCCAACGTCAGCTTGTCGCTGGTTCGCACGGTGACCCCGCTGCGCAACAGTTTCTTGAAGCCGGAGGCCTCCACCGTGATGGTATAGGCGCCGGGTTCGAGCAGCGGGACCAGGTAGTTGCCTTCCTGGTTGCTCCGCGTTGTGCTGGATACGTTGGTGGCTTCGTTGACCACGACCACGCTGACATCCGGCACAACCGCGCCGCTGGCGTCTGTAATGCGGCCCAACAGGCTGCCGCGGTAATCCTGGGCCGACAGGGCGCCGCCCAGGAGCCAAAGAACTGGAAGGAAGCTCCGGCCTAGCATAGGCACCTCCGGGATAGGAGGATTATATGCCGAGCGGGTACACCTGTCAATCGATAATCGAGCGCCTGCTTGCACCGCCGCCGGGGACATGATGTACTGTTGGATCTCATCAGGAGGTGCACAAAGTGCATTGCATAACCAGACGTGAGGCGCTTGCCGGCGGCGCGGCGCTCACGCTGCCGCGCCCGCGGACGGCGCGCGCCGCGCAGGCCAACTCCGCGGTGGCCGTCGGGATCATCGGCACGGGCGGGCGCGGCCGTTTCGACGGCGCGATTTTCGCCGGGGATCCGCGCGCGCGAATCATCGCGCTCTGCGACATCAACCCGGAGCAGATCGATAAGACCAAAACCGCCATCCCGGGCACGGCGCAGGCGCGCGTCTACAAGGATTACCGCGAGCTGCTGGCGGACAAGTCCATCGACGCGGTGCTCATCGCCACGCCCGTGTTCCTGCACCCCGAACACTTCGAGGCCGCGGTGAACGCCGGGAAACACATCTACATCGAGAAGCCCGCCGGGGCGGACGTGGCCGGGGTGAAGCGCCTGCTGGCGGCGGCGCTCCGCGCGGACAAGTCGAAGACCATCGTTTTCGGTTTCCAGAACCATTTCAGCCCGGAGTACCGTGCCGCCGAAGAGATCGTGCGCACCGGCAAGCTGGGCGACCTGCTGTTGATGGAGTGCCACTTCATCAAGGGCGGCGTGAGCGACCGCAAGATCCAGCACCCGCCGGAGGAGCGCATCCGGCACTGGGGCGCCTGGCGCGACATGTCCGGCGACATCATCGTGGAGCAGGACTGCCACGGGCTGGACATCCTGAACTGGTTCGCCAAGGCGCACCCCATCAAAGCGGTCGGCAGCGGCGGGCGCAAGCGGCGCGCTTACGGCGACAACATGGACCACCTCTCCGTGACTTATGAGTACCCCGGCGGCCTGCGCGGCATGCTGGTGGCCACCCAGGTGGCGCCGCCGCGGTACCGGGACGTGCGTGAGCAGTTCTTCGGCACGAAGGGTGTGATCGAGACGCACCGGCAATATTACAAATGGGACCGCGGCGACGGCCCCATCGTCAAAGTGGATTCCAAGCGTGAGATCACTATCGATGCGGTGGACGCGTTCCTCGGCAAAGTGGTGGCCGGAACGCCCGAGAATACCGCTCCGAACGCCTGCGAAAGCACCTTCACGTCGCTGCTCGGCCGCATGGCGATCGACGCCAAACGCGAGGTCACATGGGAAGAAATGCTGCGCTCGTAAGGCTGCTCTGCTGCGGTCTGTTGATGGCCGGCGCC
This sequence comes from Bryobacteraceae bacterium, assembly GCA_041946965.1. Taxonomy (GTDB): domain Bacteria; phylum Acidobacteriota; class Terriglobia; order Bryobacterales; family Bryobacteraceae; genus JBHGBM01. Next base: position 23,769 of record JBHGBM010000071.1, read on the forward strand.
GCCGGTGCGCGGGAAATCCCCGCGTTTCCCGGGGCCGAAGGCTACGGCGCCATGAGCAGGGGCGGACGCGGCGGCAAAGTCCTGTTCGTGACCAACCTGAACGATGCGGGGCCGGGCAGCCTTCGCGAGGCGTGCCTGGCGAAGGGCCCGCGCATCGTGGTGTTCCGCGTGGGCGGGCTGATCACGCTGGCGTCCCCGCTCAAGATCACCGAGCCGTACCTCACCATCGCGGGCCAGACCGCCCCGGGAGACGGCATCTGCATTCGCGGCAATCTCTTCAACGTCTCGGCCCACGACGTGGTGCTGCGCTTCCTGCGCTTTCGCCTGGGAGACGAGTCGCGCCTGGAGGCCGACACCTTCAGCATCTACACGCCCGCGCGCAACGTGATCGTGGATCACTGCTCGGCGAGCTGGTCGGTGGACGAAACCCTCTCAGCCACCGGCGATATCGCCGGCGTGACCATCCAGTGGTGCCTGATTTCGGAGAGCCTGAACCACAGCGTGCATCACAAGGGCGACCACGGCTACGGTTCGCTCATCCACGCCACCGGCGGCCTCACCCTGCACCACAACCTCTGGGCGCACCACACCCAGCGCAACCCGCGTCTGGGCGACAACAACTACAAGCCGCCCTTCCCCACCTTCGACGTGCGCAACAACGTCATGTACAACTGGAGCGCCATGTGCTCCGGGCTGGCGGACGGCGACCTGAAAGTGAACTACGTGAACAACTACATCCGGCCGGGACCGAGCAGCAGCAAGCGCAAACCCATCGTGCTGCGCCGGGACACGGCCACGGAAAAAGCCCGCTACTGGGTAAGCGGCAATTTCGTGGAAGGAAGGCCCGAGCTCACCGCCAACAACCGCGACATGTTCGAGCCGCTCGAGTATAACGGCCGCAAGCTCTTCAGCCTGGTGGACGCGCCGTTCGAGACGGCGCCGGTGCGCACCCAGAGCCCGCGCGAAGCCTACGAAGCGGTGCTGGCGAACGTCGGAGCGACCGTGCCGGTGCGGGATGCCGTGGACGCCCGCATCATCCGGGACGTGCAGCGGCGCACCGGCAAAATCATCGATTCGCAGAAGGAAGTGGGCGGCTGGCCGGAGTACCGTTCCGGGACGGCCCCGCGCGATTCCGACCAGGACGGCATCCCGGACGCGTGGGAGACGGCCCACGGCATGAACCCGCGGAACCCGTCCGACGCCGGCGCGGTGGACGCCGCCTCCGGCTACACGAAGATCGAGCTGTACCTGAACGGGCTGGCGTCGCCGGAAATCACCCTGGCCCGGGATGGAAAAGCCGCGGCGGCGATCGTGGTGGCGGATGCCGCTTCGGCTTCCGAGCGCTCCGCGGCCGGCGAGCTCGCCGCCTACCTGCGCAGAATATCGGGGGCGGCCTTTGCCGTTCGCTCGGCGCGCGAAAATCCGGTGGGCGCCCGCATCGTGGTCGGCAAAGGCGCGGCGGAACTCGGGCCGGAAGGTTTTCACATCCGCACCGGCGGCGGAAATCTGTATCTCACCGGCGCCGATGACGACGGAGTGGAATTCGCCGTTTACACGTTTCTCGAAAAGCATCTCGGGGTGCGCTGGCTCTGGCCCGGAGAAACCGGCGAGGTCGTGCCGCGGCGGAGAACCATCGCGGTCGGTCCCATTGACGATGCGCAGCAGCCCGACTTTCTCTGGCGGGACCGCGGCCCCGGCGGCGCCCTCTGGGGCGCTACTTCCGGCCCCACCGAAATGCACGCGCGCGAGCTGCTCCTGGGCATCACCCCGGAACACCAGCGCGAGGTGCGGCTCTGGGAGCGCCGCAACAAGTGGGGCGGCTGGAAGGTCTACGGCGGCCACGCGCTCGGCGAGATCTTTCCGCCTGAAAAATTCGCCAGGACGCATCCGGACTACTACGCGCTGGTCAACGGCAAACGCGAAGTGCCCGGGCCGGACTACGACTACAAACACCGCGGCCAGGTCTGCACCACCAACCCGGGCGTGATCGAAGCCGCGGCCGATTGGGTCAACCGGTTCCTCGACAAACACCCGGACTATCACGCCGTTCACATCACCATGAACGACAGCAGCGGCTTCTGCGAGTGCGGCCGCTGCCGCGCTCTGGATTCCACGCGCGCACTCGAACGGCGCGGCATCGACGCCGAGGAGACCAAGGGCGCTTCCGCCCGCACCATCATCACCGACCGGATCTACACTTTCGTCAACCAGGTGTCGGAGCGCGTGCAGCAGAGGCATCCGGGCAAGTACGTGATGTCGATGGCCTACGCCCGCTACATCACGCCGCCCGAGAAGATCCGGCTGAACGCCAACGTCATCCCGCAGTACTGCCTGTGGAGCGCGTACCGCCACGCCAATCCCGAGATGAAGCGCGAGCACGAAACCATCGCGGCCGGATGGGCGCAGGCGGCGCGCATGGCGGGCATTTACGAGTACTACATCAACGGCTCCTGGCCGGGCCTGCACCGGCTGGTGGTTCCGTATCTCGCCGAATCCATACGGTTCCTGAAGCGGCAGGGCATACGGCTCTATCAGACCCAATCGGGCGACGAGTTCGGGACCAACGGCGTCAACTACTACGTCGCGGGCAAACTTCTTTGGGACGCGTCGTTCGATGAGCGCGAGATCCTGGAGGATTTCTATGACAAGGCGTTCGGCCGCGCGGCGCCGGCAGTGCGGCGCTTCCACGCGCGCCTGGAGAAAGCCTGGGCGGAGGCCACGCGCGACGGCCGCGACGTGAGCTGCAATTCGCTCGAAAACACCAGGCTGCTGGAGTTGTTCACTCCCGCGCTCGTGCAGGCGGCCGCCGCGGACCTGAAGGAAGCCGCCGCCAGCGCGGAAAGCGAGGCGGTCCGGAAGCGGGTCGAGTTCTACCGCCAGGGCTGGCGGTACACAGAGCTGACGGTGGAAGCGGTGCGGGCGGCCAAGGCGCTGGGGCCGCAACCCGGAAAGGCGGAAGTTGCGGCGGCGCTCGAAGCCTGCCGGCGGCGCCGGCAGTTCGTGGAACAGATCAAGAACGACTACGTGCTGCCTTATTTCTGGGTCCGGTACAACGACGAGCAGCGCGCGGCGTTTCTGCCCGTGGCCCGCCTCGAGGCGTTGCTGAAGAAGTTGACCGATTAAGCCGGCATGGACAGCAACACACTTGTGGAGTTCTTCGGGCGGGATCAGTTCGCCAAAGCGAACGGGATGACGGTCCTCGAAGTCCGGCCCGGCTTCGCCCGGGCCGAAATGACCGTAGAGCCTCGCCATCTGAACGCGGTCGGGATTCTCCAGGGCGGTGCGATCTTCACGCTCGCCGATCTGGCGTTCGCCGCCGCCTCGAACTCGGCCGGCGTTGTCGCGGTGGCGTGCCAGGCGGATATGACCTACTTCAAGGCGGTTTCCTCGGGGAAGCTGACGGCGATGGCGGAGGAAATCTCGCGTTCGAGAAAGCTCTCCACCTGCGTGGTCCGCGTGTGCGACGAAGACGGGTCTTTGGTGGCCCTGTTCAAGGGCGTCGCGTATATCAAGGGCTCGCCGCTGATCCCGTGATGCCCCTTGTGGCTCAGGTGCGCATGGTGGGCAAACCAGGAGTAATCACTGCTGCCCAAGACAGGTGGCCTTCGGGCGTAGTGGTGCTGAAAACAGGTCGCTTGTTCGACGGAGTTGAGCAGTTTCAGGATGAGGTCTCCTCGGTGGAGCGTTTCGGGCCTGTCCAAGTCTAAGTTGTTCCGGCGACGGGACCAGCGGTGTCGTCCTGCCCGATCCACCCGCGCCGATGGTGCGATTTCAGCACGCTCAAGAGGCAGCATTCCCGTGGGGCTGGTGCTTCCTGGCGCTTGTACTCGGCTTGGTTGTGGGTTTCGTGGTCGGTTCAGGCGTTCACTGACCACTCACGCCTTCCCCTCCGGCGGTGAACCGTCTGCCGAGGGACGCCCCCGAGAGCACCGCTCTGCTGATTGGGCGAGAGGAGCCGCGCGATGCTGGAACGGCCGTTCCTACATTCGAAGGGTTGGCAAAATCGCGAAGCGAAGGCCCTCTGGCGCGACACAGAAGGATTCTCGGTCTGGAGCGGAACCTGCCTGTACCGACGGATTGCCGAGGCCTGAACAGTTCATGCGCGGGAAACCGACGCTCTTGAGACGTGACCGCCTGATGTAAATGTAAGGTTCTAAACAAATTTCGCCGATTGTGTTTAGATGCATATCGCCGGATAATGAACGTTCAAGGGAAAACGATGTCGAGGCAGGCCACCGCCCTTCTACCATTCGAACCAGCGCTAGAGCTGGTTTACCGTCGGGATGATTTCTCCGATGTTCCGCTACCGGAGCCAGTTTCGTTGTATCCGGAGTTGCGGTACATGGGTTCAAAACACCGCCTGTTGCCTTGGATTCATGGCGTACTCCGAACCCTCAACTTCAAGACTGCGGCTGATCCGTTCATCGGCAGTGGTTGCGTCGCGTATCTGCTAAAGGCAATGGGCAAGCGCGTGATAGCTTCCGACTTCCTCAATTTCCCTACCGTGCTAGCGTCGGCGACGGTAGCCAACAATAAGCATCGGCTTGACGGACCCGCGGTGAAAGCGCTTTTGGCTCGGCGAAAGAATGGACCGAACTTCATAGAAAAAACATTCGAGGGGATCTTCTACACAACGGCCGATCTTCGTTTTTTGGATCAGGTCTGCGGCAACTTGGAAGGTCTGGAGAATCCCTTTCAGCGTGACTTGGCCCGCGCCGCCCTGATACGTGCTTGTCTGAAGAAACAACCCCGAGGTGTCTTCACCGTTTCCGGAAATCTGTCACGCTACGACGACGGGCGTCGGGACTTACGCCTTTCGGTCGAGGAGCATTTTCTTGAGCAGGTCGAGGCGTTCAACCGAGTGGTATTCGACAGCGGAATACGCCACACCGTACGGAAAGCGGACGTATTCGGCGTCAGTACAGACGGCGTTGACCTCGTGTACCTAGATCCACCGTACGTGCCGCGGTCAGACGACAACTGCTACATGAAGCGCTACCACTTTCTTGAAGGGCTCTCGTGCTATTGGAAGGGCGTTCAAATTATGGAGCAGACGCGCGTAAAAAAGATTCAGAAACCCTATACGCCGTTCAGTTACCGCCGAACCGCAATTGACGCCTTTGACCGCCTCTTCCGGGCGTACAGGAATAGCATCATCGTCCTTTCGTATAGTTCGAACGGCTACCCAGACCGGGAAGAGCTTGAACAGCTCCTACGCAGGTACAAGAAATCTGTAACCGCCTACGAGCGGACGCACCGTTATCATTTCGGGAATCATGGGAGCGTACAGCGCGCCGAAGTACGCGAGTACCTGATCGTGGGGCAGTGAATGGAAGTAATCGCGCAAGAACTCGATGATATTCTGGACAGCCTTGGACCGCTGACCGTAGACTGGCAAGACGAAACGGCGGTTCGCGTCATAAGCCGTTTGGAGTCGTTTCCTGTGAAGCGCTCCTATACGAAGCGTGACGTACAGGCCCTTCTTGATGACAATTTCGATGATGGGATTCTGATCTGCCGCCTTTTTCTCGGAATGTCGAAGGATCAATTTGTTTCTGTCCTCCGGGGACTGCGCGACGATCAGGGAATCGGCGTGAAGAGCTACCGGGCCGACCGCGAAGGGTACATCGCGGACCTTCTGAGCAGTGGGTTGCTTGAGGCAATGGCCGACCAAGCCAATCGCAAGCCGCACTGGAGCGATATTCTGATTGAACGCTTACGTTCTGGCCGCGGCAGCGCCATCGCAGGTCAGCGACGCGGACGGGGTGTCGAGGATTTCGCTGAAGAGATTGTAAAGAGAGTGTTCGGATTGAATTTCCAGGTGCGATGTTCCTTTTCCGGACCACGCGGGCAAATTGCAAAGTGCGATTTCGCCATTCCGTCCAAGAGTGCCGCGCGGATTCTCATCGAAGCGAAGGGTTATGGCGCAACCGGGTCGAAGATGACCGATATTCTCGGCGACCTCCACACGATCATCGCTCGAAAGCGACCGGACACCGCACTACTTTTTTTCACAGATGGGCTTACGTGGAAGCAGCGCAAGAGCGACTTGCGGAAGATTGTCGAGTTGCAGAACAACGGCGACATCACTCGAATCTACACGTCGGCAATGGCAGACCGATTCGAAGGTGATCTGCGGCAACTGAAACGAGAGTACAAGCTCTGAGGCGTCGCGCCCTCGGAATATCTGCGAAATCCGGCAGGGCACAAAAACGGGCACAACAACTCGGTTTTCAGGTTTGGAGCCGTTCGCAAATTATTGATTTGCATGGTGAGCGCGGCAGGAATCGAACCTGCAACCTAGTGATTAAGAGTCACTTGCTCTGCC
>JBHGBM010000072.1:0-46906 GCA_041946965.1 Bryobacteraceae bacterium
GGCGATAAAGGTATGCTCGTAACCGATGACGTGGCCCGGCTTCCAGAAGTTTCCCGAATAAGGTTGATCGGGCCCGGTCACCAGCAGAGTCCGCGGCCCTTGCAGGTTGGGCGGTTCGGAGGCGTCGACAAACTCGAGCTCGTTCATGCGCTCGAGGTTGAAGGCGAGCATGCCGCGCGAGCCGTGGATCTCGAAACGGTTACGGTTGCGGCAGCCGGAGGCGAAACGCGTGGCTTCGAGCGTGCCGATGCTGCCGTTCTCGAAACGTGCGAGGGCAAGCACCGCGTCGTCGATCTCGCGGCCCGGCGCGAAGGTATGCAGCATGGCGGAGACCTCGCGGATGGGGCCGTTCAAATACATGGCCAGGTCGGCCACGTGGGAGAACAGGTCTCCGAGCACGCCGCTGCCCGCGGCTGCTTTGTCGAGTTTCCACCCGCTGGTGCGGGGCCGGGTGGCCCAGTCCTGAAGATACGTGGCGCGGTATTGGTAGATCTCGCCCAGCCGTCCTTCGGCGATCAGTTGGCGCGCGTAAGCGACGGCCGGCGCCCGCCGGTAGTTGAACCACACCAGGGTGCGCACGTTGCGAGCCGCGGCGGCCATGCGCCGGGCCTCATCCAGGGAGACGGCCAGCGGCTTCTCGCAAAGCACGATCTTGCCGGCCTGGGCGGCGGCCAGTGCCATTTCGGCGTGCAGGGCGTTGGGCGTGGCCACGTCCACGATGTCGATGTCCGGGCGCGTCACGGCCTCGCGCCAGCCGGTGGAGACCTGTTCCCATCCCCACAGGGCGGCGTAGCGGTCCAGGGCGGCACGGTCGCGGCCGCAGATCAGTTTCCTGCGCGGCGCCACGGCCAGGTCTTCGAAAAACGTGTGAACCTGCCGGTAGGCGTTGGAGTGCGCGCGGCCCATGAATCCCTGGCCGATCAGGGCCACATTCAGCGTCTGCATTTCTCCTCCATTATCATGTTCTTAGCATTTACTAACCTTTACACATCTTTGACAAACCGGCTGCCGGGGGCTGCGTCTGTACAGGTGGAGGGTTAAGACGATGAGGCACTTGAAAGCGAGCATGATGCTGATGGGCGCGGCGCTGTTGGCGGGGGTGAATGCCACGGCGGCCGCAACAGTTTCCGATGCGGACCTGGCCGCCAAAGTGGCGCACGAAATCCGCATGTACCCGCAGTACGGCATTTGGGACAACGTGAACCTCGAAGTCCGCGACGGGCACGTCGCCCTGACCGGCGAGGTCAACCAGCCGTACAAGAAAGCCGACCTGGGCCGCATCGCCGAGCGCGTCGAAGGCGTGGCGGGGGTGAGCAACGAGCTCAAGGTCCTGCCGCTTTCGACCTTCGACGACCGCCTGCGGTGGCAGGTGGCGCGCGCGATTTACGGCAACCCGGTGCTCTCGCGGTACGGCCTGCAAGCGATACCGCCCATCCACATCATCGTGGAGAACGGGAAGGTGACGCTGGAAGGCGTGGTGAGCAGCGAGATGGATAAGAACGTGGCGGGCCTGAGCGCCACCGGCGCCGGGCTGAGCTTCGGTCCGGTGGTGAACAACCTGCGGGTGGAGAACCCCAAAGCGCGCGGCTAACCTTCCAGGTTTCCCTTACAACGGCCGGGCGCCCCAAGTGGGCCCCGGCCATTTTTTTATACCAAGACGGTAAACTAGACCTTCATGCCCCCCCGGTGGCCCATCCTGCTGATGCTGTGCGTGTCCGCCGCCTGCCGTCCGCAGCCGCAGTGGTACGGCATGCCGGAGCAGCGGCAGTCCAGCCCCGTTTCCCAGCCCACCACCTTAGGGCCGTTTGCCACCATGGCGGATCCCAACGCGGACGCATACATTGTGAGCGGCGTGAACGAGCCGGATCCCAAGTCGCCGTGGCGATGGACACAGCCGCGCGTCGAGATGCGGTTTTACCTGACGCAGGTGCGGGGTCTCAGGTTCACCATGGAACTGGTGCTGCCGGATGCCACCTTCGCCGAGACCGGCCCGGTGACGGTGTCCGTCACCGTGAACGGGAGCCCGCTGGGCAAGCAGCGCTTCGCCAGCGCCGGCAGCCACACACTGGCGCTGCCCGCGCCGGAGCGGCTGTTGAAACTCGATGCGCTGAACACGGTGGTCATTGAGCCGGATAAGATCTACGTCGCCAGGGACGACGGCGCGCGGCTGGGGTTCATCCTGGCGGGAGCGGGGTTCCGCGACTGATGCCGCAGGCGTTCTACATCCTGTTCGGCGCGGCATACACGGTGGCGGTGTGCGCGGCACTCGGGCGCATGCTGCTGGCCCGCACCGGCGCCAGACTCTACCGCGAGGAGCAATGGCTGCTCGGTTTCGTCTGCGGCGCGCCGCTGGCGAGCCTGATCGTGTTTGCGCTGGCGGCCGCGGGCGTGGCGCGGAAGGGCGTGTTCTTGTGGGTGGGCGCGGCGATCCTGCTGGCCGCCTGGCGCGCGGGCGCGTGGGGCGGCGAAGCCGAACCGCTGCCGCCGCTGCCGCGTTTCTGGAAGCGGCTTTTCGGGATCGTGTACGGCGTCTATTTCTTCCTGTACTTCACCAACGCCATGGCGCCGGAGTGGAGCCCCGACGGCAGCGCCTACCACCTGGGCCTGGTCTCGCGCTACCTGGCGCACCGCGGCTTCTATCACATCCCCACCAACATGTACGCGAACCTTTCGCAGGGGCTGGAAATGCTCTTCCTGTTCGCGTTCTCCTTCGGCCGCCATTCCGCCGCGGCCCTGGTACACTGCGGGTTCCTACTGGCCCTGCCGCTTCTGGTGCTCGGCTACGCCCGCCGGTTCGGTTTTGCCGAGGCGGGCGCGGCCGCGGCCATCTTCGTGTTCGCCAGCCCCGTGGTGGGCATTGATGGCTCCTGCGCCTACAACGACGTCGCGGTGGCCGCCGTGGCGTTCACGGTCTTCTACCTGCTTCAGATCTGGGACCAGGACCGCCGTCCGCGGTTGCTGGCGGCCATCGGGCTCGTGGCCGGCTTTGGCTACGCCGTGAAATACACCGCATTCACCGCGGTTCCCTACGCCGTCGCCTTCGTGGCGTGGAAGACGTGGCGTAAGCGCGAGCCCTGGATGCGCGCCGCCGCCACCGTGGGCGCGTGCGCGCTGGTTTCCATTCTGCCGTGGATGGCGAAGAACTGGGTATACACGCGCAACCCGTTCTCACCCTTCGCCAACGCCTTGTTCCCGAACCCGTTCGTCTCGCCGGGCTTCGAGGCCGGCTACAGGCAATTTCTGCTCCTGTACGAGCTGACCAGCCGCTGGCAGATTCCCCTGGCGGTCACCACGCAGGGGCATCTTTCGGGCCTTCTCGGGCCGCTGTTCCTGCTCGCTCCGGTTGCGCTCGCGGTGCTGCGCTGGCGCGCGGGACGGCAGCTCCTTCTGGCGGCGGCGGTTTTCGGGAGCACCTATTTCGGCAATATCGGCGCGCGCTTCCTCATCCCGGCGGCGCCGTTCCTCGCCCTGGCGATGGCGCTGGCGTTTGTGAAGGTGAGGGGGCTGGCCCCCGCGCTGGCCCTGCTGCACGCGCTCCTCTCCTGGCCGGACGTGATCCCGCGCTATGCCTCTCCGGTGGCGTGGCGGCTGGCCAAAGCGCCGTATCGCGAGGCGCTCCGCATCAAGCCGGAGGAGGGCTACCTGCTGTCGAACCTCGGGAATTACGCCATCACGCGGCTGATCGAGCGCTCCACGCCGCCGGGCGCGAAGATCCTGACCTTCACTCCCGCCGCCGACGCCTACACCATGCGGGACATCGTGACGGTGTACCAATCCACGTGGGGGCGATACGCCGGAGACGTGGCGCTCATGCCGCTGGTGGCGGACTACCAGCCCACTTTGCGGCTGCGATTCCGTTTCGCACCGCGTAGGCTGCGGAGCGTGCGCGTGGTGCAAACCGCGCGCGGCGAACCCGACTTCTGGAGCGTGGGCGAGCTGCGGGTGTTCCACGGGGGCGGGGAACTGCCGCGAGCCCCCCAGTGGCGCGCGCGCGCCTGGCCCAACCCCTGGTTCGTGCAGAACGCCTTCGACAACAGTCCCGTGACGCGTTGGACGACCGAAGAAACGCTGCGCCCCGGCATGTACCTGGAACTGGACTTCGGACGCCCCTGCGAGCTGGACGCGGTGCTGCTCGAGGCCGCGCACGACCAGTACAAGATCCGCCTCAAGCTTGAAGGACAGGATGCCGCCGGGCGGTGGAGCCTGCTCGCCGCGGAACCCGAATCGTCGGACGGGCCGCCCATGCTCGGCATGCGCCGCCTCGCGGCGGAGGAACTCAAGCGTCTCGGGTTTTCGTACGTGCTGGCGTACGACTCCGATTTCATTGCCAAAGACCTGCGCGCCTCGCCGGATCTGTGGGGGATGGAGATCGTGGGCCGGGCGGGCGACGGCACGCTGTACAGGATTCTATGAGGCTGTTTCTGGGAGTGGATGGCGGCCAGTCTTCGACCACCGCGCTGATCGGCGCCGAGGACGGGCGCGTGCTGGGCGCGGGATCGGGCGGTCCGTGCAACCATGCGGGCGCGGAGGAAGGCCGCGGCAAGCTGGCGCGCGCCGTTGCGGACTCCGTGGGGGAGGCGTGCGCGCGCGCCCGCCTGGACCCCGCCGCGGTGGAATTCGAAGCCGCCTGCTTCGGCATGAGCGGCGGGCCGGAGGACAAGGGTGAAATCCTGGCCGCAATTCTGCGAGCCCGCAAGGTCATTGTCACCAATGACGCGGTGATCGCGCTCTCGGGGGCGGCCGCGGGCGCGCCGGGCATTATCACCATCGCGGGCACCGGCTCCATTGCGTTCGGCCGCAACGCCCAGGGCCGCACCATGCGCGCGGGCGGATGGGGATACATCTACGGAGACGAGGGCGGCGGCTTCGACATCGCCCGGCAGGCGTTGCGCGCGGCCTTGCGCTTTGAAGAGGGATGGGGGCCGGAGACCGCGCTGCGCGGCGCCTTCCTCGAAGCGGTGGGCACGAAAGACGCGAACGGCATCCTGCACCTGTTCTACACGCCCGAGTGGCCGCGCTCGCGCGTTGCCAGGCTCGCGCCGCTGGTGGACCGGCTGGCAGAGGCGGGGGACACCGCCGCGCGGGAGGTGCTGGAACGCGCCGCCGCCGAGCTCGCGGGACTCGCCGCGGCCGTGCGCCGCGAGCTGTGGAAGCCCGGAGAGCCGGTCCGGGTGGCCTACATCGGCGGCGTGTTCCGCAGCCAGTTCGTGCGCGAGCGGTTCTGCCGGCTGGTGGAAGCCGAGCCGGGCAACCGCTGCGGGCCGCCGGAACTGGGCCCCGCCGCGGGAGCGCTGCTGGAAGCCTATCGGGCCGCGGGCCTCTCGCCGGCACTCAGCAATGTGCCGGAGTACAAAACATGAGACCTCTTCTGCTGCTTGCCGCGGTTGCCGCGCTGCCGGCCGCCGCACCCGATTGGACGCGCCTGGAGAACGAAGGCGTCGCGTTTCTTCAAAAGTACATTCGGGCGCAGTCCGTGAACCCTCCCGCGAATACCGCGGCCGCGGCGGAGCTGGTGAAGGGGCTGCTGGAGAGCCACGGCATTCAGGCCGCCCTTTATCGCAGCGGGCCCGAGGGGCAGACCAACCTCGTCGCGCGACTGGCGGGCCGCGACCGCGGCAAGAAACCCCTGCTGTTGCTGAATCACCTCGACGTGGTCCCGGTGGACCGCGCCGCCTGGAAGCTGGACCCGTTCGCGGGCATCATCCGGGGCGGCCAGATCTGGGGACGCGGCGCGCTCGATATGAAAGGCCTCGGGGTGCAGCACATGATGGCGCTGATCGCACTCAAGGAATCCGGCGTCACGCCGCCGCGCGACATCGTCATGCTCTCCACCGCCGACGAGGAGACCGGGGGCGAGCGCGGCATCCTGTGGATGTTGCAGCAGCACCCCGCCGCGATCGACGCCGAATATGTGCTGGACGAGGGCGGTTTCGGCAGCCGGGAGATCCTCGCGCCCGGCAAGCTCGTGTTCGGCATTCCGGTGGGGGAGAAGCAGACCTGCTGGCTGCGGCTGCGCGCGCGGGGAACCGCGGCCCACGGCTCGCAGCCCGTGCCGGACAACGCCAACCTGATCCTGCTTCGCGCCCTCGAGAAGGCCATGGCGCTGCCGCCGGTGCCGCCCCATCCGGTGATTGCCGAAATGGAGCGCGCCATCGGCGTCCCGCTCGCGCGTAACCGTTACACGGACGCCATCCGCGCCAACACCGTCTCCCTCACCACGCTCCAGGCCGGGGTCGGCACACCGGCCAAGGTGAACGTGATTCCTTCAGCCAGCGAGGCGACCCTCGATTGCAGGCTTCTCCCCGGTGTGAAAGCGGACGAATTCATCGCGGCGACGAATGCCCGCGTCAACGACCCGCGGGTGGAAATCACGCGGCTCAGCCGGCCCCAGGACGCCGGCATCAGCGATTACCAGACGCCGCTGTTCGCCTCGATTCGCGCTGCAATTCTGAAGCGCCATCCCGATGCGGTGGTGACGCCCATGCTGGTCCCGCACGGCACGGATTCGGTGACCCTGCGCGCCCGCGGAGTGAAAGCCTACGGCCTGACGCCGATGGTGCTGGACCTGGCGGTGGCCGGATCCATGCACAGTGATGCGGAGCGCGCGCCGGTGGCGGAGATCAAGCTGGGCATGCGCATTTTTTACGACGCGCTCGCGAGCGGCTACTGATCGGACCGGCCTGCACTCGGGAAGGAGTGCGTTGGCCGTCACGGGACCGGTTCCAGGAACCCGCGCCCCACCAACCGGCGCACCACCGGAACGCAAGCGGTTGCCACGGCCTCCGGCGATGCGCCCAGCGCCGCCGCCAGATCCGCCGCCGCCTCACCCACCGTCCGGCTGCCGTCGCAGCGTTCCAGCAGTGCGGCCATGTTCGCATCCAGGTTGCCGGTATAGTTTATGCCCGCCGTCTGCCTCAGCAAGATCCCGACGGTGCGCCAGCCCGCGTCCGTGAGAGCTTTCTGGATGGCGAGACGGGCCTCGCGCCCGGCCCGCAGACGTGTTCGCAGCAGTTCGGCATCGCCCAGCCGGCGTTCGAAGTCGCGCAACTCGAAGTTCCGCAGAAGCAGTTTTCCCGCGTCCGGTGCCACGTTGCCGTCGGCGAACTCGATCCAGTTTTCCGCATCGGAACGCCGCAGCGTGATAACGCCGGTGATGATGGCTTCCACTCCCTCGCGCTGGTAGTAGCGCGCCCACTCGTCGAATACGGCCGCGTCGCCCGCGTTTGCCTCGGTCTCGTGAATCCACTGCTCGGCGTAACGCAGAGGCGGATCCACGCTGGCGCCGACTATCCACGCGTCGCAGCCGCAACCTTGCAGCCAGCCGGCCAGGCGCTCCTGCGGGTCTTCGCCCCGCAGTTGCACCCATTGGCAGATGATCTGGCAGAAGCCGCCCGGTTCGAGCCGGCCGGAAGCCTCCCGGAGGATGGCGCGGGCCAGGCTGTCGAGCGGCATGCCGCTGTCGCGATATAGATACCGCCGCGCGGGAGCGATGACGAACGGCAGGTTGCCCACAATCAGATCGAACCGCCCTTCTCCGCAGGCCGCGAAGAAATCGCCTTCGAAAAAGCGCACGTTCTCCGTGCCGTTCAGCGCCGCGTTGAAACGCGCGAATTCCAGGGCACGCGGCGAGATCTCAACCCCGTATGCCTCGCGGGAATGCCGCGCCGCGAGCAAGGTGTGCACTCCCGAGCCGGATCCGAGGTCGAGCGCGCGATTGCACGGCCGCCGGATGGTCATGTGGTCCAGGATCACCGTGCTTTGGGAGATCCCCATCACAACGTCCGGCAGGCCCCCACGGAAGGTGCGCGCCTGATCGACGGCGAGATACAGCCCGCCATACGGATACAGCGTCACCGGCGCTGCCACCTCCGCGCCGCAGCGTTCCAGCAGCCCCGCCTCAAGAACAGAGTCGAGTGGAAAAGGGGCCAGGGCTTCGCGTGCGGCCTCCGTGTCCACGCCGATTCCCAGCAGAAACAGGCGTGTGAGCGCATCCAGCGGCGTGCCCGCCGAAGTGAGCCACCGCATCCTGGGCAGGCTACGCACCTCCGAATATGCGGAGCCCTCGCTGCCGAACTGCTCCACCAGCGTTTCGCCCGTGTAGCCGCGCGACGCCAGCACGCGGGAAAGCTCGCCAATTCCAGGGATGGGCCGGAGCATGAGTCTCACCATACCATGTGGTGGATTGTCCTTCTGCGCCGGGCTTCCGCCCGGTCACGCCGCGGCAGCCAGGAATGGCTGCCCGCGAGGCCTGGAATAACCGGCGCAGCACCGGGCAGGTTCGCATTAGTGCTAATCTCGAATTTCTGGCGCAACCTCCGGGCGGGACCGCCTCGCCCCGAATCCTGATTCTTGAAAACAAACGGAGCAACTCATGGCGAAACTCTCAATCCGCGATCTGGACCTCAAAGGCAAACGCGTATTCATCCGCGTGGATTTTAACGTTCCCCTGGCCCCCGGCGGGCAGGAAATCACCAGCGACAAGCGCATCAAAGCGGCGCTGCCCACGATCCGCTACGCGCTCGAACAGGGCGCCGGCCTCATTCTTGCCTCCCACCTGGGGCGGCCCAAGGGCAAGCCGAATCCGGAAATGAGCCTGAAGCCCGTGGCCAGGCGTCTCGAAGAATTGCTGGGGAGGCCGGTGAAGATGGCGCCGGACTGCATCGGCCCCGAAGTCGAGGCCATGAAACCCGCCCCCGGCGAGGTCCTGCTGCTCGAGAACCTGCGCTACCATCCCGAGGAAGAGAAGAACGATCCGGAGTTCTCCCGCAAGCTTGCCGCGCTGTGCGACGTCTACGTCAACGACGCTTTCGGCACCGCGCACCGCGCCCACGCCTCCACCGCCGGCATGATCGCGTTCGTGCCCCAGGCCGCCGCCGGCCTGCTCATGCAGAAGGAACTGGAATACCTCACCATGGCCACGAAGAACCCGCCGCGGCCGTGCGTGGCGATCCTCGGAGGCGCGAAGGTTTCCGACAAGATCGAAGTCATCGCGAACCTGTCGAAGGTTGTGGATAAGCTGCTCATCGGCGGCGCCATGGCCTACACGTTCCTCAAGTCGCAGGGCCGGCCCGTGGGCAAGTCCCTGGTCGAGGACGATAAGCTCGATCTCGCCAAGAGCCTGCTGGAGCAGATGGGCGGCAAGCTCACGCTGCCGCTCGACCACGTCGTGGTCTCCGAGATCAAGGAGGGCGCGGAGAACGAAGCCGTCACTGAGATAGCCGCGGACAAGATCGGCGTGGACATCGGCCCGCGCACCATCGAAGCCTACGCGCAGGTGATCAAAGGCGCCAAGACCGTGATCTGGAACGGCCCGATGGGCGTGTTCGAGAAGCCCCCATTCGATCAGGGCACCGTCGCGCTCGCCCGCGCCGTTGCCGAATCCGGCGCCACCTCCGTGGTGGGCGGCGGCGACTCCGAAAAAGCGATCAAATCCGCAGGCGTAGCCGACAAGATCTCGCATATCTCCACCGGAGGCGGCGCATCGCTCGAGTTTCTCTCCGGCATCGAGCTCCCCGGCGTCGCGGCTCTGAGCGATCAAGCCTGACCACTCCGTAATCGGGGCCGCCGCGCGCGGCCCCGCTATGTTACATTTCCCCCCATGATGCGATTTCTTTGCGCTCTGGTGTGCGCGCTTCCGCTCTATTCGCAGATGTTCATGCTGACGCGGGAGCAAATGGTGAAATTCACGGCCGCCAACCCGTTCGGGCGCTTCGACGACGGACGGCCCAAGGTTCCCGATGCCTTGCTGGAGAAGGTCAAGGGCCTCTCCGCCGAGGAGATCTGGTCCGTCCTGCCCGGGGCCCGCTACCCCAACCAGTTCGAAGCCAACTGGCAGCTCCTGCATCCCGAGCGGAAGCTGGTGGGCCGTGCCGTCACCGCGCAGTTCATGCCCGCACGGCCGGACGTGGCGGACGTCATCGACGCCGACGCGAAGGCCAGAGGCATGGCCCGCAGCGTGAACCAGCGGGTCATCGACATGCTCGGGCCCAACGACGTCCTCGTGGTGGACCTGTTCGGCAAGGTGGAGGGCGGCACGGTCGTCGGCGACAACCTGGCCACCGCGATCTACGCGGCAACCAAGACCGGCCTCGTGGTGGACGGCGGCATCCGCGACCTGGAGGGCATCTTCCCCCTGCCCATGGCCGCGTACTTCCGGGGCACGCACCCTTCGGCCATCGCCAACGTCATGCTGACCGGCATCAACGTGCCCGTGCGCATCGGCGCGGCCACCGTCATGCCTGGCGACGTGGTCTTCGGCGACCGCGAGGGCGTGTACTTCATTCCGCCGCAGTTCGTCCAACAGATTGTCGACAAGGCCGATGTGACCCACGTACACGACGAGTGGACGAAAGAGAAGCTTCTTACTGGCAAGTACAAGTCCAGCGAGTTGTATCCAACGCCGTCCGATCCCGCGCTTCGCAAAGAGTACGAGGAATATCGAAAGAAGAAGCTGGGCAAGTAAGTTTGACTTACCGCTCCAGTAAGTCGTACACCGGCGGCTTGGGCGCCCAGCGCACGAAGGCTTCGGCATACTGCCGGCCGCACTCCATCCCGCGCCAGCGGTTGCACGCCGTGTAATCGGAAACCAGCCGAGGCTGTGCGGGAAGCATTTTCAGCGCCTCCAGCTTGCGTTCGAAGACCCCGGAGATATCCACGTAGTGGTCCGGCACAAACCCCACCCGTGAAGCGGTCCCGACATTCGGTTCGAAGAACCGTATGTCCCAGGAGACCCGCGCCATCTGAGCAGCCTCGATCACGCTCTGCGCTGTCCGCCAGTGCGTGGGGTACGTAAGCTCGTCCTTCCAATGTGTCAGGATCAGGTCGGGCTTGAAATCCGCCATTTCGCGGGCCAGCATCTCCATGCGCTCCGGCGTCATGTGCAGCGGCCCGTCCCCGAAACCGAACATCTTTCCCTCGGCGCCCACCACTTCCGCGCAGGCGAAGGCCTCCTTCTCGCGGATCCGGCGGACCTCGTCCGTTGAAATGCCCGGGCGTTGCTGAATCAGGTAGGAGCTTTCGTCGGATTCGCCCTGCGTGAGCCAGATGACTTTGACTTTCGATCCGGCCTTCACGTGCTTGATAAGCGTTCCGCCGGCCCGCGAGCAGAAATCGGCGGGATGCGCGCTGACTGCCAGGATCCTCAGTGCCGAGGCGGCCGCCGGGGCGCCTGCCTCCCCGGCTTCCGCCGTTCCCGCGACTGCGCCGAGCGCTGCCGCCGTTACGAACTCGCGACGTTCCATCCCGCGCTCCTCCAACCGGACATCACCTCACGGGCGTATGGCCGCTGTCAAGCGTCGCCCCGGAGTTCGAATACCGGCTCCACCGTGGTGCGGGCGCCGCCGCGCGCCAGCGCGGCCTCGCGCGACGCCGCGAACTTGATGTCGCTTCGCAGAAATGCCAGCACCTGCTCGTCGCTCAGTCCGGCGACCTGCCGCGTCAGCATCACCGCGCGCCATCCGGGAGTACGGGGCTCGAGTTGTACCGCGATTCCTCCTGCGTGCACGTGCCGCCAGCCTCCCGCGCCGCCGTCGCCTTCGCCGAACAGCTCCTCGAAATCCGCGAAACGCGCCCGCGCCCGCTGGAATTCCTGCCGCAGTGCCGGATCGAGCTCCGTGTATCCCTCCACCACGCGCGCCGCCCATGCCACGTACTCGCGTTTCCTCGCAAAGGACCAGTCCGGCGGCGGGTCGTTGAGCAGGCTGCGCACGTTGCTGATCTTGTCCGCCGCTCCCACGGCCTGGGCCCTCCGCGATTTCCTCGCGGCATTCTCGACTTGCAGGGCCTTGCGTGTCGCCTTGGGGAGTGACTTGTCGTCGGTCAACTCCGCCACCACCCCCGCCACCTCCGCGCCAAACCGCGCCGTGAGTTCCTGCTGCGTGACGCCCGCATCTTCGATGACGTCGTGCAGCAGCGCGGCGATCACGCTGACACGGTCGTGCTCCGCCACCAGCCGCGCCGTCTCGATCAGGTGGTTCAGATAAGGCTCCTGCCGGCTGCCCTTTCGCCGCTGCCCGGAGTGGCGCTGCGCCGCGAACCAGGCTGCCTCAAGAATGTCTTTCATCACTCATAGAACAGGTTCACGATCCGGTCCTCTCCCGCGCCCGCGCGCACCCGCACGTGCAAACTGCCTTGCGCCGCGTCGAAGAACCAGGTTCCCGGCGCGAGCGCACCCGCCTCCTTAACCTCCGTGAACCGTTCCTTGCTGAATCCGGCGGCGCGCGGCTTTTCCGCGTGGTGCACCACCCACTCGTAAATGCGCGTCACTTTGGACTCGATCTCCAGCCGCATGCTGTCCGCCGCCGGCGCGGCGTGGACCTGCGTCCAGTCGTTCGCTTCCGGCTCGAAGAAGAAGAACTCGCCCGCCAGCTTCGGGAAGTAGTGCAGCTCGCGCACCTCGCGTTCGAAGGGCACAATCGAGCCCGCCCGCGCGAACACCGGGAGGGTCCGGGACCGCACCTCCACCGTGCGCCGCCCGCCGTGGCGCTCGCCCGTATCAAGCCGCGTCCACATCCCCATCGGAAGATAGACGTCCCGCCGTTCCGCCCCGGCGGGCATGGGCGCAACCAGCAGTTCATCTCCCACCATGAACTGGTTCGCCATGTCCGCATGGTCCACCGAGAACTGCATCGGGAGGGGACGTATCAGCGGCAGCCCTTTGTCGTCCGCCTCGCGCTCGTATGCGTCCAGGAACGGGACCATTTCCTTCCCATCCAGGAATTCGCGCAGCGTTGCCGCTTCGATTCTGGGCCGCAGAATCCCGGAAAGGCTTGCATGCGCGGTGGCGTTCTCCGATGCCGCCCATTTTCGCGGCGCCGCTACCGCGACCCCGGCGTCGTGCAGTTCTTCGTAAATCTCCTTGGGCGTGGCGCCGTGGGCGAAGAAAAAGTCGATCAGGCCGCCGCCGCGGATCTCGATGCGGTTCCCGCGCGTGAGGTCGAACGTGTACTCACCGGGCGCGACGTGATACTCGGCGTACCCCGCCGTGCTCAGCAGGAACGGCACGCTCGCCGCCACTCGCTTGCCGCGAGCATCCAGGCGGTCGTCGGCGCGCGGCCCCAGGCCGAACAGCCGCGCGCCGGGACGCACCAGCCGTTCCCACGCGATCCCCCCGTTCTCCCGGGACGCGCCGGTCCGGTCCTCTGCCAGTACCTCGCCGCCGGCGGCCGTCACCCGCATCCGCGCCGTCTTCCGCCCGATCTCGAGCGTCATATGGGCCGTCCGCATGGTCGCCGACGCAGGCCCCTCGCTCACCGCCACCCGCACGCGATCGCGCTGCTGGCGTGCTGCCGCCGGCAGGCCGCCGTTCACCGCGCGCCGGAGGCGGAACGCCCGCGAGGTCAGCCACTCGACCTCCATGTTGCTGCCGAGCTTGACGACGTTGCCGTCCCGCGTGAACCATGCGGCAAACACGAGCAGCGCCAGTGTGGTATTCATCCGATCCGCACCAGCTCGCGCTGTATCTCGCCCGTTACGCGTGCTTCGCCCTCGCCCGCGAACACGTTCACCTCCGAGCGCACGCCGAAGTCCCGCAGATAGATCCCGGGTTCCACGGAAAAGCACGTCCACGGGATCACACGCCGTTCGTCGTGCGTCTCCAGGTTGTCCATGTTCGCGCCGTTGCCGTGCACCTCCTGCCCGATCGAATGCCCCGTGCGGTGCGTAAAATACTCGCCGTACCCCTGGCTCGCGATGTAGCCGCGTGCGGCGTCGTCCACCTGGTAACCGTGCAGTTCCTCGCCGCGCGCCACGGCCTCCTCGACGCGCCGCACCGCCCGGTCGCGCGCCTCGCGCACGATCTCGAACACTCGCTGAATCTCCTCCGGGGGGTTCCCGCCGCAATACCCGGTCCAGGTGATGTCGTAATAGACGGCGCCCGGCCGGTCGAGTTTCGCCCACATGTCCAGTAGCACAAAATCACCCGCGCGGATTTCGCGGCTCACCGATTCGGTCGGCTCATAGTGCGGGTTGGCCGCGTTGGCGTTCACGCCCACAATCGGCCCGTCCGCGGTGAACAGGCCGGCGCGGGCGAACTCGTCCAGCACGAAGCGCTTCACCTCGTACTCCTGCACCATACCGCCGTTGCGCACCCGTTCGCCGATCATCTCGAACGCCGCGCGGCGCACTGCGTCCACGCGCCGTCCTGCTTCCAGGTGCGCCTCCAGCGCTTCCGGCGTCCACCGGGCCTCGAAATACTGAATCAGCTCCGCGGAGCTGACCACCTCGACTCCGGCGCCGCGCACCAGCTCCACGGTGCCCGCGTCCACGTTCGCCACGTAAGGGATCGCGCACATCGGCGAGTACTGCATCGCCACGCGGCTGCACCCTGCCAGCAGCCTGCGCAGCGCGTCGCTCTGCTCGCTCCAGCTTGAATACGGCCGCTTCTCGCCCGGCAGCGCGTCCAGCATGAACCGTTCCACGCGGTGCACCATGCCCCGCGGTTCGCCGTGCGCCGGAATCAGGTAATACCAGCGCCGCGTAACGTGCCGCCCCGGCGCGAACCCGAGCACGCGGTACGCCAGCGGATCGCGCATGTGATGGTCGAAGAACAGCCACCCGTCCAGCTTCTGCTTGCGCAGTTCCTCTTGAATCCCGGCAACGTTCGTCATTTGAAGAAGGGCTCCCACTTCGCGCGCGGAGGCGGCGCGGTGAGCAGGCTGACGCCGATCAGCGCGGCCAGCGAAACGCCCAGCGCCGGGTACACCGCCTCCAGCCATCGTATCTCCATCACGTTCCACACCACCGTGATCACCGTTCCCGCCGCAATCGACGCGATCGCCCCTGCGGTGTTCACCCGCTTGGAGAAGAACACCGCCATCACCGCCGGGGTCACCGCCGCGCCGTACACCGTATAGGCGTACAGAGCGGCGCGCAGGATCGACTCGAAGTACGCGCCCTGCACCAGCGCGAACACTCCCAACACAATCACCATCAGCCGCGAGACAAACAACGTCCGCCGCTCACTCGCCTTCGGGTTCACAAACCGCTTGTACACATCGTGAATCAGATTGCTCGCCGGCGAAAACAGGTAGTTGTTGGCGGTCGAGATCACCTTCGCGAAGATCCCGCCCAGCAGGATCGCTCCCGGCAGTTGCGGCAGTCCCATACGCGCCGTCAGCGGAATGATCTCGCGAGGCTGTTCCGCGGTGAGCAGCGCGCTGCCCGTCACGGCAATGGTGATGATCGCCGTCTCCAGGATCAACGTCCCGATGATCCACCCAAACACCGCCAGCTTCGCATCGCGCTCCGATTTCGCCGAGAAGAACTTCTGGTACATCCCCTGGTTGCCCACCAGCAGCAGCATGGTCGGCAGCAGAAATCCCAGCGCCTGCTCCAGGCTCAGCGGCCCCAGCACCGTGAAGTGATTCGCCGGCAGTTTCGCGTGCAACCCGTCGAAACCGCCCACGCGCCCCAACAGGATCGGCAGTGAGATCAGTGCGATGCCCGTCACCAGCAGCCCGATAATCAGGTCCAGGTACGCCACCGAGGCCATCCCCGCCAGCGCCGTAAAGGTGATCACGAACGCCGCGATGATGTACATCCCCGTGGTCTTGTCCACCTGTGGGAAGATCAGGTGCAGAATGTCGCCGCCCGCTTTGAACTGGTAGCTCGTGATCATCGTATAGGAGATCACGATGGCCGCCGTCGCCAGCACGCGCGCGGTTGTGTTGTAGCGCGTCTCCAGCAGGTCCGGCACCGTGAACTGCGCGAAACGCCGCGCCCGCCCCGCGATTGCCGCAATCACCACGAGCCCCAGCCACCCTCCGGCGGGTTGCCACAGCGCCGCGAAGCCGTTGCGGTAGGCGTTCTCGCCGCCCGCGAACAGACTCCCCGCGCCGATCCACGAAGACAGCAGCGTGAACACCAGAACCGGCCACGTGAGCTGCCGGCCCGCCACCAGAAAATCCGCCTGGCTGCGAACCGCCAGCGACCTCGCCACGGCCGTGCCCAGCAGCACCGCCACAATCGTTGCCAGAACCACGACGTAAATCATGCGAGCATCTTGCCTTCTATCATCTCCTGCGTCACTCCCCGGATCTCGATCACCTTGGTTCTGCCGGCTCGTCCCGTGATGATCCGCACGTCTGCCGCGGAGACGCCCGCCAGCGCGGCCACCAACCGCAGGCACGCTTCGTTCGCCTTGCCCTCTGCTGGCGGCGCCGCCACGTCGAGCTTGTACGCTTCCCCCAGCCGGCCCACCACCCGCGTGCGCCTGGCGCCCGGATGCACCTTCACCGTGATGCGCGCCATTCCACCCTCGACTGTAAATCCACCACGCCCGCGGCCACGCGCTGGTCCACCACCTCGAACGCAATCACGTCGTCGAGCCAGTCGTGGCTCGTGCCGTCCGCGTTCTGCATTGCCGCCGTCAAGGTATACTGTTGCGGCGTGAGCCGGCATTCAAACCGGAAATCGACTTCCAGTTCATCGCCCGGCTCGAAGGCGCCCAGATCCACGCGTTCAATGCGCGTGTTCGTACCGTATACCTCCATCCCGATCCGGTTCCGGATCAGGATGCCCGCCATCGGATTCTCCTTGGCGCGATGAAAACGGCTGCGAACCCGCACCGTCACCGGGTCGCCTCCCGCCACGCTGCGGCACGGCCGGCCGGCGCCGTCGAGCAGCTCCACCTCCAGGATTTCGCTGGTTCTGTCGCCGTGCCGGTGGCTGGCCCGCAAACTCTCGCCCTCCGGCTCGCTCGCACGCTCTTTTTCGAGCACCAGCCCGATGTACCGGTTGATCACATCCTTCGGCTCGCCGTACGCGGCGATACGCCCGCCGATGAGCAGCATCGCCCGGTCGGAAAGTTGCTTCACCAGCCCCAGATCGTGAGAAACGAACAGCACCGTGATGCGCCGCTCGCGCAGCTCCCGAAACTTCCGCACGCACCGGTTGGCGAACACCGCGTCTCCCACCGCCAGCGCCTCGTCCACCACCAGGATGTCCGGCTCCACGTGAATCGCGGTCGCAAACGCCAGCCGCACATACATGCCGCTGGAATATTCCTTCACCGGCCTGTCGATGAACTCGCCGATTTCCGCGAACGCCTCAATCGATCGCATCGCGCGCGCCACCTCGGCCCGGCTCAGGCCCATAATCTCGCCGTTCAGAAAGACGTTCTCGCGTCCCGTGAACTCGGGGTTGAAACCCGCCCCCAGCTCCAGCAGCGCCGCGATGCGTCCGCGCGTCACCACGCGCCCCGTCGTCGGCGGCAGAATGCCGCAGACCACTTGCAGCAGCGTGCTCTTGCCGCAGCCGTTGGGCCCCACCAGGCCCAGCGCTTCGCCTTTCTCGATTTGGAAGTTGATGTCCTGGAGCGCCCAGAAATCGGTGTGCAGTTGGCGGGAATGAAAAGGCAGGACCTCTCGCAGGCGGTCGGAAGGACGTCGGTACAGCCGGTATCTTTTTGAGACGTTCTGGACGAGGACCACAGGCCTAATTCAAAACGATAACACGCCGGCCGCGCTTCACCCCATGTACAGGCTGCGCCCGCCCCTTCCGCCCGGCTTCACGTGCCCCATCAGGCAATACTGATCGAGCGCGAACAGCACCACCGACGCAACCTGCTCCGCTTTCGCCAGCAGCGCCTCTTTGTCCCACGGCGTGGTGTACTCCCCCACCCCCACCAGGTGAGCGCTGTTGGCTCGCGTGAAACCGAGGGTTATCGGCAGCCGCACGGAATCCCGCGCCTTGTTCAGATCGCGCGCGTACGTGTACGTGAAGTTCTCGGTCTTGAAACAGTCAAGCGCCGCCGGAGTCCATGACGCCGGCAGGTTGATGGCGCGGTTCAGCGGCGTATCGTTCACGTCCGGCGGATACAGCACCTCGAAGCGCGCGTTCATTGCAGGTATGGCGTCATCCCCGCTTCGCTCATCAGCGTTGCTGCGTCCAGGTACACCTGCCGCCAGAACTCACGGCTCGCGGGCGAGAAGTTCGTCTGTAGCGCGGGCGTGTTCAACCACGCCGCCGCGCCGTTCGGATATCGCTGCGCGATCCCCGCGCCCTCCGAGTCGTCGCCGTGCTGCAACTCCATGCTGAACGCCGTCACCGCCGCCATGCCGTACGCCGCGAGCGCCGCGAAATAGCTCCGGTTCCAGTCCCTCGCCGCCCGATTCAGCCGCGGCACGCTCGCCAGGTCCGTGTGCCACGTCCCGTCCACGCCGCCCGCGATGGGGCCGCTCGCCTGTGCCGTGAATTGCGTGCTGTTCGTGTTTACGGTGATCGCCAGCCCGTTCCCCGCCGCGCCCATGCGGCGTGAGGTGATCGTCAGCGCCGCCCCCTCCGCGCGCGCCCAAACGCCCGTCGAGCCCGCGTTGATCTCCAACTCGAACGCCTTGGCGACGCTCTCCGCCGTGTCGCCGATCAGGCTTACATGCGCGAGCGCCGTTGGTCCCAGTCCCAGCTCGGTAGTCTTGCTGAATTCCGGCGCCCCTGCGAAAGTCACTGTGGCTGTCCCGTACTGGTGTCCGTCCCTCACCAGTTCGTAAAACCACAGCGCGCCCACATAGTGGTTGGCCCGCCCCGTATACCCCAGCGACTGGATCATCCACGCCGTGCGCTCGGGGGCCAGCGCCAGCGAGTGATCCGTGTCCCAGTCCGTCGCCAACGTGCTCTGCGAGTCCGCGGGAAAACTGGGCAGATCCTCCACCGGCACGGCCATCTCGAAAAAGTCGAAGTAGAACGTCCCTCCCGAGTTCGTCACCGTCACCGTGTGCGGGACCTGCCCCGCGAGGTCCGCTACTCGCACTCGCACAAGGATGTCTTCGTCGAGCGCCAGCGTCTCCGTCCGCGTTGGCACGCCGTCCACCGCGATCGCAATCTGCGCGCACTCCGAACCTCGCCGCGTCCCCAGGTACAGCGTGTGATCGCGGTCATGCTGGTACGTCAATGCGACCGATGCGCCTGTCGCGCTCGTGTGCCGTATCGACCCGCCCGAATAGTTGCCGCGCGCCTCCATCCACGCGCCGCCGTACACCAATTGCCGGGCATCGTCTTCCACCCGCCGGCTTGCCGGCCCCGCCACCCTGTACCGCCGGCCGGTCCCGCTCACCGTCCAGTTCGATACCTCCACGGAGAACTCGCTGCGCGCAAACTGCCCCGCCTGTACGTCCGCCGCCCACGTCCACCGTAGCTTCCTAACGGCGTTGGCGGGCACCGCGGTCCCGTTCACATCCACCAGCGAGGCGAAATTCAGATCCACCCGCCACTTTTCCGGCGATGTCCCGCCGCTCAGCTTCTGCCACGCGGGCGACCACGCTTCTGTCTTTGCGCCACTCACGTTTCCGTACACCCCAATGCGGTTCCCGTTGGCGCCCGCCTCGGCCGCCCACGTAAGCGTGATCCGATTGCCCTGCGTCCCGGCTGTCATTGTCGAACTTCCCGCCGTGATCGCATTCGCCAGGCCCTGCACCACCGTCTCCAGCGTGTCGCCCGCGTAGCACAGGTACGTGTAGTGCTCACTCAGCCACGCGAGTTCCACGTAGTCGCCCGGCGTTACGGTCCCCGTCAGCTCGAACGTCGCCGAGGCCGCCGCGTACGCGCCCTGCACTGCGGTCGCATGCGCCTTGAGGGGAACCTTGTACAGCCGTTCCACCCCATCCGCGCCCGCCGCCCATACGCGCAACCAGGGCCAGTCCACCGTCGGGTACCAGGTCGAGTCCAGTGCGATGCAGTTCTGCCGCCGCTCCTCGTAGGAAAGCGTCAGCCCGCTCAAATCGCCGTCCGGCAGGTTGCGGAATGCCGGGTGCTCGAAAACGTTGTCCCGGTTCCACTCCAGCACCGCCCAGTCGAACTGCTGCCGCCAGCATCCCGAGACCGTGAAGCCCGTCGCGCTCGCGCCGCTCAGCGCCGCAATCGCCGATGGCCTCTCAAAGTAGCACTGCAAGTCCCGGTCCGGCCGCAGCTTCTCCAGGTATTCCGCCATCAGAGCCGCACCACCACGCTGAGGTCCACCCCCGGCCAGATCGACCCGACTTCAAGCACCTCCAGGCCCAGCCGCGTCCCGCTCGCCAGTGGAGCCAGTCCGAAGCCGTCCACCACGTTCGAAATCGTCGCCCCCGCGGCGATCGTCAGCTCGCAGTATGTCTCGCCATTCCGGGTCACTCGTGCCCGCACCACGCCGCCCACCGGAGCCTCCCTCACCACTGCGAACACGTCGCGCACGCTCCGGTCTGCCTCCACTACCAGTTCCGGCGCCGGTGCGTTATCCACCGCCAGAAAACCGTCCACCTGGATCGAGAACTGCCCGCCCGAAAGCGTTCGCAAACCGCTGTCCAGGTTCTGCGTGAAGCTCGCGCCGGTCGCCTCGCTGTCTCCGCAACCGTTCGTCACGAACAACTCCGCGCAAGCCACCCTCGCATTGGGCAGCGCGATCGCGTGGCTCCATCTCCCGCTCGCCGGACTGCCGAAGAATCCCTTCGCAAACGGCACGATGCTCACTCGCTTTGCCAGGTGATACACCGCCGTCCCGGCGCCGTGCTCTGCCGCTGAGCTGCCGTCCGCGCCGCGCTCCACAACGTAGCGGGTGCCGCCGTCCGTTACCTCCACCACGCGCACGATCTCGCGCTCCACCTGCACCAGCGTTCCCGGCCCCGCCGCCCCTGCCGCGTTCAACACCAGCGCGGTGTCTGCCGCGCCCACCCCGCTCGCCAGTTGTTGCAGAGGAGCGCCGCTCAGCTCGTTCCAGTAGTACAGGGCCAATGTCCCCGAACTCACCGTCCGCGTGTTCGTCAGATCGCTGAAACTGACCCCCGTCAGTTCCACCGTCCCGTTCCGCCGCTGTGAGAGCCCCAGCCCGAACATCGGAGCCGGCGGGACATCGGCATCGCCCTGCGTACCGCCGCCCACCGTCCAGCGCGTCAGCGTACACAATTCCGCCGGCGCCTCTACGTCGTTCACGTTTGCCGATCTTCCCGATATCTGCATCACCGCGCCCGTCCGGTTCGGAACCTCGAACTCCACCGGGCTGCTCTTCGCCATGGCGCCGAAATGCCATCCTGTCTCGGCCACCGCGAATGTGGAAGTGGCATCCGGCTCTACGCTCCAGTCCGAGGCCAGCGTCAATGTCGTTGCCGAGTTCTCCAGAACGGTGCGCTCCTGCCCCGCGCCCTTCCCTCGCAGCAACCGCACCACCATGCCGCGATATTCGTTCTCGGCCATCTCCAGCGCGCTGTTCCCCACCGTGTTTGCGCCGTGCAGCGTGGCCGTCTGCTCCGGTTGCAGTTCCAACCGCCAGTAGAAATTGGCGTGATCGTAATTCGCGTCCGGCGGCGGCGTCAGTCCCGCCGCCAGTCCCGTATCCGTGAAACTCCCGGCCAACGGCTGGTCCGATGCGATGCGGAACATCTGCGCCGGGTTCGAACCCCGGTACACACGGAATCCTGCCGTCCCCGCCGCGAAGCTCAGCCCGTTCAGCGTCACGCTGTTTGTGTTCGATCCCGGCGGAATCGCTGCCCGCACCGTGAACGAAAGCGCGCTCTCGCGGCCCTCTCCGTCCACCGCGCTCACCGCGTAATACAGCACGCGATCCCCTGCCAGCGTTCCTCCCGTGCCGATCGCCGGAGCCAGGCTCAGCAGCGGGATGCGCGGCCCGCCCGGTTCCACCCCCGTGGGAGCCGTAAACCCCACCGACAGCATCACCGCCACGCCGCCGTCGGCCCGCTCCACGGTTTGCTCGCTCACCGAAAACTGCGCATCGCCGTTCGCATCCGTGACATTGCCCGACAGCGGGCGCGGTATCCCGATCCCGAAACCCGCACCGCGCCCCGCACCGCCGCCCGCCGCGTCCGTCGAGTCCGTGTACCATTCATCGCGATGGATCTGCGCCGTGATCGCCACCGTGCGGTAATTGGCGCCGGGCGCGATCTTCAAGACTCGAAACGGCTGCCGCTCGAATCCTTCCTTCAGGTACGTCAGCGCGATCAGGTCTCCCGGCCGCACTCCGAACGCCTTCACGCTCGTCTCGAACTCCACGTACGTGTTGCCATGGACGCTCTTCGCCAGGTGAAGCTGAAGCACCCGCGCCGCCTGGTCGAAATTCGCGATCCCCAGCGCGCTCACCGTTGCGCTGATCTCCTGGCCCGCCCGCGCCGCGTCGTCCCCGTCCACCAGCGAGTAACTGTCCTGCTGATACTCGTTGAAGGCGTCTTGAAACTCCACCGCCAGCCGGTTCGGTGTATCCGCCGTGCTCCGCGACCACACCCGGATCGCTGGCTCCCCATTCTCCTTCCGCAGAATCCCTGATGTGCCGTTCGCCCCATCGCCGAACTCGTATGCCGGCCATCCCCCGTTCAATGACGTTGCCGCGTTGCTACCCTCCGGCTTCACCGGCTGCTGCACCGCCAGCGCGTTTTCGATCCGCGCCTGTAGCTTCCCATCCGCCCCATAGGTCAGCAGCATGCGCGCCGTGTTTCGCACGCCCCTTAGCACATCGGCCGCGCTGCGCCGCCGCTCCAGCGCCAGGTTGCACTGGAAACGCGGCACGCTCACCGTGTTCCCGTGCAGGTCGCGAACCTGGATCACTTCGTCGCAATACGCCGCCGCCCCCGCGAAGCTTCCGATGTCCAACTCCGCCGAAGTCCACCCGCACCGCTGCAAGATGTCCAGCGTGATCCACGCGGGATTCGCTGTGAACTCGTCCCGCAGATATCCGCCATCCGCCCCGTACACCGGCAGCCTGAGCCCTTCCGCCAGCACCTTCACCCGAGGCAATTCCTGCCCGTTGCTGATGCGGTTCGGCGTGGCCACGGAAAGGTACGCCATGCTCCCGTACGGGTCGCCGCCCTCGAAATCCAGGTTGAAACACCCCGTGCGATTCCCCAGGCTCACGACGTTGTACCACCCCGTCGCCGTCATGTCCGCGCCCGCGCCGCCCTGCGGAATCTCCACGTCGTTGACCACCACCTTGAGGACGCCCTGCATCTCCCCCATCCCCAACAGCAGTTCCATGCGCGTCAGGTTCCCGTCATTCCGTGCAAACACCACCGGCGGCGCATACCACGCCGTCCCGTACACCAGGGGCACGAAGTCGTTGTACCGCGCCTCGTTCGAAAGCGCTCCCGACGCGTGAACCCCGCGCTCCCCGTAACTCCGCACCAGAATCGACGCCGGCACGAACTCCACCCCGCCGAACCGACGCGTGATGTTCTGCGCCGCGTCCCTATCGAACATTCCCCGCAGTTCGCACTCCTGCCGCGTATACCCGCAGGCCGCGAACGGAACCCCGCCGTTCAGGTTGCCCAGCCCCTCCGTCCTGTCCGCCGAGTACCCGCACCGGAAGAACCGCGAATACCGGCCGCGCTCGCCTCCGTGCTTGGCCTCCTCGCGCTGCGCCGCCGTCGCCGGAAACTCCCACGGACACCGCCGCTCGATCCGCACCTGCGGCAGCAATACCCTCTGCATCCCCATCCGGTTGATCGCGCTCAGCCGGAACACGCTCTCCGTGATTTCTTCCGGCGGGTTTGCCACCCCTTGGAACAGCGTCACGCAATCGCTCGCCGCCGTCCCGTTCCTGGCGTCGAAGAACACGAACCGCACGGTCAGCCGCGCGCCTTTGAATCCCGCCGTGCGCTCCAGTTGCGAAAAGTGCGAGTCCGCGTTCGCCAGCGCCAGGCTGATCCTCGGGATTCCGTCCACTCCCTGGTCTGACGCCGCCTGCACCTCCAGCAGATTGTGCCGGATCACGCGCGCCTCGTACGCCTCTCCCCCGTACTCCACGCGGTGCGTGCTCCAACGCTCCGTCTGCCCGTTGCCGAACCCGCACTCGAACAACAGCAGCGGCGTCTCCGCCATCGCTCTTTCTTTCAGCTCAAAAACCGTCGCCATGAATGATCTTCAGCTCGCATTCGTTCCGGTCCGGGCCCGTCGAGGTGATCCGAATTTCGTCCTGGCCGAACCGCGCGTTCTCATAGACGCCCCCGCGCGACGCCGTCGGCTTGTAACCCGATGCGCCCAACTGCGCCTCCGCCTGCATCCCGAACACTTCCACCGCCGCGCCCGGCTCCAGCTCGAGCGCGATCCGCACCGTCTCTCCCGTCCCCGGCTCCCCCGCCAGCGTCAGGCGCCTCCACTCGGTTCCGGCCGTCTCCTCAAGCCGTAACTCGCCGGCCCCCAGCGTCACTCGCCCCGCGCCTCGCACCCAGACGCTGAAGCAATACTGGTACGTCCCGGGCGCCTCCAGCGTCTGCGCCATCGCCTGCGCCGCCGCGCCGGAGTTCTGCAAGTGCCAGATGCGCGCATCCACGGCGTCTGCGGCCAGCGTCAACATGGGGCCTTTCTCCCACACGCTCTCGTCCAGCTTCCCGCTCCACCGCAGCAGGTTGTCCGCCGGATCCAGAAACGTAAACGGCGCCAGCCGGCCTTCGCATTCCCTGAAGAACCCTTCGAGCGTCTCCGCCTCCGCGTCCGCCAGATCGCGGAATGCCAGCCGCCACTCCGTCAGCCCGGCCGCCGCGTCCGCCAGTTTCACCCGCCGTCCGTCCGCGCTCTCGTTGACCACCGTTCGCAACCGCCGGCGGCGCAGCAGCGGATATTGCGCCATCTGTGGGAAGCAGCGCATCTCAGCTCCTGTTCTCCCGCACCGTCAACTGCGTTCCGCCCCGCATCTCACCCTCCAGTACCGCGGCGAATTCATCGCTGTCCAGGCTGCAATCGGGATACTCGGTCCCGTCCCACGGATCCGTAAATGCGAAACTCCCAAACGCCCCCTGGCTCTCCACAAAGAACCGTTCCAGCGCTGCCAGTTCGCTTTCATCGAGCAGGTCCAGCCGGATCGCCCACCGCCGCAGTCCGCTCGCGAAGTCCCTGTACCGCTGTTCGGCGCCGTCCACGAACCGCACCACCTGATTGGCGAAGCGGAGCTCGCGCCCGGCCGGGTACTGGCTCACCGCGTCCGTCTTCAACTTCGGAAAAGCCGCCATCAGAGTTCGCCCACCACGTCGTTCAGCGCGTGCATGTTCAGCATCGCCTCGCGCACCGCGCGCGCGATGTCCTCGCTCCGGTCCATGAACGACCGGCTGTCCATCGCCTGCACCTGCACCGTCACCTGCGGCGCCATCGCGCGAGCCGAGGCCGCCGCCTCCGTTCGCGCCTCGCTGGCGGCCGCCTGCGCGCGCCCGGCGCGCGGCAATCCGTATTGGTCGTAATCCACGCTCGTGATGCGCCCGTCCGCCACCGCCGCCTCGAACTTCATCTTGCGAGGCAGCGCGAACCGCACCAGCGGCTCCGGCTCCTTCGTCCCTCCGCCCGTGAACAGCCCGATGATGGCCCGCGCCAGCGGCAGCGTGCCCAGGCTCGTTGCCGACGCCACCTTGCTCCAGACGCTCGAGCCTCGCTGCTCGCCCGTCTTATTTGCGCTCTGCTGCGCCGGCGCGGCCGCCGTCTTCACTGCCTCGGCCGCTCGCGGCGCCGCACCGGCAATTGGTCGGGTCTCGCCCCCGCTTTCGCGCCAGGCGCCCGCCGTCTCCGTCACGGCGCGTTGCAATGCTTCCGCTGCCGGCATGTCCTGCGGCGCCGTGATCGCTGGTACCGTGCCTGCCTCGGCTCGCCCCCCTTCCAGCAGCTCCGGCATCACCTTCTCCCACCCCGGGCCGGCCACCGCCAGAAACACCTCCAGCAGAATCTGTTCCCTCTCAGACGTCATCGCCGTATTCCGCCTCCCACTCCCGAGCCAGGATCAGGTGCGCCTCCGCGTCGCGCGCTGGCATCTCCCGCAGCTCCGTTCTCCCCAGCCTCCGCCCCACCAGGAACTCCTCCACCCATCCCAGGCTCTCCGCAGTGATGTAGGACCGCGGGCACGTCGTCGTCGCCGCGCCCTTCCGCGCCCACACCACGCGCTCCGGCGAGTGCAGCCCCGCCGGCATCCACCCGCACCGCCGCCGGGCCGCCAGGCCGTTCCTGCGGCATTCCTCGCACTTCCACCCGGCCTGGTTCGCAAACTGAAAATGGAAGGCGACTGTCAGTTTTTTCTTTCTGCTTCCGTCAGGCCGCATTCCCGCCTCACCGCCGCGGCGGCTTCCCGGAACAATTCCTCCGGCCCCGCCTCCGCCAGCGACTCGGGAGTCGCCGCCGCTCCGTCGATCTCCAGGCCCCTCACCTCCGCCAGCCCCCACTGCACGTACAGCCTGTCGATCTCCGCCCATACCAGCGCCGCGTCCATCTTCTCCCGCGGGGTCTCTCCCGCATCCAGAAACTCCGCCCGCTGCGCCAGTTCCCGCACCGCGCGCATCAGCTCCATGCGCCGTCCGAACGACATCCGCCGGACCACCAGATCCACGCCCGGCAGCCGCTCGGACGGCCTCACCGCCACACTCTCGTATGTCATGGCCTACGCAAACGCCACCACGATTTCGTCGTCCACCGTGCCCTGCGCCCGCGCGCTCCGGAACCGCCATTGCAGCCTGTTGTCGCTGTCGTCGAACTCCGGCACCTCCGCCAGCACGCTCTTCAGATACACGCCGGCCAACTGCCCCTGCTGCTCTCCAAGCTGGAACATCACGCTGATCGGCGATTGCTGCCGCGCCGCCTGGTACAGAGCCTTGGTCGAGTCATCGTCGATTTCGTAGAGATCGAAATCCACCGTCACCACCCGCCGCCCCGGAGAAATCCCCTTCGGCACGTTCGACCCGAATTCCTTCGCCCGCAGCTCCAGCCCGTTGTCCACCGCGAACACCGCGTTCGTGATCGTGAAGAATTGCTCCGGCGACGTCCCCAGCCACGCCTGCCCCATGTGCCCCGGCACAATCGAGTAATCGAACGCCCCCAGCTCCGGCTCGGCGGGAAACGCGGTCAACTGTCCCATCCCCTCAGCGAAGCTGCTGCTGTCGATCAGGTCCTGCGCCTCGCCGCTGAACTGGAATTCATGGAAGTCCCCGTTCACTCGCAGCTCCAGCCGGTTCACCGCTGCGCCCGCGATCAGCCGCTGCACCGCCGTCGCCGGGCTCCAGTAGTCGAAAATGCTCACGCTCTTCAGCTCGGTAGCCGGCGAGTAGCTGCACGTCGCCCCGATCGCCGTCCCCGCCGCCGGAGCCGCCGAAAACGGAGCGTTCAACTGCACCGTCGTCGCATTCGGCGCCGCTGCCACAAAGCGGATCTCGCCTCCCACCGCCACCGCGCGCCCAGGAGCCAGCCCGTGTGGAGCCGCGAACACCAGCGTCGTCCCGCTCGACCCCGCCCCCGCCGTCGCGCCGCTGAACAGCGCCGGTTGTCCGCCCAGACACCCCTGGAATAGCGGTCCGCTGGCCGGAGGTTGGGCCGTATTCGTCCAGGAGGTCATGTAGGTCCGCAGGTCCCATTGCGTCCGCCGCCGCCCGCCCGGCGGGTACCCCGCGAACGTCCTGCTGCCCGTCTTGTCCTTCCTCTCGGCCACCTCCAACTGCTGCTTGATGCCGAGTTTCACCGCCGATATGCGGTTCGCCGCCGTGACCGCGGCCACCTGTCCGAACCCGCTCTCCACCGCCGTGTAGAACCGGTTCGCGTACGAAGAAACGTATGAAGCCATCTCAGTTGCTCACTCCCACCTCGAAAGTCACCTTCGCCGTCTGCGCGAAGTTCTTTCCGCCGCGTTTCACCGGACTGAATACCGCTTCGTATCCGCCCGCGTAAAACATCCCGCCGCCCCAGTCCCCGCGGTTGTCATCCAACACCCGCGTCACTGCGTCCACGTACATTTGCAGCACCCGCTCGATGTCCTCCAGCCGGTCCTGCGAGACCCGCGCCTCCACCGCCATGAACGCCCGCCCGGAGAACCTCCGGAACTTCTCCCTCATCTCGTTGGACAGCTTTTCGCAGTACACGTGCACCACCGGGTACTGAACTTCCCCGGTGCGCTCCGTCAGGTCCGCGGCCACGTTCTGCCGCAGCAACTGCTGGGGACCGATCTCCGGCAGCACCATCCGCTCCGCCGCGCCCAGTTCCGCCAGTTCCGCGTTCATCCCCGTCGGAGCCGTCAGCAACGCAATCACCTTCACCGCCGCGTTTCGCGCCACTCCGGCCATGTCAGCCTCTCTGTAGGATTCGCGGCGCCGAGCGCGTGAAGCTCGCCGCCTGCCCCGTGCCCGGCCCCCTTCCGCCGCTGCGCAATTCCGTGCACGTCCAGCTCGTTCCCTCCGCCAGCGGAGCCTCGTTCTGCAACCACATCTGTTCGGCCGACGCCCCCGCGTAAACGTTCCAGCCCGCCGCGTTCGCCGGCGCGTCGCTCACCCTCGCAACGAACCCCCCGCCCACGCTTACCGTGATCGAGTTCCATGGCCCCGCCGCGCCCTCTTCACCCGCGCCGTTCACCCATGCCGCGCACGCGAAATACGTGCCTTCCTCCAGCGTGCCCGCCGCTGCGGTGAGCTCCGGCATCTGCGCCCGCGGAACCGGGTCCGCCGCCACCCCGATGCCGATGTCCAGCAGACGCTCCGATGCCCATTTCGCCATGTCCCGGTACGTCTCCCACTTCCCCCGGTACCGGTCGTTCAACTGGCTGTGGTACGCATCCCTGTACACCAGCTCCAGCGTCTTGAACACGTGCCAGAGCCGCAGCGCCGGCGTGACCACCACCTGGGCCAACCCGGCCTCGGCGCGCGGAAGCAGGGCCTCCAGTTCCACCCCCAACTCCTCCTGCGCCAGGATCAGCTTCTTTGTCGTGTCGATGCCTTCCGGACCTACCACGCCCAGCAGTCCCGAGTCCTGGGCCGTCAGGTCTTCCAGGCTCGTCATCGTGCCGTCCGTGAACAGCGCCATCTTTTACGCCTTTCTCCACTCGCTCGAGGGCACTACCGTCACCTGCATCCGGCTTGCGGCCGCCAGTTGCTCGGCCTGCTCCTTCGCTTCCCGCTTCTGTTGCTGGAACGCCTGCGCTTCCTTCTCCGTCGCCGCCCGCGCTTTCCCGTCCACGATCATGCGCGCGGCCACCTCCCGCCGGACCTCGCTCATCACGCCCGCCTTCCCCCCGTCCGGCGTCTCCAGGCTCACCACCACGCAGGGTTCCGGCAATTGCTTCTCCTGCCACCGCCGCTTCTCGTAATACGCCTTTAAATCCATCCCTTCCCCCTTTCCACCAGTTCATGGGGGGCAGGCCTTCCGGCCTGCCCCGGGCTTCCACTCGGCGCCGCCGCTCCCCCACGGCCTCCACGGCCGCCGGAGGGCGGTGGCCCGTCTTACCCTACGAATTCACCTGCACGCCAAACTGGTTCCGGATGATCGCCGCCCCGTACAGCACGTCCACCGTGAACTGCTGCGAGAGCGTGTTCGGCTGGTAGCTCATGGTTACCCGCATGCCGAAGTTGCCGAAATCGGCGTAGTGTGCCACCGCGCCCGTGCCGGCCAGCGGCTGCGGCATACGCCGCACCACCAGGCCGATCGCGTTCTTGGTGAAAGCCAGGTTGTGCGTCGTCACCGGCGAGCTGCCCGTCTTCTGGATGAACTGCGAGCGGAAGACGTAAAAGTCCTTGATCTTCCCCACCGTCCCGTCCACCAGCGCCCGCAACCCGGCGTCCCCGGCCGAGCCATACTCGCTGAAGCGCGGAATTTGCCGCAACTGCGAGTAAGTGGCGGCGTCCACCACTAGGTACTTCGGCTCGCTCGCCGGCACCTTGGCCGAGAACAAGGCCGTTTCCGCTTGGTCCACCACCTGTTCCGTGATCGCCGTGCCCGCCGTGCCCACCGGCGAGTTCGTCGTGAAGCCCGCGTACAGACCCAGCAGGTCCGTCTCGATCTTCTCCGCCAGCGCCGTCACCGCCGGCTGCATGTAGATGCTCAACAGGTCCGGCACCGCCAGCACCTTGGTCACGTCCGGAATCTGGAACGTCGCTTCCGCGTGCGTGTTCAGCACGATCTGCGCGTTGCCCAGATTCGGGTTCTGCGTCTGTACCGTTCCGCCTTCGGCGATGTTGTTCGCCACCAGCGTCGGGGGCACTGGGATGTTCACCGTGTCGCCGGCCTGCGCCAGCACCGGCTCGTAATCCCGGTTTACGAGATTGCCCATGACGAGATTCCCCATCAGTGCGGGCAGGGCATCCGCCGCCACCAGCTTGACAATCGCGTTCGCTACGTTCGTTGAAGTTATTGCTCCCATTCCCTCTCCTTCGTTAAAGGTTCCCCAAGCTCTGCGACGCGATTCTCAGGATTTCCTGCCTCGCGCGCTCCATCTCTTCCTTGCTCATACCGGGTCGAATCTTTTCGATGTCCACGGTCTCCCGCGGCGCCGCCGGGGCTTTCTGGCTGCCCATCATTCCCGCGCCGCCCGAGATCCGCGCCGGCAGGAACTCCGGGTTCTCGCTGACAAATCCCGAGAGATACTCCCGCAGCCCTATCTCGCCGCCCTCGCCCCGCGCCACCAGCCGGCCGTCCTCGGACCGCACCACGCCGTCCTGTACCGCCTTGTACGCCAGGTCCACCTTGGCTACGCCCAGCCTCTGCAACTCGGCCCGGATCGCGGCGCTGCGCTCCGCTTCTTCCGCCTGCTGCCGGCTGCGCTTGTTCTCCGCCACCAGTTCGTTCATGCGGCGCTCCAGTTCCTCCCGCCGCTTCCGCTCCTCCTGAAGCTCCGCCTTGTAAGCCGGTTCGCTCTTCGCCTGCTGCGCGCTCATCAGCTCTTGAACCGCAGCCCGCACGATCTCCTGCACTTGCTCCTGTTCCATAACTCTCCCCTTATTCGGCGCTCTCGATCTCCGACGCGATCCGCTCCTTGATCTCCTGCCGCGCGTCGCACAGGTACTTCAACGCGACTTTCTTGAACACCTGCTTGCGCAGCGTCGGCGACTTCATCCCCAGCCTCAGCAGCCGCTCCGCGTCCTCCAGTTCCGTGCTGAAGTCGCCGATGTCGAACTCGTCCAGCCCCGAAACGTCCACCGAGATGCCGTCCTGCCGTGCCGCCGAGATCCCCCGCAGCACCTGCTTCATCGACTCCTTCACCGCGTCGCCGTACGCCCGCAGCACCTCCTGCGTCACGCTGAAGTCCCGCTGCTTGCTCGCCCCCGATTGCCTCACGTGCCCCAGTTCCAGCCCCCCCGCCTGGTGCATCAGGTAGCACACCCGGTAGATCTCGTCCTTCAGCCGCACCAGGTTGTCCGCCGCGATCTGGTATACGTTGCCCGCAGGCTCCGTCCACCCGAACTTGTCGTCCTTCCCGAGCTGGATGTAGTACGACTCCCCCACGATCTGGTTGAACCCTTTATCGGAGTAAATCACCGGCGTCGCGAACAGCCCCATGGTCAACGCCCACGCCAGCGCGTTCGACTTGTTGAAGTGCTCCAGTTGCAGCAGCGCCGCCTTGTTCATCAGCCACAGGCCCTCCGTCACCCGCAGCTCGAACACCGGCGTTCGCCGCAGCGACGCGAACCCGTGCCGTCCTTCGTCGATCAGCGCCGGCTCCTTCTCCTTCTCGCCCTTCGCGTAGATCCGGTAGCGCTCGCGGTCGTAGTAGATCCATCGCGTCTCCCGTTCCCAGCCGCTGTCCTCCGCCTTCCCCGGCCGCAGGTTCGACGTCCGCATCACCACCCACTCCAGCCCGCCCTCCCGGTCATAGCTCCAGTTGATGACCTCGTCCGCCGCGTACTCCATCAGGTACGCCCGCGAGCGTCCCGTGGCGTCCTCCTGCGCCCGGTTCAGCACCGGCCCGTGCGCCTTGGGGAAATCCACCACGATGTAACTGCTGCCCAGCACCAGCGTCTCCACGAAACGCTGCCGCATGAACTCGGAGAAGTTCGTCCCCTTCCGGTCGCAGTCTTCGGCGAACTCGTTGAAGAATCCCCTCGCCGCCTCGTCGTGCCCCTCGAACAGGATCACCGGTTCCCGCCGCATCAGCGTGGCCGCGTACCAGTCGATGATCGACCCCACGTAGTTCTCGTAAAACACCCGGTTCAGCCGTTCGCTGTAAACATTGTGCGGCTCCTTGTGCCGCTGCACCAGGTAAGCCGCCGCGTTCCCCCGCAGCCGCTCCCCGCCGGCGTAGAGATCGCGGTACGTTTTCCACATCTCCGCGCGCGCGACATACTCCGGGTGTTCCCGTTCAATCGAAACCATAAGCTCTTTCCCTCTTCTTGGGTTTCTCTGTGGTCCAACCACCGTCCCTATCGCTACAACAGCCTCTGCCCCCGTTCTCCTACCCCCGGACCCGGCCGGCACTCCTGCCACAGCAGGTATCCCAGCGCATCCGAAAGATGCGTCCTCCGCCGGTCCCTCTCCTTGTCCACTTCCGTGCTGTCGGCTTTGTAACTTACCTGCTCGAAGTCCAGGATCAGCTCCCTGCACTTCGGGTCCACGAACAGGCTCACCTCGCCCCGCGAGTTGCGCAGCCGTGAGTTAGTCAGCACTACACGGTCGCGCACCGCGGGATTGGCCCTCGGAACGCAATAACTTACCCGGTACGGATAAATACCGTCGAAGTACTCGCGAATAATCTGGTAGTCCGAGTCCCCCGTGGTCTGCTGCCGGTTGCCCGAGGCGTCCCCGTAGATGGTCACTCCGGGCCGGTGCGCCGGGTAGCGCCGGCAAAACTCCTCGCACGCCGCCGCCGTAGTCGCCCTCCGCAACACGATCTCGTCCAGCACTCGCATTTCCTCTCCCACCATCTGCGCCACCACCGAGCACATTGGGTCCACGTTGAAGTCCAGCGCCCACAGCAGCGGAACCCACAGGTCCACGCTGAGTTCCCGCACGTGCACCGCGCGCTCGAACGCCGAGTACACCAGCCCCCCGCTCAGGCTCAGGTACTCCCCCATCACCTCTTGGCGGAAAAAAGATTCGTCGTAGCTGCTCTTCAGCCGCTCGTAAAAATCCGGCACCTTCTCCAGCAGGTGGCGGTTCTCATACGCCGCCGCGATCACGGCTTCGTACCCGCGTACCGGCTCGCTGATGAACTTCCGGTACACCCAGTCGAACCCTTTCGGCGTCCACACCGCGAACCCGCACAGCCGCGCCGCCTTCGGGTCGCGCAAGCGCCCCTCCAGCCGCAGCCAGGCGTCCTCCGGACAATACGTCAGCTCGTCGATGCCGAACCACGCCAGGTTCGTGCCCCGCAGCCGCTCGTAATCGTCCACCGCGCGAAACACGATCCTCGACCGCGTGTCCCCCAGCGTCAGCGCATTGTCGGCTTTGTTCCACTCGTGCGGGATCCTGTTCTGGTGCAGGATCTCGAACAGCGCCGCCTGCGTCGAGTCCCGCAACATCGGAAACGTCGGCGCGCCCAGCAGCCCCATCCGTCCCGGATTCGAATACGCCAGCCGGATCGCCTCCTGGCACAGCGCCTGGCTCTTGCCGCTCCCGATCGGCCCCGAAAACCCCTTGAACCGCGCCGGGCTCTCGTGAAATTTTCGCTGCGAAGGAAGCGGTTCGTACCGGATTACTCGTTCGACGGGTTGTCGATCCATGTCACCTTCACCTCCTTCGGCGCCTCGTCCTCCAATTGCTTCTTGAACTCCAGCAGCCGAAGCAGGTCTCCCATGGTGCCCTTGATCTCGTCCGCGTCCAACTTCCCTTCGATGCTCTGAAGCGCTTTCTCTACTAACTCCTTCTCACTCGCTTTCTTTTTCCTTTTTTTTGAAGGCGGCATCCTGTCCCCATCCCAAACCTATCACTCCGCCTCCATGCACTCCGGGCACACGTATCCCTAAGTGGTTGAAAAGCCGGATAAATAAAGTTGGCTAACTGCGGTGACCGCGCAGTAAAGCGCTCATGCGCCGCACGGTCTCGCGGTTGCCGCTCCTGTTCCGCAGCTCATGCGGGTCCTTCTCGTAGTCGAACAACTCCACCGTGCCGTCCGGCCACTCCGTGTACCGGTACCGCTCGTCGCGCACCGAGGCCGCCATGCCCTTGCCCCGCGCCAGGTACGTGTATGCCGCCCGCTTCCATTCCGCCCGTGGATCCCGCAGCAGTGGAGCCAGGCTTGCGCCCTCCAGCCCCGCCCCCCTCGGCAGACCCGCCAGTTCCGCCAGCGTCGGATACAGGTCCGTGAACTCAACCATCCGCGCGCACGTCCGCCCCGCCGCCATTCCCGGAGCCGAAATCGTCAGCGGAACACGGCATGACGGCTCGAACAGCGTGGACTTCCCCCACATCCCCCATTCACCCAAGTGCCATCCGTTGTCTCCGAAAAACACCACAATCGTGTTCCGCGCCAGCCCCGCGCCGTCCAGCGCCGCCATCACTCGCCCCACTTGCGCGTCCATGAACGAGATGCACGCGTAATAGGCCGCGATCGCCTGCCGCGCCAACTCCGGCGTCCCGTCCCGCACCGAAAACAGGTCCCAGTTCGGCCTTACCGAAGGCGACGTCCCCTCCGGCTTGGCTGCGAAATTCGGCGGCAGCGGAATCCGCGCCGCGTCGTACAGGTCGAAATACTTCTTCGGCGCCAGAAACGGCGTGTGCGGCTTGGCAAACCCCAGCGCCAGGAAGAACGGCTGCCGCCCTTTGAACTGCTCCATGAGTTCGATCGCCTTCGAAGCGTTGCGGTAGTCGAGCGTCTGCTTCTCGCCCTCGTCCGGCAGCGCCTGCCATCGGTCCGACGCCGCCTGCCGCTCCCGCGGCGTCCCCGGCGACGTCCTCACTCCGCCCTTCGCCACCGGTGTCCCCCCGATCTCCCACGCCCGGTCATCGTCCAACCCGCCGTGAAAGATCTTCCCCGCCGCCGCCGTCACATAGCCGTTCAGCCGGAAATACTGCGGCAGCGTCACCACCTCCGGCATGTTCAGCCGGAACCACCGCGTATTTCCCGTGATCCCCGTCGCCGGTGGGCGCTTTCCCGTCAGCAGCGAAGTTCGCGACGGATTGCACAACGGATATTGGCAATACGCCCGCTCGAACCGCACGCCGCGCCCCGCCAGCGCATCCAGGTGCGGCGTCTTCACCGGAAACCCGTAACACCCCAGCCGCACGTTCAAATCATCGGCGGCAATCAGCAGCACATTCGGCCTGCTTCGCCGAGCCAAAGCCATCCCAAGCAGCGCGTCCCGGCGCGTAATTGTGGCGTCCATGCGCAGATTCTAAAACAAAAAGGGCACGAACCGTCGAGTGCGCTTCATGTATTCCATATACGCGGGACCGAACCGCGAGACGTTCTCCCGTTCCTCCGCCGCGGCCGTGGCGAATAGAAAACCCGTGGCACTGATCGCCAGCGCGATACTCGCCATCCGCACCGGGTCCTTCAGGTATGCGCAGCCACACCGGCAAATCCACCAGCACCAGCACCGGCCGGCGCGCCCGCGAAAAGCGCCAGCCTGATCAACGTGAAAATCAGTCTACACTAGCCTACGGAGACATCTATGGCCATCTTCATCGTTCAACTCGGCACACCTCGCAAACCCGGCGAGGGTTTGCGGCTCGGGACGGTGCGGCGGCCGCCCCGCGGCGTGCCGAAATCCGACTTCGCCCGCCTCGATTTTTACGATGTCTGGTTCCCAAATCTGTCCCCTAGCGCCGAACTGGTCCAGGAAGCCCAGAGCGCCGTGGACGACCGGGCATGGTCTGCCTTCCGTCGCAAGTTCCGTCGTGAAATGAGCGCACCGGACCGCAGCCGCGAACTCGATCTCCTGGCAGCCCTCTCCCATCAGACCAATCTCGCCTTGGGCTGCTACTGCCGCGACGAGAGCCGCTGCCACCGCTCCGTACTGCGCGAGCTTCTCTCTGAACGGGCGGCTGACGTGGTATGAGCATCAGGCGTCCTGAAGGCGGCTGGAACATCACCCGTCCCCCGCTTCACCCGGCCGAATTGCATCCAGAAAGACTATGAACTGACGCTGGCCCGGCAAAAATCATTGAAAACCATCGAAGAACAGGTCCGCCAGCGCACCATCGCCGCGTCACCCCAGGCCCCCGCGTTACCATGAGCCCGTGGAACCTCGCCTCATCCAGGTCAACCCCCGCGACAACGTCGCCATCGTAGCCAACCCCGAAGGTGCCACGCTCGCCGGGCACATCCCTCAGTCCCACAAGGCCGCCCTCGTCTCTATCCCCGCTGGCGCGCCCATCCTCCGCTACGGCCACGTCATCGGCCACGCCCTACGCGACATTCCCAAGGGCGCCTGGGTCCGCGAAGAATTCGTCGAAGCTCCGCGCCCGCCCGCGCTCGAAGGTCTCCCCCTCGCCACCGCTCCGCCGCCGCCCCTCCCCCCGCTCGAGGGTTTCACCTTCGAAGGCTATCGCGCCCGCGACGGCCGCACCGGCACCCGCAACCTGCTCGGCATCACCACTACCGTCCAGTGCGTCGCCCCCACTGTGGAGTACGCCGCCGCCCGCATCCGCAACGAAATCCTGCCTCGCTACCCCAACGTGGACGGGGTCGTCGCCATCACCCACGGCTACGGCTGCGGAGTCGCCATTGACGCTCCCCTGGCCGCCATTCCCATCGCCACCCTCGGCCACATCTCCCTCCATCCCAACATCGCCGCCGATCCCCTGGTCGTCAGTCTCGGCTGCGAAAAACTCCAGCCCGCCCGCCTCCTCCCGAACGGCGATTTCCCCGTCATCCGCATGCAGGACGCCGAGCACCGCGGCTTCCAAGGCACGGTCGCCGCCATCATGCGCGCCGCCGAAACCCGCCTGGCCGAACTCGACCGCCGCCGCCGCGTCACCTGTCCCGCGGCGGACCTCATCGTCGGCCTTCAATGCGGCGGCAGCGACGCCTTCTCCGGCGTCACCGCCAATCCCGCCGTGGGCTTCGCCGCCGATCTCCTCGTCCGCGCCGGTGCCACCGTCATGTTCTCCGAAGTCACCGAGGTCCGCGATGCCATCCACCTCCTCACGCCCCGCGCCGTCAACGAAGACGTGGCCCGCGCCCTCATCCGCGAAATGCGGTGGTATGACGACTACCTCCGCCTCGGAGGCGCCGACCGCAGCGCCAACCCTACTCCCGGCAACAAACGCGG
The DNA here is from genome assembly GCA_041946965.1 of Bryobacteraceae bacterium. Lineage (GTDB taxonomy): Bacteria > Acidobacteriota > Terriglobia > Bryobacterales > Bryobacteraceae > JBHGBM01. The sequence continues at coordinate 36,843 of JBHGBM010000072.1, forward strand.
CGGCCTCTCCAACGTCGTCGAAAAAGCCCTCGGCTCCATCGCCAAGGCCGGCAGCACCGCCATCGTTTCCGTCGCCTCTCACGGCGAGCGCGTCGCCGCCAAGGGCCTCGTCTTCGCCGCCACCCCCGCCGGCGACATGGTCTGCGGCACCCAGCAGCTCGCCTCCATGAACATGCACGTCTTCACCACCGGCGAAGGCACCCCCTACGGCCTCGCTTTGGTGCCCGTCATCAAGGTCTCATCCCGCACCGCGCTGGCCGAGCGCTGGCCCGACCTCATCGACGTCGACGCCGGCCGCATCGCCACCGGCGCCGCCTCCATCGAAGACACCGGCTGGGAAATCTTCCGCTTCATCCTCGAATCCGCCAGCGGACGCCGCCGGACCTGGGCCGAACGCTGGCAGCTTCACAACGCCTTGGTCCCCTTCACGCCAGGCCCTGTCACCTGATACGCTGCTCTCGATGAACCGCCGTCAGTTCCTCTTCTCCGCCGCCGCGGCCTTCGCCCCGCCCGCGCGCCGCCCCAACATCGTCCTCATCCTTGCCGACGACCTCGGCTGGGCCGACACCACCCCCTACGGAGGCGACCTTCACGAAACCCCCAACCTCGAGCGCCTCGCCGCCCAGGGCATGCGCTTCACACACGCCTATGCCGCCGCCCCCGTGTGCAGCCCCACCCGCGCCTCCATCCACACCGGCAAGTACCCCGCGCGCCTCCACATCACCATCTGGCGTGAGGCCGCGCACAACCCGCCCCGCAACCGCGCCGTAGTGCCGCCCATGGCCGAAGAAGACCTCCCCCAGCGCGACTGCACCCTCGCCGAGGCCCTGCGCGACAACGGCTACTTCACCGCCCACATCGGCAAATGGCACCTCGGCAATGCCGAGAACTACCCTGAAGTCCACGGCTTCGACGTCAACATCGGCGGCACCCTCTGGGGCGCCCCTCAGACATACTTCTGGCCCTACCGCGGCAGCAAGCGCTTCGGCGGCGAATACCGCTACGTCCCCGGTCTCCACGGCGGCAAGCCGGAGGAATACCTCACGGACCGCCTCACCACCGAAGCCATCAACCAGATCGATGCCGCCGGCGGCCGCCCCTTCTTCCTCAACCTCTGCCACCACGCCGTCCATACCCCCATCGAGGGCAAACCCGCCCTCGTGGAGCGCTACAAGTCGCGCATTCGCCCCGGACTGCGCCACCAGAACGCCGCCTACGCCGCCATGGTCCAGAACCTCGATGAGAACGTCGGACGTATTCTCGACCACCTCGACCGCCGCGGCCTCGCCTCCAACACCGCCGTGATCTTTTTCTCCGATAACGGCGGCTATATCAACCAGGTGACGGACAACTATCCCCTCCGCTCCGGCAAGGGCTCGCTCTACGAAGGCGGCATCCGCGTCCCCCTCATCGTGCGCTGGCCCGGCATCACCCGCGCCGGCTCCGCCTCCGCCCAGCGCGTCTGCTCCACGGACCTCTACCCCACTATCCTCGAAGCCGCCGCCCTGCGCGGCGACCCCGCTCAGAACGCCGCCATGGATGGCCGCAGCGTCGCGAACTTGCTGCGCGACCCCTCCGCCACGCTCTCGCGCGACGAGCTGTTCTTCCACTACCCGCACTACTACCACACCACCACGCCCGTCAGCGCCATCATTGCCCGTGATTGGAAATTGTTGGAATACCTGGAAGATGGCCGCGTCGAGCTCTACAACCTCGCCGCCGACCCAAGTGAGACGCGCGACCTCGCCCGCGAAAACTCCGCTCTGGCGGAGAAACTCCGCGCCCGCCTCCACGCCTGGCGCGCCGAGGTCAAAGCGCAGATGCCTGCCCGGCCATGAGCTTTATTCCACCAGCGCCACTGTGCGCACGGTCACCGGAATCGGCAGCTTCTCCATCGCGAACGCCGCGCTGCCCTGAATCTTCAGAGATCCCGCGATCAACTGCACCGGCACCTTGTACGTGCCGCCGCCCTGCACCGTGGTCCAGGAGCCTCTCGGCTGGTAGATGATCCCGTACATTTTCGCCGTCGGCGACCCTTGGAGAAACAGCTCCGTTGAGGTCGGTGTCGCCAGATTCGTGTTCGGGCAGATGTACGATCCGCAATTCACATAGTGGCCCGTGTCATCGTATTTCACGATCGAATTCTTCTGGTCCTGCCACGCCAGGACGTGGGCGAACTTCTTCAGCTCCGCCGGCAGGTTCGGTGAATTCGCATTCAACCCGTGCAGTTGGGTGACCACGTTCGCGTTTGACCCGCTCTGGAAACCGGCGTTGCCGTGCACCAGTTGGGCGGCCACCGGCTTCACCAGGCTCGGAATTTCCAGGCTGCGCCCCTGGGCGGTGTAGTTCGTGTCGGTAAACACGAAGAGCTCTCCCGCCGATGTCGCGCTGTCGTAATTGACATCCTTGATGCTCATGTTCGTGCTGACGCTGAACAGCGGGTTCGCCGTGCCGTTGTTCTTGCGTTTCACACCGGCGAAGATGTACCTGCCCGGGTCGAAGTACACCGTCGTTCCCGCGCTCTGGTTCTTAAACCCCCCAAAGAACACGTAATCCCCGAATCCCGTGCCGTTGTCGGAGAACCGTACGTAGCCTGATACCGTGATGGGTTCTCCGGTGGCATACGGATTCCCCTGGTTGTCTCTGGCCGTGGCGTAGTAATTCCCCGGCCTCAAAATCAGCGGATTGTTCGGATCGTTGCTTCCTACGATCGCTCCGCCGAGTATCTGGCGGTCCGGCAACCCCGTGGGCGGCGGAGGCTGGCCCTTGCCGCGCATCGGGTCAAGCGCGCCGCGGCTGTCTCGGTTGACCGGGGTCTCGATCCACTGGGCGTTGTTTGAGATCGTGTACCAACCCTTGCCGCGAATCCGTGTGAACGGCGAACGAATCGTGCCGCCGCCCGAGTTCTCGCCCGCGAACCGCCCGTCCGCCTCCGTGCCGTCTTTGTTCGATGCCATGTAAATGCCGCCGTCGGCCCGCAGCGCGTCCGCCCCCTGGTTGTTGTTCGCGCTCACCAACAGGTCCACGCCGCACGTCAGGTTCGCCGTGCTCTCCATCGGAATGCAATCCTTCTCGCGGTTCAACAGCACCACCGACGCGGTCATGTCCGCGTCTACGATCGCAGCCGTGGAGCGCGCCGTCACGTGCATCGCACCCTGGCCCATCACTGCGGACCAGAATTGCGGCACCTCCTGCTCCACTGTGATCGTGTTCCAGTACAAAGCCTGAATCCCCGGCGCTGTAGGCGGCGCCCCCGCTCCTCCAGCCGCACTTACTTTCTGGCGGCCGTAATCCCCGGACATGGTGAAACCGTTGATCTTGGCGTATAAACACGCCGCTTCGATGTTATTCGAGGGCGTGGCAGGCGGAGTCGCGGGGCACGGCGCGGTCCCCTGGCATATCACTTCCCCGCCGCACTTGATGTTGAACTCCTCCCCCGCCGCCCGGAATACCCGGTACACCCCCGCCAGCGCCGCCGCATCCGCCGCCTTCTGCGCCCCGCGTTTCACGAAGTGCGCCCACCCCAGATCCACCGCCAGCGACATTAACCCGATCATGGCGAACAGCGACACCGTCACCATCATCAGCACCTGGCCCCGTTCGGATCCGCATCGTTTCATTGCACGCCCCCTAATACTGAATCGCCTCGCGCGAGCTGGCGCGGAGCTGCAATAAGCCGAACGGCTTCACCGAACCGCCTCCCGGCCAGTTCATCGCGATCATCGACAGGATGTCGTGCGACGCCGAAATCCGGATCTCCATGCCTGGTTCATTGGCCGTGGCCGGTGGCCACATATTGCCGTTACCCAGGCATTGATCCAAACGGCACGTGATCGATCCCGCATTCGACACCAGCGTCACGGTCATGTCCTGCGGCGCCAGGCCCACCCCCTTCGCGTGCAGCCGCCTTGCCACGTCTCCCACCGTGATCGTGCAATTGTTGGGAGCCCGGCCGCAGTTCTTCCCGTGTACGATGGCGTATCGCGTGGCTTCCGCCACCGCCGCCGTCAGCGTATGGTAGTTCCACGCCAGCCGCGACACCTCGAACGTCGAGATGAGCACGAACATCATCGGGATGCCCACCAGCGTGAATTCCAGCAGCGTGCTCCCGCTCTGTCTGGCGTGTTTCATGGCATGACCCTCATCTGTGCGCTCCGGTTCACGTTCACCTTGCCGCGCATGTAAGGCAGAGGGATCAGTTGCGTGGTCTGATAATTAACCGTCACCCGCGACGTTAGGAATCCTTCTGTGTCGGTTCCCGTCGAGACACTGACCCTCAGCGGATCCTTGTCGCAGCTCGTGACCCCTTTGAGGTTCGACGCGGCTTTCATGTGTTGCAGCACCACCGAACAAGCCAACACGCTGTCCTGCGCCGCGTCGGAGTTGATCGAGGTGTGCAGTGCCGCTGTCCGGGCGGCGTTCTCCGTCATGATCAGCGCGTTAGCGTACATGCCGAAGTCGAAAATCGCTGAAAACAGCAGAATCATCCAGGGCGTCAACAGCGCCATCTCAACCACCGCGTGACCGCTTGTGCGAGGGCGCCGCGCCGCGGGCGTAGTGAAAGCTCGAGAGCCCATACTACCTTATTAGGGTACTATGGCGCAGTGGAAAATATACTCAGGAAAAATCTGTAGTTTGTAACTTAGATACTAACTATGGATAACATTAACTAAGGATAACATTGCCGCCTACGGGAACACCGCCCGCACCCGCATCTCCGGCCGCAGGGGCGCCTCCGTGGGCAGCGCCACCGCGTCGCCCTCCCGCAATCCCCCCAGAACCTCCACCCGCGTCACGCTCGATGCGCCCGTGGTCACCTCCTGCCACGCCAGCGTGTCGCCGCGCAAAACGAACGCGCCCACCGCTCCCGCCTGGTGCCGCAGTGCTTCCTTCGGGATCGTCAGCGCATCCTTGGCGACGTTGGTGCGAATCTCGGCGTTCACGTTCGTTCCCGGAATCAGCTCCTGTCCCGGGTTGCTGATGGTGCAGAGCACCTCCCCTACCTGCCGCGTCCCCAGGGCCACGATCTCGCTGGGCTTCTTCTCTACCGTGCCTGTCCACTTCTTCCCCGGAAGCGCGTCCCACGTGATCGTTACCGGCTGTCCCACTGCCACCCGCCCCAGTTCCGGTTCGTCCACGTACACCCGCACCCGCAGGCGGTCGATCTGGCCGATTTCCGCCACCGGACCGCCCGCCTCCACGTACGCCCCCGGCCGCACCTCCAGTTTGTAAACCACCCCGGAAAGCGGGGCCCGGATCACGGTCCGCGCGATGCGCGCGCGCGCCTGCGCCAGCGCCGCTTCCGCCTCGCGCAGCCGCGCCTCGGCCGTGCTGCGGTCATTCCGCCCCACCAACGCCGCGCGGCGCTTTTCCAGCGCGTCGATCTGCAATTCCGACTGCCGCATGCGGTCCCGCGCTTCGTCCACCTGCACTGCCGTCGCCGCCTGCTTCTGCTGAAGCCGCTGCAATGCCTCGTATTCCCGCTGCGCCGCGTCCCGCTCGAACCTGGCCCGCGCCAGGCCGCTCTGGATCTCCGCCAGTTCCGCCGCCCTGCCGCCGGCTTCCACCGTGTCCAAGTCCGCGCGGGCCTGCGCCACCCTCGCCTCCGCCGCGCTCACGTCCGCCTGCAAACCCGTGCTGCTCAGTACCGCGATGGTCGCTCCCGTTTGCACCTGCTGCCCGTGCTGCACCGGCACCGAAGCCACCAGCCCCGCCCCGTCCGAACGCACCGGCGACCACGCGATCGGCTCCACTCTGCCGTTGGTCGGCAGCGTGCTGACCAGGGTCTCGCGACGGACCTTCGCGAACGGCACTTCGGGAGGCTGGTTTCTTACACGTAAGCCCCACCACACTACCGCCGCCACGGGAATGAGGAGCAGCAACAGGAGTTTCTTGGCCATTGAAGGTCTAGAATTCCATGATCTCACCGTTCCCGCTACCATGAAAGCGTGAAGGCCGCGTTGGTGCTTTCCGCCGGCGGCATGTTCGGCGCCTACCAGGCCGGCGCCTGGAGGGCGCTCGCGGGCCGCTTTCGCCCGGATGCGGTCATCGGGGCCTCGGTCGGCGCCCTGAACGGATGGGCCATCGCCGGCGGCATCCACCCCGCCGAGCTCGTGGCCATGTGGACCGACCCGCGGCTGGCCCACATGGCAAAGCTGGCGCGCCCTCCCGCCGCCGGTCTGCTCGATCCGGCCCCTCTCCGCGGCCTCATCGGCGAGATTTTCGCCCGGTATACTCCCCTGGTGCCCTTCGCCGCCACCCTCGTCGAACTCCCGGGCTTCGGGCTTCGCCTCGTCCGCACTCCCGAGATCACGCCCCAGCACCTTTTTGCCGCCACCGCGGTCCCCGTCGGCTACCCGCCTGTCCGCATCGCCGGAAAACTCTACGTGGACGGCGGCCTCCTCGGAGCCCTTCCCCTATGGGCCGCCGCCGCCATGGGCGCCGAATGTGCCGTTGCCGTGGACGCGCTGCCCTATATGCCCTCGCGCGTCATCCGTTATGCCGTGCGACTGCTCCGCCGTCTCGCTCCCCAGCCCCCCGCCGCCAGGCCCGGAGACGTCCTGCGCATTGCGCCTCCGGACTCCCTCGGCAGCGTGCGTCAGGCCATCCATTGGGACCCCGCCGCCATCACCCGTTGGATCGACATGGGCGAGGCCGACGCGCGCCGCTGTTTTCGACTAGAATGAGGTCAATGCCGACATACCGGATCCACCGCATGAAGGATGCTCCGCGTCAGCAGTTCCGCTGGGCCCCGCACGTCTCCGGATGCGCCTCCGTCAAGCCGCGCGATTACGATCAGCGCGGCGAAGTGGAAGCCGCCAACGAATACGATGCCTGGCAAGTGCTCCGCGGCTCCGCCGATCCGCTGTGCGTCGGCGACCTGCTCGAAAACGACCGGGGAGAACTGCGCATCTGCAAGTACGTCGGCTTCGACGCCGCGCAGTGGGCCCTCCCCGAGCCGAAACCGCGCGCCGAGGCCTCCGCCCCGGAGCACGCGGATGTTTCTTAAACGGGAGGGCGCATGCCCGATTATCGCTTGGGCGATGTCATCGACGACTTCTGCACCCGCTGCAAACGCATCATGAACCACTCCGTGGTATCGGTGGTCAACAACGAACCTGCCAAAGTCCGCTGCCGCACCTGCCACTCCGATCACGACTACCGCCACGAACAGGCTCCGCCGCCTCGCTCCGACCCCCGCAAGGCCGCCTTGTTCAACGAGGTGCTGGCCCGCGTCACCGGCGCCCCCGCCGGCGAAACCGAACAGAAGGCAAAAACCAGGGGCAAGAGCGAAAAGTGATCTGGTCCGCGTTCGCCCTCCTGCTCGCCCCGCAGGCCGTGACGGTGAGCGTGGATGCGCACGCCGTCCAAGGCTCCTGGAGGCACGTCTGGCAATACTTCGGCCACGACGAACCCAACTACACCTACATGCGCCACGGGCGCAAACTCCTCACCGAACTCGCCGCTCTCTCCCCCGAACCGGTCTACATCCGCGTTCACAACCTCCTCACCTCCGGCGACGGCACGCCCGCCTTGAAATGGGGATCCACCAACGTCTATACCGAAGACGCCGCCGGCCGCCCCGTCTACGACTGGAAGATCATGGACCGCATCTTCGACACCTGGATCGAGCGCCGGATGCGGCCCTTCGTCGAGATCGGCTTCATGCCCGAAGCGCTCTCCGTCAAGCCCCAGCCTTACCTGCGCCGCTGGCCCAAGCCCGACGACGGCAAAGGCTGGGCCTACCCGCCGCGCGACTACGCCAGGTGGGGCGAGCTGATATACCAGTGGGTCCGCCATTCCGTGGAACGCTACGGCCGCCGTGAAGTCGCCGCCTGGTTTTGGGAACTTTGGAACGAACCCGATATCTCCTACTGGCAGGGAACCCCGGAAGAGTATTTCAAGCTCTACGAAGTCACCGTGCGCGCCGTGAAGCGCGCGCTGCCCGAAGCCCGCGTGGGCGGCCCTGGAACCACCGGCCCCGGCAACCCGAAAGCCGCGGCGTTTTTGCGGAACTTCCTCGCCGCCTGCGACCGCACCGGCATCCCGCTCGATTTCATCAGTTACCACGCCAAGGGCCGCCCGCAAGTGGTGGAAGGCCGCGTCCGCATGGGCACCGCCAAGGAACTTACGGACGTGTCGCGAGGCATGGAAATCATCGCCTCCTTCCCGCGTTTCCGCAAGCTGCCCATCTATCTCACCGAAGCCGACCCGGAAGGCTGCGCCGCCTGCTCCGCGCGCGTCTACCCTCACAACGCCTACCGCAACACCACCCTCTACCCCGCCAACTACGCCGTCGTGCTGCGTGGCATCCTGGAACTCGCCGCCCGCCACCAGGTCAACTTGCAGGGCGTCCTCACCTGGGCCTTTGAATTCGAAGACCAGCCCTGGTTCGACGGCTTCCGGACTCTCGCCACCAACGGAGTGGACAAGCCCGTCCTCAACGTCTTCCGCATGCTCGGCCTGCTTCACGGCGACCGCATCAAAGCCGAAAGCGACGCCGCCGTCCCCCTGGACGAACTGTTATCCAACGGTCTCCGCGACCGCCCCGACATCAACGCGATCGCCACCCGCGCCCCCCGCGAAATCTCCATCCTCCTTTGGAACACCCACGACGACGACCTCCCCGCGGAAGCCGCGGCCATAAAGCTCAGCCTCGCCGGCATCGAAGCGCCCCGGGTCCAACTCCGCCACTACCGCATCGACGAAACCCACAGCAACGCCTACACCCTCTGGAAGAAACTCGGCGCCCCGGCGCCCGAACTCGAATCCGCCGGCCAATTGCAGATGCTCCACTCCCCCGAATTTCGCACCGCGGATAACGGCCGCCTGGCCCTCGAATTCGCACTGCCCAGACAGGCGCTCTCGCTGGTTCAGGTGTCGTGGTAAAGGCGATTGATGTTGGTGGTGCCGGCATAGCCCTTCGTGTTTGCGCCTGAGGCGGTTGGCTCGGGCGGCGCCTGGCCGTTGACGCGCACGGCGTACTCGTCTTCCCGCTTGCTGTGTCGCGCCGGGGCCTGGATTTCCGAGAACTACAGGCTGCGTTATACTGGCCGCCGTAGGTTTGCCGAGGCGCACACTCGAGCCGCCCCGTCGGCCTTGCGGCGGTCGATTCGGAAAGGAGCAGCAGCAATGATCGAACTCGGACTTCACACGGACAACTGGCGTCCGCTTAGCGGCAGCTTCAGAACGGCGGCCGAAACCGCCGTCAAGTACGGCTTGAAACACCTGGAGTTTGCGGCAATCCACGGCCAGTACTTCATTCAGGCGATGGGCTACGAACCGGGCATTTCGCTTCAGTCCAACCCTCGCGCCCTTAAGCGGTACTGTGATGGCCTGGGATTGAAGATCTCGCAGATTGACGGCTCGTTCCCGATTATGGGGCCTGAAGGATCGGCTTTCGGCGTCCAGTACGTGCAGCAGTCGATCCGCTTCGCCGCCGAGTTGGAGTGCCCGATGGTGGACACGGTCGACGGGGCGTTCGAGATTGAAGGCTACACACGGGACGAAGTCTTCCGGATCACCTGTGACAACTTCCGGCAGTGCCTCCCGTGGGCGGAAGATTACAACGTGATCATCAACGTTGAGCCCCACGGGCCTTATACCACCGACGTGGAGTTCATGGACCGGCTCTTCCGCCATTTCGACTCCGAGCATCTCCGGCTCAATTTCGACACTGGCAATACCTTCATTTCCGGCAAGGACCCGCTGGATTACGTGAAAGCCCTGCGGAAATACCTCTCCCATTGCCACATTAAGGACGTCAGCGCGGAACTTGCCGCGGCGGTCCGCGGCGATGAGACCGGCATCGCATGTAGCGAAGTGCCGATCGGAGGCGGCGTCAACGCCCGCAACATCGCAAATTGCCTTCAATACCTGAAAGAATCCGGGTGGGAGGGTGTTGTGTCGATCGAATGTTACGGCAGCGACGCGAACATTCGTGAGAGCGTCCGGTACCTGCGGCCACTCGTCGACGGTGGGCAGGGCTGAACCGTTCGAACTCCTGTGCTCCGCAGAAACGTGCTGCGGAGTTTGAACCACGGCTCATAACGTCGGTAACGTGC
>JBHGBM010000073.1:0-52351 GCA_041946965.1 Bryobacteraceae bacterium
CCCGCCGGACGAGTTCGCCGTGGAAGGCTACCTATGTTCACCGGAATCGTAGAGGAGCTCGGGACGGTCGCTGCGGTGGAGACTCGCGCGGCGGGCATGCGGCTCTCGGTGCGCTGCCGCAAGGTCATGGAGGACACCGCCGAGGGTTCGAGCGTCGCCGTCAACGGCGTGTGCCTCACCGCGGTGGACCTGCGGCCCGACGGGTTTTCGGCCGACGTGGCGCCGGAGACCGTGCGGCTTACCAACCTCGGCGACTTGCGGGTGGGCTCGCGCGTAAACCTGGAGCGGCCACTCTCCCCCGCCGGGCGGCTGGGCGGCCACATCGTGCTGGGCCACGTGGACGCCGCGGGCGAGTTCGCGGCGCTCGAACCCGCGGGCGCCGAAAGCTGGTGGCTGCGCGTCCGCTATCCCGAGGAGATCGATCCGCTGCTGGTCTACAAGGGCTCCATCGCCATCGACGGCATCAGCCTGACCATCGCGGACCTGGGCGGCGGCGTGCTGACCGCGAGCGTCATCCCCCACACCTTCCGCAACACCACGCTGGGCGGCTACCGCCCCGGCGCGCGCGTCAACCTGGAGTGCGACATTCTGGCCAAGCACGTGGAGAAACTGCTGCGGAAGCTGGAAATGAAGGCGCCGCTCACCGTGGAGCGGCTGCGGGAGATGGGCTACTGAGCCGGAGGGTTTGTGAAAAACCCGGGGACACGCCGCGCCAAAAAGACGTGCCCCCCGGATTTCTTCTAGCGCCTAAAAGATCAACTTGACGGCCAGTTGCAGGTTGCGGCGGTCGAAGGTGGCGCCCGTCGAACCGCGCGAAGCGGGGATGAAATCCGTCGAGGAGACATCCGCGCTGGCCCCCTGCACATAGAGGTTCGCGTGGTTGAAGATGTTGTAAGCCTCACCTCTGAGTTGCACGCTGAAGCGCTCGTTGATCTTGGTGTTCTTCATGACTGCGAAGTCCAGATTCCACCAGCCGGGAGCCCGGAATGCATCCCGGCCGCTCATGTTGCCCGGGAACGGGAAGTAGTCGGAGACGTTGTACGCCGGGTTCACGAAGTTAACCACGTTGGCGGCGGGTAGTTCCATGAACCGGAAGGTGTTGGGTGTCGCGGTGGGTGTGGGGTTGTCCGCGCCGGTCCGCGGCATGGGCCCGTTGAACGCCGCGCGCGCGCAAACGTTCGCCGCGTAGGTGCAATCGAAGATGGAGAACGGGGTTCCCGTGTGCGCGGTGAAGATCGGCGCGACCATCCAGCCGCCCAAGATGCGGCCGCTCGCCGGCCCCTGGAACCGCCCCGAGGGGATCTCCCAGACTCCACTGATGGCCAGCCGGTGCCGCACATCCCACTCCGAATCGCCCTTGTCCAGCGCCGGATGGAAGTAGTCCAGCAAGCCCACGACGAAGTCGCCGTTGTTGGCCGAGGGCACTTTGCTGGTCGTGTCGCTGAACGTGGAACTGCCGTTATCGATCGAGTGCGACCAGGTGTAATTGGCGACCAGGCTCACGCCGCTATGCGCGACGTTGCGCGCCTCGACCCGGGTGTTGAAACCGTTGTAGCGCGAGAAGCCCAGGTTGCCGCGGCGGTACATGGTGCTGTACTGCTGATTCAGACGGTCCACACAGGTGCCGGGATCGCCCAAACTTGTCCCCGGAGTGCAGGGAATGCCGAGATAGATGTTCCCGTATCCGGGCTGGTTGACGTTGGCGAGGGAATACAGGTTCTGCCCGCGGGAACCGGAATAGGAGAGCCCCACCATCAAGCCGCCGTTTAGCTGCCGTTGCAGCGAAACACCCCAGAACTGCGCATATGCCGTCTCGATGTTTTGATCCACGTTGCGCAGGCTGGAGCGCGGCAGGGCCTTGCTGCCGGAGGTTCCGGCGAGCGGGCCCAGGTTGTTCACGGTGATGGGGATGGCCGCCACGTCGCGGCCCGCGCGCAGGTCTACCACCGCGTAGTTCGGCGGGTTCTGGATCACGTTGAACGTGACATTGCCGAAATTGCGCTCGTAGCCGATGCCGTAGCCGCCGCGCAAGCTGGTCTTGCCGTCGCCGAAAATATCCCAGGCGAAGCCCACGCGCGGCGCGAAGTTGTCGCGGTCCTTGGCCCACAACCCGCCGATGGGACTGTTCGGAGCCAGCATGGCCTGGCCTGAGCGGACACGATCCGCCAGAGTGCCGCCCGTCCCGTCATAGAAGTTGGAGTCAAGCTGCGGGTTCTTGTTGTGCTGCACGCCGAAGTACTCCCAGCGCAGGCCGAGGTTGAGCGTGAAGCGCGGCTTCACTTTCCACGAGTCCTGCCCGTAGAACGCAAACTCGTTATAGCGGTTGCTGCGGGTGAAATCCGGCTGCCCGACCGGCAAGGTCAAAGTGCAGGCGTCGGTTGGCGCGCCCACGCACGGGAACTTGCCCTGCGGATACACGGCGGCGGTGAAGGAGAACAGCTCCCCGCGCAGGAAGTTGTCGATGCTCGAAGCCACGCTGCCGGAGCTGAGTGCTTCCACCGCTTCCTGGTAGGCGCCGAACATGCGGTTGTCCTGCATGTGCACGTAGGAGCCGCCGAACCGCACGTCGTGCTTGCCTTTGACCCAGCTCATGTCGTGATAGAACTGGAGGAAATTCTGCGGTCCGCCGAACGGGATGGCGCTTCCGGGGTTAAAAGGCAGATATCCCGGATAGGCGATGAAGTTGTTGAAAATGGAGCCGGGGCCGGTCGGGTTCGTGTACAGCGTCGGAACCGGCGGCCGGTCGCCGAGCGGCTGCTGCTCATTAAGGCGGTTGAACACGGCCTTGGTCTGTGAAATCAGGGTAGGCCGGAACGTATGCGTTGCAGAGAGGAGAAAGTTGTTGTTGAAATGCGTGATGCCGGTGTCGAATCCCTGGTAAGGGCTATCCGCATTCACGCCGCGGAAATCGTTCTCGCTATACAGGGCATAGCGGCCGTAAAGCTGCGTCCGGTCGCTCAGGTTGTAATCCACGCGGCCTACCAGCATGTAAGTATCTTGTGGATCGCCGCCGCCCGAGTCCGCCGGGTAATTGTACGCGACTCTGGAAAACATGGGCAGGGTCGGCGAAAGCGAGAGGCATGGGCCTCCGGCCGCGGCGCCCCGGCAGGGATCGAAACCCTGGGCGGTAAGCTGGTTCCGGCTTAGCGTCTGGATGGTGCTCAACCCCGGGCGCAGCGCGCCGTAAGTGCGGAAGAACTCCTGCGTCGGCGCCGCCGAGGCGCCGATCAGCTCCGGCGTCGGCACCCACACGAAGCGCGTCGCGGCGCTGCGCACCCGGATCCATTCGGTATTCTGGAACACAAATAGCTTGTCTTTCAAAATGGGACCGCCGACCGAGTACCCGAACTGGTTGCGCGTGAACACGGGCTTCGGAACGCCGTTCGCGTTATTGTCGAAGCTGTTCGAGGTGAAGCGGGAAACGCGATTGAATTCGTACACCGAGCCGTGATAGTCGTTGGTGCCGGACTTGGTGGCCACGTTGACCACGCCGCCCGACGCGCGGCCGTATTCGGCGGTGAAGTTGTTGGTAATGACGCTGAATTCCTGTACGGAGTCGAGCGGCACCTGCTGGCCGACCTCCGCCGTGAACTCATCGTTATTGCTGGCGCCGTCGAGCAATATATTGGTGCCGGCTGCGCGCTGGCCGTTGATGGACACTCCGACTCCGCGGAGGGAGGGCTCTGATTCCGAGACGTTCCCGGCGGTCACCACCAGCGAGTACGGATTGCGCGTCAGCGTCGGCAGATCGAGCACCTGCCGCGTGGTGACCATATTCTCCATGGTCTGTGTCTCGGTGTTGACCAACTGGCCGGCGCCTTCCACCTGGACAACGGTTTGTTCCGTACCCACCTCCAACTGGAAGTCAAGACCGACCCGGGCGCCTACGGCGACTGTGGCGGTCCGCCGTGCCGTGGCAAAATTCGGGGCGCTGGCGGATACCTGGTAGCTGCCAGGCAGCAGGTTCGGTACGGTATACACGCCGGCCGCGCTCGTCGTCGTCTCGCGGGAGAGTCCCGTGGCGAGTGACTTTACTGTGACCTTGGCGTGTTGCAGCACTGCGCCTGTGGCATCCGTCACCGTTCCGGTAATCTGACCGGTTTCGGTTTGCGCCGTCAAGATTGTGGCGCATAGTGCGAACAGAAACAAAGTGGTAACAAATTGTCGTGCTTTCCTCATGCGAGGCTCCTCTCATGCCGCACCTGAGTGCACGCTACGCGCCACGCGCCCTTTTACAGGTTTGGGAGCCTCAATGAGTTACGGCGTGTGAAGAGAAAAACAGTGTGGCCGCCCGGTGGTCCCAAAGCGCACGCAACGCACGCAAGGGTATTTCAGAATTCCGTAGGCGGGAATTCTGAATCGCGGAGAAAAACAAAAAAAACGGGGGCGGATGTCCGCCCCCGTACTCTTAACAGAAACGGGCTAGAACGTGAATTTGATCCCGAACCGGCCCGCGAAGCCCTGATTAAAGATGTCGCTCAATCCGAACAACGGATCGTAGGCGCCGCGGCCGGACCGCTGATCGGCCGAGGCGTTGATCATGCTGATGTAATCGAACCCCTTGAAGAGGTCGGTCTTGCTCAAGTCGATCGCCGAGCCGGGTTGTCCGCCGCCCGCGCCGGCGCCGCGATTGAGGCTCTGGAACCGGTTGCGCGCCGTCTTCTGGTTGAACACGTTGAGCGCGTTGAACTCGAAGCGGAGCCGCTTGCCTTCTCCCAGCGTGAACGTGTGGCCGAGCAGCAGGTCCGTTTGGGTCAGGAACGGCGTGCGGCCCATGCTGCCGCGGCCTTCCACGAAGATGGGGATCTGGTTCACGGTCTGCACCTGCAAGCTGAGCGGGGTGCCGCTGCCGGCGTACTGGAACAACCCGATGTCGGTAGCGCCGCCGGTCTTCCAGTTGAACTCCTTGTTGCCGTACAGCTTGAACACGTGCGGCCGGTCGGTCGCCAAGCGCCCCTTGATGTCAAGGTGGCCGTGGGCATCGAACAACACTTCGTCCAGGTCCCAGGCGCGGTTGACGTTGCCGCCCTGCCGGGCGATGCTGCCGCCGAACTGCTGCGCGGTACGGGAACTGCTCCCGGTCGCCGGACTGGTGATTTCATCCGAGCTGGCCAGACCCGCGTAGTTGCCGTACAGGCGGCTGTAGACGTAGCTGAGGCTGCCGAACATGCCTTTGGAGAAACGGCGGGTCACGCTCAGCTCCATGGCGTCGTACTTGCGCACCGCCTTGGGCATGGGGAATGGCTTGGTGGCGCCGGAGGTCGGCATGATGAGCGCGTGGCCTTCGCCGGGGTTGCCGTGGAGGTAGATCTCATCGCCGTTGGCGTCCAGCGCGCCGAGATCCTCAATGGTGCGCCGCAGGTTGTTGTGCACGTAGTTGCCGCGGAACACGGTCTGGGGAGCGACCTGGTACTCCACGCCGAAGTTCATGTTGTCCTGACTCATCGGCTTGACATCGCTGTCGACGCTATCGATGTAGTTCGAGCGGCGGTTGCGGAAGCCTGCGACACGCCAGACGTTGGTGCCGGGCAGATTTGGCGGTTTCACCGTAGCAAGGTCGGTGAACACATTGGGCGAATCGAGCGTGCGGTAGTAAACACGCCAGTAGTCGCCGCCGTAGGAGCCGCGCGAGAGCTCGTATTTCACCCAGTCGAAGTACCGGCCCCAGCTCCCGTAAAGCTTGAGCTTGCCGTCGCCGAACACGTCAAAACTCGCGCCCAGGCGCGGGGCAAGCTTGTCGCCGAAGCCGAAGTGGAAAGCGTAGTCCTTCAGCACGCGGTTGACCGAGGGGACGTACTCGTTCTCGGTTCGCAGACCGAGGGTCAGGGTAAGTCGCTTCACCACGCGCCACTGGTCCTGTATGTAGAGGTTGTGCATGCCCGCGCCCGTGCTGCCGGCCGTGCCGACCTCGTTGTACTCATAGTAGCCGTACGTGCCGCGGCCGCTGACGCCGGCGGGGGCGTACGGGCTCGTGCTGTTCCAGTAGATGCCGATCCAGCCGTTGTAGGCCTCCCGGGTCAGAACCCGGTTGACCGTCTTCGTGTATCCCCATCCGCCCTTCAGATTGTGCTGGCCGAGGAAGTTCCCGAACTTGCTGAAGTCAGTCTGCACGAAGGTGCGGGTCACGATGTCGTAGTCGGTGAGCGCGCCCCGTGGGATGTTCTGGTAGCCCCGGGGTTGCTGGAGCGATGCCGGAACGCCCGCGACGCCGGAAGCCGAGGTCAGGTACTGGATGTTCTGGACTTCGGGATACCCCAGCGTCTTGAAGTTGTCCCAGAAGCGCCCGCCGCGGATGGTGAGCAGAGAAGTGGAGGTGACGCTGATGTCCACCTGGCCGGTGTAATTGGCCTGCGGCTGGTAGAAGCCGGTGTTGCGCTGCGGTTCCATGGCCGCCACCGAGGTTACGGTGGTGTCCGGGGCATAGGCGTTCAGGTTCGGCATATACCCTACTTGCTTGGTGGGAGACCACAGCCAGGAGAAGTTGGTGCGGACGCGGCTCACCGGATCCCAGGAAAGCTTGTTGAAAAACTGGTGATAGGTGACGTCGCGGTGGTTCTTCGCCGTCTCTGCGCCGTTGCTGTACTTGTAAGTGCCTTCGCGGTCCCGGATGCGGGGCGAAAACGCGGTGAAGAAGTACAGCTTGTTCTTGACGAAGTAACCGCCCAGCGAACCGCCGATTTCGTGGCTGTTATCGGTCTGTTTGGTGTCCTGGAAGTGCTTGGCGACCTTTTCGGTCACCGGGTCGGCGAACAGCCGCAGCGTCGGCGCCGCGCTGATGCCGTTCCCGGAATAATAGTAATGCAGATCGCCGTGGAAGTCGTTGCCGCCGGACTTGGTCACGGCGCTGATCACGCCGCCAAGCGCGCCGCCGAATTCGGCATCCACGCCGCCGGTCTTCACCTGGACTTCCTGCAAGATCTCAAACACCGCATCCTGCCGGCTCTTGCCGTTGACCAGGCTGGTGGTCGAAACCCCGTCGATGTTGAACTGGTTCTCGGCGCCGCTGGCGCCGTTGACCTGGAAGCCGCCCTCGATTTCGCCGGAGTTCACCGACGGCGACGCCAGCGCCAGCGACTGGAACGTGCGTGCCTTGGGCAGGCGGTCGAATTCCTCGGCCGTGACGTTGTGAGCAATCGCTGTGCCGCTGGTGTCGATCAGCGGGGCGGCCTCGGTCACCTGGACGGTCTGCTCCATGGAGCCGACCGCGAGTCTAGCGTCCACTTTGAGCCGCTGGCCGACCAGCAGGTTGACATCGGCGACTTCGTATCTCTGGAAACCCGTCGCCTCGAAACGGACCATGTAACGGCCCGGTTCCACATCGCGCGCCACGTACGTGCCGTCTGCACCGGATTTGACGGTGAGCACGCGGCTGGTAGTGCGGTTGGTGATAGTTACGGTTGCGTTCGGCACCACGGCGCCTGAGGCGTCCGTTACGACGCCGTTCAGTTCACCGAAGCGCTCCTGCCCGAACAGGATCGGACCCGCGAGCAGCAAAAGCGTTAACAGCGCCATCAGCGTACGGACACCAATGCGCCGCAATCGGTTGGTATTCAATGGTTCCTCCTCAAAAGGGTTCCTTCGGGGCGGCGGTCACCCCGCACACCGCCGCCTAGCTCTTTGTACGGGAATCACCAAATAGCAATTCATCGTCCAAAGCACATCTCTCTCAAAATCAGAGGATTAACTCGGGGTAGAGAGCCATTGTACCATCGGCGTTACGTGTTTTGGGATACTGCACCCCGTTGATATACCAGGAACGGTATAGGGCCCCCGGCCCTATGGCCGGGGCGCGATGTACCTCACCGCCGTAAGCTTTGCCAGCAACTCGAGCTTTTCAATAGCGATCCTGCCGGTCACGATCGAGCCGGAGTTCGGGCGCGAAAGCAGTTCGAAACCTGCCTTCTTCAGCGCCTCGAACGTTTCCGGCTTGAGGTCGGCGAGGTAGACCTGCACCACGATCGGGCCGGTCTTGCCTTCCCGCACCATGCGGAGCAGCGATGGCGGCATCTTGACCGGTGAAGCGGCCGCGTCGGAGGCGCCGCGGAACTGCCTTGCTTCCGCGGCAACCGGAGCCACCATCTTCATCGCCATAGCGGGCGCCGCCACCCGCGTCTCGCCGAACACGCCCTCGTAGCTGACGCCTTCGGGCATCTCCACGGGCACCTCGACGCGCTTCGGCTCGCCACCCTCCATCACGGTGGTCTCCTCCACCGCGACGAACGAGGTGAACTGCGTCATCAGCCGGTAATCCATACCGAGGCGGACGATCTGCTCTTTAAGATCCGCGCGGACGGCGCCCCGCTGGGCCCCGGCCAGGTCCTGGGACATCAGCTCGTCCACCCGGCGCCGCGCCCAGAGCGAGGCCAGGGAGTCATTGCGCGCTTCGGCTTCCGGAAAACTGATGCGGATTTCGCGCACGAACTCGCGGCCGGCCAAGCGCCCGCGCAGCCGTATGACGCCCGCCGCCGGTCTGGCATACCGCCCGCAGAGGACCACCGGCTTGGCTGCGAACAGGTCCGGGATGCGGACCGGGTAGAGGTCGGTCACGGGCAGTCCGGCCCAATCGATGGCGATGTCCGTCAGCAGCGGACTGCGTACGCGCTCGTGGAAGCGCCGCGCGGCCGCCGAGCCGTCCTGGTTGAGGCCGACGTATTCCACCTCGCCGCGCCCGTAGCGGGCCATGCCGTCCAGCAGGAAGCGGTTGGCGGAACTGCCGATACCGAAGGCGAACACACGCGCGGCCGGGTGGTGCTGGATCTCGGCCAGAATCTCGAAATCGTTGCCGACGAAGCCGTCGGTCATGAAGCAGACCACGCGGATGTGGCCGTTTTCGCCGGCGCCGTCGAGCGCCGCGCGGATAGCCTTCATCATCTCCGTGCCGCCGGAGCCGTGACGCGAGGCCAGGAACTGCTGCGCGGCGCGGAGGTTCTCAGGGGTGGCGGGTACCGGGGAGGGGAACAGGATGCGGGTGTCGCCGGAGAAGGTGATCAGGTTAAAGGTGTCGCGCGGGTTCAGCCCGTCCAGGGCCAGCCGCATGGTTTCCTTGGCCTTCTCGATGGGAAAGCCCATCATGGAGCCGGAGGTGTCCAGCACAAAAACCAGTTCCTTGGGCGAGATGTCCGCCACGGCGACGCGCTCGGGCGGTTGCAGGATGAGAGTGAAGAACCCGCCGCGCGCATCCCGGTGGGCGAGCACGGCGTCCTCCACGCGCCGGCCGGCCACGTCCCACTTGAGGATGAAATCCTTGTTGGGGATCACGGCCTTATCGCGCAGCGCGACGGCGTAACGGCGCGCATCCGGACGGGTGATGGCAACATCGTGCGTCGGCGAGGTCACCCCGTCCACCGGCACGCCCGCGTCGAGGGTGAGTTGCACGGAGATATCGTGGCCGGCGCGGGTGCCCTGCGGGGTGACGGGCGGGGTGATCCGGCCGGCATCCAGCACGCCCCGCCGCGGAATGTAGCGCGGGCCGACCACCATGGGGAAGGAGAACGTGTAGCTGCCGGCTTCGTAATCGAGCGTCTCCACGTAGCTGATGGTGATGTCCACCGCGCCGCCCGGCGGGATGTTGGCGACGGCCTGGGTGAAGATGTTCGGGCGTTCCTGGTCAAGCAGGCCCGCCATCCGCCCGGAGCGGCGCGCGGCCTCGTACATGGCGCGGGCCTCCTCGCGCGGCTTGATCACGCCGCGAATGGTGCGGCCGCCGACCAGCATAGTCATATCGTCCACGGCGGCGGAAGCCGGCAGGGGGAAGGTGTAGACCGCTTCGATCTTTTCCTGGTAAGGGTTGGCGAATTTCTGCGTCACGGTGACGCGGGCGAGCGGGCCGGAAACCTCGGCCTTGACCGCGGTGTGCTTGAGCGGGCAAGCACCCTTTTCGCTGGTGAGCGAACCGGTGTCGCCGAAACAGGCGGCGGAAAGGAGTAATGCAAAAGCGGTTTTCATACCCTGGAAATGCCGCCGTGCGGCCTACCCTTTCACTGAAATTCGAGGGTGACGGTGACCACCGGCAGTTCGCCGAGACGCACCAGGATTTCGCACCGGCCGGGCTGCTCCGACTGCACGGAGCCCTCGGCGGGGACGACGTAACTCTTGCGCGCTTCCACGGGCCCGTCAAACAGGACCACGCGCCCGCCCGAAGGCTCCGCCTGCCAGACCGTGAGTTGGCCGGCGGAGGCCGGCACCAGGTTCAGGCGAACCGAATCCCCGGTATGGAGGCGGCCGGACAACGCGTCGTAAACGCCGTCATCGCCTTTGCGCAACACGGTTACGGCGACTGCGGGCGTGGCCGGCGCCCGGTGCGCCGCGGCGCTGAACGCCATGCGCGGCATCGCCCCGGCAGGAGCGCGCGCGGCAACCGCTTTATCGGCCGCCACCGTCGCGGGGGCCTCCGCAAGCTGCGCTTCGGCCGCCGCTTCGCGCTTCCGCTCGGGTTCGGCTGGCGGCGCGGGCGCCGGCACCGAGATCGCTTCCTTGGCTTTCTCCCTGACCGCCGCGCGCCGGGGCGCAGGCGCGGAGCGCGTCTCTTTCACTTCCCCCTGGACGGGGGCCGCCGGCGGCGGCGGGCGGAGCTCGGCTACGAGACTTTCTTTCGCCTCGCGCCGGGGCTGAACCGCAATCACCGCCACCACCAGGGCTGCCGCTGCCGCCAGCGCCGGGGCCACGAACAGCGGCCTGCGCCACCACGGCAGGCGTATCTCGCGCAGTTCCGCCAGCACCGTTGCGCGTGCGGCCGGGTCCTCGAGCAGCTCCCGCAGGGGCTCCTCACGCGCCAGCTCGTTGAAGAGTTCCTGATCCTCCAGCGCGGCCTCGAACAGTGCCCGGCGCTCCGCCTCGGTGAGGTTGCCCGCGGCGTAGCCGCCCAGCAGGTTGCGCGCTTCCTCGCGGTTCATCGCGGCCCTCCCATCAGCCGCTGCAACTCCTGGCGGCAGCGGCGGTCCCAGGTGTAGACCGTGTTCAGCGCGGCGGCGCCCATGCGCCGGGCGATCTCGGGGAAGGGGCGGCCCTCGATCTTCAGCCGCATCAGCTCGCGGCAGCGCGGGCCCAGCCTGGCCAGCGCGCGGGTCAGCCGTTCGAGCAGTTCGCGCCGCTCGGCGTACTCGGCGGGGCCGCCGTCGCGCCCGGGCAACTGAATCTCGCCGGCCGGCACGGCGTTGTACTCGCCCCGGCGCGCGGCCTTGCGGCGCAGCGCCGTCATCTTGAAGCGCACAATCCTCATCGAGAGCGGCACGAGATCCTCGATGCGCTCGACATCCGCGTATTTCTGTTCGAGCAGCATGAGCGTCTCCTGCGCCAGGTCCTCGGCCGCATCCCTCCCAACATGAGATGCCGCGAAGGCCACGATCCTTTCACGCAGCCTGCCGAGTACCTGGTCTCGTGCGGCGGGGGCCATGGATGCCCCAATGATAGTACACTGGCGGGGTGAAACGCTTCGCCCTGCTTGCCCTTGCGTGCCTCCCGCTGGCCGCCGCCGACGTGCTGGTGGTGGCCGACGAGTTTCCCGCCATGGAAGTGCTGGCCCGCGCCCTTCAATCCGGCGCCGGGCTCTCCACCGCCATCGTCAAACAGCCCGAGATGCCCAAGGATTTCGCGCCCTTCCGCGCCGTGGTCGTGTACGTCCACCGCAACCTCGATGAAGCCGTGGAGAAAGCCTCCATCGCCTACGCGCGGGCGGGCGGAAAGCTCGTCCTGCTGCACCACACCATCAGCTCCGGCAAGCGCAAGAACCGCGAGTGGTTCCCGTTTCTCGGCGTGGAGCTGCCCGCGCGCGACTTCGCGCAAGGCGGCTACAAATGGCTGGATCCGGTGGACTGGGAAATGGTGAATCTCGCGCCCGGCCACCCCATCACCACCGGCGGCGTAAAGTACCCCGGCGCTACCGAGTACAGGGGCGAGACCCGTCCGAGCATCGCGTTTTCGCACTCCGAGGTGTATCTCAACCACGCCCTGAGCGGGCCGCGCACCGTCCTGATGGGCCTCAAGTACCGCGACCCGAACACCGGTACGGTGTACATGCAGGATACCGGCGGCTGGACCATGCGCGCGGACAAGGGGACGGTGACGTACCTGATGGCGGGCCACAGCACCGCGGAATTCGAGATCCCGGCCTATGCCCGCATCGTGGTAAATGCGATAAGGTGACAGACATGAACCGCCGCACTTTTCTGGCTTCCGCCACTGCGGCCGCCGCACCCGCCGCGGCGCCCGCCCGCTTCCGCAAAGGCATCTGCGAGGGGATCTTCCCGGCCGGCATGCCCATCGAGGAGCGCTTCCGCCGCACCCGCGACGCCGGTTTCGAAGGCATCGAGCTGCGCAGCGGGAACGACATTAAGCTCTCTACCCCGCCGGACGAAGTCAAGCGCATCGCCGACCAGGCGCGCCGCGCCGGAGTCGAGATCGTCAGCCTGTGGTCTTCCGAACCATTGGGAGAGGGTCCCCTGAACAGTCCCGACCCGGAGAAGCGCGCCCGCGGCGTGGCCGGCGTACGCAAGATTATCGAGTACGCCCGGTACCTGAACTGCGGGGCCTCCCTGCTGGTGCCCGGACGCCTCGGCTCGGGGCCGCGGTTTGAGATCGGCTACCAGGATTCCTGGGACCGCATTACCGCCGAGATGCGCAAGCTGCTTCCGGATGCGGCCAAGTACAAGGTTTGCCTCACACCCGAAAATGTCTGGAGCAAGTTTCTGGTCAGCCCGCGCGACGCGCGCGATTTCGTGGACCAGTTCAAGAGCCCGTGGGTCGGCTTCCATTTCGACGTGGGCAACGTGATGCAGTTCGGCTACCCGGAGGACTGGATCCTCACGCTCGGCCAGCGCATCAAGGCGATCCACGTGAAGGATTACAAACTTTCCTCCCGCGCCGAGCAGGGCCGCTTCGTGGATTTGATGGAAGGCGACGTGAACTGGAAAGGGGTGATGGCGGCGCTGGTCAAGACCGGCTACCGCGGCTTCCTTTCGCCGGAAATCGGCCGTAACGACGATCCGGATCAACTGAAAAAGCTTTCCGCCACGCTCGACCGCATCCTCGCCCTGGCCTGAAATCGCCAGTGGTATCTTGAAACTGATGCGTGCAACGTTGCTCCTGCTTGCGCTGGCGAGTCTGGGTGCGGCGCAAGACTATTTTCCGCTTCAGGCCGGCAACCAGTGGGTGTATCGCGTGAGTGGACGCGCGGCCGGAGATCCGCTCACGGTCGAGGTCGCTCGCACCGGGGAGTTTAGCGGACAAACCTACGCGCTGGTTCGCGGGCTGGCCGGCGACGCCTGGCTGCGGACCGCCTCGGACGGCTCGCTCTACGCCTACGACACGGCTTCCGGTACCGAGCGTCTGTGGACCTCCTTCGCCGGCGACTTCGTTTCCAACGTGCCGCCGTGCACCCAGCCGGCGCGCGTGGCGGAAAAGCCGGCCTCGTATACAGGACCCATCGGCGAATTCGACCGCATGCTGGAGATCAACTACCAGCCGGGCTCATGCCGCGACGCCGGCATCGAGCGGGACCTTTACCTGCCCTGGATCGGGCTGGTGCAGCGGCGCGTCACCACCATCGCGGGGCCGCGCACTTACGACCTGATCTACGCCAGGCTGGGCGGCATTACCGTGATTTCCGGCAAGGAGACCGGCTTCACCCTCACGCTCGATCAGAGCGTGTACCGGACGCCGCAGATGCTGGCGCGGCTCACGCTGCGTCATACCCAGGATGCGCCGCTGCGGCTGACGTTCAACTCCGGGCAGCGCTACGACCTGGTCATAAAGAACGAGAAGGGCGACGTTGTATACCAATGGTCGCGGGGCAAGTTCTTTACGCTCGCCATCGGGACGGAAATCATCGGTCCCGGCGAGAAGAACTGG
Source organism: Bryobacteraceae bacterium (assembly GCA_041946965.1). Lineage (GTDB taxonomy): Bacteria > Acidobacteriota > Terriglobia > Bryobacterales > Bryobacteraceae > JBHGBM01. The sequence goes on from JBHGBM010000073.1 coordinate 13,846, forward strand.
GCGATCGCGGCGCCGCTGGACGACATCCCCAACGGACACTACGTGGCGGAAGCCTGGCTCACCAGCGCCGGGCCGCGCGCCTACGCGGCCTCGGCGGGGTTCGATATCGAACGGTAGGCCGCTCCCGCACGGTTGTACCCGCGGGCGTAGTCGGCGCGGCAGCGGCGCTCGGTTTCATCGGGGTGCTCGCCGAGTTCCTTCACCAGCGCCGCATGCAACGTTTCCACACGGTTGCGCTGCTCGGGCCGCGCGGCCAGGTTGCGGAACTCCTTGGGGTCTTCCTTCAGGTTGTAGAGTTCGCGTTCGGCCGGATGCTTGTCGTCGGGCGCGCTGTGATAGACGTATTTCCAGTCGCCGGTGCGGATCATGGCATAGCCGGAGGCGATGTTGTGGGCATAATACTGGCTGACGGCGAGGTCGCGCCCGCGCTTTGACGCGTTGTCGAGCGTGGGGACCAGCGAAGCGCCGTCCCAGTCGTCCGGCACGCGCGCGCCGCCGATCTCCGCGATGGTCTGTACCACGTCCACCATGCCGCACGCCCCGTCGCGGCGCTGCCCGCCTTTCCAGCGCCGCGGCCAGCTTACGATCAGCGGGATGTGGGCGGCCTGCTCGTAGACGCAGTTCTTCCACCACAAGCCGTGCTCACCCATGTTCTCGCCGTGGTCGGTGGTGTATACGATGACGGTGTTATCGGCGAAGGGGCTCTTGCGCAGCGCGGCGAGCAGGATGCCGACCTGATCGTCCATCCACTCCGTGAGGCCGTAGTACAACTCGCGGCCGCGCCGCACGATCTCCGGATCCACGTCCACGCTGCCGAAGCCGCGCCGCAGGTGCTTGTAGTTGAGCGGCATGGATTCGAGAAAGCCCGGGGGGATTTCGGGCATCGGGATGCGTCCGCGGAAATGGCTCCAGTACCGCTCGGGAACCGTGAGCGGGAAGTGCGGCGCCAGGTATCCGGCGAACAGGAAGAAGGGCTTGTCGCCGCGCTGCCGCTTGGAAAGAAAATCCAGCACGCCGGCGGTGACGCGCTTATCGTGCGACATGATGCTGGAATCTTCGCCGGCCCGGAATTCGCGGTAGCGCGCCTGGCCCGCTTTGACGTTCACGGTTTCGTCGCTGGCCGCGCGCCGCGCCCCGCGTCCCTGCTTGTGCGCGTTGTTCATGTTGCCGCCGATTTCGGTGAAGCCGTAGCGGCGCGTGGCGTCGTAGTGCTGCTTCCCGCAGAGGAACGACTCGTAGCCCGCCGCGTTCATGATGCGTGGAATCGAGGGGTAATCGCCGCTGGGCAGCCAGCAGTCGTTATTCCATGCGCCCGTGCGGTGGATGTATTTGCCGGCGGTGAATGCCAGCCGCGAGGGGACGCACAGCGGCGAGTTGGTGTAAGCGGTGTCGAAGGTGACGCCGCGCGAGGCCAGCCCGTCGAGGTTCGGCGTGCGTGCGATGCGGTCGCCGTAGCAGCCCGCGACGCGGTAGTTGTGCTCGTCGCTCATGATGACGAGCACGTTGGGCGGCTTCTCGCGTGCGGAGAGGCGGCGGGCGGCGGCCGCGCCCATGCCGGCGCGAAGGAATTCGCGGCGGCCTAGCAGGTTGGGAGCGTTCATGGCTTAACAGGCCGTGATACCACGCCTCAAACCACCCGCACAAGCGCGAAAATAAGGGGGATGGGACGCGCGTTGCTCGCCCTGCTGCTCGCCGCCGCCGCCGGACGGACCGAATTCGAGCTCGAGGGCCGGCTCACTCCCCCGACGCACGCATCGGTGTCGCTGCACGGCGCCGTCTCTCCCTTCAACGCTTCCACGCTCGCCGACTCGCGCGGCCATTTCCGTTTTCGCAAGCTGCCTGCGGGAACCTACACCGTGATTGTGTTCGTGCCCTCGCAGGGCGAACTGCGCGAGACCATCGAGGTGGGACCCGGGACCGCGGACCGCAAGGGGAAAATAGCGATCAGCCTGGCTCTCAACGAGTCGCGCCTGGTCAAGGACCGGCGCGCCGGCACGGTTTCAACCCGCCAGTTGAAGATCCCCGACCGCGCGCGGCGCGAGTACGCCGAAGCCATGAAACTGCTCGGGCGCCGCGACATCGAAGGCGCCGAAGACCGCCTCGAGCGCGCCGTGGAGATCGCCCCGCAGTTCGCCGAAGCCTGGAACCACCTGGGCACCATGGCGTACCAGACGCGCCGGTTCGCCCTGGCCGAGGAGCGCTTCCGCAAGGCGCTCGAGATCGACGCCTCCATGTACGAGCCGCTGGTCAACCTGGGCGGCACCCTGCTCTCCGAATACAAGCTGGACGAGGCGCTCCAGTACAACATTCACGCGGTGCTCATGCGTCCTTCCGACGCGCTGGCCAACTCGCAACTGGGCATGACCTACTTCGCGGTAGGGAAGCTGGATCTCGCGGAGAAGTACCTGATCGAGGCCAAGCGGCTGGACCCCGCGCACTTCTCCCATCCTCAGATGACGCTGGCGGAGATCTACATGCGCCGCAAGCAGCCCGAGCGCGCCGCCGCGGAACTGGAAGATTTCGTGACCCGCCACCCGGACTACCCCGCCGCGGCCAAGATCAAGGAAGCGGTGCAGAAGCTGCGCTCGAGGTAGGGCGAAAAAAAATCCGGCGATGCCGAGACAACCTCTTGGCTTAGGAAAGCCACCGGCGCATCTGCGCCCGCGGCACGACGCCCGCGTTTTGAAACACCACCTGCCCGTCGCGTACCACCAGGAACGTGGGGATGGCCTGAATGCGGAAGCGCTCGGCGACGTCCGGGTGCTCCTCGGTATTGACCTTCAGCACCAGGGCGCGCCCGGCCATTTCACGCGCCAGTGCGGCGACCTCCGGCGCGGCCATGCGGCAGGGGCCGCACCACGGCGCCCAGAAATCCACCAGCACGGGCACGCGCGATTCGCGCGCGATCTCCGCAAACGCGGCGCCGTCCACTTCCATGGGTTCGCTCTGCGGCGGCAGCGGCGCCTTGCAGGATCCGCAGCGGCCCGTGTCGGCCAGGCGCCTGGCGGGAATCCGGTTCTGCGCTCCGCAGTTCGTGCAAACTCTCATCGGGACCTCTACTTCCATGGTGCAAAAGAGGCCCGTTTGGTGTCACAGCGCCGGGCGGTCGCGGAACTGGAAGGCGTAAAGGTCGGTATCGCGCAGGACAAAACGCAGCCGGATGGTCTTGCCCTCGAGTTTCTCGAGCGTGCTCGCCAGGTTCCAGGTGACCGGCCGGTCGATGACGTTGGCCGAGTGAATGATGTCGGCGTCGGCGAGGGTGAAGCCGGGGATGGCGCGGCCTGCCTCGTCCTGGATCTCCACCTGCGCTTCGCCGGAGGCCGAGGTGTCGATATTGAGCACCAGTTGATTTCCGCGGAAGGTGAGCGGAGGCGTGGTGAACTCGCCGCCGCCGTTGCCCGCGCGCACGGAAACGAACCCGTCGCGCCGGATGGCCACGCGGCTGATCACCCGTTGCTCGACGCCCGGCGCCAGCCCCGCCGCCGTCAGGATGCGGTTGTTGCGGTCGTCGCGCCCCCAGCCGTGGGCTTCGTTGGTCCCCATGTAGTACATGTAGAGCTCACCTCCGCCGCGCGAGGGCACGATGCCGTAGCCCATGTAGATACGCCGCGAATCGAAGGCGCCCTGCATGCCCAGCGGCACGAACGGTTCCCAGTCGTAGGTCTCCCATTTCACGCCGTCGCGGCTGGCGGCGAAGTGGGTGTCCACCACGCCGGCGTTCACCGGCGGGCCGTCGCGGAACTCGCGTTGAAAGGCTCCGTAGTGGTAGTACAGCGCGGGGAACATGAAGTAGGCGTCCTCGGCCCAGGGATAGGCGATGGTGTTGTTCACGTAGATGTCGGTGAGCGCGGCTTCGCCCTTGCGCTGCGGGTCGAAATGGGAGGGCGGCCGGTCGTCGGCGCGGAAGACCACCGGCCACCGGCGCACGTCGCCGAAGGAAAGTTCGGAACTCTCCGCCCGCCCCACGCTGCGGGCCTGCGAATTGTGCTCCCGCGTGTTGCGGCGGAAATAGGCCACGTACTTGCCGCTGCGGGGGTCGCGGAAGATCACGTTGTTGCTGTCCAGGTGATGCGGCTTTACCGAGGCGTCGAACGTCATCACATCGCGGTGCGTGTGCCGCCAGTGGATGCCGTCGGGCGAGGAATAGACCTGGAGCATGGAGTTGAACTCGCCGGGGTTGGTCGCCAGGCGGAAGCGTTCCTCCGCGGGCGCCGCCGAATCGAGGAACACCATGCCGCCGGGCGCGTCACCCTTCAGGCCTCCGGCGCCGCGGCCGAGGACCACGTTGTTGGGCCGCCTGGTGTCGCCGGTGGTCAGGTTGAGCGCGGGCCGCTCCCAGTGGATGCCGTCGCGCGAAGTGGCGTAGCAGATGGCGGGGCCGCAACTGTACCACATGCGGTACACCCCGTCCGTTTCCATCACCGAGTTGTACCCGCCGATCTCCCACCCCGGCTCGGAGGCGAAGAGGATGTCGCCGGTCTTGACGGGCTGGTGGACGCGGAGCCTGACGCCGCGCGCCGCCTCCAGGAAGCGATGGTCGAGGAAGAGCTGCCGGCGGTTGGCAAGGTCGAGCGGTCCGGCCGCGGACGCCGTTCCGGCCAGCAGCGCCGCAGCGATCCAGGTGCGTAGCATATGCCGACTAGAATATCACTTGCCCGCCGCATTCGGCCCCTTGACACCGGCTATTCTCTTAAATAGGATAGTTTGACATATCAGAAGATGGCTTCCGTGGAGGTTCAGAATGAGACAGCAGCTATGCCTTGCGGCGCTTCTGGCAGTCCTGATCGCGCTCGCCGCCCCGGCGCCGGCGCAAAACATCTTCGGCACCATGCTCGGCACGGTAACAGACGCTTCCCGCGCGGCGGTCGCCAACGCGGAAGTCGTGGCCACCAGCACGGACACCAACCAGCCGACCCGCACGGTTACCAATGACGCGGGCTACTACGAGTTTCCCTATCTGAAGCCCGGACCTTACTCCGTCCGCGTGACCAGCCCCGGCTTCAAGGCCGCCCAGCGCGCCCGGGTCGAGTTGCGCGTGGACGACCGCATCCGCCTGGACTTCCAGCTCGAAGTGGGCGATATCAGCACCTCGATCGCCGTCGAGGACAGAGTGCCGCCGGTGCAGTCGGAATCCGCGTCGCTCGGCCAGGTGGTGACGGAGCGCAACGTGCAGGAGATGCCGCTGGCGGGGCGCAACGTCTTCGAGATCGCCAGCCTGGTGGCGGGCGTGATCGTGAATCCCACCGCCGAAGGCCGCTTCATCGCCGAAGGCGGCTTCGACAGTTCCGACATCTCCATCAGCGGCGGGCGCTACCGCACCAACGAGTACCTCATCGACGGCGTCACCGTCATGCTGCCGCAGAACAACAATCACGCCATTACTCCGACTCCCGAGGCGACCCAGGAGCTGAAGGTGATGACCGGCAACAGCGGAGCGCAGTTCGGGCGCACCGGCGGCGGCACCATCAACGTGGTCACGCGCGGGGGCACCAATGAGTTCCACGGCAACGCCTGGGAGTACTTCCGCAACGAGTTGTTCCAGGCCAACGATTTCTTCGCCAACTCCCGCGGCCAGGAGCGCGGCGTGTTCAAGTTTCAGATGTTCGGCGGCACCTTGGGCGGGCCCATGCGGCGCAACCGCACTTTCTTCTTCGCCGAGTACCAGGCCAGCCGCGACCACGTGGCGGGCGGCAGCGGCGTGATGACCTTCCCCACCGAGCAGCAGCGCCGCGGTGATTTTTCGGCCACCCGCGTGGCCAACGGCAACCTGATTACGATCTACGATCCCATGACCACCCGCAGCGCGGGCACGGGCTTTACCCGCTCGCCCTTCCCGGGCAACCGCATCCCGCAGGAACGCATCGACCCGGTCTCCGCGAAGGTGCTGCAATACATCCCGCTGCCGAACCGTCCCGGCGAGGGTCCGGCGCAGTTGCGCAACTGGGGCTACACCAACCAGAGCGACGTGAACAGCGACCAGGGCTCCATGCGCATCGACCACCGCTTCAGCGACCGGCACAGCATCTTCGGCCGCTTCACCCGCAACGTGGCGCGTTTCGACAACCCCGCCATCCTGGGGACCATCGCGGACAGCGGCGGCGACAACCAGGTGCAGGCTTACATCAACGGCGTGATCAACGGGACTTACGTGTTGAGCCCCACGCGTCTGGTGAACTACCGCCTGGGCGTGACCCGCAAGATCCAGGATTCGTTCCCCACCTATTTCGGAAAGATCAAGTTGAACGATCTGGGATTCCCTTCCTACGTCTCCGCCAGCGCGCAGATGGAGCTGTTCCCGCAGATGTCGTTCTCAGGGTATGAAAGCATCGGAACCGGGCCGCCGCGCCGCGTCAGCAACGATATCTACGCCTGGGTGGCGGACTACACCGATATCCGCGGGCGCCACACGCTGAAGTTCGGCGCCGACATCCGGATGTACAACCAGAACACCTACAACGCCTCCGCTCCCTCCGGCATTTACAGCTTCAGCAACAGCTTCACCCAGGGGCCCGACCCGCTGCGCGCCTCGATGGGCTCGGGCGACGGCTTCGCCTCGTTCCTCACCGGTTACGGCACGGGCTCCATCCAGTACATGCCGGCCTTCGCCATCCGCAACGGCTACTTCGGCGTGTACGCGAGCGACGACATCCGGCTGGGGCGGCTCACCGTCAACCTGGGCCTCCGCTGGGATTACGAGCAGCCCCGCACGGAGCGCTACAACCGTTTCGCGAATTTCGATTTTACGCGCGAGTTTCCCGTGCAGGTCCCCGGCATGGCCGGATTGCGCGGCGTGTTGACGCAAGCCGGCCGCGAGAACTACCCTCGCGGGCAGTTCAATACCTCCAAGCGCAACTTCGCGCCGCACATCGGCCTGGCTTACCGGCTGCGCGCTTCCACCGCGGTGCGGGCGGGCTACGGCATCGTGTACAGCCCGCGCATCGGCTACCCCAACGCGCGCAATTTCGGAGCCTCGGGCGAGGAGATCACCACGCAATGGGTCTCCAGCCTGGACGGCGTCACGCCGCTCTATCCGCTGAGCAACCCCTATCCCACGGGTATCTTCGTGCGCTCCAGCCGGGAAGCAGATAAGCGGCTGCTCGGGCAGGGGATCACCATCACGGACCGCAACAGCAAGAACAACACTTACATGCAGCAATGGAGCTTCAGCCTCCAGCAGGGATTGCGGGGCAACTGGATGCTGGAAGCCGCTTACGCCGGCAGCCGCGGCATCCGGCTCCCCATCGCCGCGCAGTTCAATCAGCTCGATCCCAAGTACCAGTCGCTGAAAGCCGACCTGAACAAGCAGGTGGCCAACCCGTTCTACGGCCTGGTTACCACGGGCACGCTCGCCGCGCGCACCGTGACACAGGGCCAACTGCTGCGGCCGTACCCGCAGTACATCGGGATCTCCACCTATATCCAGAACGCGGCATATTCCATCTACCACGGCCTGGATCTTACGGCGGAGAAGCGCTTCTCGCACGGCTATACGTTTAACCTGGCATACAGCGCGAGCAAGACCATTGACAACGGCGCGGGACGCATCCTCAACATCACCGGCCTCCAGCCGCCCATTCAGAATCAGTACGACCTGCGGGCGGAGAAATCGCTCTCCCAGCAGGACGTTTCCCAGCGGCTGGCCTTGAGCCACTCCGTGGACCTGCCGTTCGGGCGCCGCAAGGCGCTGCTCGGCGGCGCTTCGGGCGTCCTCGATGCGCTCGTGGGCGGATGGGTGGCGAGCGGCCAGGCGGTGTTCCAGACCGGCTACCCGCTGTGGTTGAGCTCCATCGGCAACAGCGGCGTGTTCTCCGCCGTGCAGAGGCCCAACAATATCGGGAAGTCGGCCGAGCTTTCCGGAGACGTGCACAGCCGCATGGACCGCTTCTTCGACACCTCCGTCTTCACCGTGCCCGACACCTTCACCTTCGGCAACACGGGACGCGCGCTGCCCGATACCCGCGGGCCGAGCCGGCGCAATTACAACCTGTCCATTTCGAAAAAGCTCCGCGTCACGGAGCGCTTCTCGGCGGTGCTGCGCGGAGAGGCCTACAACCTCACCAACACGCCGTATTTCAGCTTCCCGGGCACCAAGCTGGGGAACAACGATTTTGGCGTGATCTCCAGTTCCAGCGGCAACCGCCAGTTGCAGCTTTCGGCAAAGGTGCAATTTTGAGGACTCTCATCGCGCTCTTGGGCGTGTGCGCCGGAGCGGCGCCCCTGGACGTCGGCGGACGCCGGCAGCTTTTCCTGGACGAACGCTTCGTCCTCCAGCCGCGCGGGGTGGAGTTCGTGGTCCACCAGCCGCGCAAGACCGGTGAAGTGTCCATCCCTTCCGATGAAGCCTGGCCGCTGGGCGGCTATCACTCCATGCTGTACGAGGCGGGCGTGTACCACATGTGGTACACCGCCCGCACCTCGATCTGCTACGCGCGTTCGTTCGACGGCATTCACTGGGAGCGGCCGCGGCTCGGTTTGACCGCCATCAACGGCAGCACCGCCAACAACGTCGTGATCGGCTACGGCGCCGGCGGAGTGAAAGGCGGCACGCACGGCGTGATGGTCTTCCTCGACCCCAAGGCGCCGCGCGAGGAGCGCTTCCGGCTGGCGGCCAACCCGCCGGAGTTCAAGCGCATGCTGCAACTGTTCTCCTCGCCGGACGGCATCCACTGGAAACACAGCCACCGTGACATCCTGGTCTACGACGAGAACCGGAAGCCGCACCACCTGGACACGCTCAACGTGATCTTCTTCGACGACCGCCTTGGCAAGTATGTCGCTTACGTGCGCCGCAGCACGCTCGAGCGGGGCCGCGGCGTGGGACGCGCCGAATCCGATACGCTGCGTTTCGGCGCCATCGAGCAGAACGTGCGGCCGGTCTTCGACGGCGAGGCCTTCCCGGTGCGGCGCGGCGGGAAACTGCTGGTCGACGTCTACACCAACAACGCGCTGAAGTATCCGTGGGCCCAGGACGCGTACTTCCTCTTCCCCGCCATGTACTATCACTACGGCCCGCACCTGGCCGAATTCCGCAACGAATCGCCCACCAACGCGGGCGTGCTCGACGCGCGCTTCGCCGCCGGCCGCGACGGCATCGTCTGGAACACCTATGACGGCCGGCCGTTCGTCCCCGTGGGCGTGCAAGGCGAGTTCGATGCGCGGCGCATCTACATGGTTTACGGCCTGGCGCCTTCGCTCGACGGCCGCGAGATGTACATGTACTACCTCGGCACCAACGACACCCACGGCTGGGAGCGCGACGACCGCAACAACCGGCTGCTGACCGCGGCGGGCGTGGCGCCGCAGCCGCTCCGGCGCGCCATCAGCCGCGTGACGCTGCGCCGCGACGGTTTCGTTTCCCTGCGCGCGGGCCGCGCGGCGGGCGAATTCGTTACCCCGCCGCTGCGCATGGAAGGCAAGCAACTCGTGCTCAACGTGGACACCTCCGCCCTGGGCGAGGTGCAGGTGGAGATTCAGGATGAAAGCGGCGCGCCGCTCGCGGGCTTTTCGCTCGCCGAGAGCGACATCATCCACTCGGCAAACGACATCAACCGGACGGTCACATGGAAAGGCTCGAGCGACGTGAGCGCGCTGGCGGGCAAGCCCATCCGGCTCCGCTTCCTCCTGCACGACGCGGATCTTTACGCGTTCCAGTTTCGCGAACGGCCGTCGATCTGAGTTAACTTTGGTGAGTATTGCCGGCCCGCGCATGGCGCGCTAACGTCAACATGTCCTCCGCATCTCCTCCCAAGGAGTTTGCCGTGAAACGTGCAGCATTGTATTTCCTGGCGGCGGGGACGCTGTTGGCGCAGGGCACTCCCACCTATTACGTGCCGCAGGTGGTGGAAGGCGGAAGCTGGAAAACCATCTTCACGATCGTGAATCTCGCGTTCACCACAGGCAGGGGCACGATCCGGTTCTTCAGCGAAAGCGGCCAGCCGTTGCCGCTGCCCGTTGTGGGCCAGACGGGTTCTCCCGTCTCCGAGGTGACCGTGGATGTGGCGCCCCGCGGCGTGGCGACGCTGGAGACCGCCGGGCGGCCGGGCGTGGACACCCTCGTGGCGTGGGCCGATTTCCAGTACGATGTCTCCGCCCCGCTGGTGATAAGTTGCGTCGTCAAGCAGCAGGCCGCGGGCCGCCCCGATTACGAAGCCGCGGTGCCGGTGCGTCCGGTCGGCTCCAGAGTGCACCTGATCCCCTTCGATAACCGCGCCCAGTACGCCACCGGGGTCGCCGTCATGAACGGCTCCTCGACCGCCTCGATCGGCGTGCCGGTTCTGATCCGCGATGAAACCGGGCAGCCCATCTACGCCGGGTCCATGAGCCTTCTGCCCAGGAATCACCGCGCGTTCGTGCTGGCCCAGGAGTTTCCCGCGACCAGGGGCATGCGCGGCACCATCGAGTTCAATCCGCAGAGCGAAGGCTGGTTCGCCGCCATCGGACTGCGGTTCAACCCCACCGGACCGTTCACCACGGTCGATCCGATCACGCCCTGAGAGTTGCGTCAGGCCGGGCGCATCTGATACTGATGCGTTATGCCTTCCTTGACCCGGCGCGGGTTCCTCGCGCGGAGCGCGGCGCTGGCGGTGGTCCGCCCCGCCCAGAGGCCCAACATCATTCTGTGCATGGGCGACGATCACGGGTGGAATGAAACCGGCTATAACGGCCACCCTTACGTGCGCACGCCGGTGCTTGACGATATGGCCGCGCGCGGCCTGCGTTTCGACCGGTTTTACGCCGCCGCCCCGGTCTGCTCGCCCACGCGCGGCAGCATTATGACCGGCCGGCATCCCAACCGCTACGGCGTTTTCGCGCCGAACTACTCCATACGTCCCGAAGAGATCGCGCTGCCGAAGTTAATGAAGCAGGCCGGATACGCCTGCGGGCATTTCGGCAAGTGGCATCTTGGGCCGGTGAAGGCCGGGTCGCCCACCAACCCCGGGGCCATGGGCTACGACACCTGGCTCGCCCACGACAACTTCTTCGAAATGAATCCGCCCCTGGTGCGCGATGGCGGCCCCCCGCAACGCTACCAGGGTGAAAGCTCGGAGATCGTGGTGCGCGAGGCCACGCGCTACATCGCCAAGGTCAAGCAGCGGCCCTTCTTCACGGTGGTGTGGTTCGGCTCTCCGCACGCGCCCTATTCCGCCCCGGAAAAGGATATGGCGCTGTACAGGGAAGGTCCGGAGGAGCTGCGGGCGCGCTGGGCCGAAATCACCGGCGTAGACCGCGCCATGGGGCAATTGCGCGAGTTCCTCAAGGCCGAAGGGCTCAGCCGCAACACGCTGGTCTGGTACTGCGGCGACAACGGCACACCCCGCGATGCCCGGCTGAACATGACCTTCCGCGGCAATAAGGGGGAAGTCTACGATGGCGGCGTGCGCGTGCCCGGCATCATTGAGTGGCCCGGTACGCTTCAGGCGCGCCGCACCGCCGTGAACGCCGTAACCAGCGACATGCTACCCACCATTTGCGATTTGACCGGCATCCGGCCGCCGGCGCGCCCGCTGGACGGCATCAGCCTCAAGCCGCTGTTCGAGGGCCGCATGCGGGAACGCCCGCGTCCCATCTGCTTCTGGCGTTACAACGTGGCGCGGGAAACCAAGGAGAGTCCCGGACCCTACATCGCGCCGGAATTGCAGAACGGCACCACGCCGACCACCAAGGTGAATACCGTGGTCTTCCGCAACTGGCGCCACGCCCGGGCGCGCACCAGCGACTTCGACGGCGACGCGGCCATCCTGGACAACCGCTGGAAACTGGTGGCACCGCGCGGCGAGGGCCTCGAGCTGTTCGACGTGATCGCCGATCCCGCCGAGAGCCGCAACCTGGCCGGGGCCAACGCCGCGCGCGTCCAGGCCATGGAGAAGCAACTGCACGAGTGGCAGTCCTCGGTCGAGCGCAGCCTGGCGGGAGAAGATTACAGGTGAACGGGTACTTCCAGGTATAAAGCCGTTTCTTCTGGATCTTCAGCTCATTTCTTCCGCCCGCCGCCTCCGCCTCCTACGTAAGGGTAGCTGTCCCAGGGGTCGGCGTCGCTCGAGGCGCGCGGGTCGGCGGTCTCGCGCATCCAGAGGTCGAGCCGCGCGCGCATGTCGCGCCGCGCCCCGGCGTAGGCGGAATCGCCGGCCACGTTGCGGATTTCGAAGGGGTCCTTCTTCAGGTCGTAAAGCTCCTCGGCGGGACGCTTTTCGAACGCCAGCGGGAAATAGGGCTCATTGCGGTGCTGGAGCACGTAGTCCTTCGAAGGTCCGGGGTCCACGTCGCCGAAGCGGCCGGGATCCCCGGCGGGCCAGCGGTCCGGGCGCAGGTTGCGGATGTAGAGGTACTCGCGCGTGCGCGCGGCCCGCATGGGATACCCGAGGTTGCCGGCGCGGCAGTTGGCGTGCCGCTCGCGCTCGACGAACACGGCGTCACGCTTTTCGCGCGAGGCGCCCGTGGCGAGCCCCAGGATGCTGCGGCCGGTCATGGCGGCAAGCGGCTTCAGGCCCGCGGCTTCGAGGAACGTGGGTGCCATGTCGGCCAGGGTGATGAATTCGTCCACCGTGCGGCCGCCCTTCATACCGGCTTTCCACATCATGGCGAACGGCTGGTGCGATCCCCAGTTGTACACGTTGGCCTTGGAACGCGGGAAGGAGCAGCCGTTATCGCCGGTCATGATGACGATGGTGTTCTCCAGGCGCCCGGCTCTTTCGATCTGCCGGAGGATTTCGCCGGTCTCGCGGTCGAAGCGCTGGGCCTCGAAGAAGCAGTCGAGAAAATCGCCGCGGACTTCGGGCACGTCCGGCAGGAACGCGGGGACCCGCACGCCCTTGGGATTGAGCCCGGAGGCGGCGCCGGAGCCCTTCTCGTACGGCCGGTGCGGATCGTGGCTGCCGAACCAGTAGCAGAAGGGCTTGTCCTGGGGTGCGCTCGAGAGGAAGTGGTTGAAGTCCTTGAACGCGTTTCCGGCGGGGTTGCGCGTGCGGCCGCTGCCCTCGAGCGTGCCCGGGCCCCAGCCCTTCCGTTCAAAGCCCACGAAGTAGCCGGTCTTCTCCAGCAGGTCGGGGTAAACGGGGAACTTCGAGGGGAGGAAACTCCACAAGTTGCCTCCCTCCTCCAGACGATGCGGCGCCCGGCCCGTGAGGATGGCGGCGCGCGAAGGCGTACAGGAAGGCGCGGCACAGTATGCCTGGGTGAAGACCACGCCCTGCTCGCAAACGCGGTCGAAGGTGGGTGTCCGAATTACGGTGTCGCCGTAGACGCGAGCGTGCGGCCAGCCCCAATCGTCCGCGATGGCGAACAGGATGTTGGGCCGCGAACCGGCGCCGCGCAGCGCGGCGGGAGCGGCCAGCCCGCCCTGTAGGAAGGTTCTGCGTTTCATGGCTCACAGAAGATCCTACCAGCTAGGCGGGCCAGCAGGGTGGATCTAACCGCCCTCGTCGGCCGCGTCTATGATGATCTCGGGACAAGCGATATCGACGTAGATCCGGAGAGTCGAACCCGGCTCGTCATACGCCTCGACCATGAGCGAATACGGATAGCGGCCCGCGGCCTTCAGGTCAATCTGGACCCGAGGCGCGTTTCCGTGCCCGTATACCATGAACTGGCTGTTTGCCAGAGGAGTCCGGTTCCTGAAGACGATCGTCCAGGCGCCCGGATAGCGCCACCCGATCATGGCGCCGCGGCGCGTATGTGCGTAGTAAGGATCGGTAAACGGCCGCTTATTCTCGCCGATCTTGATTTCGATGCCGTCGGCGGGCGCCGGACCTTCGTTTTTTACGCGCGGCGACCTGCTCGTGGCCGCGCCCATTACTGACATGGCAATCCTCCGTTTAGCTGCCCTTGGGGGGCGCGTACCAGGCGATTCCCAACGTGACGGCGGCCAGCACGAACGCGGCGATTTCGCCGCCGTACCACGAAAAGGACCTGAACGGGCCTCCGATGCCAAATACCCACGCCGGGTAGGCGACAGTTCCCAAGACAATCTGCGGCCAGAGCGGCGGTTTCCCTTCACGTGTGGTTGCTATAAGGAAGTACAGGGGGACGAGGAAGAAGCACACGGCGAAGACGATCCAGAGCCGGGGATAGCTGGGAGCCGCGGGGTCCGGGGAAACCATGTGGGCGCCTGTCATGTAGAGCCCCACGATCTCCGCCGGTATGTACTTGAGCAACCGGGCCAGGTAGTCGTCGGCCGGAACCTGCGGGGGAGCCGGTGGTGCGCTTGCCGCGGTTCCGGTCTCAATGCGGCGGGACATAGGCCTGCCTCCGTGCAGGCGCCTATTATCGGTTCCGGCCTCTCCGGGCGCAAACGGAGCCAAGCCCCTAATGTACTTAATGTTACGATCTCAAGCTAACAATAAATACTGCCGCATAACTCCGTTTCGAGAGCGGCTTCTTCCTGGGCGGTGAGCGGCAGGGTCGGCTCGCGGCTGGGGCCGCAGTCGAGCCCCTGCGCCCGGAGCAGAAACCGCAGCGAAGGGATCAGGGGGCGGCGCTTCACGATCTCGATCACGCGGTTGATCTCGGTTTGTTTGGCGCGGGCGCAGCCCACATCCCCCGCCTTCCACGCGCGGTACAGCCTCACGAACGCTTCGGGCAGCACGTTGTAGAACGAGCCGATGCCGCCGTGCGCGCCCATGGTGAGCGCGGGCAGCAGCACCTGGTCATGACCGTTGAGGATGGTGAAACCCTCCGTGGCGCGCTCCGCCATCAGCCCCAACTCGTAGAGGTTCATGTCCGTGAACTTGAAACCGCGGATGTTCGGCAGCGCGCGCATGGCCTCGAAGAACGAAGGGCCGCAATTGGAGCCGGTCAGCGCCGGGAAGTAATACACGAAGCAGGGCAGTGCGGTGGCTGAGGACAGGCGGCGGTAGTAGTTGGAGATTTCGGCCGCGCCCCACTTGGAAATGTAGGGCGGCAGGCTGCTGACGGCATCGGCCCCGGCGCGTTCGGCCTCGCGCGCCAGCGCGATGGCGTCGGCGGTGGCGGCGCATCCCACGTGCGCGATCACGCGCCCGCGCCCACGCGAAAGTTCCACGGCGGCGCGGATCACCCGGCGGCGTTCTTCCACGGTTTGCAGATACCACTCGCCGGTGTTGCCGCCCACGTAGACTCCGTCCACGCCCGCTTTGTAGAGGCGGTCAACGAGCGCGGTGAACGCCTCCAGATTCACCGAATCGCCGGAGAACGGCGTGACCACAGCGGGATAGATGCCTTCGAATCGATCGCTCATTTGTGTTCGTAGTAGTAGACCCAACCGCCTTCACTGGCCGCCAGCAGATCCGGCTTGCCGTCGCCGTTCCAGTCCACCGGCTCGAGCTGGTGGTAATGGTTCCAGGGCAGGTTGAGGTTGACGTTCGGCTGCCGGGCGAGCTTCCACTTGCCCAGGTTGCGGTACCAGCGGAGTCCGTCGAAGTTCTCGATGGCGTTGCCCACCAGCAGGTCGGGCGTGCGGTCGTTGTCCCACGAATGCGGGCTTGCTCTTCGTGCCCTTGTTTTCGAGCAGCAGGTAATAGGAGTGCAAGCTGCCCACGATCAGATCGAGGTCGCCGTCCGCGTCCCAGTCGGTCAGCACCGGGATGGTGTAGCCCCACCGGGCCTCGGCGGGCCCTTGCAGGCCGCGGCCGGATTCGACCCGGAAGATTTCGCCCGCCGCGCGCAACTCGAGCAGCGGCCGGAAGCCCGCGCCGTTGTTCTCGAAGTAGAGCAGGTAGCCGTCTTCGTTGCCGATGACGAGGTCGGGCTTGCCGTCGCCGTTCAGGTCGCCCGCGGCCACGATGGCGAAATCGCCCGCGCCCACCGGCGCGTGGCGCTGGAGCAGCGTGCGGATCGAGTCGTAGCGCGGCGCGCCCTTCTTGCCGCTGTTGGGCAGATACCACGGGTAACTGGAGCCTTGCAGGATGAGGTTGTGGCGGTCGTTGGCGCTCCAGTTGACTTCCATAACCAGCACCCGTTCCCAGGGCAGCCGCGCGCCGCCGGCCACCGGGATGCGCCGCGCGTTGCCCAGCCCGCGCGCGGTTCCCGGATAGACGAAGAGGTTGTCGAAGCTGGCCACCACCACGTCCAGCCGGCCGTCGTCGTCGAAATCGGTGACCAGTGCGGTGGCAGTGTCGTAGTAGGAGATGGCGCGCTCGTCGTCGCCCGCAATCAGCCGCTGGCCGGTGGAGAAGGTGAGCTTGCCGGCGCGCATGCCGAGGTTCTTGTGAACGACCACGGAGCCGTTGCGGTCGCCGCCGGTCCAGGCGCCGTCCGGCGCGAAGCCCTTGCCAAAGCCGAGTTCCAGCTTGGGATAGTAATTGAGATTGCCGCCGCGTCCGCCGACGATGAGGTCTTTCTTCCCATCGCGGTCCCAGTCGATAACCTGTAGCGAGGGCGACATGCTCACGGTTTCAAGCAGCTTCAGATCCGTGTGCAGGCCGTAGTCTTCCAGGTTCCCTACATACTGGAAGCGGCGCTGCCCGCTGGTGGAGACGTCGCGCAGCCAGCGGAAGATGTTTCGGTTGTAAGTGATCAGGTCGAGCGCGCCGTCGCCGTCGATGTCGTCGAACGCCATCGAGCCGATGGGGAAGCCCAAGTCCACCTGGTAGGGTTCGTCGAACACCGGCACGCCCCCGCTGCGCCGGCCGGTGTTGCGGTAGACCAGCGCGCGGTACTGCTGCTCCTTGGGGCGGTGGCCGTAGGTGCCCGCGGTGAGGGCGCAGACCACGTCCAGTTGTCCGTCGCGGTCCCAATCGGCGAAGGCGATGTCGGGCCACACCCAATCCGCATCGAGCGGCCCCACGGTGTCTTTATCGCCCAGGTAGAGCGCGCGAGGAATCCACGGGTAGCGCGGATCGCCGGGCGGCTTGTTGAGCAGAAAATCCGGGTTCGAAGCGGCGGGCAGCTCCGGCGGAACCACTGCGGCCTGCTGCGCCCAAAGCGCCGGGGCGAGCAGCAGCACGAGGCTACTGAATCGAGAAGGAGTATAAAGACGCATTGCGCACCTGAAACGTAATCTTCTGCGGTTTGCCGGCGGCGCCGGCGATGTCGATAGGATAACGCACCGAGTCGCCGCGCATGACGGCGGAGCGGCCGGCCGCTTCCACGCGGATTTCGCCGCGCGAGGCATCCGCGTTCAGGTAGAGCGTGCGGCCGGCGAACTCGAGCGGTTTGGTGACCAGCACGCCGTCGCCGTCCATGGAAACAAAGCCGTCGAGCCGCAGTTTCGCCAGGCCGATGGCGCCGTGATTCGGCTCCCTGCCCTGTCCCGTCACGGGATGGCGGTAGCTGCGGCCGCTGTAGTAGAACCACAGCTCATCGCCCACGCGGATGGGCGGGCCGGAGGACGGGCTGTTGAAGCCGAAGTCCCAGTCGATGTCGCGGCGGCCGACGGGGATGATGGGCGAGCGGTCGCCCACGCGCTGCCAGTCGCGGCCGTTGCGGCTCGAGATGAGCTGGATGTCGAGATAGATGTTGTCCTTGGGCTCCGGGTGGAACACGGTGAGCAGGCCCAGGTACATGCCTTCGTAGTAGAAGCCGGTGTTGTTGTAGAGTTCGACCGCGGGCGGGTCCTGCGCGTCGGCGGCCAGCATGCGTTCCGGCTGCGACCAGTTGACGAAATCGCCGCTGAAGGAGATGAAGCGCGCGCGCTTGCCTTCCACCTCTTGCTTCACGAAAGCCACGAAGCGATTCGCGCGCGGATCCCACATGGTGGTCATGGTGTCGCGCACGGGAAGGTACTTGAAGACGGGCTGCGGGCGCTCGGTCCAGCGGAGCCCGTCAGGCGAGAAGGCCACGTAATGGCCCATGGGGAAGGGATCTTCCAGGTTGTACTGGAGCTTGCCGTCCACGCGCTTCTGGTTGTGGTGCCAGATCATCATCTTGTAGCGGCGCGCGGGGTCGGGATCGCGCCGGTCCTTGAGGATGCTGACGGCATCGAGGATGCCGGTGATGCCCTTTTCGGGAATCTCGTGCGCCTGGAAGACGATGTTGTTTTCCTTGCTGCCGCGGTAGTCGATGATGCCGAGAGCGGGCTTGTGCCAGTGGACGCCGTCGCGCGAGGTGGCGTAGCAGAGATAGGTGCTCTCCGGAAACACGTTCTGGATGTACCGGAAGTGGTGCATGGTGCTGTACCACGCCTTGAAGATGCCTTCCTCTTCGTCGCGCATCACGGTGCCGTAGAGCAGCGTGTACTGGCCTTCCCACGGCTTCACCGGCATGATGATGGGGTTATCCACGTACTTAGTAACTTGATGCACGACCCGGCGCAGGGTGGTGGATTCGATCAGGTGGTCGTCGACGAAAAGCTGGCGCTGGGGCCCGATCTGAATGGCGAGTGCAAGCAGCAGAATCATTGGCGTGAGCGCTCCCGGGCTTCTTGGATGAAATCCCAGATCGTAACGCCGCGCGCGGCGGGGTAGACCGGCCAGCGCTTGCCGTCTTCGGCTTCGATGCGGCGGGCTTCGGCTTCGAGCGCGCCCAACGCGGCGTCCACCGGCTTGTGCTGGCGCAGGCGGAAATAGACCTCGGCGATGCCGCGCCACAGGCGCGCGGCGTTCTCCGCGGTGCGGAAGCCGCGCTCCAGGTCCGCGAAACCTTTCACCTCCGTGCGCGACTGCCGCGCCGCCGCAATGGCGCGGTCCTTCTCGGCCAGGATCTGGGCGATGGTGGCGTCCGTGGGATCGGCCAGTTGCTTGTAGACGTTCTCGTACTTGCCGGGGAAGAATTGCAGGAGGTAGCTGTTGTTCAGCTCGTCGTCGATGGTCGCCAGGTGCGGCACCTGGTTCAGGTGCGTGAGCAGGCTGAAGCCCTTGACGAAGAAGATGCCCTCCGCGATCCCGGCGCTGCGCTTGAGCGCGGGAATGACTTTCACCGAATACTTGCGCGCGGCCCATTCGCGCCACAGCGCATCCATTTCGAGGGTGGGATCCCAGGCCAGGCGGCTGGCGGCGTAGACGTTGAAGTCGTTGGCGGTGTCGAACGTCATTACCGGCGGGCCTTCGGTGAAGAAGGTGGCATGGCCGTACTGTAGGTGGTAATCGGTGCGGATGGCGAAGCCCGCCATGCGATCGCGCACCGCGCGTTCAGCCTTCTGCTTGTAGAAATCGCCGAGCAGCGCGGGGATGTAGCCGTAACCGCTGCCTTCCGGGCAGGCGGTGAGTTCCATGGCCTGGCGCCGGAAGGCGCCGAGCAGCGGATCGTCCGGGTAATGGATGCCGCGGAAGTCCACCACCGTCACCTTGGTAATGATGGGAAGCTCCAGGCCCTCCAGCGCGCGGCGCATCACTTCGGCATGCCGCGGGGCCTGGTTGTAGCTGCGGACTTCGAGGCGTTTTCCATTGCGGCGGCAGGCGGCATCCACCGCCGCGATCACGCGCCGCACCTTATCTTCGGGCGCAACGCGCCGGCACGCATCGCACTGGCAGCCGCCGTGTTCCAGGATGTTGTAGCCGCGCGTTTCGGCGAAGGTAAGGGTCACGCCGTCCACTTCCGGCAGGCGCTCGAAGAACTCGTCGAACTTGCCGTCCAGGAAACGCCACAGAATGGGCTGCGAGAAGCAATACGGGTACCCGACGCCGCGGAGTTCCGGGTAGGCCTCCAGCATGCCCGGCGGGAACACCAGTTCGTGATCCCACAGCAGGAAATCCAACCCGTAGCGGTGGGCTTCGGCGGCAAGCGCGCGGATTTCCGAAATGCGCCGCTCGATGCCGTAGCCCAGCCGGCGCGAGCGCAGCTTGGGGAAGCGCCCGTATTCCAGAAACCAACTCGCGTCGATGCCGCCCTCACCGGCGCGTCCCATCAATTGCAGGGTGTGGATGCCGTAGCGCGGGGCTTCGTGGATGGTGCGCCGCACGATGCCCGAGATTTCTTCAATGGGCCGGTCGAACGCGCCGCCGAGCGGCAGGTTGAAATTCGCCTGGTACGCCGCCGACCACCACTCCCGCACGGGAAAGTACGGCTTGAAGGTGCCCGTGCGGCCTTCGGCGGCGGCGTAAGCGCCCCATAGCGCGGCGCGCGGCGTATTGGCGCGCACGGCGCGACCGTCAATCCGGTAGCCTTCAGGGCCGAGCGCCGGGTCGTTGATCTGCTCGATGCGGTAACCCCGCGGCAGGCGGGCTTTGGCGGTCTCCAGCACCGGATCGTTCGCGGGCCACAAAGCCAGCGCGAACAGGCAGAGGCTGAAAGACGGCATCGCCGCGAGTGTAGCCCAAAGCCGCCCCAAAAGTCGTATACTGTTCTACATTGTGGAACAAGAAACCCCGACGTTCCAAACAGCGGAACAAACCCAGTTCCGCAGCCTGGAGCACGCCCTCAGCGTGCTGTGCGCCTTTGCCGAAAAGGAGGAGTTCGGCATCTCGGAACTGGCGCGGCGCCTGAACCTGCACAAGAGCGGCGTCCACCGCATTGTGAAGACGCTGGCGACGCACGGGTTCGTGGAGCAACGCTCCAACCGGCGCTACTGCCTGGGGGTGAAGGTGCTGGAACTGGGCAACATGTACCGGCTGCGGCTGGACATGGTGCGCAAGGCGGAGCCTATCCTGCGCGACCTGAGCCGGCGCGCCAATGCCAACACCCACCTGGCACGGCTGGAGAACGGCGAGGTGCTGGACCTGGTGCGGGTGGAGTACCCGGCGCCGCTGCGGGTGACGAAATCGCCCATGCTGCGACGCCCGCCGCACTGCACGGCGCTGGGCAAGGTGCTGCTGGCCTACGGCACCATAGAAGAAGTGAACGCGCTGTTCGAGCGGGGCGTGGCGCGGCTCACGCACAAGACCATCACGCAGCCGCAGCGGCTGTTGAAAGAGCTGAGCCGCATCCGCGAGTGCGGGTATGCCGTCGACGACGAGGAGTTTTACGCCGGCATCCGCTGCGTGGCGGCGCCGGTGTTCAACGAGAACGGCGACACGGTGGCGGCCATGAGCATCTCCGGCCTGATCACGCATGTAACCGAGGACCGTATCCCGCAGTTCGCCAGTTGGGTCATGCAGGCGTGCGGCGATCTTTCGGTGCAGTTGGGCTTCCGGGCGTTCCGAACTTAGCGCCTTTTTCAACGTCCGAACGCCTCCAACACTACCTTTCCGGTCCACGCCGCGGGAGGCTTCACGCCGAGCGCGTGCGCCAGTGTCGGCGCGGTGTCGTAGATGTTCACCGGAGTTCGCAGTTCGGTTTTCGCCACACCCGGCCCGGCGAGGATCCACGGGATCTGGATTTCCGTGACCGTGGCGCCCCCGTGCTTGTTGCCCGAGCCGCCGTGGTCCGCACAGAGCAGCACCAACGTGCCGGACGGGACCGCGGCGAGAATGCGGCCGGTGAGGGCGTCCGCCTTTTCGATGGCGGCGAAATACTCCGGGCTGCCGTAGCCGGACTTGTGGCCGGCGTGGTCGATCAGGTCGAGGTGCACGAACGTCAGCCGCGGCTTGTGTCCGGCGAGGTAAGCCAGGGCACGGCGAACGGTGTCATCGGCGTCGCGCTTGCCGGGCTGCTCCACGCGGTTCGCGGCGCCGGGTTCGGCCAAACGCGCGAAGCCTTCCCACTCGTGAAAGATCGCGATATCGGCGGCGGGCTCCTGTTTGCGCAGCACGCCGAAGATGGTGGGAAAGAAAGGGCCGGTGCCCGGCATCCAGTCGTTCGATGTGACGCCGTGCTGGCTGGGCGTCGCGCCCATGATCATCGAAGCCCAGTTCGGACTGCTGGAACTCGGCATCACGGCGCGCGCATGATACGTCCAGGCGCCCCGCGCGCGCACGCCGTGGATCACCGGGGCTTTCGCCTCTTTTAACCACACCGATCCCAGGCCGTCGTAGCCCACTACCACGGCGTTTTGCGCGTGTGCCGCCAGCGCCAGCAGGGCTGCAAGGATCCATCGCATTTCAGGGGACATTTTACCGCCGCGCTAGAATGCCTCATAGCTTATGCGACGCCGCGATTTTCTCGCCCTGCCCGCCGCCTTCGCGGCGGAGGCGCCCGCTACGGATCCGCGCAACATCCGCAACGGGTCCCCCATTCCGAAGGAGGGCTATTGCGATCAGCCCTACGTCGTCAAGAACGGCGACGGCAGTTGGCTGTGCGTGCTCACCACGGGAAAAGGCGTTGAAGGCCAGCCGGGGCAGCACGTGGTTTCCACCATCAGCCGCGACCGCGGGCGCACCTGGTCGCCGCTGGTCGATATCGAGCCCGCCGGCGGCCCCGAAGCCTCCTGGGTCATGCCGCTCAAGACGCCCTACGGGCGCGTCTACGCCTTCTACACCTACAACCGCGACAACCTGCGCGAGCTGGAGAACACCAACGGCGCCGCGCGCCGCGTGGATACGCTCGGCGTCTACGCCTTCAAGTATTCCGACGACGGCGGGCGCACGTGGTCGCGCGAGCGCTACGAAATCCCCATGCGGCTGATGCGCATCGACCGCGGCAACAACTACGGGGGCAGGGTGCTGTTCTTCTGGGGCGTGGGAAAGCCCATCATTACCGGCAAATCCGCCATCTTCGGTTTCGCCAAGGTGGGCAAGTGGGGCAATCCGGGCACCATGGTAGAGTCGCAAGGTTGTTTTCTGCGCAGCGACAACATTCTCGCGGAACGCGACCCGCGCAAGATCCGCTGGGAGCTGCTGCCGGACGGCGACGAAGGCCTGCGCGCGCCCAAAGGTCCGGTCTCCGACGAAGCCAACCTCGTGGCCCTGAACGACGGCTCGCTCTACGCGACCTACCGCACCATCGACGGCTACAACTGCCACGCCTATAGCCGCGACGGCGGCCACACGTGGACGCCGCCGGCCTATGCCACCTACGGCCCCGGCGCCCGGCGCATCAAACACCCGCGCGCGGCCAACTTCGTTAAGAAGTTCTCCAACGGCAAATATCTGCTCTGGTATCACAACCACGGCGGCGAGCCAGTCCACGCCTCGGCCTGGGAATGGTACGCGGCGCGCAATCCGGCGTGGGTCGCGGGCGGCGTGGAGCGCAACGGCTACGTGCACTGGTCCGAGCCCGAAATCCTGCTCTATGACGAAGACCCCAAGGTGCGCATCAGCTATCCGGATTTCATTGAAGACGGCGGATGCTACTACGTCACCGAAACCCAGAAGACCATCGCGCGCGTGCACGAGATCGACCGCACCCTGCTCGAAGGGCTTTGGGGGCAGTTCGAGAACCGCACCCGCGCGGGGGGCGTGCTGATCGAGGCGCGCCCCGGGCAGCGGTTCGCGATGCCGCGCCTGGATTCCGGCCGCGGCTTCACGCTCGACTGCGACATCCGCCTGCGCGAGCTCACCCCGGGCCAGACGCTGCTGGATGCGCCGGGAGTCAAGCTCGCAACTACGGCCCGCTCCACCATCGAGCTGACGCTCACCGATGGGCGCGCGGCTTCGTCATGGGACTGCGATCCCGGCACCGGCCCCGGCACGCTGCGGGTGGGCGCGTGGCAGCACGTCACGGCCATCGTCGAGGGCGGGCCGAAGATCGTGATGTGGGTGATCGACGGCGTGCTGAACGACGGCGGCGCGGTGCGGCAATACGGATGGGGCCGCATTCACCCGGAGATGGGCGCTATCGCGGGCGGGGAGGCGCGGTTCGCGCCTTCCATTTTCGGCGAGGCGGGCGCGCTCCGCGTCTATGGGCGCGCGCTGCGGGTTTCCGAAGCAGTGGGCAACTGGCGGGCGCACCGAACTGATTGACACAGTTCGGGTTGGCGCCACAGCGCAACTCCGCGGGGCGGGACGGGTTTACAGCGTATTAAGATGTACAGGTATCCGTGCGCCTGAAACTCCAATCCTTCGTGCCGCTGCACGCGGCGGTCATATGCCTCGCCCTGGCTTCGGCCTGCTGGGCTCAGTGTCCGGTCGACGTCGCCATCGCGGCTTCGGGAAACACCGGTCTGACAAGAGGTCAAACCGTGACGTTCACCGCGGCCGTCGCGGGCGCGACATCGAACAAGAACGTGCACTGGACCTTCAGCCCGACCCTGGGCACCCTCACGGCCTTCGGCCAGAGTGCGACCTACAAGGCCCCGGATTCGATTTTTGAGGCGCGGACCATCACCATCACGGCCACCAGCGAGGCGAATTCCTGCGGCGTCGCCACGGCCACGGTTCAACTCATCCCCACCGTATCCATATCGATCAGTCCCACAACGGTCACACTGTCGGGCGGCCAGACGCAGCAGTTCGCGGTCACGGTCACGGGAACCAGCAATACCGGCTACAACTGCGTGGTCACTCCCAATATCGGAACGATTCTCGGCTGCGCTTACACCGCGCCCCTGGGGCTGCTGACGACCACTACGGTGACCATCATCGCGACCAGCGCGGCGGACCCGACCAAGAACGCGAACGCCACCGTGACTGTGCAGCCGTCTACCCCGATCACGGTAACGGTGAACCCCTCGTCTGTGACCTTAAGCAATTCGCAGCAGCAGCAGTTCACGGCCACGGTGACGGGCGCCCCCGTCACGGATGTGAGCTGGTCGATCAGTCCCACTTCGCTCGGCAGCATCAACTCCAGCGGCATCTATACCGCGCCGGCAAACCTGGTGGCGCCGGCGACGGTGACCGTCACCGCGAAAAGCACGTACGACTCGACGAAGACCGGCACGGCCACGGTGAACCTGGTGCCCGGCGTCGGGATCAGCGTCAAGCCGGCCATGTCTACCCTTACCGCCGGCCAGTCGGAGACGTTTACGGCAACGGTCAGTGGGGCCTCGGTCCAGGATGTGAGCTGGTCCATCAGCCCCGCGTTCGGCAGGCTGGCCGCGAATCCCGACGGCTCGGTGACCTATACCGCCCCGGATTCGATCGGCGCGGCACAGACCATCACCGTCAGCGCGACCGTGGGTACCAAATCCGCCACGGCCACCATTAACCTGCAAAAGTCCTCGAACATCTCGCTGACGGTTAACCCCAAGACCGTCACGCTGAATCCCGGCGGCACGCAGCAGTTCACCGTCACGGTGACTGGCGGCACGGAGGTTCCGGAGGTGGCGTGGACGATCAGCCCCGCCAACATGGGCGCTATCACCCAGACCGGGCTGTACACCGCCCCATCCAGTTTTTCGGGCACCCAGACCGTCACCGTGACGGCCACGCTCGCCATGGACGCTTCCAGGACCGGTACGGCCACCATCACGCTGGCACAGACCAGCACGGCCGTCGACGTCGGCTCGGGCGCGCCGAATGCCGCCATCCAGCAGTTGTTCGTTCAGGCCTTTTATCGCGGCGGGTTCAGCACGCTGGTTTCCGTGCCGCCGACGGCCCAGGTGCGCAGGTTGGGATCGGGTAACGTTTATGGCTATTACCAGACCTTCCAGGACGCCAACAAGACCAGTGGCGTGACCTACGCGCTGGTGAAGCCCAACGGCGACTCGCTCGCGCCGGTCGGAAAAGACGGCCCCGACATCATTCCGGCCACTGTGTGGCAGGTCTGGCCGGACGTGTGGAGCTACTACAATTCCATCGGCGCGGCCACCGCCGGCTATCCCACCGGTGACACGCAAGGCTGCCCGTTTTTCAGCACGGCGAATTCCTGCACCTACCAGTTCTTCGACAAGAATTACGCCATCTTCGGGTACAAGTACACGCTCGCCACGGGCCAGTATTTCTATATCCGCAATCTGTTCTACACGAAGTGGGTGGCGCTGGGCGGCATGAGCACGCTCGGCCGCCCCGTGGACGGGGAAATCTCGATCACCTCGTCGCAGGGCGGAAACGCCACCATGCAGACCTACGCCAACGGGGTGACGTTCAATATCACCTCCGGCGCGTACAGCGGCAAAATGTTCTCGGTGGTGCAGCCGATCTACAGCGTGTACGTCGCCAACTCCTCGTATCTCGGCTCGTTGGGGCTGCCCATCGCGGATGAGATCATTCTGGCAAACGGCGTGCACCGGCAGCAGTTCCAGGGCGGCGCCATCGATTACACCCCCGGCTCGGACCCCGCGTACCGCGCGCCGGTGGCTTCGGTCGCGTTGCAGCAGGTGGGTAGCGGCGGCGTGCTCCGCATGAACCTGGGTGACACGATATCGCTATCGGCCACGGTGGTTTCCGCCGGCGGCGCGATACTTCAGGACCGGGCGATCAGTTGGAGCACGACCAACGGCCAGGTGGTCGCGGTGGTGGGATCCGGTTCGCCGGTCACCCTGAAGGCGGTGGGGGGCGGTTCGGCGAACGTGACCGCCTCCAGCGAGGGCAAGGTCAGCGCGCCGCTGCGGATCATCGTGACCGCGCCGTGCTGCCGGATCGGCGAGGGCGCTCCGTCCTCGGCCGTGCAGCAGGCTTTTCAGGATGCGGTTCAGCGCAACCGGCTGAACTTCGTGGTGCCCACCAGCAGCGCGGTGCGGCGCGAGGGCAACGGCTACGTGCAGGAGTTCGAAGACGCCGCCGGAGCGCGTTACCTGATTGCGAAACCGGACAAGCTGGCGTCGGCCTATTTCGTAACCGGCGGCATTCTTGCGCGCTACCTGGAGTTGGGCGGTCCGGCGGGGCCGCTGGGTCACCCGGTTTCGGATCCTTCCGCCGGCGGGCGGCAATTGTTCGAGAACAGTGCGGCGCTGGCGGGCAATCCGGTGCGACTGGTGAGCGGCGCGATCCTTAGCAAGTGGGCCGTACTGGGGTATGAAACCGGGCCGGCGGGACCGCCGGCCGCCGAAGCGGCGCCCTTCGTCACGTTCACCGCGAGTTCCGGCCTGTCGCAGGCCTTCCGTGGGGGCGTGATCTATGCGGTGACCGCGGGCCTGCGCGCCGGACAGGCATTTTTCGTGAGCGGCGCGATCCTGGAACGCTATGCCGCGCTTGGCGGGCCTACCGGCGTGTTCGGCATGCCGGCCAGCGACGAGTTCGCTTCCGGTGATCTGCGGCGGCAGAATTTCGAGGGAGGCTACATCGACTACGCCGCCGGCGAGGGCGTGGCGCACGAGCATGCCAGCGAGCGCCAGCCCACCGTGATTGCGGCGCCCGCCGCGGCCATTGCCGGCAGCCGGGTGCGGGTGGCGGTGTATGGGTTCGCGGAAGGCAGTACGCTGCGGGTTTCGGTGGCCGGCCGGCCGGACTTCCGCGTGACCACCGCCAACGGCGCCTATAGCTGGGAGGTCTTCATCGCACCGGGGACGGCGCCCGGCGCGGTCAGGATCACCGCCACGGATCCCGCCACCGGCGCGGCCGCCGAAGGCGGTTACGAGGTCAAGAGCTACCTGGAATCCGGCGTAAAGCTGGTCAAGGTGCAGGGTGACAACCAGGGCGGAGTGCCTGGAGCGAAACTGCCGCAGCCCATGCGGGTGGCGGTGCGCGACTCGGCAGGAAACGCGCTGGCGGGCGTGACGGTGGTGTTCCAAGCTTCGCCGGGGGCGGCGGCCTCCCCGGACAGCGCGGTCACCGATGCGGCGGGCGAAGCGGCCACATGGATGCGGCTGCCGCCGCAGGATGGGACCGCGATGCTGACAGCCGAAGCGCCCGGTGTGGCGCCCCAGCCGGTTACCTTCAGCGCGCGGGCGGCCGCTTCCACTCTCTTGAATTTCCCCGAATTCACGCAGACCGGCCCCAAGGGAGCGTTGGCGGCGGCTGCGGCAGGGATTCTGCGCTATCACCAGAACCGCGGCGGCCTGCCCAACGTGAGCGGGCTCGCCGACCCGCAGGCGCTGGCCGACTACCTCAAGAACTTCTGCACGGCGGACGCGCAGGGACGGCCGATCTGCGACGGCTTCACGGGCGACCTCCCGAATCTCTGGCGTGCCGGGGAGTTCGTGGGGGGCGGTGTGGATGTTTCCTCCGAGCCGTTTGACGAAAACTCGATCCGCGACCTGATCGCGCAGGGCTCCCCGGTGTTGTTATCGCTGCTCATGAGCGCGGACGGCGCGGCGGCGGGCGGCCACTTCGTCACCGCCATAGGCGTGGCGGAAAACGGCACGATCGTCATTCGCGATCCGAATCCGGACTTCGCCAGAACCAGCTTGTATCAGTACGTGAACGGATTTGCCGCGGGCGGGCGCACGTGGAAGGGCGAAGTGCGCGGGGCGGTGAGGTTCCTGCCCGGAATGCCCTCGGCGCGCCGTTTCCTGCTGGCGGCGGTTTCCCAGGCGCCCGCGGTGGTGAGCGAGATGGCGCTCGAAGCCCGTTCGGCGGCGGGGGCGTGCGGCCGGGCACTGGAGCTTTGGGATCCGCTGCCGAGCGCGGCGCCGCTGGTTTCGCGGTTCGTCGTCTGTGACGGCGCACAGCAGGTGTACCAAGTCAATGTTGGGACGGGACAGATCTTCCGGGCCTCCCTCACCGATTTCGCCAGCGGCGGCAGCGTCGCGGACCTCTCCGGCAGCGCACCGGCGGCCTACCGGGCGACGCGCGCGGGAACTGTCCTGTCGGTGGCTCCGCAGTCGCTGGTGCTTGCGGCCGACGCGGTGGTGAATGCCGCCAGCTTCACGCCGGGGGTGGCGCCGGGCGGCCTGATCAGCATTTTCGGCAGCGGCTTGGCGGGTCCGGGTGGAGCGGCATCGGTGCAGATCGGAGGAGTGGAGGCGCCGGTGGTTTCAGCGAGCGCCTTCCAAGTGAACGCGCAGGTTCCGGCCACATTGGCCCCGGGGACATATCCCATGAGGGTATCCTCCCCATACGGGTCCGCCGAGAAGAACGTGGAACTCGTTCCGGTAGCCCCGGCGATCTTCACGCTGACGCCGGATAAGGCAGCCGTGGTGAACCAGGATGGCAAGGTCAACGGGCCGGCAGTACCGCTGCGCCGGGGCCAGATATTGTTGATTTATGCAACAGGTTTGGGCGCGGTCCGGCAGCAGGGCGACGTTTCGGTAGTCGTAGAGCCGGTTATGGCGGTCCTGAATGGGCAGGAACTTCCGGTGGCGTTTGCGGGGCTGGCGCCGGGGTTCGCCGGGGTTTATCAGGTGAACCTGGTGGTGCCGGCGCAGA
The DNA here is from genome assembly GCA_041946965.1 of Bryobacteraceae bacterium. Lineage (GTDB taxonomy): Bacteria > Acidobacteriota > Terriglobia > Bryobacterales > Bryobacteraceae > JBHGBM01. The sequence goes on from JBHGBM010000073.1 coordinate 42,696, forward strand.
TTGCTCCGGGATTGGGGCTGCCGCTGTTGTTGAGGCAGGCGGGGGTGGAGAGCAACGCGGTGGCGGTCGCGCTGGAGTAATAAATAAATAGTTGACTGTCCTGGCGGGTCGTGTTTAAATCGTGCGTAAACAGATTGTTAGCATGCTGGTGTAGCGCCGTTTCGCGTTGAAATTAAAAGAATTTCGCTTGACACTACGCCGCGGATCGGTTATGAATAGGTTTACCGCGCCAGTACGCTCGCAATTTTCGTTTTAGCCTGTGGGTAGGCGAAAGTAGAAAAAAACAAGAACCAGCCACCCCACAGGGCAGTTCGCAGTACCGGCAGGTCCGGCTACGGGCTTGCGGCAATCTGAAATCTCCGCCCGACACGGAGAAGTTCCCTAGGTTGTGAAAAGCGGTTTGAGACTTCGTTAGAGGCTCAGGTTGAAAGAGAACTTCGGCCGATTCAATTCGCAATTCCACAAGGAGAAAGAGATGGCAGCTTTTCGCAAGTTGTTTCCGGCGCTCGCTGTCCTGGTCCTGCTTGGGCTAGTTACGACGGCAAGCGCGCAGACGGCGGCCTTCCAGTGCACGGCGAACGCCGGTGTTCCCCCGCTGCTTCGGTCTGAAGGTTTGACCGAACTGACGGGCGACATCGTGTTGAACTGCACGGGCGGGACGCCGACCGCTGCTGGCACGCAAATTCCGCAAGCCAACATCAGCGTGTTTCTGAATACTGCGGTGACGAGTCGTTTGTTGAAGGACGCCAGCCAGCAGAATTCGGAAGCTCTGTTACTCATTGACGAACCCGTTCAGGGGAGCCAGGTGCCCTGCACGACGACCCCGAGTTGCCCGGTGCTTGGCAATACCCTTTCCGCAACCGGCACGACGCGGTTCGTGGGTACCCAAACTCTTCCCGGTGCGTCGAGTGCGACCGCGATCCCGAACGTGTGGGTGGGCAACGTATCCGGCAACTCCGTGACCTTCATCGGTGTTCCGGTGGAGCCTCCGGGAAGCACGGGGACTCGCATTTACCGCATCACGAACATCCGGGCGAATGCCAGCGCAGTGGCTCCGGGCGGCTTCGGCACACCGGGCCAGGTGGTGGCTTTGATCTCGGCGACGCCGGCGACCGGCCCGACTGGTCTGACCTCGTCGTTCCCGATCAACAACCCGCAGCAGATCATTGGCTTCGTGCAGGCCGGCCTGGCGTTCGCGCTTCGCGACTCCGGCAGGGGCTCGATCTCCAGTGATGAGAAGCAGTTCTATCAGTGCAATGACGTGGCGCGCAGGACCAACAACCTCTTCCTGCGTTACACGGAGAACTTTGCCACTGCGTTCAAGACCCGCACGGTAGCGACTTACGCCGGCACAGAGGTTTCGCCGGCCCCGGTCGCGCAGGCTGTTCCGGGCTTGATCTACAACAGTGAGAGCGGCTTCTACAACCCGGCTCTGGGCGGATCGCTCGCCAATGCTGGTTTGGCCGACTACGGCACCCGCCTGAAGGCGACCTTCACCAACGTCCCGGCCGGTGTGCGCCTGTTTGTCGGCTTGACCAACTACAACGTCAGCAGCACGCTGTCGGCTCGCTTGATCGGCGCCGACGCTGGCGTGTTCTTCCCCGTCGCTTCGACCACCACGGACAACTTCACCACGGCCGGTGGAATTGCCGTTGGCACGGCGGTTGCCGAACTCACTCCGGTGAACGGCACGGCGACGGCGGTTTGGGAAGTCCTCGGGGCTGATCCTCTGATCGCCCAGAACTTCGACTTCCCGGTGTGGTTCGGCTGGAGCGCCAATCCTGCCAACAACAGCCCGGCCCTTGGGACTGCCAGCGTTGCCGGCGCCTTCGCGCCGACTCCGCCGGTGTTCTCGGCTTCGGACGGCGCCAAGGCCAGCTTGACGCTCCCGATTCCGCGCTTTGTTGACACGGGTTCGGCCGTTTCGATGTTCGTGATCACCCAGTGCCGCACCAACCTGCTGTTCCCGTTCGTGACCAACCAGCTCGGCTTCGACACCGGTCTGGCGATCGCGAACACGACGCAGGATCCGTTCGGCACCTCCGCTCAGGCGGGCACTTGCGCCCTGAACTTCTACGGCGCCAATGCTCCGTCGGCGGTGACCACTTCCTCCATCGCCGGTGGAACGGTATACGCCACGCTGGCTTCGGTGGTTGCCCCGAACTTCCAGGGTTACGCCATCGCGGTCTGCAACTTCCAGATGGGCCATGGCTTTGCGTTCGTCAGCGACCTCGGCGCGCGCAACCTCGCCATGGGCTACCTGGCGCTGGTTATGCCGGATCCCGCCCGCCAAATCCCGGCTATCACGCTGGCTGGCGGCACTGGCGAAGTACTGGGCCAGTAAACATCAATCGGTTGTCTCTTTACAGGGGGGAGCCGCCAGGCTCTCCCCTTTTTTTGTACCTTTGCTACAGTCAAAACTAGTGGTACACTACTGTTCTCGCCCGCGTCCATCGACCTAATCGTGTTTATTCCCTAGAGGAGTCTCGAATGGCAAGATATAGTGCTACGCTGCTTAGCTTCCTTGCCGCTCTCGCCCTGCTGGGCGGAGCGGCTCAGGGCCAGACCATCTCCATCGTTTCCGGAAACGGACAGGTGACCTGCCCGTTGTGTCTGCCTAACCCCAATCCCTTCTTCGACAATCTGGTAGTGGTGGTGAAGGACGCTGCCGGCAATGCCGTGCCCAACTACCCCGTCACGTTCAGCGTGTCCGGCCTGGGCACCATCTCGGGCGCACAATCGCTTGTGCTCAACACCGGTACCGACGGGACCGTGAGCGTTCCGTTCGCGCAGCCGGTTCCGCTTGGTTCGACATTCGGTCTGGCGTTCACGCAAAGCACCATTACCGCCACGGCCGGGGCATCCTCGGTTCAATTCGTCGAAACCACGCTGTTGACCGACCCGACCACCGGCGTCGCCCAGGTGCCTTCGCCGCAACTGGTCAGCCCCACGATCGGCACCACTCTGACGGGCCAATCCGGACAGGTGAGCACGACGCCGATTCAGGTCCGCGTCGGCACACTCTTCGGCACCGGGGTTCCGGGCGTCGAAGTGAAACTGGTGCCGCTGGAGGGCAACACCGTGACCGCCGTATGCCAGTCCACGCCGGGCCTGGCGCCCGGCACGGTTCTGACGGACGCCACGGGGACGGCCACCTGCAACGTGGTCTTCGGCGGCGTGATCGGCTTCGGCCAGTTCAACGTGCAGATCGGCAACAAGTGGGCGATCTTCGGCCCCCTCTCGATTCAGGTCACGCCGGGCCTGCCCTGCGCGGCCCGCATCATCAATGCCAGCGACCGCCAGACCGCGAACGCCGGGCAGATGTTGCCCGCGCCGCTGATCGCGCGTATAGAGGACTGCGGCGGCAATCCGCTCTCGAATATTCCCGTCGCCTGGACCGTTAGCCAGGGCAGCGGCACGCTGATCAATACCCGCACTGTGACGGACGCCAATGGCCAGGCCTCCACGAACCTGACGCCCGGTCCGGCGGGAGGGAACGTACAAGTGACCATGGCCGTCGCGCCGGGCACGCAAACGGCGACGGGCAATCCTGTTTCGGTGCAGTTCAACTTCACCATTGCGATCGCGGTTACCGCCTTGCAGAAGCTTAGCGGCGACGGCCAGACCGGCGTGCAGAACCAGGCCTTCCCGCAAGCGCTCACGGTGCAGGTGAACAACGGGGCGCAGCCGGTGCCGGGCGTGGCGGTGCAGTTCGCCGTCGCCAGCGGCAGCGTGACGCTCAGCGCCTCGAGCGCGATTACCGACGCGCAGGGCCGCGCTTCCGTGACCGCCACAGCGGGACCGGCGGCAGGTCCGGCCGCGGTGACCGCCACCATTCAGAACCTCTCGGTGACGTTCAACCTGACGGTGCGGCCTCCGGGGCCCTCGAACATTGCGTTTCTGAACGGCGCGGGGTTCCAGCGGAACTTCATCTCGCCGTGCAGCATTGCCACCATCACGGGCCAGGGAATCGCTACGGGCATCCAGGGCGTGGTGGCTCCATCCGTGCAAGTGGGTCCGCTGCCGCTGACGGTGGCGGGCGTCACGGTGCAATTTGGCGAGATCTTCGCGCCCATTTACAGCGTCGCGAACCAGAGCGGCCAGGAATCGGTTACGGTGCAGGTGCCCTGCGAGATCCAGCCGGGCAATGTGCTGGTGACCATCCGCGTCGGACAGGGCTCGGGGCAGTTCACCGCCGCAGTGCTAGCGGTGGCGCCCGGACTGTTTGAGACAACTCTCCCGGACAATCGCCGGCAGGCCGTCCTGCTGAAGCCGGACGGCACCTTCGTATCGCCGGTCAATCCGGCGCGCAGGGGCGAGATCATCCGGACCTACGTGACGGGCATCGGCAACACTACCCCGGCGCTGCCCACCAACTCGCCCGGGTTGCCCGCGCAGGAATCGACCATCGACATCACGAATATCGTGGTGGGCGTGGCTGGCGCCGGCGTGCGGGTGGTGTCGGCGCGGCACGCCCCGGGCCTGATCGGCGTCTCGGAAGTGGCGTTCGAACTCCCGAGCGATGCGCCCATGGGCACGCAGCCCTTCGTGGTGGCCGTGGCTCAGGGCGGCAGCCTGGTGTTCTCGAACCCGTCGATCATTCCGGTGCAGTAAGAACCGCTTTCTTACGGAAGCTTGAAAGAATCCGGGGACACGCCTGGAGGGTTGGGAGTGTCCCCGGATTTTTTTTGGCGTACAGGGGCGAGTGGCTCCTGGTGCGGGCCGTTGCCGCCGTGAACGACGCGGGAGATCGCGTTCACCAGGCGGCGATAGGGGATGTGCTCGTAGTCGTCGAAAGCGACCCACTCGCCGTCGCGCCAGCTTGAATAGAACCAGCGGGCCAGCAGGGCGAGGCGCTCTTGCCGCTCGCGGGCTGAGGTGGGGAGGGGCGTCACGGCGGCAAACAACTCGCGCAGGCGCTGATCCATCGAGATGGTGCGGCCCTGCTCCACGGCGAAGCTGAAGCGGCGCGGTTCGAGCCACTGGCCGCCGCGCAGCATCCACATCTCCACCGAATCGGGCGCAGCCGAGCGGCAGATGGCGGCTCCGTGGAGACGGGCGACGTCGCGCGCCATTTCGTCGGCCAGCCGCGCGGCCTCGCGCACCTTCTCCAGGCGCTTGTGCTGGCGCGCGGCGGCCTCGAATTCCATTTCCTCGCTGAAGCGGTCGCGGGCTTTTTCGATGGACTCGATGAGCGAACGCCCTCCGCTGGAGAGAAACTCGGCCACACGCGCGGCCTCGTGGCGGTATTCATCGAGTCCCACCACCTGCTGGCAGGGCCGCAGGCACATCCCCATCTCGCCGTACATGCAGCCGGGGTGCGCGGGAGACGGATCGAAGTCCTCCTGGCAGCGGCGCAATTGGAACAGGTCCAGCATCTGCGATTCGAACCGTTCGGCCGAAGCGCGCGCCCGGAAGGGACCGAAGTAAACCGAGCGTCCCTGCGCAAGGTGGGTCGTGATGGCGGTGCGCGGGAAGGGGCTTCCCATGGTGAGCTTCACGAACGGCGGCATGCGCAGCTTCAGCAATTCCGGGTAGGTGTCCCGGAAGTGCAGCCGTGCGGTTTCGTACATCGTCATGGAGGACTCGAGCGACGAGCCGGTGAGGCGATATTCGATCCGCCGGACGGCATCCCGCAGGTTCAGCAGCCGCGAAGGCTTCTCTCGCGCGCGCAGCAAACGCAGTAAACGGCGGCGCAGTAGCGCGGTGCGGGCGAGGTACGGGGAACCCTGTTCGGGCCATAAGAGGAACACCGCAGGCTGGTTGGGGACTTCGGCCAGAACGGCGTCAAGCCTTTCGGTGCCGGGCAGGTCGATCACGGTCACTGCTTGGATTTTATCGCGCCCTGCTAAAATGGGCCGCTTGAGGCAGTGGGTCCGTTTTGGTATAGTTGACTCGATTTTTCGGCCATTACAGGACAGACGAGGGCAGGAAAGGAAGGCGTTTTCATGAAGAAACCACAGGACGCTGAAACTCCCCCTAAACCCGATCGCGGCTTTTCCCGGCGCGGCTTCATCCGCGGCGTGGGGATCAGTGGCGGCGCACTGGGCAGCGGGGTTCTGGAAGAGGAGGCACTGGCACAGGCGCCCGCGGGAAAGGTGGTGGGGCCCGGTCCGGTGCCGATCACGCTTAAGATCAACGGCAAGCCGCACAACGTGAACGTCGAGCCGCGCACCACTCTGCTCGACGCGTTGCGCGACAACCTGAACTACACCGGCGCGAAGCGCGTCTGCGACCGCGGCGCGTGCGGGGCGTGCACGGTTATCATGGCGGGCAAACCCGTGTACGCGTGCAACGTCCTGGCGATCGACGCTCAGGACAAAGACATCGAAACCATCGAGGGCCTGAGCACCGGCCGTACGCTGCACCCCATCGAGGCGGCATTCGTCAACAACGACGCCTCGCAGTGCGGCTACTGCACGCCCGGGTTCGTGATGGCGACGAAGGCGTTCCTGGCCAAGCACCCGAGTCCCACGCCGGAGCAGGTGGAAAAAGGACTTGGCGGAAACTTGTGCCGCTGCGGCACCTACATGGGCATCCGCAAGGCCGTGCTGGAAGCCGCCAAGACCGTGAAAGGAGGACGCCGTGCCTGACATCAAAGATTACGCATGGCCGCCGATGGATAAGCGGCGCGTGATGGGCAAGCGCTACAGCCGCGTGGATGGCCCCGTAAAGGTCAGCGGCAAAGCGAAATACAGTTCGGACCTGAAGCTGCCCGGCATGCTGTACGGCGCGCTGCTCACCAGCCCGCACGCGCACGCCAAGGTGACTTCGATCGACACCAGCGCCGCGGAGAAGAGCGCCGGCGTAAAGGGCGTGCAAGTCATTTCTCCCGCCGGAACCGAGATCCAATGGGCGGGAACCGAGGTCGCGCACGTAGTGGCGGACACGGAGAACCACGCGCGCGACGCAGTGCGGAAGATCAAGGTGCAGTACGAAGTGCTGCCGCACGTCGTACGCGAGGAGGACCTCTCGAAGGCGACCGGCCGCACGCGCGCGGCGGGCGAGAGAGTCACGGGCGATCCGGACAAGGCGTTCCAGGAAGCCGAGGTGACCTCCGAAGGTCTTTACGGCGTGCCGGTGGTGACACACTGCACGCTGGAGACGCACGGCGCGGTGATGCACTGGCAGGGAGAGAAAGTGGATTTCTACGCGACCACGCAGGCCGTTTCCGCCATTGCCGGCACGCTGTCGCCGAACATCAAAGTACCGGTGGCGAACATCCACGTGAAGCAGGATCATATCGGCGGCGCCTTCGGCAGCAAATTCTCCGCGGACCGCTGGGACGCGTTCACGGCGCAGCAATCGAAAGCCGCGGGCGGCAAACCGGTGAAGCTGTTTCTGGACCGCTCCACGGATTTGCAGATCGCGGGCAACCGCCCGTCGGCGTTTGCCAGGATCAAGCTGGCCGCGAAGAAGGACGGCACCATCACCGGGTGGCAGTCGGAATCGTGGGCCACGGGCGGTGTGGGCGGCGGCGGCATGCCTCCCATTCCGTACGTGTTCAGCGAGATTCCCAACCAGCGGCTGCGCCACACGGCGGTTTCCACCAACTGCTCCGGGCAGCGCGCGTGGCGGGCTCCCAACCAGCAGCAGGCGTCCTATTTGACGTGCTCGGCCCTGGAGGACCTGGCCGCGGCGCTCAAGATGGACCCGATGGAGCTGTTCGCCAAGAACGCGGGCTATACGCCGCGCGCGGACACGTACCGCTCGCAGCTCATCAAGGCCGCGGAACTCTCAGAGTGGAAACGGCTATGGCACCCGCGCGGCGAAAGCGGGCCCGGACCGGTGAAGCGCGGGCTGGGCATCGGCGTCAACGCGTGGGGCGGCGGCGGCCACCAGAGCCAGTGCCGCACGACCATCAACGCCGACGGCTCGGTGGTGCTCGAACTCGGCAGCCAGGACCTGGGGACGGGAACGCGCACCATCATCATGATGGTGGCGGCGGAGACTCTGGGGCTGCCGGTGCAGGCCATCACGCTGCGGATCGGCGACAACCAGTATCCGTCGTCGGGAAGTTCCGGAGGCTCCACCACGGTGGGCGGTGTTTCCTCTTCCACGCGCAAGTCCACAACCAACGCGCTGTTCAAGCTGTACGAGTTGGTTGCTCCGGCGCTGGGGGTGAAGCCCGAGGAGTTGGAAGCGGTGGAGGGCCGGATTCAGGTGAAGGGCAACGCGGCCAAGGGCCTCACCTGGCAGGCGGCCTGCAAGAAACTGGGGACCTCGAAGATCTCCGAGATGGGCGTCAACGAGCAGCGCAACCCGATGGGACTGAACGCCAGCGGCGTGGGCGGCATTGAGGTTGCGGACGTCTCGGTGGACATCGAGACGGGCATCGTGAAGCTCAACCGTTTCGTCGTGGTGCAGGACTGCGGACTGGTGATCAACCCGAAGACGGCGGAAAGCCAGTGTTACGGCGGGATCATCATGGGCATCTGCACGGCGCTGTACGAAGAGCGCATCATGGATCAGGTTACCGGGCGCATGGTGAACACCGCCTTCGATACTTACAAGCTGGCGGGCATCGGCGATATCGGCAACATCATTGTTCACCTCGACATTGCGGAACAGCACGATAAACGCGGCGTGATCGGTCTGGGCGAGCCGCCGGCCATCGGCATTCAGGCGGCGATCGGCAACGCGGTGGCCAACGCCATCGGGGTTCGGGTGCCCTTTATGCCTATGACGCCGGAGCGCGTGCTGGCCGCTCTGGAAAGGAGGAATGCGTAAATGCAAGCCTTCGAATATGCGAATCCCGCCACGGTGCAGGAAGCTGTGGCGCTGCTCGGCGCGCGCTGGGGCGAGGCGGATGTGCTGGCGGGAGGCACGGACCTGCTCTCGCTCATGAAAGACTACATCCATACGCCCAAGCGCGTGGTGAACATCAAGAACATCAAGGAGCTCGGCGGCATCCAGAAGACCGCCACGGGGTACCGCATCGGCGCCATCGTGACGGTGGAAGAATTGATGGATAACGCCGAAATCCGGAAGATGTACCCTTCGCTGTACCAGGCGGCGCAGGGCATCTCGAGCCAGCAGATCCGCAACATGGGGACGGTGGCGGGCGATCTCTGCCAGCGTCCGCGGTGCTGGTACTTCCGCCAGGGCTTCGGCCTGCTGGCGAAGCAGACGCCCGACGGCGAGAACAAGTATCACGCCATACTGGGCAACGCCGGGCCGGCGTACTTCGTCAGCGCTTCCAGTTTCGGTCCCGCGCTCGTCGCGCTGGGGGCCACGGTGAGGGCGGTGTCGAAGACGGGCGCGCGCGATATCCCGGCGCAGAGGTTTTTCGTCACGCCTTCGAAGGAAGGTATGCGGGAGATCGCGCTGCAACCGGGCGAAATCGTGACGGAGATCGTGATTCCGGCGACCTCGGCGCGCAACGCGACCTACGAGGTGCGGCAGAAGGAAGCGCTCGACTGGCCGCTGGCCGCGGCTTCGGTGGCGCTGCGGATGAAGGGCTCGACGGTGGCGAGCGCGCGCATCGTGCTCGGGCACGTGGCGCCCACGCCGTGGCTCTCCGCCGAAGGCGCCAAGGCGATCACGGGCAAAGCGGTGAACGAGGAGTCCGCCGCCGAGGCGGCGAAAGCCGCGCTCGAAGGCGCCACGCCGCTCAGCCAGAACGCCTACAAGGTGCAACTGGCGCGGGTGGCGGT
>JBHGBM010000074.1:0-27985 GCA_041946965.1 Bryobacteraceae bacterium
CGCGAGGAAGGCCCCAAGTCCCACCAGAAGAAGGCCGGCACCCCCACCATGGGCGGCGTGCTGATCGTCATCTCCATTGTGATCCCCACCCTGCTGTGGGCCGACCTGCAATACCCTTACGTCTGGATCGCGATGTTCGCGCTCGCCGGCTACGGCATCATCGGGTTCTTCGACGACTACGCCAAGGTCACCCGCCGGCGGAACCTGGGTCTCACCGGGCGCCGCAAGATGGCGTACCAGATCACGGTGGCTGTCATGTTCGCCGCGCTGCTCATGGCGCTGCGGTCCTCGGGCGGCTACTCCACGGTGATGAACGTGCCGTTCCTCAAACAGTTCCGGCCCACGCTGCTGATTGAGCCGTGGCTCGCCAACCCGTGGACCTGGTTCTTCGGCGTGCTGCCGTTCTTCATTTTCGTGGCGTTCGTGCTGGTGGGCTCCTCCAACGCGGTGAACCTGACCGACGGCCTGGACGGGCTGGCCATCGGGCTGATGATCATCGCTTCGGCCGCGCTCACCGCGCTGTGCTACGCGGGCGGCCATGCCCAACTGGCCGACTACCTTCAGATCGCCCGCAACCCGCGCACCTCGGAGCTGACCATCTTCTGCGGGGCCATGACCGGCGCCAGCATCGGCTTTCTCTGGTACAACGCGCATCCGGCGGAAATCTTCATGGGCGACGTGGGCGCGCTGGGGCTCGGCGGGGCCATGGCGGCGGTGGCGGTGCTCATCAAGCAGGAAATCCTGCTGGTTTTCATCGGCGGCATCTTCGTGCTGGAAGCGATCTCGGTGGTGCTCCAGGTGGGCAGCTTCAAGCTCCGCGGCAAGCGGGTTTTCAAAATGGCGCCGCTGCACCATCACTTCGAGGCGCTCGGCTGGCAGGAATCGAAGATCATCGCGCGTTTCTGGATTATGGGCCTGGTGCTGGCGCTGTTCGCGCTCACCACGCTCAAACTGAGGTAAACCGTTCATGGACGTGAAGAAGGCCCTGGTGGTGGGCCTGGAAAAGTCGGGAATCGCTTCGATCGAGCTGCTCAGGACACAGGGCGTGGAAGTGCGCGCCACCGATATCAAGCCGCTCGAGGAACTGCCGGAGGGAGCGAGAGTGGGCGTGCCGTTCGCCCGGCAAACCGAAGCCGATTTCGACTGGCCGGAGCTGATCGTGATCTCGCCCGGCGTGCCCGCCGGCCTGCCGGTGCTGGAGCGGGCCCGCGCCCGCGGCGCCCGCGTCATCGGGGAGGTGGAACTGGCGGCGCCCTTCCTGAAGGGCGAGACCATCGGGATCACCGGGGCCAACGGCAAGACCACCACTACGGCGCTCACCGGCCATATCCTGCGGGAGTGCGGCATCCCCGTGCAGGTGGGCGGCAACATCGGCACGCCCGTCACCGCGATGGCAGCGTCCTCGCGCCCGGACCAGTGGAACGTGCTCGAGCTTTCGAGCTTCCAGCTCGAAACCATCTGCGAATTCCGCGCCCGTATCGCCGTGGCCTTGAACGTCACGCCCGATCACCTCGACCGCCACGGCAGCTTCGAAAACTATACCGCCGCCAAGGGCCGCCTGTTCGAAACCCAGAGGGCGGGCGATTTCGCCGTGCTTAACGCGGAAGATCCGGTGTGCGTGGATTACGCACGCCTCACGCCGGCCACGCCCGTGTGGTTCAGCAGCGGGCGGCGCGTGGATCGCGGCCTGTGGCTGGAGAACGAAACCGTGTGGTACGACGGCGAGCCCCTGATCGCCGTGGCACAGATCCCCATCCGCGGCCGGCACAACGTGGAGAACGTGATGGCCGCCGCGGCCGCGGCGCGTCTGGCCGGGGCCGCCCCCGCCGCCATTGCCGCCGCCATCCGGACCTTCCGCGCCGTGGAGCACCGGCTGGAATTCGTGCGCAGCGTGAGCGGCATCGGCTTCTACAACGATTCCAAGGCCACCAACGTGGACGCCACCCTGAAAGCCCTGGCCGCCTTCACCGGCGGGCTCTGGATCATCCTGGGCGGCAAGGACAAGGGCAGCGACTACACGGTGCTGCGCGAGCCGCTCGCCCAAAAAGCTCGTGCCGCGCTGCTCATTGGGGCCGCCGCCGAGAAGATCGCCGGGCAGATTGAGGGCGCGGCGCCCATTGTCCGGTCCGGCACGCTCGAAGCCGCCATGCAATACGCGTTCGAGCATGGCCGCCCCGGCGACACCATTCTGCTGGCGCCCGCCTGCGCCAGCTTCGACCAGTTCCGCAGTTACGAACATCGCGGCCGCGTGTTCAAGGAGATCGCGGGCCGCTTCCAGCCCAAGGAGTGACGCGTGGCGCAACGGCTCAAGACCGACCGCATCCTGTTCTTCACGGTGGTGATCATGCTCTCGGCGGGGCTGCTGTTCGTCTACAGCGCCTCCTCCATCATGGCCGAACTCAAGGGCCGTTCCCCCTGGTCGTTCCTCCTCCAGCAGGCCGTGGCGGCCGCGGTGGGCGTCCCGGTGATGATGCTGTTGAAGAACACCAGCTACCGCAAGTTGCGGCACCCGGCCGTGGCCTTCACCGCGGTCGGCATCGCGCTCATCCTGCTGGGTATCGTGTATTTCGCCGATAGCGCGCATCACCGCTGGCTGCGGATCGGTCCCGCCGGGCTCCAGCCTTCGGAAATCGCCAAGCCCGCTCTGGTGCTGTTTCTGGCTTACTTCGTGGCCTGGCGCTCGAGCGCCATCAATACACGCTACACCCTGATGCCCGTGGCCATGACGGTGGGGCTGGTGGTGCTGGCGGTGATTGTGGCGGACCTGGGCACGGCGGTGGTCCTGGCCGCCACCACGGCGGTGGTGTTCCTGGTGGCCGGCCTGGAATGGCGCTACTGCCTGGTGGCGGCCTCGGTGGCCATGGTCGGGGTGGTGTTCTTCATCGCCCAGAAGCCCTACCGGGTGGCGCGCATCGTGGGCTATCTCGATCCGGAGTTCCGCATCATCGGCCAGTTCGATCCGCAGGAGCGGCTGAAGACCTACCTTCAGAAGTCGCTCACCTCGCGGGACACCAGCTACCAGGCGGACCAGTCGAAGATCGCCGTCGGGGCGGGCGGCGTGTTCGGGCAGGGGCTGATGCAGGGGCGCCAGAAGCTGCTCTACCTGCCGGAGGCCCACACCGATTTCATCTACGCGGTGGTGGCCGAAGAGCTGGGCCTGATCGGCGCCGGCTTGCTGCTGCTGGGTTTCCTCGTGATCTTCTGGCGCGGGCTGCGCGCCTCGGTCCTCATCCCGGACGAGTTCGGCGCCTATCTGGCGCTCGGCATCAGCACCTGCATCGTGGTACAGGCCATGATGAACATGAGCGTGGTGCTCGGCATGGCGCCCACCAAGGGCATCCCACTGCCATTGATCAGCTCGGGGGGCAGCTCGCTGGTCAGCACGCTGGCGTCGCTCGGGATGCTCATGAACATCAGCGAGCACGCAGGCTGATATGGCTTCCACGTTCCTGATGGCGGGCGGCGGCACCGGCGGCCACGTCATTCCGGGCATCGCTGTGGCGGAGGAGTTGCGCCGCCGCGGCCACCGCGTGCTGTTCGCCGGTACGGACCGCGGCATCGAGGCCAAACTCGTGCCCGCCGCCGGGTTCCCGCTCGAGCGGATCCGCATCGGCGGCTTGAAATCGGTGGGCGTGCTGCGGCGGTTGCACACGCTCGGGCAGCTCCCCATCGCCACCGCCGCCATGTGGCGCTTCCTGGGCCGCGAGAAGGTGGCGGCGGTCTTCAGCATGGGCGGATACGCCGCCGGGCCGCCGGTGCTGGCCGCGCTGCTCGCCCGGATTCCCGTGGCGGTGATGGAACCCAACGCCTATCCGGGTTTCACCAACCGGCGCATCGGCCGCTTCGTGGCGCGCGCGCTGGTGAGTTTTCCGGAGACCGCGCGTCATTTCCCCGCGGGCCGCACGGAGCAGACCGGCCTTCCCGTGCGCGAGGAATTTTTCCGGCTTCCACCGCGGCCGCGCGAGGGCGCGCTGACCGTCCTGATCACCGGCGGATCGCAGGGCTCGCGCACCCTGAACCGCGCGGCGCGGGAGAGTTGGCCGCTGTTTCGCGAATCCGGCATGGCGGTCCGCTTCATTCACCAGACCGGGCCGGCGGGGCACGCCGAAATCGCCGCGGCGTTCGCGCAGTCGGGCATGGCGGGCGAGGTGGCGCCGTTCCTTCCCGATATGCCCGCCGCTTTCGCCCAGGCGGGGCTGGTGGTGTGCCGCTCGGGCGCTGGCGCGGTGGCCGAACTCGCCGCGGCGGGAAGACCGTCCATCCTCGTGCCGTTTCCTTTCGCCGCCGACCAGCACCAGTTGCGCAACGCGGAGGCTTTCGCGCGCGCCGGCGCGGCGCGGCTGGTGCCCGACCCCGAAATGAGCGGCGAGCGCCTCTTCGCCTGTGTCCGCGAGCTGGTTGAGAAGCCGGGCGAACTCGAGCGCATGGCCGCCGCCGCGCGTTCGCTGGCGCGTCCGGGCGCCGCGCGCCGCGCGGCGGACATCCTGGAGGAAATTTCCATTGACAGGCGCGCGTAAAGCCGAAACAATACGGAGAGGAAATGTTTTTTAAGCCCCAGCGTTTCCATTTCACCGGCATTGGCGGCATCGGCATGAGCGGCATAGCCGAGGTGCTGCTCAACCTGGGGTATACCATTTCCGGCTCGGATATCAAACTCTCTCCGATTACCGAGCGGCTGGCGCAAATGGGAGCTGAAATCCACGAAGGGCACGACGCCGCCCACGTGGCCGGCGCCCGGGCGCTGGTGGTCAGCTCCGCGGTGGACGAGCAGAATCCGGAAGTGCAGGAGGCCCGCCGCCTCCAGATCCCGGTGATTCCCCGCGGCGAGTTGCTGGCCGAGCTGATGAGGCTGAAGTACGGCGTGGCCGTGGCGGGCAGCCACGGCAAGACCACCACGACGTCGATGGCCGCCACTCTGCTCTCCCACGCCGGGCTCGATCCCACGGTAGTGGTGGGTGGACGCGTGGGCACCATGGGCGGCTCCAACGCCCGCGTGGGCCACAGCGATTTCCTGGTGGTGGAAGCCGACGAGAGCGACCGCTCGTTCCTGAAGCTGGCTCCCATCCTCGCCGTGGTGACCAACATCGACCGCGAGCACCTGGACTGCTACAGCTCGCTCGAGGACATCCGCGGCGCCTTCGTCGAGTTCGTGAACAAGGTGCCGTTCTACGGCGCCGCCATCGTCTGCCTGGACGACGAAAACGTGCAGAGCATCCTGCCGGAGATCCGGCGGCGCACCATCACCTATGGCACCAGTGCGCAGGCGGACCTCCAGGCGGTGGAGATCGCCTGCGGGCACTTCGCCAGCGATTTCCGCATGACGTTCCGCGGCGAGGACCTCGGCCGCTTCCACGTGCGGGCGCCGGGCCAGCACAACGTGCTGGACGCCATGGCGGCCGCCGCCATCGCCCTGGAGCTGGAGATCCAGCCGGACACCATCCGCGACGCGCTGGCCACGTTCAGCGGGGTGGACCGGCGCTTTCAGACACGCGGCAGTGAAGCCGGCATCACGGTTATTGACGATTACGGCCACCACCCCACGGAGATCCGGGCCACGCTGGCCGGGGCGCGGCTGTGCGGCTTCCGGCGCGTTCACGTGATTTTCCAGCCGCACCGGTATACGCGGACGTTTCACCTGATGGACGAGTTCGCCCGCGCGTTCAACGAGGCGGACACGGTGTTTCTGCTGGACATTTACGCGGCCTCGGAAAAACCCATCGAGGGCGTGACCGCGGAAGCGCTCGCCGAGCGCATCCGGCAGTTCGGGCACCGCGGCGTGGAGTACGTGGGATCCATCGACCGTGCGGTGGCCGCGGTGAGGGACATGGCCGGCGAAGGCGACCTGGTGCTGACCCTGGGCGCGGGGAACGTTTGGCAGGCCGGCGACCTGCTGCTCGGCCGGCTGCGGGAGGGTGGCGCCTGATGGCTCGCGAGCAGCCCAAGCGCCGCTTCCGCTGGCGCCTGTACCTGGGTGTGGCGGCCGCCATGCTGGCGTGCGCTTCCGCCGCGGCGGCCGGCATGAAGGTGCGCGCTTTCGCGCTAACCGGTCCGCAGTTCGCGCTCTCGCCGGAGGACCGCCAGGCGATCACCATCTCCGGTCTGCGCTACGCCTCGCGGACCCGCGTGCTGCACGCCTTTAGCGGCGATTGGGAAAAGAGCGTCTTCGCCATCCCGCTCGACGAACGGCGGCGGCGCCTGCTGGCCGTCGACTGGGTCCAGGATGCCTCGGTTTCGCGCGTCTGGCCCAACCGCATCGCGGTGCGCATTGCGGAGCGGCTGCCGGTAGCCTTTGTCAACCTGTCCCGCCCGCTGCTGGTGGATGCCGAAGGGGTTCTGCTCGAGCCGCCCGCGCAGGCGCGTTTCAGCTTCCCGGTGCTCTCCGGCATCACGGAGGCGCAGGGCGAGCCCGAACGCCGCGCCCGCGTGCGGGCCATGCTACGGCTGCTCGAAGATCTCGGCAACGCCTCCAAGGATATCTCCGAGGTCAACGCGGCCGAACTGGACAACCTGAAGGTGGTGGCGCAGTTTGAAAACATCGCGATCGAGCTGGTGCTAGGCGACCGGAACTTCGCGCGCCGCTACGAGACTTTCGTGGCGCATTATCCGGAAATTCGCAAGCGCACGCCCGAGGCGAGGCGTTTTGACCTGCGGCTGGACGACCGCATCGTGGGGGCAGGGGGATAAGTGCCCGAGAAACCCATCTACGCAGTGGGGCTCGACGCCGGAGGAGTCCGGACCCGCTGTGTCATCTGTATCGTCGAGAATCAGTACATCCGCTTCCTGGGCGCCGGTGATGTGGAATCCCGCGGCTGGGTGAAGGGCGCCATCGCGGACCAGGGGGCGGTGGCGGAGTGCATGCACGCGGCGCTGCGCGAGGCCGAGCAGCAGGCCCAGGTTTCGGTGGAGTCCGCCGTGGTGGGCATCGGGGGGCCCACCGTGCGCGGCGCCAACGCCCGCGGCGCGGTGGAACTGGGCCGCCCCCGCACCATCGAGCAGCGCGACGTGAACCGCGCGGTCAACCACGCCACTTACGTGCAGTTGATGGAAGACCGCATGGTGCTCCAGATCTTCCCGCAGGATTTCGTGGTGGATGAGCATCCCGGGCACCGCGATCCGCGCAAGATGGTGGCGTCCCGGCTGGAGGCGCTCGCGCACCTCATCACCGCATCGCGGGTGGAACACAACGCGCTGGTCGCGGCGGTGCACCTGGCGCACCTGGCGGTGGAGGAAACGGTCTTCGAGCCGCTGGCCGCCTGTTACGCGGCGGTGCTGCCGGACGACCGGCGAGAGGGTGTGGCGGTGGTGGACATCGGCGCGCAGTCTTCCGGCATGGTGGTTTATTACGGAGACTCGCTGCAACTGGCCACCAGCCTGGCGATCTCCGGCGATCATTTCACGCGCGATCTGGCCCGCGGCCTGTGCGTGAGCTTCGAGGACGCCGAGCTGATCAAGCGCCAGTTCGGCTGCGCCGTCTCCTCCAACACGCCGGCGAATTCCGCCGTGGAACTGCCGGCGCCGGACGGGCGCGAGGCCCGGGAAGTCCCCCGCCGGCTGATCAATCGCATTCTGGAGGCGCGCGCTGAAGAGCTGTTCCGGTTCGTGTTGCGCGAGCTGCAACGGGTCGGCATGGACCGCGCGCTGATCGGCGGCGTGGTGCTGACCGGCGGCGGCAGCGCGCTCGCCGGGCTGTGCGACATGGCGGAAATGGTCATCACCGGCTGCCAGGCGCGCAAGGGGCTGCCCACCGGGATCCGGGACTGGCCCGGTATGAGCGGCGAGTCCGCCTGGGCCGCCGCCGCCGGCCTGGCCATGTATTCCGCCCGCATCAAGTTCCACTCGGAACGGCAAAAGCAGGCGGCGGGTTTGCTGGGGAAGATTTTGCGTTAACGGCGAGGAGGAAGCCATGGGGCTGATGGACGGCGAAGACGCGCTGAAGTACGAGATCGAGGAAGACTTTCACACCGGCGCGCGCATCAAGGTGATCGGCGTCGGCGGAGGCGGCTCGAATGCCGTCGCCCGCATGGTCAACCAGGGACTGGAGGGCGTGGAGTTCTACGCGCTCAACACGGACGCGCAGGCGCTGGCGGCCTGCGGGGTGCCCAACAAGCTGCAAATCGGCGCCAAGATCACGCGCGGGCTCGGAGCGGGCTCCAACCCGGATATCGGCCGTCAGGCGGCCATGGAGAACACGGACCGCATCGTAGATCTGCTCCAGGGCGCGGACATGGTGTTCGTCACGGCAGGCATGGGCGGCGGCACGGGCACCGGCGCGGCGCCGGTGATCGCCTCGCTCGCCAAAGAACTGGAAGCCCTCACGATCGCGGTGGTCACCAAGCCGTTCGCCTTCGAAGGTCCGCGGCGGAAAAAGATTGCCGACGAAGGACTGGCGAAGCTGGCCGGGGCCGTGGATACCGTCATCGCCATCCCCAACGACCGGCTGCTCGCGCTGGCGCCCCGCGGTGCCAGCTTCTTCGAGGCGTTCAAGACCGCCGACGACCTGCTGCGCCAGGCGGTGCAGGGCATCAGCGACATTATGACCACGCCGGGCCTCATCAACCGCGACTTCGCCGACATCAAGGCCACCATGCTCGGCATGGGCTACGCGATGATGGGCACCGCGACGTGCAAGGGAGAGAACGCCGCCGTGGAAGCCGCGCGCCAGGCGATCAGTTGCCCGCTGCTGGAGGACTCCCGCATCGCCGGGTCGCGCAGCGTGCTCATCAATATCACCGGCTCGAGCCGCCTCGGGCTGCACGAGGTGAACGAGGCGTGCAACATCATCCGCGACGCCGCCGCCTGCGAGGATGTGCAGATCAACTTCGGCGTGATTCTGAACGAATCCATGGAGGATGCGGTCAAAATCACGGTCATCGCGACGGGATTGCAGCCGGCGAACGCGCCCGCCGCTTTCCGCGCCGCCGCGCCCGAACCGGAGCCCGTCTACATCGAGCCGGAACCGGAACCGCAGCCGGAGCCCGAAGCGGCCGCGCCGCGCGAACCCGAGCCGGTGTTCGATCCCGAGGACCTGGAGACCCCGGCCTATCTCCGGCAGGGGCGCCTGCTGAACTGAAATTCACCTTGGTTAGCGTCGGGCCGATGCGCATCGGCAGCGTTGAACGCGGCGGCCCGCGGCGTTATCCGTAGGTATGCGCATTCTCCGCGTCGTGTTGGCTCTTTTTCTGCTGGCCGACGCCGCGTTCCTGGTCATCTTCTGGCCGCCGGCGCGACTGTTCGCGCTGTGCGTGGCCGGGCGCAGCAGTTGCCCGCTCGAGGCCACGCTCGGCGTCCCCGCCGAGTCCGCGCGGATCGACGAGGCGCGCCAGCGCATGCGCGCGGGAAGCCGCCGGGTCCGGACGGAAGCCGGCCTCGAACTATGGGAGACGCCGCAGGGCCCGTTCTGGATCCCGCCCAGCACCGCAGGGTCGCTCCATATCGTGCTCGCCGAGCAGGAACTCGAGTATTACGGCGCCGGCGCTCAGGCGGTGCATGCCGGCGATGTCGTGCTGGATTGCGGCGCCGATATCGGCTCGTTTACGCGCCGCGCGCTGCGGCACGGCGCGTCGTTGGTGGTGGCCATCGAACCCATGCCGGAGAAAGAGCCCTGCCTGCGCCGCACCTTCTCGGCCGAGATCGCCGAGGGGCGGGTGATCGTGTATCCGAAAGGCGTTTGGGACAAGCCGGACACGCTCACACTGCACGGCGACTCCGTGGTGGAGCGGCGCGCCGGCAAGCAGTTCCGGGTGCCGCTGGCGACCATTGATTCGATAGCCGCGGAACTCAAGCTCTCGCGGGTGGATTACATCAAGATGGACGTGGAAGGCGCCGAACCGCGTGCGCTGGCCGGCGCGCGGTCCGTGATCCAGCGTTTCCGCCCGCGCCTCTCGATCGCCACCGAGCATGCGCCGGATGATGCCCTGGCCATTCCGCGCCTGGTGCGGTCGATGGCCGCCGGCTACCGCGCCGAACCGCTCCATTGCATGTACGACTCCGGCCGGGTGCGGCCGGAAGTGCTCCACTTCTACTGGCCGAACAGCCGGCTGTAGAACGTTCGGGTGGAGCGCCGGATTTCGGCGACGGCGGATTCGAGCTTCATCTCCCGCCACGGTTCCGGAATCCAGCGCCGCGCCAGCTCCGCCAGGGTTTCGAGCTGCGCCTGCGAGGTGGGCAGATCCGCCGCGGCGCGTCCCGTGGCCAGACGCTGGCCGTGGTCGATGGAGCGGTAAAAGGCCGCGGCGTCGCGCAGGAAGTCGGCGTCCTCGCGGTCCAGGTGGCCCATCTTTTCGATGACGTCGATGCGCGCGGGCGTGTTGAGCACCTTGTAGAAGATGCCGGCGCCTTTCAGCCGCAGGTACATGAGCACGAAATCGATGTCGTAGTAGCCGCCCGGCCCCGCCTTGAGGGGGTTCTTCGAGCCCTGTTCCTTTTCCAGGCGGGCGCGCATCTGGGCCAGCTCCTTGCGCGAGCGGCCGCTCTGTCCGTAGCGCCGCCAGTCCACTTCCTGAAGCTCGTGGAGAAAATCCGTGGCGCGCTCCACGTTGCCCGCCACGGCGCGCGACTTCATGTACGCGATGCCTTCCCAGGCTTCGGCCTGTTTGGCGAAATAGGTCTTGTACGAGCTTTCCGGCTGCACCAGCGCGCCTTCGCGCCCGTTGGGCCGCAGGCGCGTATCCACGGCGAACATCACGCCTTCGCCGGTGTAGGCGCTGATGGTGTGGATAGTGCGCTCGGCCACGCCAGTCCAGTAGACCTGCTCGGCGGCGTCGCGATCGGGGATGACGAAGACCAGGTCGGCGTCGGAGGCCAGGTCGAACTCGCGCATGCCGAGCCGGCCGAGCGTAATGACCATCATCTGGTCGTGCGGCTGGTAGGCGGGGTTGGCGGGCGGCGGGGCGTCGCGCAGCGCCATCCGGTAGGCGGCGGCGATCACGCTGTCGGCCAGGTCCGAGGTGCGCTCGAGCGTGGTGAAGATCGGCTCGGGCCCGAACAGGCTGGCCGCCTGAACGCGGCACATGCTGCGGCGAAAATGGCGGCGCAGCGCGGCGGGGTCTTCCAAGGCTTCCTCGCCGGGCGCGGCGCCATCCGCCAGTTCGAGCAGCAACTCGGGATAGCGCAGCAACTGGTCGCCGAAGTATTGGCTGTGCTCGAACAGGTCCACCGCGCGCGCGGCGAGCGCCGGATCGGAGTCGAGGCGATCGAGCAGCGCCGCGTCAGCCAGCGCTTTTTCCAGGTAATGATCGAAGCGCTCGCGCCCGCGGTGCAGGTTGGCGGCGGCCAGCGAGCGCGCCAGTTGCGGCGCGCGCTGGTCGAGGAAGCGCTGTAGGTTCACGGCCGCGTTGGGCGCCGGGTCTTCGGCGGGCTCGGGCTCGGCCGGGCCGGCTTCGGCGGCGGTGTAATACATCGGCTGCTGCGCGTGGATGACGCGTTCGTACAGCTCGCGCACGTTGCCGAGGTGTTCGCGCACAGCGCTTTCCAGCCACGCCGCGCCGCGCATTTCGCCGGAGCCGCCGCGCGGCATCTTGCGCGCCAGGATCTCGAGTTCCCGCGGCGAGGCCGGGAGCGTGTGCACCTGCCGGTCCTCGTCGAATTGCAGGCGGTGTTCCAGGTGACGCAGGAACTGGTAGGCGTTTGCCAGGCGCGCGTATTCGACGCCGGAGAGCAGGCCCTTGTCGCGCAGCCGGAAGAGCGCGAGCAGCGTGCCGCCGTGCCGCACCCACGTCTCGCGGCCGCCGTGCAGCCGTTGCAGACACTGCACCAGGAACTCGATGTCGCGTATGCCGCCGGGTGCGAGTTTCACGTCGAGGCCGGATGGGGAACGCCGCCCGGCGAGTTTTTCGCCGATGCGCTGGCGCGTTTCCGAGACCGCTTCCACGGCGCTGAAGTCGAGCGTGCTGGCGTAGATCAGCTCCTCGACTCCTTGCAGCAGCTCCTGGCCGGGGCCGGGCTCGCCGGCGCACGCGCGCCCCTTGATGAGCATCTGCTTTTCCCAGTCGCGCGCGCGCTGGCTGTAGTAGTTGAGCGCTCCCGCCGTGGAGACGGCCACCTCGCCGAAGCGGCCCTCGGGCCGGAGCCGCAGGTCCACGCGGTAGCACAGCCCTTCCGGCGTGTAGGTGGAGAGCAGTTCGGTCAGGCGGTTGGCGACCTTCTTGAAAAATTCCTTGTTGGTGATCCGGTTAGGGCCGCCGGTCTCGCCGTTGGCGCCGTAAAGGAACATCAGGTCGATGTCGGAGCTGTAGTTCAGCTCCCTGCCGCCCAGTTTTCCCAGGGCGAGGACGGAGAACCCGCAAGGCGCGCCATCGGCCAGCAACGGCTCGCCGTAGCGCCCCACGAGCTCGTCGCGGATGCGCGCGTAGGCGATGTCGAGGATGGCGTCGGCCAGGTTGGAAAGTTCCTCGGCGACGTCGGAGAGAGTGGCCAGCCCCAGCGCGTCGCGCAGCACGATGCGCAGGATCTGCCGCCTGCGGAAGCGCGCCAGTTCCAGCGGCTGCGGCACACCGCGCGATTCCGGCCCGAGAAAATCCAGCAGGCGCTCCGCGTATTCCTCCGCCGAGAGCACGCGGTACAGGCGCCCGGAACCGGCCAGTTGGAGGATCGATTCCGGATATCGGACCAGCGCATCCGAAAGAAAGCGGCTGTAGGAGAAAATGGTGAGCAGGTATTGCAGCGCGGCGGGAGAAGCCAGCACGCGCTCGAAGGCGCCCGGCGCCTCGCGCCGGAAACGTTCCAGGTAGTGCAGCGCTTCGTCGGGATCGGGCAGGGATTCAAGCAGCAGCTTGAGCCGCGCTTCCACCGGGGCCGGAATGCCCGCGCCCAGCCGCGCGATATCCTCGCGTGCCCGGGCCGGATCGCGAAACGGGATGGATTCGAGTAACGAGGCCATGCGTCAGGCCAGGGTGGCCACCACAGAGATTATATCCTCTGCGTGAACCGTCCCGGGTCTGATGACGCGCGCGTAGAAGCCGCTCATGCCCCAACGCGGCGAAGATACGTCGCCCGCCTTCACCCGCTGGTCGTAGATCTCCTGCCTGATGGCCGGTCCGTACACCTCAAGGCTCGCGCACGGGACCCTGATCCTGGTGATTTCCAGCCACGCCTCGCCGGCGCGCAGCAGTTGCCCGATGCGCAACTGCCGCCGGTCCAGCCCCGCGGTGGTGAGGTTCTCGCCGAGCGCGCCGGGGTAGACCGGATAGCCGCGCCGCGAAAGCTCCTCGAGGGTTTCGGAATCGAGCACCAGCACGGCTTTTTCCGGACCGCCGTGGATGCGCGGGTGCGCCCAGGAATCGCCCTCCACCCCGCGCGGGGTGAGGTTCGCCGCGGCAAGAGGCCTCTTGGGCAGGCCGCCGGGCGAAACGTTGATGCTGAGAATGCGGCCGGTCATGGTCGCCCTTTCCGGCTAAAACCTCTTCTTGTAAAAGAAATCGATTCCGAAATATCCGTTCTCATCGCGGATCGCGATCACGCTCCACTTGCGGCTGATGGCCCACTCCACCTGGACCACCAGCGGGTTGCTGTTGGTCACGTTGGTAATGTAGGTGAACGTGATGTTGGGGGTCACCTGCTGCTCCAGCGTGAGCCGCGCTTGCGGGTTGTTCTCCACGCCCGTCAGGGTCGGGTCGATCTTGAGCCGCGTAATGCCGAAGAAGCGCTGCAAGCGCCCCGCCACCGGGTTGGCGATGGCCTGCCCCAGCAGCGCCGAAGCCCCCATCTGCTGCCAGGTCTGCGGCGAGGTGGTCTGCTGCGCCAGCAGGTTCGGGTCCGAAGTCGGCGCCCTTCCCGTGGCCAGCAGCGCCACGATCTCGTTGAATTGCAGCGGCGGGTCCGACCGCGGCGTCAGGTTCAGCTTGTTGATGGGCCCGGTCACCGTGAGCGTGACGTCGACGCCGCGGGCGCGCGTCTCCAGGTCGATGTTCAGAATCGGCTCGATCCGCATCGGATTGTAGAACGCGATGGCCCCCTGGTTGATGGTGTACGCCGTGCCGAAGAACATTACCTGGCCCTGGGTGATGTTGATGCGGCCGAGCAGCGAGGGGTTGGTCGCCGTGCCGCGCAGCCGCAGGTTGGCGTCCATTTGTATGTCCTGCGTCAGCGTGCTCTGGAAGGCCAGGTCGGGCGCGGTTTCGATCTGCACGTCGAAACGCATGCCGCTCAGCACGCCCGTGCGCGCCGAGGGCGTCCGCACCGGTTCGGCCGAGCGCGCCAGCAGGTTGCTGAAATCCGAGCGCGGGTTGAATCCCGCCCGTGCGATGGTGACGGTGCCCGCCACCGTGCTGCGGCCGGAGGTCCCCGTCCAGTTCAGGCTGGCGTTGGAGACGATGCTGGCGCCCTGGAAGCGCAGCCGCACCTGCTTCGCTGTGGCGCGCAAACGGAAGACCAGGTTGCCTCCGCCGTAGCCGATGAAACCCGCCGCCGTCACCTTGCCGCCGCCGCTCTCGCCCTCCAGGTACTGAATCGTCGCCTGCGTGCCCGTGAAGCGGATCAGCCCGCGCGCGTTGTAAATGCCGGCGGGCAGGTCCCCGTAGTTGAACGTGGCGCCCTGCATTTCCATCTGCCCCGTCACCTGCGGCCCGTTGAGCGCGCCGCGAACGGCCGCGTCCATGACTACGGCCCCGGAGGCGTTCATATCGCGGTCGAAATCCTGGAGCATGGCCAGGTCTACGCGGCCGTTTACCTTGAGGTCTACGGCGTTCCGCTGCTGCGGCGTGATCGTCCCCGTGATGTTCACATCCGTTGCCCGGCCCACCAGCCGCGCGCTCTGAATCTTCGCCGCGCCGTTCACCATGGTGACCACGATGGGGCCCGAGTTGCGCAGCGTGATGTTGGGCGTGAGGGCGGCCGCCGCCACGCCCGGCGCGGGTCCCACGCGCAGGTCCGGAATGCGCAGCGTGGCCGTCCAGCGCTGCGGATCCAGGATGGGACCCTTGAGGGTCGCCTCGCCCTGCACCGCGCCCGCGATGCGCCGCAGTTCCGGCGCGCGGCCCGGTTCGATCCAGTTCTGGACTTTCGTCAGGTTCACCCCCGAGAAGGTCAACCGCGCCGTTCCGGGGTAATCGTCCGCGAGCTTCCACCGCCCGTCGCCCTTGATCACCGCATCGGCGAAGTTGGATTCAAGGTGCGCCGTGAGCACGCCGCCTTGCGAGGAAGCGGTCAGGTGCGCGTCGCCCAGCGGCTGGCCGTCGGATTGGATGCCCGAGGCGGTTACGTCCCCGTTCAGATCCGCCACGCGCGGCTGGCCCTTCACCACGTCCACGGCGCCCTGGGCCCTCAACAGCACCGTGCCGTGCAGGGCGGGGAAGCGCTTGGCTACGAATTGCACCTGGTCGAGCGGGAGGCTGTTGCTGCTGGTCTGGAACTCGAGCCGGCCGTTTCCGAAATCGCCGCGCGCGTGCCGGTACGCCGCAGCGAGGTCGATGCGCTTCTGGCCGGCGGTGATCGAGCCGGAAGTCACTTGCAGCGTCTCGTTGCTGTAAGCGACCTTGGCCGCGATGCGATCGTAAGGCTCACCCCCTAACTCGCCGTTGACCGCGGTCACGTCGGCGCTGAGCAGCGGGTTGCCTGCTGTGCCGGTCACCTGGGCAGACCCGCTTACCTTGCCGCTGACGGGTGCGCCGGCGTGTCCTGCCAGGGCCGCCAGGTCGCGCACATCCGCGTTCTGAATCGAGCCCTGGAACGACACCGCGCTCCCCGAGGCGGTCTTCCAATCGGTCAGCGCCAGCGTTCCGGCGAACTGCGCCCGCATCGAGCCGCGCGCCACGAGCGCGTCCCGCAGGGTCACGCCGCCCGGCGAGGCGGTAACGCCGGCCTGAAGAGAATCGAAATGCCGGCCCTGGAAGTTGAAACCGGTAAGCGCGGCGCGGCCGTCGATCCGCGGGCTCTCGAGCGTGCCGGTGACGGCGCCCGTGAAGGCCGCCTTGCCGTTTTCCAGCTTCAACGGCAGCGACGGCGCGTTCAGCGCGGGCAACAGGTCGTCCAAATTCGTGCTCGTCAGCCGAATGTCGAGCCGGCGGCCGATGCTTCCGGTCAGATCCAGCCTGGTGGCCGGCAGTTGCAGGTAGGAGCGGCCCAGGTCGAGAACGCCGCTCCGCTGGTCGTACGTCGCCTGCACTTCACCATTCACCGGAGCGCTGTCCGGCGCGGGGCTGATGCTCAGCCGCGCCGTGGCCGCCGTGGAGCCCTTGCGGGAGAGCGAGCCTTCCGCGCGCACCGGGCCCGAGATGCGGCCGTTCCACGGCGCGGGCCGGCGGTCCGCCAACGCCATCAGCCGGCGCGCGTCGAACCCCTCCACGCCGCCCTCCACCATGTAGCGGTCGAAATCGCGCAGCGAGGCGCGCCCCTCGAAAGTGCCGCCGAGCGTGGCCACCCGCAATCCGGTCAGCTCCAGGTTGCGGTTCCTGAGTTCCGCTTGGGCGATCTGCGCGCCCACTTCCGCGCTTTGCTTCCCTCCGGCCGCCACGCCGCTCAGGCGGAGGTGCGAGGCTTCCACGCGTCCGGGCGTCACACGCAGATCGCCGTCCGCGCGCGCCTCGCGCACGCCGATCGAGCCGCTGCGGATTGTCACGCCGGCGGCGTGCAACTCACCGCCGATCTCGTACTCCGCGCCGAGAAAACGCGCCGTGCCCGAGGTCTGCAACTCGCCGCGCTGCCCGGAGCCGAGCGCCAGGAACCGGCCGGCATCTTCCAGCTTCAGGCGCGCCTCATACCGGAACGTTCCCGAGGGAACCCGGTTCACGTTCTCCACCGCGCCCGAGAAACTCACCCGCGAGGCGCCCGCGGCTAGCTGCGCGCTCTCCACCAGGACCCGGTTGCGCTCCAGCGCCAGGTTCATGTCGGCGTGGACCGGCAGAGGCGGGTAGCTCCCGTAGCGGAAATCCAGCGGGTGCACCGAGAGCGTGCCGCTGTAACGCGGGCCGGTGAAGTCATACCCGAACTTCGCCCGGAGGTCCTGGCCGCGCGCATCGAACGGCGCCTTGAAGCGGTTCTCCACCTCGAACGTGCCGCGGTTGATCTCAAACCGCTTGACCGCCAGGTCGAGAATGGTTTCGAGCACGGGCTTTTTCGGTCGCCTGATCCTGGGCTCCGGCACGTTGGTGCGGCCGTCGGGATAGACGATCAGGTACGCCCGCGGCTGGTTGACTTGCAGCCGGTCGAGATCGACCTGCTTCTTCACCAGCGAGACGATCTTCAGCCCGATCGCCACGGAATCGGCCCGGAAGAGCGGCGGCTTGCCGGCCGGCTCGGCGCCGCGCAGCACCAGGTTGTCAACTGTGGCAGTGAGCGTCTTCCAGTCGAAACGGAACCTGCCGATTTCGGCGCGCCCGCCCGTGGCGCGTTCCATCTCGGCGAGGACCCGCCCGCGGACTTTCCCGAAGAACCACTCGCTGCGCAGGATCACCACGGCCGCCGCCGCCAGAAGCAGCGCCGTGCCCGCCAACGATCCGGCCGCGATCAGCACGATGCGGGAACGCCGGCTCATCGGAACACGGCCTCCTTGTATTCGATGCGGTTCCGCGTGCGCGCGCGTTGCAGCCAGCGGTCCAGGTCCTGGTTGATGCGCTCGTTGGTGAGCGCCTGCTCGATCTTCTCCCGGTACTGCTCCAGATTGCCGGCGCCGTTGAGGTGCTTCTCGTAATACTCCTGCACCTCCTGTTCGGAGATCGAAATGCCGGGACGGAAACGCACGTCGATAAAGCGCATCAGGGTGAGCTGCCAGAGCAGGTGCTCGCGCAGGGCGCTCTCGGTGAAGCCGTAGTTCTCCAGCGCCTTGCGCAGGCCCGCGGCCCCGCCGTGGCGAACCTCCAGTCCCCGGTAGAGCGGCTCCACCTCGGCGGGCGCCGGTTGCGGATAGCGGCTAAGCTCCAGTTCGCGGCGCACCAGTTTCTGCTCGATCAGCCGGTCGGCGGCCTTGCGCCGCGCCGCGGGACTCAAATCGGGCGGCTCGCGGTTCAGGAATGCCGTGACGCGGATTTCGCGCTCGATCTCGCTTTCCGTGATCACACGATTGCCCACGATCACCGCGATGCGGTCGATGATCTCGGCCGCCGCCGCGCCGCCCAGCAGCAGGACCAGGATCGGGATGGTGCCGTATCGAGCCTTCATCAGAAAGTCTGCCCGATCGAAAAGTAGAACTGGAAGTGACCCGAGCTTTGCGCCAAGCAGCGGTCCGGCTGCGTGCGGCAGGGATCGGTGCCGGCGTTGTAGAAGTCGTTCAGCGTGCCTTTGAACCCGAAAAAGCGCGGCGGGTTCATGCTGTAGGCGAAATCGAGCCGCACCGGTCCGATCGGTGTGCGGTAGCGAACCCCGAAGCCGGCCGCGTGCACCATGTAATCGAAGTCCTCCAGGTCGCGCTGGCGCACCCGGAAAGAGATCTGCTGCACGCCCGAATAGACGTTCCCCATGTCGTGGAACAGCACGGCGCCGATATTCTCCCCGATCAGCGGAAAGCGGAGTTCCGTGTTGTTCGTGAACAGCGCGGTGCCGCCGATGGGAAAACCCGTGGAGGTGTCGCGCGGTCCGGCCTGCTGCTCGCCGAAGCCGCGGTGCGACGTGCCGCCGCCTGAGAAGAACCGCTCTGCCAGCGGAATGCTCTGGATGGCCGGCCCCCGGAAGCGGAACGCGTACAGGTCGCCGAACGTGGTGGCCCGCGCCAGCACGTACTTGCGGGTCAGCGCGTGATAGGTGCTGTTGCGGGCCAGCAACCGCAGAAAATTCCGCTGCGAGCCGAAAATCCGCTCCGCCAGGCCCAGGTCCAGCGTGTTGTAGATCCCCCGCCGCGGATCGGTCGGGTCGTCGCGCCGGTCCTGCACCCCGTTGAAGGAGAGCATGCCGAGCCTCACTGGCTGCGCCAGTTGGGGAATCAGCAGCGGCGAAATCTTCAGGGTGGCGGGATCCACGCTGACGCGCCGGTAAGTGTAGCGGTAGAACAACGTGGTCGCCTTGGAGTAGCGCTGCGAAAGCTGCGCCGAGCCCTCGAACCGCTTGGAGGCGAAAGTGCGCACGTTCAGCGAGGTGTCGTAGAGTCCGGTAAACGAGAGGTTCAGCCCGTCCTGGTTCCGGAAGCGCGGCGCGGAGTAGTTCAGCAAGGCGCGCCGCTCCAGCGTGGAAACGCGCGTGCGAAAACTGAGGGCGTGCCCCAACCCCAGCATGTTGAAGCGCGTCAGGTCGGCGGACACGCGCGGCGCGAAGCCCGTCTGGCCCGAGGGCGCGTCCAGGCACGTGCGGCAGCCGCCGCCGATTCTCGCCACCTCCGCGCCGAAGCCGGTGGAAAGCGACCAGCGGCTGGCCTCTTCCATGTCGTACAGCACGTACTTACGCCCGGTCTCGCCTTCCGGGTTCTGTATCGCCGTGTTGACCCTGGCGAACACCCCCAGGTCGTACAGCCGCCGCTGCGTCTCCCACATCCGGCTGGGCGAGAGCGGGTCGCCGGGGTTCAGCAGGATGTTGCGGTGGATCATGGTCGGGTCGGTGCGTTTCAGCCCCGTGATCAGCACCTGGCGCACGAACTGCTGCCTGCCCTCCTGGATCACGTACTGCACGTCCATGTGATGGGGCTTGCCGGAGGCGGGCTGCGAATTCCATTCGAACGTAGCGTTGGGAAACCCGCGCGTGAAGTACTGCGCCAGGATCGTATCGCGGTCCACCGAGACGTTGTACTCGCTGTAGGGCTGTCCCGGCGCCGAGCTGACCATGCCCCGGATCTCCTCCTCGTTGAGCGATTGAATGCCCTTGATGGTCAGGTCGTTGACGTACCACTGCGGCCCTTCCTCGATGATCATGAACACCGCGATGCCGCCGCTCTTGCCGCGGTAGTTATCCACCACGCGCGCGTTCACCGAAACATCGCGGAAGCCGTTCGACTTGTACAGGTTCGCGATGGAGTCCTGGTCCCGCTGGAGCAGCGCCTCGCTGTAACGCCCGTGGCGGAATTGCAGCAGCGACGCGGGTTGCAGGAACATTCGCTCCCGGATGGCATCGGTGGTGAAGTACTTGTTGCCCTTGATCTCCAGGTGCTCCAGCTTGTGCCGCCGTCCGGTGTTGATGAGGAAGTCGATCTCCGCCTTGTCGTTGATCACGCGCTGCTGCTTGGGCTCCACCTCGGCGTCGAAGTAGCCTCGCGACTGGAACCAGTCCCG
The DNA here is from genome assembly GCA_041946965.1 of Bryobacteraceae bacterium. Lineage (GTDB taxonomy): Bacteria > Acidobacteriota > Terriglobia > Bryobacterales > Bryobacteraceae > JBHGBM01. The sequence continues at coordinate 20,124 of JBHGBM010000074.1, forward strand.
CAGGTTCCGCGAGCCTTCCACGAGCAGATCGTGGTCCACGGTGTGCTCTTCGTAAATGGGAACGAGCTGGCGCAGCCTGCCCTTGCTCACTCCGGCGCCCACCGTGTTCACCTGGATGCGCGGCCCCGCGTCCACCTCGATCGCCGGGCGCACGCGGTTCGTGTCTTCGTCGTAGTCGAGCGACTGCAACGAGACCTTGGCTTGAAGCCGCCCCTGCTTCTCATATTTGCGGCGGATGCTGTCCAGCCCGCGCAGCACGCGGTCCTGCGTCACCGGCTTCCATCCGCCGATCAGGAAGCGCCGCCAGCCCGTCCAATCCACCAGCCGGGCAGGCTCCGCCTTCAGGTTGCCCTGCAACGCCGGGCCGGTGAACCGCGCGCGCGGTCCTTGATCGACCACAAAGCGGATGTGGACCTGCTGCGCCACGGGGTCGTAGTCGAACTCCGGACGGATGTTGCTCCGGTACAGTCCGTTCAGCTCGAGCAGCCGTTTGACGCCGTCTCGCGCGGTGGCGATCTTGTCCTCGGAAAACGGCTGGCCCAGTTCCAGCCGCGTGGCATTCACAAGCTGCCCGGCGTTGGGCGGCACCGAAATCCCGCCGGTTACCGAAACGTGCCCGATGAAGTGGCTGTCGCGCGTGATGAACCGGATAATCACGTCTCCGTTGTGATCCGCGGCGTCCACCTGCATATCTTCGTAACGCCCCGTGGCGTACAGCCGCTCGATGGCCGCGCGCACGTCCGCCATGCGCAGCGGCGTGCCGATCTTCAGCGGCAGGATCTCCTTGATCTCCTGCGGGTCGAGCGGCTGCTCCGGCGGGATGAACTGAATGGTCGCGATGCGCCGGCCTTCCCAGCGTTCCGGCTGGGCGGCCGCGCCCGGCGCAAACAGCGCCAGACAGGCCAAAAACAAGATGAGGGGGCGCACCAACCTCATGATAACGTAAGTGCCTTTTGAGCAACTTTGTTACCATCGGGTTGCATGACCGAGGGCCAGCGCGAACGTTATTCGCGGCAGATTCTGTTTCCCCGAATCGGAGACCAGGGGCAGGAGCGGCTGCTGGCCGCGCATGCCGCGGTTGTGGGCTGCGGCGCGCTGGGCAGCCTTCAGGCGGGAGCCCTGGCGCGTGCGGGCGTGGGCCGCATCACCATCATCGACCGCGACTACGTGGAGGCGGGCAATCTCCAGCGCCAGTGGCTGTTTGAGGAAGAGGACGCCGCCAAGGCCATGCCCAAAGCGGCGGCCGCGGAGCAGCGTCTCAAGCGCGTGAACTCCGGCATCGAGATCCGCGGCATTGTCGCGGATCTTACACCTGTGAATATCGCGAACCTGCTGGCCGGAGCCAATGTTATTCTGGACGGAACCGACAACTTCGACACGCGCTACCTGGTGAATGACTACTCGGTAGCCGGCGGCGTGCCCTGGGTGTACGGGGCGGCGGTGGGAAGCTACGGGATCACCATGCCGGTCGTCCCCGGACGCACCGCCTGCCTGCGCTGCGTGTACCCGCAGCCGCCCGGGGGCGTTCAGCCCACCTGCGAAACCGCCGGTGTGCTGAACGCCGTGACGTCGGCGGTGGCTTCTCTGCAAGTGGCCGCGGCGCTGCGCATCCTGGTTGCGGGCGATGCGGCGCCGCGCATCACGACCATCGACGTCTGGGAGGGGGGCATACGCCAGATTGCGCAGCCGCCTCCCGATCCGGAATGTCCCGCCTGCGGCCAGCGCCGCTTCGAGTGGCTGGAAAGCCGCACGCGCCCGCCGGTCACCCTGTGCGGGCGCAACGCCGTCCAGGTCCACGAGCGCGAGCGCCCCTTGGACCTGGCCGAGCTTGCCGCGCGTTTGGCGCCGCTCGGCGAGGTGCGCGCCAACGAGTTTGTCCTGCGCTTCCTCGCGCCGCCCTACGAGCTCACCGTCTTTCCCGACGGCCGCGCCATCGTGAAGGGCACCGGCGACCCCGCCCTGGCCCGCAGCCTCTACGCCCGCTACATCGGCACGTGAACCGAAATTCCACCACTACGCCCGTGCTGCCAACGCCGCGGGCCTGCGTTCCTTCTTACGCCGCCTTGTGCTTGAACACCCCGCCGGCGTTCAACAGCGCCACGGTCACGTTGATGGCTTTTGCGATGGACTCCAGGAACTTGCCCTTGTCCTTCCAGTTCGAGCGCATCTCCTCCTCGGCCTCGTAGGCGGCCTCGGCCGCGTCCAGCGCGAAGGCCAGCTTGGCCTTCCCCTGCCCGGGAAGAGGCATGGCAGCCTCGGCGATGCGGGCCAGTTCGATGGCGTGTGGCAGAATCCTAAGGAATTTCGTCATGGTCACCCTCCTGGCTCCAGGTAACCATGCGCGCGCCCCGCATCCGGGCGAGCTCCACGCGCAAATATCTGAAACGACGCGGCAAAAAATTCCGCCTCAGGCGTGACCGGCGGATTCCCGGTGCACCGCGTCCAGCACGCCGTTGATGAACTGCACGGACTCCTCGTTGGAGTAGCGCCGCGCCAGTTCCAGCGCTTCGTCGATCACCACCGGCGCGGGCGTATCCAGGTGCTGCATTTCGTACACCGCCAGCCGCAGGATGTTGCGGTCCACCATGGGCATGCGCTCGATGCGCCAATGCTCGGCGTGCCGGCTGATGCTCTCGTCGATAGACGCCACGCGGTCCACCACGCCGTTCACCAACTCCTCCAGGAACGCGTCGCGCTGCGGGCGCGCCCGGCTTTCCTCCGAGTAGAGCGTCTCGTAGTAGGCGTCCAGAGCCTCCGCGGCAGGCTGGCGCCGCACATCCCACATGTAGAGGATTTGCAGCGCGCGCTGGCGCGAACGGTGCCGGGAGGCCATTTACGCTACCGGTTCCCTCAACTGCCGCATCAGGTTGGCCATTTCGATGGCGGTCATGGCGGCGTCGTAGCCCTTGTTGCCGCCCTTGGTGCCCGCGCGGTCGATGGCCTGCTCCAGCGTGTTGGTGGTCAACACGCCGAACGAGATCGGCACGCCGGTTTCGAGCGCCGCGTGCGCGATTCCCTTGGAGGTCTCGGCGGCCACGTAATCGAAATGCGGCGTATCGCCGCGGATCACCGCGCTCAGGCAGATCACCGCGTCGTGCCGCTTCTGCGCCGCCACCGTTTTCGCGGCGAGCGGGATCTCCCAAGACCCCGGCACCTTCACCACCTCGATATCCTCGGGGTTGCAGCCCGTGCGCGCCAGCGCATCCATCGCGCCGGCCAGCAGCCGGTCCGTCACGAAGCTGTTGAACCGGCTCAACACAATCGCAAATTTCAGACCGGCCGACGCCAGTTGTCCTTCAATCACTCTCGACATGGTTTCACTTTCCGACAAATGAGGGGCGCCGCTTTTCCAGGAACGCCCGCGCGCCTTCCTTCGCGTCTTGGGTGGCCGCGGTCAAACCGAACGCCGCCGCTTCCAGCCGCAGGCCCGCATCGAGGCCCATATCGAGCCCCGCATCCACCGTCTCCATCACCAGGGAGACCGCCGCCGGAGCGTTGGCCAGCACCTTCGCCAGCCACGCCGCGCTGTACGGCAGCAACTCCGGGAGCGGAACCACCGCGTTGACGAGCCCGATCCGCAGCGCCTCGGCCGCCTCCACCGGTTCCCCGTCCAGCAGCATCTGGAGCGCGCGCCCGCGCCCCACCAGCCGCGCCAGCCGTTGCGTGCCGCCGTAGCCTGGAATGATGCCCAGCTTCACTTCCGGCTGGCCCAGCCTGGCCTCCGGCGCGGCGAACCGCACCGTACACGCCATGGCCAGCTCCAGCCCGCCGCCCAGCGCGAACCCGTTGATTGCCGCCACCGACGGCTTGCCCATGGTCTCCAGCCGCCGCAGCGCGCCCTGCCCGCGTTCGGCATACTCGCGCGCCCCGGCGGGAGACAGCGCCGCCAGCTCATGGATATCCGCGCCCGCCACGAACGCCTTTTCGCCCGCGCCCGTGACGATCAGGCCCCGCAGCGCGGCGTCGCCCTCCACCCGCGAGAACGCCTCCTCCAGCTCCCCGATCACCGCCCGGTTCAACGCGTTGCGCTTCTCGGGCCGGTTGATGGTGATCCGCGCTATACCGTTCTCCGCCTCAAACAAAATGTGGGTGGGCGACATATGGGATAATCGGGATTACAGGCCCGTTCACGCATCATCATACCGCATGGACCGCGACTTCATCCGGAACTTCTCCATCATCGCCCACATCGATCACGGCAAGTCCACGCTGGCCGACCGCCTGCTCGAATACACCGGCGCGCTCACCGCGCGCGAGATGATGGACCAGGTGCTCGACTCCATGGACCTGGAGCGCGAGCGCGGCATCACCATCAAAGCCCACGCCGTGCGGCTCAACTACCACGGTGACGACGGCAACCTCTACCAGCTCAACCTCATCGACACGCCCGGGCACGTCGATTTCAGTTACGAAGTTTCCCGCAGTCTTCAGGCCTGCGAAGGCGCGTTGCTGGTGGTGGACGCTTCGCAGGGCGTGGAGGCGCAGACCCTCGCCAACACCTACCTGGCGCTGCACCACAACCTGGAGATCATTCCGGTCATCAACAAGATCGACCTGCCCGCCGCCGAGCCCGAGCGCATCCGCGAGCAGATCGAGCACATCATCGGTCTCGACGCGCGCGACGCCGTCCTCACCAGCGCCAAGCAGGGCACCGGCGTGCACGACATCCTCGAATCCATCGTGCACCTGATCCCGCCGCCCAAGGGTTCGCCCGACGCGCCGCTGCGCGCGCTCATCTTCGATTCCTGGTTCGATGCCTATCGCGGCGTCATCATCCTGGCGCGCGTGGTGGACGGCCGCCTGCGCAAGGGCCAGCGCATCCGCCTGGTTTCCAACGGGCAGGTCTACGAGGTGGAAGGGCTCGGCTACCAGTCGCCCAAGGCCACGCCCTGCGACGAGCTTTCCGCGGGCGAGGTCGGCTTCCTCTACGCCAACATCAAGAATGTGGGCGACGCCAAGATCGGCGATACCATCACGGATCACGACGCCCCCGCCGAAACCGCCCTGCCGGGCTTTGAAGAAATCAAGCCCATGGTGTTCGCCGGGCTTTATCCGGTGGAATCCCACGAGCACGGCCTGCTGCGCGACGCGCTCGAGAAGCTGCGCCTCAACGACAGCGCCTTCAGCTTCGAGCCCGAAAATTCCGCGGCCCTCGGCTTCGGCTTCCGCTGCGGCTTCCTCGGACTGCTGCACCTGGAGATCGTGCAGGAGCGGCTGGAACGCGAGTTCGATATCGACCTGATCACCACCGCGCCGGGCGTGCGCTACCGCGTCGAGACCACCGCCGGCGAGGTGGTCGAGGTGGATAACCCCACGCGCTTCCCCGATCCCTCGCGCATCCGGCAGGTGGAGGAACCCATCATCCTCGCCACGGTCATCACGCGCGAGGATTTCCTCGGCGGCATCCTGAAGCTGCTCGAGGAGAAGCGCGGCCAGCAGAAGAAATTCGAACACCTGGGGGGCGGGCGCGTGCTGCTCGACTACGAGCTGCCGCTCAACGAGATCGTGCTCGATTTTTACGACCGGCTGAAGACCGTCTCGCGCGGCTACGCCTCGCTCGACTACCACTTCGCCGGCTACCGCGCCTCGCCCATGGTGAAGCTCGACGTGCTGGTGGCGGGCGACCCGGTGGACGCGCTCTCCATGATCGTGCACCGCGATCACGCTTATGAGCGCGGCAAGGCGCTCATCGAGCGCATGCGCAAGCTGATCCCGCGGCAGATGTTCGAGGTCGCGCTCCAGGCGGCCATCGGCAACAAGATCGTCTCCCGCGAGACCATTCCGGCGATGCGCAAGAACGTGCTCGCCAAGTGCTACGGCGGCGACATCACCCGCAAGCGCAAGCTGCTGGAAAAGCAGAAGGAAGGCAAGAAGCGCATGAAGCGCGTGGGCCGCGTGGATATCCCCCAGGAAGCCTTCCTGGCCGTGCTCAAAGTCGGCTCGGAAGAGCAGTAAGCAATGCTCTGGATCCGCGGCCTCATTTTCACGGCGCTGGAGCCCGTCGCGGTCGCGTGGATCCTCCCCGCGGCCATCGATCCCGGCGCGCATCGCCGGGGCGGGTTCTGGGATGCCGGCTGGGTCCTTATCGCCGGGGGCGGCATGACGTACCTGCTGTGCCTGGGCCGGTTCCTGGCCGCCGGCGGCACCCCCGCGATCTTCTTTTCGCGCGCCCTGCGTTGGGTGTTGGGAGAAGAACCCGCGCGTTTGGTCACCGGAGGGCTGTATCGCTATTCGCGCAACCCCATGTACCTCGGTGTGCTGCTGGTGGTGTTCGGCCAGGCCATTGTTTTCGCATCGCCCGTGCTTGCAGTTTACGGCGGCGGCGTGTTCGTCTTCTTCCACCTGGTGGTTGTCTGGCTGGAGGAGCCGCACCTTCGCGCGGCGCGCGGCCAATCGTACGAACTCTACTGCCGTACCGTTCCGCGCTGGGTGGGCTTGCCCCGGCGGGCGCGAAAACTATAAGCAGGAGATCGCCGGAATCGATGCGCGCCTTGCGGACCTCGAAAGCAAGCACCCCGGACTGGTGAGGTTCACCGGCGGCGGCCTGCTGCTGACGGGCGACAACCTGGAACCCTGGATCCGCGGCACGGCCTCCGCCGACGCCATCCTGGTGATGGATCTCTCCACCAGCACCGCCCGCAGTTCGATGCGCTTGATAAGCTCGAAACGCCGCTTCTGCTCTTCCAGCGGCCCGTCACCAGTTGGGCCTTCATGAATTTCGCCGGCTACAGGCCGGCTTCGCCCTACATCGTGCGCACCCACATGGAGGACGAGAAGGGCGTCTCGCTCCAGGTCGAGATGCCCGTGCGCGAAACACTCGCATGCCATCGGGCGCATGGGCCGGCTGATGGGCTTCCGCACCATCCGCGAGTGCTGAGGCGCCCGGCCGTAACCCGGTTGCTACGCCTTGTTCTTCTTCAGCGTGGCCTCGATCTTGGCCTTGAGATCCTTGGTGTCTTTGTTCTCCGGAAGACCCTTCAGCGTCTCCAGCGCCCTCTCGCAGAAGATCTGAAGCTTATCGGGCTGGTCGAGCTTGTTGCGCGTGAACAATTGCGCGCTGTCGTGCAGCACCGCCGCCATTGCCAGTACAAACTGGCCTCGGGGGACCTTGGCGTCGCCCGCTTTGAACATGGCCTGCGCCTTGGCGGCATCGCCCGGCGCTCCGGCCGCCTGGCACGCGGCCAGCAGAACCCCGCGCGAGATCGAGCCCTTTTGGGCCGCCTCGAGATCCGCTTCCTGCGGCAGAATGCCGTTGCCGATCCTGGTCAGCACCGGGGGCAGCGCCGGACTTCCGTTCGGGAAGGGAAACGCCAGTGGAACGGGATCCTCCTTGGTGTTCTGAAACTCGGCGAATACTTCGGCGAAGCGCAGCGCCACGCGGCTGGCGGCGCCGCGCGCATTCGTCACCTGCCTGCGGAAGACCAGCGGGTTGGCCTTGTTGATACGCGCTCCTCCCTCGAAGATATCCGCCATCTCGATATACCCCTTGGCCATGCCCGAGGTCAGCACCAGCAGCCAGGTGCGCGCGCGGCCTGTGAACTCGTTCTCCGTCCTGACGACGTTGTCCAGGTTCTCGACCGTCTTCAGGTAGTCTCCCGAGGCGTAGGTTTCCCTGGCGCCCTGCCAGTAGAAAGCCGGAGTGCCCTTCTGCGCCGCCGGCGGCGCCGATGAGCAGGAGTCCAGGATCAGGACGGAGGCGACTGCGGCAGCGGCAGCGGCGAATCGCTTCGAAACGCTAAGGAACATGCATATCCTCCAGAGTGGACCGGGATATCACACACCGAAGGCAAATTGCAAGCTTGAAGGCGGGCTCAAAATAAAAATGGTTCCAAGTGATCTGAATCGCAGCGCCACTCCCCGCC
>JBHGBM010000075.1:0-27185 GCA_041946965.1 Bryobacteraceae bacterium
CCGAACCGGACAATTCACGTGCTAATCGGACCGGACAAATCACATGCTAGCGACACAGGATACCTCCGGAGTTGCGCCGCCGCGCGGCAATCTGATATTCCGGGAGGATACATCCGATGACCAGACGCGGTGTTCTTAAAACCGGCGCGGCGGCGGCCTTCGTCCGTCCCGCGGCCCTGCGGCCCTCACGGCCTCACGTGCTGTTCCTGATGGCGGACCAGTTCCGCGGCGACTGTCTCGCCTCCGACGGCAACCACGCCATTCGCACGCCGAATCTCGACCGCATCGCACGCGAAGGCGCACGTTTCCGCTGCGCGTACTCCTCCACTCCCACCTGCACGCCCGCGCGCTCGGCGCTGCTCACCGGCCTTTCCCCGTGGAACCACGGCATGCTGCTGATGTTCGGCATGGCGGAGCAGTATCCCTTTGAAAAGGCGCGCGCCATGCGCGCTGCCGGATACTTCACCGCCTCCATCGGCAAGAACCACTACAATCCGCAGCGCAACGCGCACGGCTACCAGTTGATGCTGCTGGATGAATCCGGGCGCGTGCAGCATCCCGAGTACCGCAGCGATTACCGCTCCTGGTTCTATTCGGAGGCTCCTACTCTGAATCCCGACGCCACCGGCATCGGCTGGAACGACTACCCCGCGCGGCCCTACGCCCTTCCCGAGCGCCTGCACCCCACGCGCTGGACCGGCGACACCGCGGTGCACTTCATCGAAGGCTACAACGCCGCTGAGCCGTTCTTCCTCAAGGTTTCCTTCGCGCGCCCGCACAGCCCCTACGATCCGCCCGAGCGTTTCTTCCGCATGTATCAGGATGCGGATCTGCCCAAGGCGCAGGTGGGCAAGTGGGCGGCGAAGTTCGCCCCGCGCAGCTCAGGCCGCGACGATCTCTGGCACGGCGACCTCGGCGCGGAACAGGTGCGCCGCTCGCGCCAGGGCTACTACGGTTCCATCAGCTTCGTGGACGAGCAGATCGGCCGCATCCTGGAGTCGCTCGAAAAACGCCGCATGCTGGACGAAACCCTGATCCTGTTCACCTCCGACCACGGCGATATGACGGGCGACCATCACCTGTGGCGCAAGTCGTACCCCTACGAGTCTTCCGCGCGCATCCCCATGCTGATGCGCTGGGCCGAGGGCATGGGCGCGGGCGCGCGCGGCCAGGTGCTGACCAATCCGGTGGAACTGCGCGACATCCTGCCGACTTGCCTGGACGCCGCCGGAACCGCCGCGCCGCGCCCCCTCGACGGCCGCAGCCTGCTTGAACTGGCGCGCGGCAAGACCGCGGACTGGCGCGAGTTCATCGACCTCGAGCACGGCGTCTGCTATCACGACGAGAACGACTGGAACGCGCTGTGCGACCGCAACTGGAAGTACATCTACCATGCGCGCCGCGGCCTGGAGCAGTTATTTGACCTCCAGCGCGACCCGCACGAGCTGAACGACCTTTCGGGCGACGCCGCGGCGGCGGGCGAACTGAATCGCTGGCGCGGGCGCCTGCTGGCGCATCTTTCGGTGCGGGGCGAGCCGTGGGTGGTGAACGGCAAGGTTTCGCCGCGTCCGAAAGCCATCCGGCAATCGCCGAATTTTCCGGCCCAGCCGCGAAAATAGCCCTGGCATTTTGCGGTGTCAGACAGTACAATCGGCCATGCCAATGCGTTGGGGCGCCCACTATCCTGAGCTTTTAAGGAGCAAGCACATGATTCGACGCAAGGCCACAGCGGTGTGGCGCGGCGGTTTGAAGAGCGGCAAGGGAACCGTCTCCACGGAAAGCGGGGTCCTGGAAGAGACGCAGTATTCGTTCGGCACGCGCTTCGAGCAGGGGAGGGGAACCAACCCGGAGGAACTGATCGCGGCGGCCCACGCCGGCTGTTTCGCCATGGCCCTGTCCGCTCAATTGGAGAGTGCCGGCATGGCGGCGGAGAAGCTGGAAGTGATCGCCACCGTGAAGCTGGAGAAGCAGGAAGCCGGCTGGGCGGTGACGGAGAGCCACCTGGACCTGACGGCGCACATCCCGGGCGCCGACCCCGATAAGTTCGATGCCGCCGCCGAGAACGCCAAGGCCGGCTGCCCGATCTCGAAGCTGCTCAACGCCAGGATCACGATGACGGCCGCGCTGAACTGAGCGCCGCCCTGTTCCAATGCCTACTCGATCGCCAGCGTCAGAAGTGTGAGGTCGTCGGTCACTTCGTAGCCCGCCAGCGCCGACATTACCTTCTTCTGGATCCCGTGCGCCCCCAAACGGCGGCTGGCGCGAAGCACCTCGATAAGCCGCTCCTCGCCGAAGTCGCCGGCCTCCGTCAGGCCGTCCGTGAACAGGATCAGTCGGTCGCCCGCCGCCAGTTCGATTTCGCCCTGGCCGTATTGCCATGTGTCGAACACGCCGAGCACGGCGCCGCCCTCCTCGAGCCGGACCACCTCGCCTCCGGCGCGCACCAGCACCGGGGCGGGGTGGCCCGCGTTGGTGTAGAAAAGGCGCCGGCCACGCATCTCGCCGTAAAAGAACGTGATGAACTTGCCGCTGCCCAGGCTGGCGGAGATGTTGCGATTCAGCCGCGCGGTCAGCTCGCGGGGCGCCAGCCCGTCGCCGGCCAGCAGCCGCACGGCGGCCTGAACATTGGACATCAGCAGCGCCGCGCCCGCGCCTTTCCCCACCACGTCGGCGATGGCGATGCAGAGCCTCCCCGGAAGGGGTTGAAGCACATCCACGTAATCGCCGCTCAAGTCCATGGCGGGCCGCCACACCAGCGCGATCCCGCAGCCCGGGATGCGCGGGATCTCGCGCGGCAGCAGGTTGCGCTGGACGGCGGCGGCCTCGTGGGCGTCTTTACGCTCGCGCAGCGTGGCAAGCAGCATGAGTACAAGGGAGTTCACCGCATCAGACATTCCAACCGCCGTTCTGTAAGATTAAGACGTGCAATCGGGCGTTTCGGCGCCCGAAATTCGGTCTATACTCGGGACAAATGAGACTCTCGTATCTGGTTTTCGTTCTGATTGGGGCCCTGGTCCTGGCCGGTTGCGCGAAACGGGAGACGCCGAAGGAGTACCCGCTCAAGGGCGTGGTGGTCAGGGTCGATGAAAAGGCAAAAACCGCCACCATCAAGCACGAGCGCATCGAAGGCTGGATGGAAGCCATGACCATGGAGTTTCCGGTGCATGACGAGGCCGAATTGCGGAAACTCACGCCGGGGGCCAAGGTGGAGGGCACGCTGTACGTGACCGGCGACAATTACCATCTCGGAAACGTGCGGGTGACGCCATGAGAAGCCTCACGCTCACTCTGGCGCTCGCCGCAGGGTGCCTGGCGCAGGAGGTGCGGCTCACGTTTGTGGGCCAGTCGTGTTTCGTGGTGGAAGGCGGAGGGGCGGCGGTGATGACCGATCCTTCCGCGCCCTCCACGGGCTACCCCATGCCCGCCCGGAAGATCGACGTGGTCACGGTTTCCCATAACCACAGCGATCACAACTACACTGCCGGGGTGGCGGCCGGGTTCGAACTGGTGGACGGAAGGCAGGCCGCGGCGCGCGGCGAAATCACCGCCGCGGGGCTGCCTTTTGTTCTGCTGCCGGGTTGGCACGACGACCAGGAGGGGCGCGCTCGCGGAGCCAACGCCATCATCGTGTGGCGGCAGGCGGGCCTCACGATCGCTCACCTGGGCGACCACGGGCAGGAGCGCCTTTGGGACGAGCAGGCGGCCGAACTGCGCGGCGTCGATGTCCTTTTCGTCCCCGCCGGGGGGTTCTATACCATCGACGCCGAGCGCGCGGCCGCGCTGGTCGCCCAAATCCGGCCGCGGCTGGCGATTCTCATGCATTTCCGCACCGCGCTGGGCGGTCCCGCGCAGCTTGCCCAGATCCCGCAGGTGGCCGCGGCGTTTCCGGATGCCGCATACAAACCGGCGAGTGCGGCGGTGCGGCCTCAGGATGCGGGCGTGTGGATCATGGAGCCCGCCGGCGAGGTGGCGGCGGTCAACGCCGCAAGCTACGCGTCCGTGGTGGCTCCCGGTTCCATCGCGAGCGCTTTCGGCGATTTCCAGGGCCGGGAATTGCTGGTGGGCGGCAAACGCGTCGCGGAGCTGATGGCCTCGCCGAAGCAGGTCAACTTTGTGGCGCCGGCCGACCTCACGCCGGGTCAGTACGCGCTTTCGCCACGCGGCGTTCTCACCGTGGCGCCCGCCGCGCCGGGAATCTTCGCGGCGGCCGGTCCGGCGCGCCGCGGCGAGCCGCTGACGATCTATGCCACCGGCATGGGGCTTCTTCGCGACGAGCCCGGCGTGTTCTTCGCCGGCTTGCGGGCACAGGTGCTCTCGAGCAGCGTCACGCCCGGCGGCCTGTGGCTTATCACCGTCGCCGTCCCGCCCAACGCTCCTCGCGAACCCGACCTGCCGCTGGTGATCCAACACGGGCTTTTGAGCAACGTCATCCCGCTCCGAATCGACTGACCGCAGTTGGAGACCTTCACCTTCCGCAATAGCGCTCCGCGCTACGGATCCTTGGCGCAGCGGAAGCCGATATTACGGTCCGTCCAGCGGGCGGGGACCGTGGTGGAATCCCAAACGGCTCCGTCATCCAGCTTCTGATCGAACGCCTGGCCGCGGATGGCGTACCACAGTTCGGTGGGACTCGGCGGGGGCGTCATGTTCTTGCCGAAATAGTCGATCGCCAGGGAGCCCGGACTGCTGAGCTGGTCCACGAACTCCCACACGTTGCCCACCATCTGGAGCACCCCGTAAGGGCTTGCGCCCTGGGGGAAAGCGTTGACCGAGCTGATGCCGCTCCCACCGGCCAGGTTCGCGCGCGAGGGGTCGCGCTCGTTACCCCACGGGAACATGCGGCCGTCGGTGCCGCGCGCGGCCTTTTCCCACTCGCGTCCGGTGGGCAGGCGCTTGCCGGCCCAACGCGCGTAGACCTGCGCCTCGGCGATGCTGATCCCTACCACGGGGTAATCCGGGTGCCGCTCATCGAGCGTGGCGGGCGGCTTGTGGCCGCTGGCGTTGCAGAACTGCGCGTAGGCGGCGTTGGTCACCTCGGTCTTGTCGATATAGAACGCCGGCAACGAGACGCTCTCCTTCTTCGGGCCGGAGAGGAAGGGCCCCGCGGGCACCAGCACCATTTCGCCGGTGGGCGTGGTGATGGACTCAGGCAGGCGCGGACCGCGGGTGGCAATCCACCAGCCCAGAACGGCACAAAGCACGGCCATCACGGCGATCGCCCGCCACAGCCATTCACGGCGTCTGTGCGCCGCCTTGACGGCGGCCGTGGGAGCCGGCGCCGGCTGGACCATGTTCTCCAGTTCCGAACACACCTGGGCGAAGCTTTGGGGGCGCTGGGCGGCGTCCTTGGCGGTGCAGCGCGTCACCAGGTCGACCACCGGTTGCGGCGCGCCGGCCCGCTTCAGAGGTTCCAGGTTGATCGGCTCGTTGAGGATGGCGTAGAACAGCCGCTCGACCTTTTCCGCGGTAATGGGTTTCACGCCCGTGATTACTTCGAACAGCAGGATGCCGAAGGCGTAGATGTCCACCTGCGGCGTGACCGGCTTCCCCATCACCTGCTCGGGCGCCATGTAGCACGGGGTGCCCAACACGAAGCCCTCGCGGGTCAGCGACATGGATTCGCTCTTGGCGATGCCGAAATCCATCAGCTTCACCACGCCGTTAGGGGCGATGTGGATATTCTCCGGCTTGATGTCGCGGTGGACGATTTTCTGCGTGTGAATGTATTCCAGCGCGCGGGCGATCTGGAGCGCGATTTCCAGCTTGCGACGCAGGTCGCCGGTGTGGCCGCGGTCGATGGCGTGCCGCAGGTCCTCGCCGCGCAGAAACTCCATCACCATGTACGGCTGCTGGCGGTCGTCTTCGCCGAAATCGTAGATCGACATGACGTTGTCATGCACGAGATTGCCGGCGGTGCGAGCCTCCTGAAGAAAGCGCACGCGCGTCTCCATGTTGGCTTCGTCGGTGAGGATCTTGATGGCCACGGTACGGTTCAGGACCGTATCGCGCGCCCGGTAGACGTGCGACATGCCTCCGCCCAGGAACTGTTCCAGTTCGTATTTTCCGATGCGTGCGGGAAGCTGCAACATGCGTGCCTACCTGGCGACCTCCGAAACGCAGGCCAGCCCGGAGAAGTAACCGCGCTGGAACACCGGCGGAGCGCCGTTGGCCATTTCCAGATGGAAGCGGACGGTGAGCGGCTTGCCCTGAAGAGTCACGGGGTTCTTGCCCACCCGGACGATCCACTCCACGTCCCAGCCGCTGCCGGCGGCCTGCCAGCGCTCGGCGTCGCCGAAGAAGCGATACGCGGCCCACAGGCCCTCGTAGTTGGCCCAGCCGAGGTCGGAGCCGCCGAACTTCACGCTGGCCACGGCCTCGTGCGTTCCGGCGCCGCTCCAGGCGAAGCCCTTGGGCTGCGCCGCCCCTCCGGAGTAGGAAATGGTCTGGCCGTCGATGCGCAGGCTGTGTCCCGCCATGCCCTCGGTAGGCACGGGACGCAGCGTGTACTCGATCCGCGGGTCCTGCGCGCCCGCCGGGTAGGCGGACTCGGCGAAGGCCGCGGCGCGGTTGAAGAACGCCACGAAGGCCGGGTTGATCTGCACGGTCGCGGTGGGCGCCGGCGCGTATTGAGCCCCCTGGCGCGTCAACAGCTTTTGCAGGCTGCCTTCATAGAACGTCCACAGCGCGCCGTCGGGCTTGCGCACCAGCGCGTTCATCTCCTGCAAGGTCGCCTGGGTCGTGGAAGCCGGGTTGAACGGGTACTTGCTCATCAGCGCCCGCCACTGGCCGCACAGGGCGCGGCCCTTGCCGTTCAGTTCCGCCGGACCGATGGTGCGCAGCAGCGCCTCCACGTGCGTGATGGGATCCTCCATCAGTTTCTGCACGGTGGCTTCCATGTGCGCCTCCGGATCGATGCGGAAGGCCTGCGCCGCCTGCCGCGTGGCCACCTTGGCGGCGGTGGCCTGTTGCAGCGTCTGGGCCGCGGCGGCGTCGTTGGGCGGCCCGGGCTGCTGGGCGATCTGGTCGATGCCGCCCTGTAGGGTCATCAGGGCGTTGATGTAGTTCTGGTTGGGCGGCGCGATGTAGCGGTCGACGCTGGAGGGCGGCATCACGGTGTGAATAGGCTGGAAGGCCTGCGCCACCGCGGGATCGTCCACCGCCGTATTCTGCGAGGCCAGCCAGAACAGCGCCAGCAGCGTAGACTGGTTGCCCGAGAGCGTGGTCAGCTTCTTGGCGGCGTCGGCCAGGCTGGCATAGCGCACCACCGCCGCCGATTTCATGTAGTTGCGCCACTGCCTGAGGAAATCGGCGTAGTAGCGCTGGCGCAGCTCGGCTTCGAGCTTGGCGCGGTCGATGTTGGCGGAAGCGTAATCGCCCAGCACCCAGCGTTCGCCGGCGAAGAACTTGTCCGAGTTGCGGATGGCGTTCTTCATGAAATCCCAGCCGCCCTTGGTGAACGGCCCGGCCACGTCGTAGTTGTCGATCACGGTTTCGGCCGAGCCTGGGAACTTCTTATTGAAGTTGACCGGCGGATTGGTCTTGGAGCACTCGGCCAGCATGAACTGGTAAACGCGCTCGACACCCGCGAACTGCGCCAGGTACCGGCGGGCCTTCTCGATGGCCAGGCCGTCGTTCTCGCTCGAGTAGGGGTTGGCCAGCTTCAGGTCCTCGGAGTAAAACTCGAACTGCTTGCGGGCCAGGTCCATGCGCTCGGCGTCCACGCCGCGGCCCGCGCTCCAGCGCGCCAGCAGGAAAGGCGCGAGGAAGAGCCTGGTGCTCTTGTCGTGGTGCGAGGTGGTGATCAGGTACGCCTTGAGCGCGTTGTAGGTCGGCTCGTATTCCGGCCCCGGAGTGGCGGGCAGGGTGCGCAGGGTTTCGAGCAGACCCGTCTGGGTCTGGCCGAACAGCAGTTGATGGAAGCGGTTGTAATAGACGCGGCGCACTTCGGGGTACATGTCATCGCCCGCGTAGAGGCCCCAGCGGTAGCGCAGGGGTGCGCCGTCGCGATTGTAGGCCGTGAGGGTTTCAAGCGACTGCCGCAAGGTTTCCAGGCGCCGCAGCGCGTCCACCGAGGGCAGGTTCGCGCCCACCGACTCGGCCGCGCCGATGCCGCGGGCGGCGTCGATGGCGCGCGATTCGAGCCCGCGGTTGTAAGCGAACGAGATGATGAACGCCACCGACAGCAGCAGGCACAACGCCGCGCCGGAGATCAGCAGGATGCGGCGCAAACCGCTGGTCTTGGTGCTGGAGCCGCTGGCTCCCATGGCGGCCTTGTCGCCCAGCAGAACGTCGTTGAACAAATGGCTGAGGAAGACCCACTGCGGCACCTTGCGCGGCGCGCCGGGAAGCGCGGCCGGGACCGCGGCGGGCTGCGCGCCGTAGCGGAACATGCCGGTGGCGCCGCCGGCGGGTTGCGGTGCGGCGGGCTCGAGGGGCGCGGGCGCCGGGGCTTCGGTCACCACCACGGGCCGCACGCCGCTGAAATAGAAACCGCGCAGCAGCGGCCCCACGGTCAACTGGCTGGGGCGGCACAATTCCACCAGAAACTGCACGGCGGCGGAGCGGAGCTTGCGAAATTCGCGCGGAAACTCGTAGATGTTGGGCAGCCGCGCCGCCTCGGTCTCGCGGGCCAGGTACTCGGGCCGCAGCCCGGCGAGTGAGCGGAAGAGCTCCTCAAAACGCGCGCTGAGCCGCTGGGTTTCCTCTTCGGCGTAAACGCCGGCGCTGGCCGGGCGCATGGGAACCGTGGCGCCGAAAACCTGGGTGGCCTCGTCGCCCGTCAGGTTGCGCACGTAGTCGGCGAAGAACGGCAGGCGGTCGCCCTTGGTGAACAGCACATAGACCGGCAGGTTGATGCCGAAGGTTTCGGAGATCTCACCCAGGCGGGCGCGCAGGGCACGGGCGGCGACAACGGCGGCGTCGCCCGAAGCGGCGCGCGCCAGGGTTTCGCAGTCGAAGCAGACCAGGGCGGCGCGCGGCGCCTGCCCGCCTTTGCCGAACACCGAGGCGAGCTTGCCGGGGCGCAGCCGGCGCACCAGACGCAGCCAGCGGGGCGGTTCGGAGATCAGCTTGTTCCCGGCTTCCACCAGCACCGCCCGGCGGGCGAACCAGAAATTCGCGGCGCGCGTGGCGGTGATGTTGTGATTCTCGTAAACCTGCCCGGAGAGCAGCTCGGGCTCGATGCCGGAATGCACCACGGTGCTGGTCTTGGTGCTGCCTGCGCCGCCGATCACGAACACCGCCGGCAGGCTGCCGAGTTTGGCGCCCTGTCCGGCCGAGGCGAGGCGCGCTTCGGCGTCGCGCACCAGCACGTCGATCTCGTCGTCGGAGCCCGGCTCGCCCGCCCCGGCGGCGGCTTCGGCCTGCCTTTCCTTGCGCGTCTTCCAGCGGTACCAGAGCATGGTGGCGAGGGCCAGGATTCCGAGCACCCACATGCTGATGCGGAAATACCAGGCCTGCATGCCGGTGAGCCGAAGCAGCAACTCCAGCCCGTAAGTGAACGCAAACCAGACGGTCAGACCGCCGCCCGCGATGAGCCAGATCCACTGCATGGTCAAATCCTCCCCTGCGCGGCGATGGATTGGAGCGTGGAGATCCCGGAGCCGAGCGCCAGCTTAAAGCCCAGGAACAGCAGCACGGCCAGAACGAAGCAGGCGGCGGCGGCGATCGCCAGCCGCTTGACCCAGGCGTCGCGCGCCACCGGAGCGGCTTCGGCAGGCGGCGCCCAGTGGGGCGAAATCGGCCCCGCGCCGCCGCGAATGCGGCGGATCTTGGCGGCCACCGCATCCATCATGGCCCGCAACTCGCCGCGGTTGCCGGCCACGTACCGGCCCGCGAAACCCAGCAGCAGGCACAGCCAGTAGACCTCCAGCACGTCGGCCAGAATCGGCGAGTCGTCGCGTCCCAGCAACTGGTTCAGGTTCTGGAAGAAGACCTCGCCGGCGATGTGGTGCCCGAACATTTCCTCCTGAAGCGGCTTGCGCGGCCAGTCGGCGAAGACGGGGTTGCGCGAATTCAGAACGGATTCGTCGAGCAGCGCCACGATGGCGAATACCGCGAGCTTCACGTCGTCGGAGGAGTAAAAGCCGCTGGCGCGCGCCTCCTGTGCCGCGTTCTTGAGCGCCTCACGGATGTGGTACCGGAAGGTTTCGGCGTCGGTGACCGGCTGCCGGTTGGCGCGGAAGCGCACCACCGCGGTCAGGACCTCCTGAAGAATGAGCGCCAGGTTTCCGGAGGCGCTCTCGATGGCTTGGCTCATAATGGCTACCCCGAGTTATGCGGGCAATCTACCCCGCGGAATCCAAAACGACCAACAGCTCGATTTCCGGGCCCGGTATCTCGCCCGGCACGTAGACCCCGACTTTGCGCGTCTGCACCATATGGTCCCAGCACGGTCCGGCCTTGGTTACGCCGAAGTACTGGGTTTCCACACTCACCGAAACGGCCGGCGGGGGCGCCGGCAGGTGCGTGAGGGTCAGGCCCGGCAACGCGCGCTTCACCAACTCGGGCACAAACAGGGCGGAACAGATCTTCACCAGTTGCGGCGTCTTCAGGATGACGTCCGCCTCGCCGATGGGCGAGTGCAGCCCGAACACCCAGCGCGAGCGGCCCAGCACGCGCTGGTCCGTGATCTCTCCCTCCCAGAAGCAGTCCCGCACGGGCTTGAGAGGGATGGCGATGCAGTTGGTGGGGACGATGGTTTCCAGGTGCGCGCGGATGTGGCGGTCAAGCGCCTCGAAGCACTCCCCGAGACGGTCGTGATCGTAGGCCGGCAGCGTGCGCGGGTGCGAATCCAGAGCGAAGGTGCACAACGCCCCGCCCAGCCGCGACATCTCCATGAACAGCTCTTCCGGATGGCCGCGCTTGGACAGCCACAGGTGCCGCAGAGGCGCCAGGCCGGAATTGACGGAGTGCAACAGCCAGAAGGCGGCGATATCGCGCGGCGTGTACTCGCCGCCGCCCTTGCGGGTGAGCGAGGCGGCCTTTTCCTCAAGGATTTCGAGCAGGCGCCGCAGGAGCATCATCAGCCGCTCGCTGGCGCTGATTTCCAGGCACGGCGGGACGAACGCCGGGTCGTAGATGAAATGTCCCGCGCCGTCGCGCAGCACGCGCGCGATGGGCAGAGTGACCAGGTCCGCTGTGTCTTCGGTGTCGCCCAACAGGCGCGTGTTCTTGCGCCCCAGGGCGACGGGGCGCTCGTCGCGGCCGGTGTTTTCGTCGTGGAAGACCCGGGTCTCCGCCATGTAGCGCGCGGCGGGGGCGTCGAGCTCGGATTCGGCGCAGTTCATCCCCTGCTCGCGGCGGGGCGGGATGGCGAGCAGGATGGTCAAGGCGTCGCGGGTGGGAGGGAAGACATCCGCGATGTTGCGCGGCGCGGGTGCCGCGTCGCATTCGGGCATGTTGAAAGTGAGCCCGTCGGGGAAGACGCCGCGCGCGTGCACCACCGCGACCGTGCCGTTGCGCAGCGCTTCGGCGTCGAGCTCGATGCCGGCCAGCCCGTAGGGACGGTACCATAGGCTCGAGATAGCGAACTGGATGGAGTCCTCGAAGTACCGGCCCTGCGCCTGGAAGTGGTGCGGGCCCAGGTACATCCCTTCCGACCAGACCACACGTGATAACAATCTCATAGCCAAGCCCGAAAATGTAGCATAGGCTATTCTAGCCCTGTTGTGACATCATGGACAGTTAGATGTGGCGGGGGCGCACATGAGCTTCTATGAAAAATTCGAATTAACGGAGCCTCTTCCGGGCGAGGGCATCCGGCGGTTCAAGGGCCGGGTAAAGGCCACCGGGATGGAGATGGTCGCGCACCTCATGGTGGCCGGACGAACGCCCGAGAACCAGGGCCTGCTGCACCGGGTAAGCGCCCTGCCTCCGGAGCAACGGGCGCTGATCGTCGAGACGGGCGAGCACGAAGGCACGCCCTACGTGGTGACGAAACCGCTTCCCGGCAATGCCGGCTTGAAGGAGTGGCTGGAGAGCCTTTCCAAGCCCCCGAAGGAGCACCGGGAGTTCGGGCGGGCCGGGATGTGGCGCATTCCGGTGCATGGAGGCCCGAATATCGAAACCGAGGCGACCAAGACCATGGCCATCCCGGTGCACCTGATGGGGGGTGAGAAACCGGTCGTCGCGCCTCCGCCGCCTCCACCGCCTCCTCCACCCCCGCCGGCAGTGGAGACGCCGCCCGCGCCGGCCGTGGAGCAGGACGAATTCGCACGTTTCTTTCAGACCCCGCCGGCAGCCGAACCCGCCGCCCCGCCCGGTGGATTCACCAGCCTGTTCCAATCGGCCGCGCCTGCGCCGCCGGCCGAGGAGCCGAAACCGGCGCCTCCGCCTGCCGCCGCCGCGCCGCCTCCGCCGCCGGGCGAGTTCACGCGCATGTTTCGGGCCGCGCCGCCGGCGCCGGCCGACGAACCGCTTCCCCCGGTTCCCGCCCCGGAGCCGTCCAGCCCCGCGGCTGAGGAATTCGACCGCTTCTTCCAGCCGCAGACGCCCGCCGGGCCCATGCCGAAGATGCCTCCGCCGGCACAGGGGGCGGGGGAGTTCACGCGCATGTTCCAGGCTCCGGAGAAGCCGCCCGCGCCGTCCGGCCAGGGGTTCGGCCCGCTGCCGCAGGCGCCCCCGCCGAAGCCGGGCGACCCGGGGGAGTTCACGCGCATGTTCATGGCTCCCTCGGCTCCGCCTCCGCCGCCTCCGGCGCAGGCCGCGCCTCCGCCGCCTCCTCCGCCTCCCCGACAGAAGGCCGGTGAGTTCACGCGCATGTTCGGCGCGGGGCTCCCGCCGGCGGCCCCGGCTCCGCCCACGGCTCCGGTTGCCCCACCGCCGCCTCCTCCGCCCCAGCAGGGGCCCGGCGAGTATACCCGGATGTTTGGCGCCGCCCCCGCGCCCGGGCCGCCGCAGGCTCCCGCGGCGGCGGTTGCGGCTCCGGCGCCCGCGCCCGCCGCGCGCCCCGCGCCGGCGGCCAGGCCCAAGAGCGCCATGCCGGTGCTGATCGGCATCCTGGCCGCGCTGTTCGTGCTGGTGGTGATCGTGATCCTGGTGTTCGCGCTGAAGCGGATTTGAGGCCGGTTTGAAGCCAGGCTATCCGCGGAACCAACGCGGATCGATGATCGCGGAGCAGCAATCGATACGCGTTCGCGCACCCTGGACATCGGCCCGGAAATAGGTTACGGCGGCGCTTCCGTCCTTCAGGAACGTGCAAGTCAGGTTGGTTCAGCGCGGCAGGCTGATCTCGACCGTGGCGGCCGTGTAGAGCGCGTCGGCGATTAGCCGGGCGGCCGCGAGCGCGGCCCGGCCCCGCTCCCGGTTGACAGCCTCTTCGTCGCGGCTTTCCGCCGCCCGCACCAGGTCCAGCAGCGCGGCCCGGTTGGCGCGGATCACCACGTAGGTACGGATCAGCAGCGTGCGCGCGGCCTCCGAAATGGTTTCCCCGAGCTTCACCGGCGCCCGCCCCTCCAGGGTTACGGCCGGAGCCGTGCGCTCGAGATACTCGTGCAGCGAGCCGTCGCGCGCTCCTCCGAGGTTCAGCAGGTCCTTGACGAGGTTCAACTGGGAGTCCTCGGGCGCCAGCGCGTGGGCCGGGCAGGTGCTGTCCGCCAGAAAGTGCGAGAGCACCCCCGCGTAGCGGGCGGCATGCTCGATGGAACCCGCGCGGTCGTGGCGCGCGATGGCGTAGAGCAGCAGCTCGAGAGTGGCCAGGTCGGCCTGGCGGTCCCAAGTGACGTTGTGCATCACCTCGCCGCCGGGCTTCTCGACGTAGACGCGGATCTGCTCGCGGTCCGGGCCCTGGTGCCAATCCGGGTACCAGGAGTAGCGCGCCGCCAGGTTCTCCACCTCCGCCCGCCAGCGCTCCCGCATGGCGGCGGGCAGCGAGGCGAACGCGGCGCGGGTGATCTGCTCGTGCGGTTTCTGCCAGGCTAGGGCCGGGAGCGCGATGGCGGCCAGCAGCAGGGCTCTCATCAGGCGGCTTGCGGCAGCAGGATGACCAGTTCCAGTTGCGGGTTGGGAAAGTCGCCGGGCACGTAGGCGGCCAAGTTGCGCGCGCGCACCACGGCCTCCCACGCCAGGCCCGTCTGGGTCAGGCTGAAGTACTGGCAGTTGAGCTTGATCGGGATGGCGCTGGGCGGCGAAATCACGTGCGTCAGCGGCATGCCCGGCAGGGCCTGTTTCACCAGGTGCTCGATGTGCGTCGCCGAGCAGACCTTGATGAGCAGCGGGGCCTTGTTGATCACCTCCGCCTGGCTGCACTCGGCATGAATCGCCAGGTACATCTTGGTCCCGTGCAGATACTTGTCCTGGTCGAGCGAAGCGGCGTAAATGGAGGGCTGAACCAGTTTCAAGGGGATGGAGACCACGTTGGAGGGCACCACCGTGTCCAGCAGCAGGCGCAGCTTCTCGTCGAGCTCGGTAAAGCAGCCGCCCAAATCGTCGTGATCGTAGGCGGGAAGGTCGCGCGGGTGGATGTTGAGAGAAAAAGTGGTCAGCGCCCCGGCCAGCGCGAGCATGGCGTTGTAGAGCGCCTCCGGGTGCCCGCCGCGCGTTTCAAACAGGTGCCGCATGGCCGGGAAAGAGGTGTTGATGGTGTAGAGCAGCCAGAAATTGGCGATATCGGAGGCGGTGAAGTCGGCCAGCGTCTGGTTCTTCTGGCGGCGCATGCCGGAGAGCGTGCTGCTGCGCGAGGAAAGGATTTCCACGATGCGGCGCGCGATCGAAACCAGGTATTCGCTGGCGCGCAGGTTGATGAGCGGCGGCACGAAGCGCGGGTCGAGCTGGAAGGCGCCCGCCTCGGTCTTGAGCACCCGTCCCACACGCAGGGTCGAGAAGCCGTCCTGGGTCTCGCCCTCCGCCAGCAGCCGGAAGTTCTTGCGGGCCACCTGCACGGGCTTCTCGCCGGCGCCGGTGTTCTCGTCCCGGAAGAGCTCGAACTCGGCGCGGTAGCGGGTGTTGAGGTCGCGCTTCCCGCCCGCCACGTTGAGGCCGCGGTCGCGGTAATCGGGAATCGCCAGGTAGAGGTCGAGACTGCGCTGTTCGGGCTCGAAGACCTCGGCCAGGATCTTGGGTTCGGGGGCCGGGTCGGCGTTGGCGATATCGAACAACAGGCCGTCCGGGAAGATGCCGGAGGCCGAAGAGAGCGCGAACAGCCCGCCGGAGAGCCCTTCCTGGTCGATTTGCAGATTATGAAAACCCCACGGCCGGAACGACAGGGCGCCGATCTGAAATTGCAGGACGCTTTCCAGAAACCGGTCCTGCATCTGGAGATGCTGCGGGCTCAGGAACGTCCCCTTGGTCCAAATGACCGGTTCCAAACGCTTCATCAGGATCTAAAAGTAGCAGAACTGCGCATGTTATGCTACAGGGCGATGTTTCCACTCCGAATAGGCGCCGGAGAGGAGTTTGCCTCCTTGCGCCGCCTGCTGGAGGAGGCCGGCGAATCTGAACCGCTGCGGACGCTCTTCGCGGAAGAGGGCGAAGCGGCCGATCCGCCGCCGGGGGCCGAGGCGCTTTCCGCGCTGGGATTGCTGGAACGCACCCCCGGAGGCGCCTACACGGCCACGGTCTCCCTGCACCGGGTGGGGGGGCTGCACATCGCGGCGGATAAGGGCGCCACGGCCAAGCAGGCGCTGCCTGACGTAGTCTATCCCGCCACCGGCCGCACGCTCGGCTACCTGAATTCCCTGCCGGAACTCCCCTGCGAGCGCTTTCTGGACCTCGGCTGCGGCACCGGCGTGGCGGCGCTGTGGGCCGCGCAGCACGGCGCAAGAGAGGCCTTCGCGTGCGACATCACGGAACGCGCCACGCACTTCGCCGAATTCAACCGCCGCCTGAACGGCATCGAAAACGCGCGGGTGCTGTCAGGGGACCTGTACGAGCCGGTACGGGGCATGGGCTTCGACCGCATCGCCTGCCACCCGCCTTATGTCCCGGTGGCGGACCCCACCTTCGTGTTCCGGGACGGAGGCGAAGATGGGGAGCAGATCCTGCGGCGGGTCATCGAGGGTCTGCCCGGACAATTGGAGCCGGGCGGACGTTTTTACGGTTACGGCATGGCCAGCGACCGCCAGGGTGAAAGTCTCGAGCAGCGCCTGCGCAAGTGGCTCGGCCGGCATCAGGAGGAGTTCGATATCCTGCTGGTGGCCGAGAGCATCCTGACGCCCGACGCGGTGCAGGCGCCACGTGAATCCGAGCGGGAGCACTGGTCCCGGGTGGTGGCGAAGTATGGCGTGGAATACGTGTTTTACGGCTCGATGCTGCTGGAGCGCCACGCGCAGCCGAGGGACTGTTATACGGTGCGCCGGCAATCCGGGCCGCGGTCCGGCTGGCGGGAGACCGAGTGGCTGCGGGGGCTGATGGCCACCATGGCGGTCGCGCCCCAGCGCATTCTGGACATGCGGCCGGCAATTGCACAAGATGTCGAAGCCCGCGTCATTTACCGGGTTAAGGAGGGAACCCTGTCCCCGGACGAGGGCGCGTTGAGCATCCAGTATCCCTTCGAGGCGGAGAGCCGCGGCGCACCGTGGGTGGTGAAGCTTGCGGCCGGGTGCGACGGCCGGCGCACGGGGCGCGATCACGTGGAGGCCGCCCGGGGAATCCCGCCGGAGCGAGTTATCGCGGTCCTATGGGCCCTGGTATCCGCAGGACTGGTAACTTGTGAAGAGTTCCCCTTGCCCCTTACAACCGGAGAGCGTTTAGGCTTATAATCTCAGAGCCAAGGTTGATTTTGTCACCGAACGAATATTTGGCTTGACTCCCGTGGCAGGCAGGCCTGCGCGGCGAGAAAGGGGGAATATGGCGAAAGCAAGTACACAGCATAAGCTGGACCGGGTCCGCCCACCCCGTGTTCAGATCACATACGACGTCGAGGTGGGGGACGCGATCGAGGTAAAAGAACTTCCGTTCGTCCTGGGCGTGATGGGCGATTTTACGGGGCAACCCGCCGAACCGCTTCCCCGCCTGCGCGACCGCAAATTCGTCGAAGTGAACCCGGATAACTTTGACGCGGTGCTGGAAAGTATGAAGCCGCACCTTTCGTTCTCCGTGGAAAACAAGCTCAGCGAAGACCCGAACGCCGGCAATCTGAAAGTCGATCTGACCTTCAAGAGCCTGGACGATTTCGCACCGGACCAGGTGGCCCGCCAAGTCAAACCTCTGAAGGAACTGCTGGACCTGCGCGAGCGCCTGAGCGACCTGCGCGGCAGTCTGCAAGGCAACGACAAACTCGAGGAACTCCTGCGGGGCGCCGTGAGCGACCCGGACAAGCTGGCGAAGCTGCGGGCGGAGATTGGCCTGGACAAGGGAGGCTCCAATGAGTGATCAGCAACAGCAAGCGGCGGCGCCGAAAGCGGCGGAAGAACTCCAGGTAAGCCTGCTCGACCAGATCGTGGAAGAGGGCCGCATGGCCCGCGACCCCGCGGCCAGAGAGCGCGGCAAGAACCTGGTGAAGGAGTTTGTGGCGCAGGTGCTGGAAGGGGCGATGACGGTGTCGAAGGACGCCGAGGCGATGATCAACGCGCGCATCGCGCAGATCGATCACCTGCTCTCGATCCAGCTCAACGAAATCTTGCACAATCAGGCGTTCCAGAAACTGGAAGGAAGCTGGCGCGGCCTGCGGTACCTGATGGACCAGAGCGAGACCAGCGACCGGTTGAAGATCAAGGTCCTCAACGCCAGCAAGAAGGAGCTGCTGCGCGATTTGCAGCGGGCGCCGGAGTTCGACCAGAGCGCCATGTTCAAGAAGGTGTACGAGGAGGAGTTCGGCATTTTTGGCGGCGCTCCGTTCGCGGCCCTGGTGGGTGATTACGAGTTCGGGCGCGGTCCGG
The DNA here is from genome assembly GCA_041946965.1 of Bryobacteraceae bacterium. GTDB lineage: Bacteria > Acidobacteriota > Terriglobia > Bryobacterales > Bryobacteraceae > JBHGBM01. Next base: position 17,817 of record JBHGBM010000075.1, read on the forward strand.
AGGACATGGAACTGCTCGAGAAGGTGTCGCAGGTGGCCGCGGCGGCGCACGCGCCCTTCCTGGCGGCGGCCGCGCCGGACATGTTCAACATGGACACCTTTACCACGCTGGACGCCCCGCGCGACATGGGCAAGATCTTCGACACCACGGAGTACGCCAAGTGGAAGTCATTCCGGCAGAGCGAGGATTCCCGCTACGTGGGGCTGTGCCTGCCTCACGTGCTGATGCGGCTGCCCTACGGCAAGGACACCAAGACCATTGACGCCTTCAACTACGAAGAAGGCGTGGACGGCACCGACCACAGCAAGTATCTTTGGGGCAACGCGGCGTACGCGTTGGGAGCCCGGCTCACCAACTCGTTCGCGCTTTACGGCTGGTGCGCGGCCATCCGGGGCGTGGAGGGCGGCGGCCTGGTGGAAGGCCTGCCGACACACACGTTCACCACCGATGAAGGGGATGTGGCCTTGAAGTGCCCGACGGAGTCGCCCATCACGGACCGCCGCGAGAAGGAACTGGCGGACCTGGGTTTCATCCCGCTGGTGCACTGCAAGGGCACCGATTACGCGGCCTTCTTCAGCGTGCAGTCGGCGCAGAAGCCCAAGGTGTACGACAAGGAAGCCGCTACGGCCAACGCGCGCATTTCGGCGCAGTTGCCGTACATTCTCGCGGTCTCGCGGTTTGCGCACTACATGAAGTCGATCATGCGGGACAAGATCGGCAGCTTCATGTCGCGCGTGGAGTGCGAGCGTTTCCTGAACCAGTGGATCATGCAATATGTGACCGAGGACGACTCGGCGAGCGCGCATACCAAGGCTCAGTATCCGCTGAGGGAGGCGCGCGTGGATGTGGCGGAAGTGCCGGGCAAGCCGGGCGTCTACCGCGCGGTGGCGTTTCTGCGGCCGCACTTCCAGTTGGACGAGCTGACCCTCTCCATGCGTCTGGTGGCGGAACTGCCGCCCTCGGCGCGCGGGTAACACGGTTGAACTGAGGAGAAATTTCCATGGCGATGGTTGATTATTTCCTGAAGATCGAAGGAGTCGACGGCGAAAGCCAGGACCACAAGCACAAGGGCGAAATCGACATCGAATCCTGGTCCTGGGGCGAAACGCAGACCGGCACTGCCTCGCACGGCGGCGGCATGGGCGCGGGCAAGATCCAGATGCAGGACTTTCATTTCACCATGAGAGTCAACAAGTCCAGCCCGGTCCTGTTCCTGAAGTGCGCCTCGGGCGAGCACATCAAGAGTGCCATCCTGACCTGCCGCAAGGCTGGCAAGGACCAGCAGGAGTACCTGAAGGTCACCTTCAGCGACATTCTGGTGTCTTCCTACCAGACCGGCGGATCCACGGGAGGCGGAGTAGTCCCGATGGACCAGATCGCCCTGAACTTCTCGAAGGTCGAGTTCGAGTACAAGGAGCAGAAGCCGGATGGCTCCCTGGGAGGCGCGATCAAGAAGTACTGGGACACCAAGCAGGTGAAGGGCGGCTAGAAGCCCGGCTAAAGTCCGTACTGCGCCCCGGGGACGGCTGCGGGTTGCCGCCGTCGCCGGGGCGCGTCTGTCCGTAGGGGAAAAGCGATGAGCCCCAAAGAACTTTTTCAGGCGGGGAAACTCGCCGAAGCCATTCAGGCGCTTGCGCAGGAAGTCCGCAACAGCCCCACAGACGCCCGGCGCCGCACGTTTCTCTTCGAACTGCTGTGTTTCGCCGGCGAGTGGGACCGCGCGGAAAAACACCTGGACGTGCTCGCGCAGGCCGGCAAGGACGCCGAACTGGGCGCTCTCATGTACCGGGCGGCCCTGCACGGCGAGCGCACGCGCGCGGAGCTGTTCGAGAAGGCGCAATACCCGCTCGAGGCGGCCCCGGCGGTCACGGGCACGCTCAACGGATCCGCCTTTGAGAGCATCGAAGACAGCGACCCGCGTATCGGCGCGCGGCTGGAGATCTTCGCGGCGGGGCGGTACCTGTGGCTGCCGTTCGCGCATATCGCCTCCATTGAAATGCAGGCGCCGAAACGGTTGCGCGATCTGCTGTGGGCGCCTGCCATCGTCCGTACCGGGCCGTCGTTCAAAGGCCGCGAGCTCGGCGAGGTGCTGGTGCCGGTGCTCGCGCCGCTGACGTTCCGGAACGCCGACGACGCCGTGCGGCTCGGACGGACCACCGTGTGGGAGGACGGCATCCCCTGCGGCCAGAAGATGTTCGATGTAGACGGCGAGGAATTCCCCATCCTGGAGATCCGGAACCTGGAATTCGCGGCTCCGGCGGAGAGCCATGCCGCTGCGGAATGACATCCTGAACCCGATCCCCGGCGCGAACCCTTCGGGCGAGAACTTGCGCTATGCGCCGGTCTACGACAAGATCAAGGAGGCGCGCCGGGAGGACGAAGATGTCCCCCAGGGAGAATGGGCGACCGCGCGCAAAGTCGCCGACTGGCCGCTCGTCGTCAAGCTGGCGAGCGAGGCCATCGCCACCAAGAGCAAGGACCTGCAACTGGCGGCCTGGCTCACCGAGGCGTTGCTGCGGCGCGAGGGCGTCGCGGGGCTGAAGGACGGCCTGGAACTGATTCGCGCCATGCTGGAGCAGTTCTGGGACACGCTGTACCCGGAACTGGAGGACGGCGACGCCGAACTGCGGGCGACGCCGCTCGACTGGATCGGGTCCCGGCTGGAGCAGCCGATCAAGAACTCGCCGCTCACGCGCAGCGGGTTGAACTGGTTCCAGTACCGCGAGTCGCGCACGGTCGGCTACGAAAACGACGCAACCACCGACGAAAAGAAGCAGGCGCGGCAAACCGCCATCGACGAGGGCAAGGTCACCGCTGAGATGTTCGACTCGGCGGTCAGCGCCACCCCCGTGGAGTTCCTGCAATCCCTCGAAGGGACTTACGACGCCACGCTGGAGCTGCTCGACGGGCTGGGTGAGCTTTGCGACGACCGGTTCGGCGACGTCAGCCCGAGCTTCGGACCTCTGAAGAAGACACTCGAGGAAGTGCGCCACACGGTGCACATGCTGCTGGTCAGCAAGGGGCAGCCCGAGGCGCCGCCGCCGGCCGCCGAGGAAGAAGAGCCTCAGGCCGAGGCCTGGGCGGAGTCCGGCGCCGCGGTTGCCGCGGCCCCGGCGCGCGCGCTCAAGCCGAAGCCCAAGGCCCTCGGGGCGGCGCCCACCAGCCGCGAGGAGGCCGCCGCCTTCGCCGCCGTTGCCGCCGCCTTCCTGCGCGGCGAGGACGCCTACAATCCCGCGCCGTACCTGCTGCTCCGCGGCCTGCGCTGGGGCGAGCTGCGCGCGGGCGGCGAATCACCCGATTACACCTTGCTCGCGGCGCCGCCCACCGAAATCCGGCAGGAGCTGAAACGTCTGGCGAATGAGAGCGAATGGGCGCAGGTGCTCGAAACGGCCGAAAGCGCCATGGCCGCCGAGTACGGGCGCGCGTGGCTGGACCTGCAACGCTATACCTGCCGCGCCTGCTACGAGCTCGGCTACGAGGCCATCTCGAAGGCGGTGAAATCCGAGCTGCGCGCGCTGCTCGCCGACATCCCCGGGTTGACCGGGATGACGCTCGCCGACGACACCCCGACCGCCAACGCCGAAACCCTTTCGTGGATTCAGGAAGAGGTGCAAACCGCTCCGGCGCCGGCGCAGGAGCAGTGGACTCCGCCGCCCGCCGACGACGAGCAGCCGGCGGAGGAGGGCGTGGAAGCGCCGCCGGACGCCTACGAGCTCGCCATGCAATCGGTGCGGCGCGGGCAGCCCGAGGAAGCCATTGAGATGCTGGCCGCGGAAGTGTCCCATGAGCGCTCGCCGCGCGCCCGGTTCCAGCGTAAAGTGCAACTGGCCCAGATCTGCCTGGCCTCGGGGCACGAGAATGTCGCCTATCCCATCCTGATGGAGCTCGCGGCGGAGATCGAGCGCCGCGGTCTGGCGGACTGGGAAGCGCCGGACGTGCTGGCGCACCCGCTCGTGCTGCTCTACCGGTGTCTCGGGAAGATGGAAGGCCATTCGGAGGAGGAGAGGCGCAAGCTGTACGCGCGCATCTGCTGCCTGGACCCCGTGCAGGCCCTCTCCTGCGCGAGGTAGCATGGCGCGCTGGGATTCCGAAAAGGCCGTCACGCAAACCGTGCTCGACCGGCTCATCGACCGGGAGCCGCAATCCTCGTCGGAGACGACCCCGGCCCGCGCGCAATCGGTGCGGCAACTGAAAGCCGGGCTGCGGCGGGACCTGGAATGGCTGCTCAACACGCGCTCGACGCCGGAGCCGGCGGGCGATGAGTACGAGCACCTCTCGCGCTCGCTGTTCAACTACGGGCTGCCCGATATCACTTCGCTGCACGTGCACTCCTCCAAGGACCGGCAGCGGCTGGCGCGCATGTTGGAGACGGCCATCGCGCTGTTCGAGCCGCGGCTGGATCGCGTGAAAGTCATCATGCTCGAGCCCGGCGCCACGCGTGTTCCCGTGCTTCGCTTCCAGGTGGAGGCGATGCTCAAGATGGATCCGGCCCCGGAGCTGATTTCCTTCGACACGGTCTTGCAACTCACCAGCGGCGAATACCAGGTGCGGGGAGAGGCCAGTGCGTGATGACCTGCTGCTGTACTACGAGCGGGAACTGGCCTATCTGCGCCAGATGGGCGCGGAGTTCGCGGGGAAGTATCCCAAGATCGCCGCGCGGCTGCTGATCGAGCCCGACAAGTGCGAAGATCCGCACGTGGAGCGGATGATCGAGGCCTTCGCCTTTCTTGCCGCGCGCGTCCACCTGAAGATCGACGACGAATTTCCCGAAATCACCGAGGCGCTGCTCAATATTCTTTACCCGCACTACCTGCGGCCCATCCCTTCCATGAGCGTCGCGGAGTTTCACGTGGACACCGAACAGGTGAGGCCGGAGACGGGACTGAAGCTTCCGCGCGGCTCGGTTCTGAACTCCCGCGCGGTGGGCGGCATGCCCTGCAAGTTCCGCACCGCCTTCGACGTGACCTTCTGGCCGGTGGCGGTGCAGGCGGCGGAGTGGAAAACGCCGGACCGCGCGCTGGCGGGACGCGCCTCAGACGCCGTGGGCGCCGTGCGGCTCGAGCTGCGCTGCCACGGCGAGCTGACGTTTTCCAGGCTCTCGCTGCGTTCCCTGCGCTTCTATCTCAACGGCGACAGCAACCTGATCCACACGCTCTACGAAGTGCTGTGCAATAACGTCACCCACATCGTGGTGCGCGATCCGGACCCCAAGTCGAAGGTGCGTCCGGTCATCCTGCCGGCGCACTTCTTGAAGCCGGTGGGATTTGCCGAGGACGAGGGCATGCTGCCCTTTGACCGCCGCTCGTTCGTGGGCTACCGGCTATTGCAGGAATATTTCTGTTTTCCCCAGAAGTTTTTCTTCATGGATCTGGAGGGGCTGGAGCAGGTGTGCGAGGCGGGGTTCGGATCGCGCGCCGAGGTCGTATTCCTGGTCTCGCCGTTCGAGCGCGGCGACCGGAGGCAGATGCTGGAACTGGGAGTCTCCACCAAGACTTTCCGCCTCGGCTGCGCGCCCATCGTCAACCTGTTCGCCCAGACCGCCGAGCCCATTCTGCTCGACCACACGCGTTACGAGTATCCGGTGGTGCCGGACGTAAGCCGCCGCACGGCGATGGAGGTGTTCTCCATCGACGACGTGGTGAGCGTGGACCCCCAAACCCAGGAGGTGTGGCGCTTCGAGCCGTTTTACTCCTACCGGCACAGCGCGCTGCGCGAAAAGCAGCAGGCCTTCTGGCACGCCGTCCGGCGGCGCTCCGGACGCCAGGGCGACGAGGGCACGGAAATGTACATCTGCCTGGTGGACCTCTCCGGCCGTCCCTTGAAGCCCAACGCGCACGCGCTCACCGTTCGCACGACCTGCACCAACCGCGACCTGCCCTCGCGGCTGCCGTTCGGCAACGAGGGCGGCGACTTCGAGCTGGAAGGACCGGCGCCGGTGCGGCGCATCGTGGCCCTGCTGAAGCCGACCGACACGCTGCGCCCGCCGCTGGGGAAGAACGCGCTGTGGCGGCTGATCTCGCAGCTTTCTCTCAACTACCTCTCGCTGGTTGAGGATGGGCGCGAGGCGATGCAGGAGATGCTGCGGCTCTACAATTTCAGCGGATCCACGTATTCGGAAAAGCAGATCGAGGGCATTGTGGCGCTGGCCAGCAAGCGGCATTTCGCGCGCGTGGTTTCGGAGGAAGGCGTGGCGTTCGCGCGCGGCACCCGCGTCAGCATGGAGTTCGACGAGGACCAGTTTGTCGGCGGCGGCGTGTATCTGTTCGCCGCCGTGCTGGAGTGCTTCCTGGGGCTGTATGTGAATATGAACAGCTTCAGCCAGCTCGAAGCCAGATCGCGCCAGAGAAAGGAGATCTTGAAGCTTTGGCCACCGCGGGCCGGCCGGAAAATCCTGCTCTGACGGACTCGCCCATCGGGGAGTTGCTCGCGCGCGAACCCTACCTGTTCGAGTTCTTCCAGGCCGTGCGCCTGCTGGAGCGGCTTCAGCCCGGGCGCGCCCCGGTCGGCCGCTTCGTAAGACCCGCCACGGAGGCCGTGCGCTTCGGCGTCACCACGTCGGTGGCGTTCCCCGCCAGCCAGATTCAGGAGCTCTCCTCCGATCCGCAACCTCGCATGCGGGTCAACTTCATGGGCCTGATCGGTCCGCTGGGACTGCTGCCGCTGCCGTACTCCGACCTCGTGCAGGAGCGGATCCGCAACCGCGATTACTCGCTGCGCGACTTTCTGGACATTTTTCACCACCGGATCATCTCCCTGTTCTTCCAGGCCTGGGAGAAATACCGCTTCACCATCGCCTACGAGCGCGGCGAGCGCGACCTGTTTTCCAGTCACCTCCGTGCTCTGATCGGAATCGGCTCGCCGGGCCTCCAGGACCGGCAGGAAGTGCCCGACGATTCGCTGCTGTTCTACGCCGGGCTGTTTGCGCTGCACACGCGTTCGGCGGAGGCGCTGCGGCAGGTGCTGGCCGATTATTTCGACGCGCCCGTGGAGGTGGAGCAGTTCGTGGGCGCCTGGTACCCGCTGGAGCGCGGCGCGCAGTGCAGCCTCGGCGCCGGCGAGCGCTATTCGGAGCAACTCGGCCTGGGCGTGGTGGTGGGCGACGAGGTGTGGGACCAGCAGGCGCGCGTGCGCGTGCAGTTGGGTCCGCTCAGCTACCAAAGGTATTGTGAATTCCTGCCCGGAGGGGCGGCGCACCGCGAGTTGAAAGCGATCGTGCGCTTTTTCGCCGGTAACGAGTTCGACGTCGAGGCGCAGTTGATTCTGAAACGCGAGGACGTGCCGCGCTGCGGGCTCGACGGAGAGCGGCGCCTGGGCTGGACCACCTGGGCCAGGACCGGCGCCTTCCCGCGCAATGCGGGGGATACTGTCTTGGAGATCAGCACTACATAGACCGGAGAGTGTTATGCCGAACTTACGATCCCTGATCGGGAAACTGAACGACACCACGCGCGGCGCGCTCGAAGGCGCGGCCGCCCTGTGCCTGTCGCGCACGCACTACAACGTGGAGGTCGAGCACCTTCTGGCGAAGATGCTGGACGCCGCCGATTCCGACTTTCCGCGCATCCTGAAAGCGTTCGGGGTGGATAAGTCGCGGCTGGCGACGGAACTCGCCCATAGCCTGGACCGGCTCAAGACCGGCAACGCGCGCAACCCCGCGTTCAGTCCCACGCTGTTGAAGACGTTCAGCGAGGCGTGGCTCACCGGCTCGGTGGATTACAACGCCGGGCAGATCCGGACCGGTTTCATCGTGCTGGCGCTGGCGGCCGATGAAGACCTCGCGCGGCTGATGCGCGAGGTGAGCCGGGAATGGCAGAAGATCGAGGCGGAGAAGCTGAAGAAGGAATTCGCCGCCATCGTGCGCGGTTCCCACGAGGAAATCATGGCCGCGGCGGCCGCCGCGCCGGGAGTCCCGGGGGCGCCGCGGGCGGCGGGCGGCAAGACGCCCAACCTCGATCAGTACACCGTCGATCTGACCGCCAATGCCAAAGCCGGAAAGATCGATCCCGTGCTGGGGCGCGATTTCGAAATCCGGCAGATCGTCGATATCCTGATGCGGCGGCGGCAGAACAACCCGATTCTCACCGGCGAGGCGGGCGTGGGCAAGAGCGCGATCGTGGAAGGGTTCGCCATGCGCATCGCCCAGGGCGACGTGCCCGCGCCGCTGAAAAACGTCTCGCTGCGCGGCCTGGACCTCGGGCTGTTGCAGGCCGGCGCCGGAGTGAAGGGCGAGTTCGAGAACCGTCTGAAGGGGCTCATCGAGGAAGTGAAGGCCTCACCCACGCCCGTCATCCTGTTCATCGACGAGGCGCACACCATGATCGGCGCGGGCGGCTCCGCCGGGCAGAATGACGCCGCCAACCTGCTGAAACCCGCGCTGGCGCGCGGCGAGCTGAGGACCATTGCGGCCACCACCTGGAGCGAGTACAAGAAATATTTCGAGAAGGACCCCGCGCTCACGCGCCGTTTCCAGGTGGTCAAGGTGGAGGAGCCCAGCGAAGCCCTCTGCAACGTCATGATGCGGGGCGTGGTGCCGATTCTGGAGAAGCACCACAACGTGCGCATCCTGGATGAAGGGGTGGAGGCCGCGGTAAAGTTCTCGCACCGCTACCTGGCGGACCGGCAACTGCCCGACAAGGCCGTCAGTGTTCTGGACACCGCCTGCGCGCGGCTCGCGCTGGGACAGGCCACCACGCCCCCGGCGCTCGAGGCGGTGACGCGCGAGATCGAAGACCTGGAATTGCAGGAGCGCGTGCTCAGCCGCGAGGCGAATCTCGGCGCCGACCACGCAGAACGCCTGGAGAAGATCGCCGCACGCAAGGGCGCAGCCCTGCGGCGCAAGGCGGAAATCGAGGAACGCTGGGCGAAGGAGGCGGGGCTTGTGAACCGCATCCGCGAGTTGCGGAGCCAGTTGGAGGCCCCCGCTCCGGGCGCCCCCGCCGCCACGCCGGAAGGCGCCGCCGCACAGCCCGCCGCCGATCCCGAAGCGGTGCGCGCGGAGCTTGCGGCGCTCAACGCCGAGCTCGACGCCGTGCAAGGCGATTCGCCGCTCATGCGCGTCTGCGTGGATGCGCAGGTGATCGGGGAGGTGATCTCGGGCTGGACCGGCATCCCGGTCGGCAAAATGATGAAGGACGAGATCGCCACCATCCTCAAGCTCGACGAGCACCTGGGCAAGCGCGTCATCGGGCAGGATCATGCGCTGGCCGCCATCTGCGAGCGCATCCGCACCTCCAAGGCGAACCTGGAAGATCCCAGCAAACCCGTCGGCGTGTTCCTGCTGGTGGGACCCAGCGGGGTGGGCAAGACCGAGACGGCGCTGGCGCTCTCCGACCTGCTCTACGGCGGCGAGCACAACGTGATCACCATCAA
>JBHGBM010000076.1:0-26876 GCA_041946965.1 Bryobacteraceae bacterium
GTGCGCCCGTAGCTCAGCTGGATAGAGCGTTTGCCTCCGGAGCAAAAGGTCGGCCGTTCGAATCGGCCCGGGCGTACCACCCCGATCAGTCGCGGCGCCCCACGGGTTGCTTCGGCCCCTCGCCGGGCCGCTGGATTGCCCGTCCCACGTCGGGGTCCTATAACTGTTCAGCCGTTCCGGTACTATTACGGCGGCATGACCTGTGGGCCTGTCGATTTCGGTCCGTCTGCGGCACACTGGGACCAGCATGGAATACGGCATTGCTGTCGTCCTGGCCATTCTCGGCGCGGCTCTGTACGCGATGGGTTACCGGGCGGGCATGGCCTCCGGCCGAAACGGCCGGGAGAAGTCCGGCCAGGCCTCGCACCGCCGGAGCAACCTCGTGCTTTTGCCTGCGCCGCGCAGTAACAACGGCGCGTATCGCCGCTTGCACGACGTCCGGTTGCACGCCCTTGCGGACAAGCTTGCCGTGCGCCGGGGGATCGATCTCGACCGGACCGCGGGCGAGGCCGGTAATCAGGGTGAGACCGCCCGACGGGTCGAAGGTGGATTGGCGGTGGTAGGAGCAGGCAGGTAGGCTCCGGCGTTACGAAGCAGATTGGCCGCGAAAACTGCGAGCGAAACCAGGACCAGCGTGGAACTGGCCGCGATCGCCGGTTGCGCGCTCTCGTACCCGTAGGTCTTCAGCGCGAGGCTCGCCATCATTACCGGCAGTCCCAGGTTGTGTCCCCAGAAATGGAGCGCCGCCAGACGGCTGCGGGCGCAGCCGGGCGCCACCAGGTAAACGATCCCGCAGATGGCCATGGTGGTCCACCCGAGAAGCAGGATATGGGCATGGACGGAGGACATCGAGAAGTCGCCGGAGATCCCCATGCCAAGCCCCAACCCGAGCCCGACGACCATGTAGACCGCGGAAATCTGCGTCAGCCTTACACCCAGCATTGTTCCTCCTATAGCATCACTTTCGGCTTTCGTCCGGGAACTGTCAGTGACCCGAGTCACGCCGCAATTCTGTTCTAATTGAAGTGTGATCCCCTCAGCATCCGCTCCGGAGCGCAGGCTGCGCGTCGCCGTCGTCGGCGCCGGGCAATTCGGGCGCAACCACTGCCGCACGGTGGCTCAGTCGTCGAGGGCCGAACTGGTTGCCGTGGTCGATACGGACGCGCAACGGGCGGTGGAGGCCGCTTCGGCGTGGGGCTCGCGCCCGTACACGTCGCTTGACGCCGTGCTCGGCAGTGTGGATGCCGCCATCGTGGCCGTGCCCACGGCGGTGCACGCGGATGTGGGCGCCGCGCTGCTCGAGGCCGGCGCGCACGTGCTGGTGGAAAAACCCATCGCGCCGGATCTGGAATCGGCGGCGCGGCTTACCGCAGCCGCACGGCGCAACGGGCGCATTTTGCAGGTGGGCCACCTGGAGCGCTTCAATCCGGCCGTGACCGCGCTCGAGGCCCGCTGCCGCCTGCCGCTGTTCTTCGAAGTTCACCGCATGAGCGTGTTCAGCCCGCGCAGCCTGGATATCGACGTGGTGCTGGATCTGATGATTCACGATATCGACATCGTGCTGTCCCTGGTGGGCGCCGCGCCCGCGGCCATCCACGCGGCCGGCATCTCCATTCTTTCGCCCAAGGAAGACATCGCCAACGTGCGCATGGAGTTTCCCAACGGCTGCATCGCCAACCTCACGGCCAGCCGCGTCTCCACGGACAAAGTCCGGAAGCTGCGGCTCTTCCAGCCGCGGCAGTACCTCTCGCTCGACTACACGCGGCAGTCGCTGGCGGCGTTTACCGTGAGCGAGGACCGCCGCATCACGTTTGAGCAGGCGGCGGTGCGGCAGGGCGAGCCGCTGGTCTTGCAGCTCGATTCGTTTCTGGACTGTGTGGAAACCGGTGCGGCGCCTAACGTCGGCGGAGAAGCCGCCTCGGCAGCGCTCGGGGTGGCGCTGGCCATCCTTGATAAAATTAAAGAGCACGCAGCCGTAGTCTCGAAATCCCTGGCAGCCGGATGGAAACCGTAGCTTCACCGCCCGAACGCGCCGAACTCCGCCTCCTCACGGAGTGGGGCGGGGCAGACGACCGTGCGCGGTGGCGCAAAGCCGGCATGCTGTCGATCGCCGTACACGTTGCGGGCATCGTGGCGCTGATGCTCATGCCCCGCAGTTGGACGGCGCCGGTGCAGGAGGCCATTGCACGCCGGGTGACGCCGCTGATCGCCCCGCTGACCGAGCCGACCCAGACGGCGCCGAACCGCGGCCCGCTGAGCAAGGAGTTCGACGCGGAGTCGCTGGCTCCGCGGCCGCGGATTCAGATTCCGCCTTCGCCGCCGTCGACCACCAGGCGCGCCGCGCGCTTCAACGCGCCGGTGGCAGCGCCGGGTCCGGAGCCCCCGCCGCCGCTGGCCGAGCCGCCCGCCATCGACAATGCCGGCCTGCGCGCCGCTCAAGGTCCTCCGGTGGCGCCGCCGCTGGTTCAACCGCCGCAGATCCAGGCCCAGGAAAAGCCCAAGCTCACCTTCGAATCGCCCGCCGCCGGCAGCACGCCCGTTCCCGGACGCGGCGCGGGGCGCCTGCAAGCCCCCAACGCGTCCGTTTCGGAAGCCATCCGCAGCGTCGCGCGGAGCGGCTCGGGTGGCGGCCTGGTGGTGGGCGATATGGGCGGCGGCGATATCGGCGGCATCGGCGAGGGCCTCAACCTGCCGCCTTCCCCCGGACGCCAGGCCAGCAACCTGGAACTCCTGAGCGATCCCATGGGGGTGGACTTCCGGCCGTACCTGATCAAGATCCTGGCCGCCGTCCGCCGCAACTGGTTTGCGGTGATGCCGGAGAGCGCCAAGCTGGGCCGGCAGGGGCGCGTGGGAATCCAGTTCGCCATCAGCCGCGACGGCAGCGTGCCCAAGCTGGTGATCGTGCAGCACTCCGGCACCGACGCGCTCGACCGCGCCGCCGTGGCGGGCATCAGCGCCTCGAACCCGTTTCCGCCGCTGCCCACGGAATTCAAGGGGCCGCAGGTCCGGCTGCAATTCAACTTCGCGTACAACGTGCAGAGGTAATGCGCAACAAACTGATTCTCGCCCTGGCGGCCTACGCCGCGCTCGCGCTGATGGCCGCATTCACGCTGGATGGCGCATTCCGGATCGCGGTCTGGATTCTCATGGCGGGCCTTGCGCTCAAGACCCTGATCGCCTACAAGGCCGGCTGGTAGAAGCTCAGCGCGTTGTCGCCCTGCTTCAGCAACCGGGTGCGGCGCAGGGGCCCGGTTTCGCCCGGGTCGAAACGGATGGAGTGCTGCACGATGACCAGCGCCGGTGGGGCTTCGGCGAGCAGCGCGAGCGCGGCGCCGTATTCCCGCTCCTGGTCGTAGGGGGGATCGAGGAAGACGATATCGGCCGCGTGCGTGTTCAGGTGCGGGAGCACGGCGCCGTGCACCACCGTGGCGCGCCGGGCCGCATCGAGCGCGGCAAGGTTCTCGCGCAATACCGCGACTGCCGCGCGGCTGCGTTCGAGAAAGACGGCGTGACGCGCGCCGCGGCTGAGCGCTTCAATGCCCACCGCGCCGGTGCCGGCGTAGGCGTCCAGGAACACCGTCCCCCCGATGCGCGGCGCGAGGATATCGAACAGCGTCTCCCGCAGGCGGTCCGGAGTGGGGCGCGTGGCCATGCCGCGGATGCCCTTGATGCGCCGCGAACGGTACTCGCCGCCGATGACTCTCATCCCACGGTCACCAGGCCGTACTGGCGCTGCCAGTGGTTGCGTATGTACTCGACCGCGTCGCGCAGGGCCTCCGGCGAGGGCGGGTTGGCGGTGAACGCCGCGGCTTCGGCGCGGGCCGCGTGCAAGATCTCCTCGTCCCGCAAAATGTCCGCCATGCGCAGCGCGGGAATGCCCGCCTGCCTGGTGCCGAAGAACTCGCCGGGGCCGCGCAGCTTCAGGTCCATCTCCGCGATGTAGAAACCGTCGTTCGATTCCGTGAGAGTCCGGATGCGCTCCTTGGCCGACTCGTTGAGCTTCTCCGTCACGAGGATGCAGTAGCTCTGGGCGGCGCCGCGGCCGACGCGCCCGCGAAGCTGGTGCAACTGCGCGAGGCCGAAACGCTCGGCCTGCTCCACCAGCATGACGGAGGCGTTGGGCACGTCCACCCCGACCTCGATCACCGTGGTGGAGACCAGGATCTGGATCTCGCCGCGCTTGAAAGCGTCCATCACGCTTTCCTTCTCATCCGCTGGGAGGCGCCCGTGCATCAGGCCGACGCGCAGGGTGGGGAAAACTTCGCGCGAGAGGTGCTCGTACATCTGCCCGGCAGCCTTCATGGCCCGGGTCTCGGATTCCTCGATGACCGGGTAGACCACGTAGGCCTGGCGGCCCGCGTCGATCTGGCGTTTCACGAAACTGTAGACCTGCTCCACGCGGCCGGCGGGCGCGTGTTTCGTGATGATGGGCTTTCTTCCGGGCGGCAGCTCGTCGATGATGGAGACGTCGAGGTCGCCGTAGATTGTCATGGCGAGCGTGCGCGGGATGGGGGTGGCGGTCATCACCAGCACGTCGGGGTGCACGCCCTTGCGCACCAGGCCCAGCCGCTGCATGACGCCGAAGCGGTGCTGCTCATCCACGATGGCCAGTCCCAGGCGCTTGAACTCGACGTCGGATTCGATGAGCGCGTGAGTGCCGATGGCCACGTGCACCAAACCCTCTCCCACCAGTTGCTTGAGCTTGGTCTTTTCGCGCGCCGTGGCGGAACCGGTGAGCAGCGCCACCACGTAGCCGAGCTTGGAGAAGAGGCTCTTGAAGTAGAGGTAATGCTGGGTGGCGAGGATTTCCGTGGGCGCGAGCACCGCGGTCTGGTAGCCGTTTTCGATGGCGATGACCGCAGCTTCGGCGGCGACGATGGTCTTGCCGCTTCCCACGTCGCCCTGGAGGAGGCGGTTCATAGGGCGCGGGGCGGACATGTCGGCGGCGATTTCGCCCAGTACGCGTTTCTGCGCGCCGGTGGGCTTGAACGGCAGCATGGCCTTGATGCGCTCGCGCACGCTCTGGTTCAGCTTGAACGAGATGCCCGGCTGCGTGCGCGCCTTCATGCGCTTCAGCGCGATGCCGGTCTCCAGCCAGAAGAACTCTTCGAAGATGAGCCGGAACTGCGCCTGCGTGCGGAAGGCGTTCAGAAGCCGGAGGTCGGTCTCGGCCGGGGGGAAATGCAGTTCGCGAACGGCGGCGGCGCGGTCCGGGAATCTCAGGGATGCCTTGATGTGGGCCGGGAGGCGGTCTGGGAGCGGCGGCGCCTCGTTCAGCACGCGGTGCACCCAGGCGCGGACCTGGCGTGTGGTGAGCTTGCCGGGCGCTTCGTAGATGGGTACGATGCGGCCCACGTGCAGCGCGGCGTCTTCGCCGTCGCCGGTGAGGATTTCGAACTCAGGGTGCAGCACCGTGAGCTCGCCGGCGTAATTGTCGAACTCGATCTTGCCGAACAGCGCCAGGCGCATGCCGGGCGCGAGCACGTTGGCCAGATAGCCGCCGTGGAACCATTTCCCCACCAGGATGGCGCGCGAGGAATCGCTGAAGCGCGCTTCGAACATACCGAGGTCGCGTCGTTTGAAACCGGAAAGGCGCGCGGAGACGACCTCGGCGATCACCGTGGCCATCTCGCCGGGGGCAAGCTGCGCAATGGTCTTGACGTTGCTGCGGTCCTCGTAGCGGAAGGGGGCGTAGGCGAGGAGGTCCTCGACGGTGTTCAGGCCCTTGGCCGCGAGCGCGGCGGCGCGCGCCGGGCCGATGCCCTTGATGTAAGTCAACGGGGTCGCGAGATCCATCCGGCCTTAACCCTAATGTACAATGCCGTTGTGAAGACTTTTGTCGTTTTGCTCGCCGTCGCCGCGTCATGCACGGCCCAGATCCGGGTGGGAATCGTCGGCACGGACACCTCTCACGTCATCGCATTCACCAAAGTTCTGAACGACGACACGTCGCCGGACCACGTGCCCGGGGCGCGCATTGTGGCCGCGTACAAGGGCGGCAGTCCCGACGTGGAATCGAGCGCGACGCGCGTGGATAAGTACGCCGAAGAGCTTCGGTCCAAGTACAAAGTGCAGTTTTACAGCGACATCGCAACCATGTGCAAGCACGTGGATGCGGTGCTGCTGGAAAGCGTGGACGGCCGTAGGCACCTGGAGCAGGCCAAGCCGGTGATCGCGGCGGGCAAGCCGTTGTTCATCGACAAGCCGCTGGCCTCCACGCTGGAAGATGCGCGCGAGATCGCGCGGCTGGCCAAGGAGGCGGACGTGCCGTGGTTCTCGACCTCCAGCCTGCGCTACGGCGAGATCGGCACGACCATGAAATTCCCGGACGCCATCGGGGTCACCACGTGGGGTCCGGGGCCGTTCGAGCCGCACCATTACCTGGACCTCTCCTGGTATGCCATCCACCCCATCGAGATGCTCTACACCCTGATGGGCCCGGGGTGCCAGGAAGTGACCCGCACCTCCGGCGAGAGCGCGGATGTGATCGTCGGAAAGTGGAAGGACGGGCGCATCGGAGTGGTTCGCGCCATGCGGCCTTACGGCGACTACGGCGCCGTTGTGCACCGTCCCAAGTCCTCCGTGCAGAGTAAGCCGAAAGCCGGCGCGGCGTACCGCGACATGCTGGTGGAGGTGGTGAAGTTCTTCCAGACCAGGCAGCCGCCGGTGCCGAACGAGGAGACACTCGAGATTTTCGCCTTCATGGACGCGGCGCAGCGCAGCAAAGCCGAGGGCGGCAAGCCGGTGCGGTTGCGGTAAGCGGATGTCCAACCTGCTGGAGGGCAAGCTGGCCCTCGTTCTCGGCATCGCCAATAAGTGGAGCCTCGCTTACGCCATCGCGCAGGCGTTCGCCCGCGAGGGCGCCACGCTGGCGCTCACGTACCTGGGCGAAAAGCAGCGTGAGGCCATCGAAGATCTTATGCGGGGCGCGCCCGTGGCGGGGCTCTGGCCCTGCGACGTAACCCGCGAGGAAGACCTCGCCGCACTCACCCGGCGCCTGCGCGCGCTGGAACGCCCGCTGGATGCGGTGGTGCACAGCCTGGCGTTTGCCAACCGCGAAGACCTGGGGCGGCCGTTTGTCGAGACGGGCAAGGCGGGCTACCTCATCGCGCAGGAGGTGAGCGCGTATTCGCTGATCGCCGTGGCGCGCGCGGCGGCGCCGCTGATGACCGGGGGCGGTTCTATCAGTACGCTGACGTACGGAGGCTCGACCCGGGTAGTGCCGAATTACAATGTGATGGGTGTGGCGAAGGCGGCCCTGGAAGCGGCCGTACGCTACCTGGCGAGCGACCTGGGGCCGCGCGGGATCCGCGTAAACGCGATTTCCGCGGGTCCTGTGAAGACCGCCTCGGCGCGGGCCATCAGGGATTTCTCTTCCATTCTGGACGCGGTTGCCGAGCGCGCCCCGCTGCGGCGCAACACCGACCCGGCGGAAGTGGGAGACGTGGCCGTTTTCCTGGCAAGCGGCCTGGGACGCGGCGTGACCGGCAACGTGCTGTTCGTGGACGCGGGCATGCAGATTATGGGGTCTTGACGATGAACATCGAAGTAGTGTTGACCGAATCGGAAATCTGCGACGAATTCGCCGAGTCGCTGGAAGCTCGCGACCTGCCGGAGAAGTTCTTCTATTGGCCTTCGCCGCTCGCCTGGCGGGCGCTTTCGCGCGACGCGCATTTCGCCGGGCTGAACCGGGCGTGGAAGGCGGCGGCCGAGCGCGTAGCCGCCAGGGGAAACAAATCGGTCATCAGCTTGGGCGCCGGCGACGGTCTGCGCGACCTGATGCTGATCGAAGCGCTGCGCGGCGCCGGCGTGGAGGTGAGCTACTTCCCCGTGGACTCCTGCCAGACGCTGCTGGAAGCGGCGTGCGGGGCCGCCGAAGACATTGACATTCCGGTAACCGGCATCAAGGCCGATATCTCCAGCCCCCCGCACCTCGTGTACGCGTCGGACGCGGCCACCGGACCCAAGATGCTGGTGATGGCCGGCTGCACGCTCGGCGGGCTGGATGCGCTGGTGGAGATCGAGTATGTGGCCCAGGCCATGGCGCCGGGCGACCTGTTGCTGGTGGACGCGGAACTTGCGGCGCCGGATACGCTCGCGAGGCGGAATACGCCCGCCCTGCGCGAATTCGCGCTTGCGCCGATGGCGGCGGCGGGCTTCAGCGCCGCCGATGGCGAACTGCGCTTCGAGCAGAAGCGCGACGAGCGGCGCGAGGGCGTGTACATGGTAACGCGCCACTTCCACACGCGGCGCGACCTGCGCGGCGGCTACTGCGGAAGGGAGGTGCTCATCCAGAAGGGCGAGCGCATCGCCCTGAACTTCCAGTACGTGTTCGAGCCCGAGGCGTTCCGCTGGCTGATCGAGGAGTGCGGCGGGCTCAAGCTGCGCGAGCAGGCGGTGGAAGGGCGCTTCGTCACGGCGGTGTGCGAGAAGTAAGCCGCGGCAGGCGAAAACCGTCTGCCCCGCCGGACTTACCTCGTGGCCTTCCAGCCCTGCGCGCGCTGGCGCTTCATCTTTTCCCTGTTGAGGCGGATGTCCACGTCCTTGACCCAGTGATACGCGCCGGTCGCCGCAGGGTCCGTCTCGATGGGCCCGGCGAGGTCCAGAGCCACGACGAAGATGCCGCGCGGCGGAGAGGGAACCCTGATGCGCACGGCGCCGCCCATCTGTTCCACGTCCACCTTCCGTGAGCGGTCCGCCAGCAGGGCGGCTTTGACGATCCGGGTTCTCAGGCCGTTGAATGAGATGCCCTGGGCATCGGACCGCAGCACGTGGAGGTAGAGACGGTTGGCCTTCTGCGTCATCGAGCCCCATGCGAAATCAAAATCGAACGGGCTCGCCGAAGTGCCGTAGATGGCTTCGCCGTTGACGGACATCCAGCGCCCGATGGCCTTGAGCCGTTCGATCTCCTCGGGGCACAGCGTGCCGTCCGGCTTCGGGCCGACGTTCAACAGCATGTTCGCGCCGCGGCATGCCGTGAGGCTGAGGCGTTCCAGGATATCGCGCTCGCTTTTCCAGTTGCTCTCGTCGCGGTCGTAGCCCCAGTTGTCGCGCAGCGTCATGGGCGTTTCCACGTCGCCGGCGACGCGCCGCGGCGGGATACGCCGGTCGCCTTCCTGCTTGTAGTCGCTGGCGCCCTCGCGTCCGTTCAGACGCCCGCTGATCAACGCGTTCGGCTGCAACTCGCGCACCAGCCGCCCGTATTCCGTGTTCACGTCGGCGAACTGATCGCCTGTGTCGAACCAGATGATGCCGAGATCGCCGTAACCCGTGAGCAGCTCGCGCAACTGTCCCTTCACAAACTTCACGTAATCGGGCGAGGGCGGGTCGGGATCACGGTTCACCGTCTTGCGGTGGTACCAGTCCTTGCTGTGCGAGTAGTACAGGCCGAACTTGAGGCCCTGGCGCCTACATTCCGCGGCGAGCTCCGCTATGGGATCGCGGCGAAAGGGCGTGGCGTCCACGATGTTATACGGAGTGAGTTGGGTACGGAACATGCTGAAGCCGTCGTGGTGTTTGGAGGTGATCACCATGTAGCGCATGCCCGCTTCGCGCGCGAGCGAGACCCACTCCTTCGCGCTGAACTTCACGGGGTTGAACCGGCCGGCAAGTGCGGCGTACCGCTCTTTGGGGATTCGGGCTTGGAGCATGATCCATTCCGCGCTGGCGCCGCCCATCTCCTTGCCATAATCGAAGCCCTCCCACTCGCCGCCGAGCGTAGAGTAGAGCCCCCAGTGAATGAACATGCCGAAACGGGCGTCGCGCCACCACTTCATGCGATCGTCGCCGGCCGCGTGGAGCGCCGGGGCGAGCAATAATGCTGCAAGCAGTCGCAGGTTCATCGAACCTCAATATCCCCCGATGTCATCGGCGAGCGGCGCGAGCAGTTCCAGTTTCCAGGGCTCCACGCGCGGCGCCACCGAACACGCGGTGCTGAGGATATAACCCGCTCCGGGTTTCCCGATCCGCAGCGCGCGCGAGGCCTCTTCGATCACCTGCTCCCGCGTGCCGTATTGCAGCAACGCCACCGAGTTCATGTTGCCTTTCAGAAACAGGCAGCCGCCGTACTCGCGTTTGACGGCGGCGAGGTCGCAGTTGCCGAGGGGAGGCGGGTCGAGCGTGTCGATGCCGTTCGTGCCGCTCTCGGCGAGCAGCCCGATGCGGTCCGCGATGCGCCCGCAGGTGTGGGTGTAGACGATCGCGCCCGCCCTCTGCAACGCCTGGTTCACGCGGCGCTCGTAGGGCACCACGAATTCGCGGTACATCTTGCGCGAGAGGAATGGCGCGCCCACGAAGGCGGAGGACTGATCGAGCGCCTCCGCGCCGCGCTCCAGCAGCGCCAGGCCCCAGGCGATGGTGTTCTCCGCCAGGCGTTCCAGGATCGCATGTACCTTGCCCGGATCGCTGAGAAACGCGGTGAGCGCGGCCTCGTAGCCGAACAGCTCGAAAAAATGCGTGAGCGGCGAGTAGATCGAACCGTGGATGGAGAGGTCCGCGCCCGCGCGCGCATGCACCAGGTCGAAGGCGCGCAGCAGGAAATCGGGAACGGCGCCGCGCCGCAACAGGCCGGGGTCGGGCTTCGCGGTCTCCTGCACGTGGTAGAGCGCGTTCCAGGTGTAGCCCAGGTAATCGTCCACGCGATCGAAGCCGCGCTCGGGATCGAAGGCGGCGAAATCCGCGCGGGTGGGCTTTCCGGCATCGGCGGGATAGTGGTGGGGCATGTCGTCCCACGGCAGGAAGGTGCGATCGCCGTTGCGCCAGATGAGCCATTCGCCGTCCTCTTCGGCCCGGATGGAGACGACGCGGTCCAGGTAATTGGCCGGCCGGCCGGGAAGCACCACCAGGATACCGTCGAAGCCGTACCGCCGCGCCATGCGGACGGAAGCGTCGGCGAAGGCCTCGGTTTCGTACCAGATCTCGTGCGGCTTGTAGCCGGCGTTCAGGTTGTAGTGGCCGATGGAAAGCTGGCACATCACGGGCACGCGGTCAGGCTCGCAGTGGCGCATGGTCAGCGCGATGCGCTCGCGTCCGGTCATGCGGCACGCCCCAGGCGCTCGCGCAGGGCGCGGTTCGCGGGTTGCTCCACAAGCAGGAACACGGCGCCCGAGATCGCCGTTACCAGCGCAATGTAAACGAGCGCGGCTTCATACGCCGGCATGGGCGGCAACAGCCGCTTGTACCACCACAATATGGGCACATGGAGAATATACATCGCGTAGCTCGCTTTTCCCAGGAAAACCGCGGAGCGGGTGGAAAGCGCCCGCACCCCGAGGCCGCCGCCCAACGCGAGTCCCGCGAGCAGGAGTGCGTTGAGCGGACGCATCACCGCGTTCAGCGGCGCCGGAACCATCTGCGGCCAGGCGAGCAGCGCGGCCAGCGCCGCCGCCGCGGGCGCGTACAACCAGTGGCCGCGCCCGCCCAGCCGGGGCGCCAGCAGCGCATACGCGCGCGCGGCGGCGATGCCGGCCACGAAGTCCGCCAGGTGCACCAACGGCTTCCAAGCGTGGGGCACGCCCAAGCGGAGCAGCGCCGTGGGAAGCAGGCAGGCGCTCACGAGCGCGGCGGCCACGGCGCCCCACCTCGCGCGCGCCAGCGGCGCGGCAGCCAGGGGGAAGCACAAGTAGAAGAACACCTCGCAGGAGAGCGACCACGCCGGCGTGTTCCAGTGAACCGGCAGCGTGCCCGTCCAGCCTTGCAGGAGCAGGCCGTAGTCGGCCACCAGCCACGCCTTGCCGGCCACGCGGGCGGCGATCATGAACGGCAGCACGATCATCATGCTGAGCGCGTAAACCGGATAGATGCGCGCGAACCGCGCCACGGCGTAGCGCCACAGCCCGCCGCAGGTCCATCCCGCGCCCCCGTAGCTCAGCGCCAGCACGAACCCGGAGAGCACGAAGAACGTGGCCACGGCCAGGTACCCGTGGCGCACGATGCTGGCGGCGCCGGCGGGAAGGCCGCGTACGGCGGCGTCGAGCATCATGCCGGGCCCGTTGAGGTGATGCAGCACAACCCACAGCGCGAGCACGAAGCGCAATCCCGTCAACGCGGGCAGGTGCGCGCGCGGCGCCCCGCTCACCACCGGCAGGCCGCCTTCGAACCGATGCTTCGCCTCCGCATGTCTCTTTTTTTCTTCTAACGCAATTTCAGCCACGCCATGCCGCCGCGCGTGCCGCCCGCGGGCGCGTCGCCGTTGGGGTTCCAGGCGTCTTCCGTGATCACCATGCGGCGCTGGAAGGTGCGGCCGCCGTCGGAGGAAACCGCCAGGATGAGATCCACCAGTTCGCTCTCGCGTCCGGCTTTGGGGCCGTACTCGTAAAAGGCGCAGCAGACCTCGCCGAGCGGAGTGATCATCAGGCGGGGCAGAAACTCCTGCTGGTCGGGAGCGGAGGCCAGCGGACCGGAGAGCAGCGCGCGGCCCTCCTCGGGAGCCTGCCAGCCGTCCTCCGCGGTAGGGCGGGTGCGGTAATAGATGCGGGAGATGCCGTCGCGAAAATCGGCCCAGGCGAAAATCACCCCGCCGAGGGGCGTGGTCACGCCGGCCGGAACGGTGAGGACGCGGAAGTTGGCGCCCGGAAAATGCGGCCATCCCTCGCTTTCGGGCAGCGACCCGCGCAGGCTGGTGATGCCCGTGGCGACCGGCTCGGGTTCGCCGAAGCGCCGCCCGCCATCCTCGGAACGCGCCATCTCGATCCGCGTGCCCGCCTGGCCCTCGAGCCACGCCACCATGACCGCGCCATCGGGCGCCACCAGGATCTCTGGACAGAAACAATTCGCGGCGAGCTCCGCGCGCTCCCAGCCGGACTCGCCCCCGGAAGCGAACCGAAGCTGTCCCCCGGCGCACCACGCCACGTAGACGCGGCCATAATTCGGGCTGGCGGAATTCGCATCCCACGCCGCCGAGGGCTGGTGCACGCGCTCCCCGGCTTCGAGCACGGAAGGAGCGCTCCAGGTCAGGCCGCCATCGGGCGAGGCATAGACCAGCACGCTGTGCGCGGCCCACTCCGTGCCGGACCGCAGGGCCAGCGCGGCTACGTAAGGGCGGCCGCAGTCATCCCACGCCACGGCGGGATCCACCAGGCCGGCGGCGCCATCCGGCAGGCGGAATGGCGCGGCCTTCCGCCACTGGCGGCCTCCATCGAAGCTGGTGTAGGCAATCAGCCCGGTGCGGCCCCATGCCCTCGAAACACTCTGGTAGATCTCCACCAGGTGGTCGGGGTTGGCCGGATCGATTCCGAGGGCCGAATGGTTGCGAACGTCTGCGGGGCGTCGGGTGCGCGACATCGTCTTCTCACTGAAGGGGCGGTGAATATTGGCGATGCAATTGACATACCATGATACTGTGCGGGAAAGCGGAATTAGCGGCTCCGAAACAGGAGCCCGCGGGCCCAGCCGGCGCCTGGCGCTTTGCGGGGGTTTTGGCGTCATTCTGGTGCTGCTGGTGCTGTCCACCGTGGAGGCCTATCGCATCCAGGAGGCGGCCGGAGAATATCACGCCGAGATCTATCGGAATTACATTGACCGCGACGAGGCGCTCTCGCGCCTGCGCCGCAATGTCCTGCTGAGTTCCAATCACGTCCGCGACTTCTTCTTGAGCACTCGCGAGGATCGCGTCGCCGTACTGACCGCGGAGTTGCGCAGTCTCAAGCAGCAGAACAGCGAGGCTCTGGCCCAGCTCGAGCGTCTGGAGAAGCCCGCGCGAGTGCACGTAAGTCCCAGGCGCCTGGTGGAAGAGTACTGGCGCGTGGTCGAACCGGTTCCCGAGAAGAGCGCCCTGACCGCCTCGGCGGCCTACGACTTTGTGCAGCGCGAAATTGTCCCGCGCCGCACCGCGGCCTATTCCTCCCTCCGGCAGCTCACCCAGGTGTATCAGGCCGAACTGCAAAACGACGAAGTCGAGTACGCCCGCGACCGCCAGACCACGGTGCGGCGCCTCGCCATGGTGCTTGGCTTTTGCGTGGTGCTCGGCCTGTTCGTCACCTGGCTCACGCTGCGGTACACCGATAACCTCGAGCGCGAAACTCAGCGGCAGTACAGCGAAGTGGCGCGCGCCAAGGGCGACCTGCGCGAACTCTCCGCCAAGCTGCTGGAGATTCAGGAAGAGGAGCGCCGCCGCCTTTCGCGCGGCCTGCACGACGAACTCGGCCAGACGCTCACGGCGCTGCGCATCGAGGTCTCCCACGCGCTCTCCAGGGCGGCGACCGCGGAGGTCCGCGAGCGCCTGGAGCGGGCCCGCGCGCTTGCGGAGCGCTGTGTTCAGACGGTCCGCGACATCTCGCTGGTGTTGCGTCCGGCGTTGCTGGACGACCTCGGCCTCGCGCCCGCGCTGCAATGGCAGGTGGAGGATTTCGGGCGCCGCAGCGGCATCACCGGGGAGTTCATCGAGGAAGGCGTGCAGGAACGGCTGCCGGACGTGGTGAAAACCTGCGTGTACCGCGTGGTCCAGGAAGCGTTGAACAACTGCGAAAAACACTCCGGGGCGAGCAAGGCCTTCGTCAGCGTGCGCCAGGCGGCTGGACGCCTTTCGGTGGAAGTGCGCGACGACGGCCGCGGGTTCGAGGTGGACCGGAACAACATGCCGGCGCGCGGCGAAGGACTCGGCCTGCTCGGCATGCGCGAGCGCGCCGCCCGCCTGGGAGGCTCGCTCGCCATCGAATCCGCGCCGGGACGCGGCGTGCGCGTGCTGCTCGAAGTTCCCGTGGCGGAAACCGTGGCGAGCAAAGGAGCGGGAGCCTGACATGCCGATTCGGATTCTGATTGCCGACGATCACACCCTGTTGCGTCAGGGTTTGCGGCGCATCCTGGAAAGCCACGACGATATGACCATCGTGGCGGAGACCGGCTCCGGTCTGGAAGCCATCGAGCTGGCGCGGCAACATCAGCCCGAGGTCGCCATTCTCGACGTCGCCATGAAGGAATTGAGCGGCATCGAAGCGGCCGCCCAGATCGCGCGGCACGCGCCGCGTACCGCCATCCTGATGCTCAGCATGCACAGCGACGAGCGCTACGTGCTGCGCGCCGTGCGCTCCGGGGCGCGCGGGTATTTGCTGAAGGACTCCGTGGAAGACGATCTCATCCGCGCGATTCACATGGTGCAGCGCGGCGCGGCGTTTTTCAGCCCGGCGGTCGCCAGAGTGTTTCAGGACGGCTGGCAGCGCCTTAAGGGCGCCCAGGAAGTGGACGACCGGTACGATCTGCTCACCGAGCGCGAGCGCCACGTCTACATCCTGCTGGCTGAGGGCAACAGCAACAAGGACATTGCCAACCGGCTCGGGCTCAGTCTCCACACCGTGGAAACGCACCGCTCGCGCATCATGGAGAAGCTGGACGTGCACAGCACGGCGGAGCTGGTGCTCAGCGCGGTGCGGCGCGGCCTGGTTCAGTAATCCGCCGCAACAGCGCGCGCTGCTTTTCGCCGAGCGCTTGCCAGTCGAAACGCTCTTCTGCAAGGCGGCGCGCCGCACGTGCGATCGCCGCGCGCGCGGGGGGATCTTCAATCAGCCGCGCGATGCCGGCGGCGAATTCGCGCGCGGTTTCGGCTACCCACACGCTCTTGGCATGCTCCAGTCCCAGGCCTGCGCAGCCGGACGGCGTGGAAACCACCGCCCGTTCCATCGCCATGGCCTCCAGGACCTTGACATTGGTGCCCGCGGACACCGTAGTGGGCACGATCACCAGGTTGGCTTCCTCGTAAAGCGGCCGCACGTCGGCAACGAACCCGAGCAGCCGCATGCGCGGATCTTCGGGCAACGCGAGCTGGTTGGTGAAGGCCTGCCAATAGGTGAGGGCGTCCGGACCACACACCACCGTGGCGGTCATCTCGGGCACGCGCAGCAGCGGCCAGACCTCCTCGCGGAAGAAACGGAAGGCCTGCACGTTGGGGAAATGGCGGAACGAGCCGATGAAGAGCAGCCGCCGGCCGGGAGGTTCCGGCACGGGCTGGAAGCGTGCCAGGTCCACACCGTTTTCGATCACCTCGCCGCGGCCGAGCATCTCGCGGTCCTTCGCGCTCATCACGACGACATTGCGGAAGTGGCGCACGGCGCGGCGTTCGAAGCGGCGCCAGCGGAACCAGTCCCACCAGGAGGCCAAGGTGCGGTCGCGCCGCCATACCTGTCCGAACAGGTCGAAGGTGACGTCGTGCTCCACCAGCGCGTCGCCGCCGTAGGGGGCCAGTTGCGTGTACTCCACCTGCAAGGCTTCAATGCGCCATTCGCGCAGCCCGCGCTCCAGCGCCGCGCGCATGGCGGGCGAGCGGAACTCGTGCACCTCGGGCGGCAACAGCGTGGACCAGCGCGGCTCGCGGTAGCGCGGCTTTTCGGCCAGCACGATGCCGGAGCAGAACCCGGCGAGCGGGCCGGGATCAACCGGGCCGTCGGTGAAGGCGAACAGGTACACGTCGAACTCGCGCGCGGCTTCGCGCAGCAGGTTATAGATGCGCACCGCGCCTCCATGCGAGAGCGGATAAGGGAAATAGGGCGAGAGCACCGCCACGCGACGGCGTCCGGCGGCCGGGGGGCGGCCTTCAACGATGCGGATTCCGGCCGGCGTGGCGGTGCGGTCGCGCTTCCACGGGCAGAGCCAGCGCGGGCGCAGGTAAATGCGGTCCACGGGTACGCCGCGCAGGAACAACAGTCCGGCGAGCCAGTGGGTGAATCGGAGGTGATGATGTTCGAGGCGGGCATTGAAGACCAGCACCTTGCGGGGCGCAAACAGCAGCGCGGCCATGCGCGCGCGCTTCGACTCGCCCACCGCCACCATGCCGATGCGGTAACGGCGGAACTCGCGGCGCAGCCGGCCCGCGCCGGCTTCGGGGGACACAAGAAAGTGGCGGCGGCCCGGAATGAGCTGTTTCACGCGCTCCGCCAACCGCGCGTCGCCGAGCGTGATGACGACGGCTTCCGGATCTTTGCCGAGCAGCGCGAACAGCAGGCGTTTGATCCGCTCCTTCACCGCAGCAGCTCCTGGTAGCAGTTCCACGCGGACTCCGCAATGCTGTTCCAGCCGAAGCGCCGTTCGACCGTGGCGCGCGCGGCCGCCCCCATGCGGGCGCGCGCCTCGGGGTCCGCGAGCAGCCGCGCCACCTCCCCGGCGAATGCCGTCCAGTCTTCGCGGATCACGGCGTCATCGCCGTCCGCGAGCTGTAATCCCGCGCAGCCCACCGGCGTGCTGACCACCGGCTTTCCGCACGCCATAGCCTCCATGACCTTGATGTTGGTGCCCGCGGAGACCAGCAGCGGCACCACGACAACCGCGGCGCGCGCGTAGAGCGGCAGCATATCGGAGACGAACCCGAGCAGTTCGGTGCGCGGGTCCGGTGGGCCTTTCCAATACCGCTCCGGCTCGGGCCCGGCCACCACACGCAGACGCGCTTCGGGGATGCGCTGCCACACGCGCGGCATCACGGTTTGCCGCAGCTTCTCGAAGCCCAGCACATTGGGTAAGTGCCGGAAGGCGCCCACGTAGAGCACCTCCGGAGCGGTTTCCGCGGGACACGGAGAGAAGCGGCCGAGGTCCACGCCGTTGGCGACCACGTAGGTGCGTTCCGGGCGGCTGCCTTCGGCGATGGCCGCATCGCGGTCCTGCGCGGACATGGTCCACACCGCGTCGTAGTCGCGCATCCAACGCCGCTCGAATGCGAGCCACAGGGGATACTCTGGGCTGCCAAGCTGCCGGTAAAGGCTGAAGGTGAGGTCGTGCTCCACCAGGATGGCGGGCAGTTCCGGGCTGCGGAACTCCGCCATGTGGGTGTATTCGACCTGCTGCAAATCGGCGCGCGGCGCGAGCTGTTCGATGAGCGCGCGCATGCTGCGCGAGGCGTGCTCGCGGACCTGCCGGGGAAGAGAACGGTCCTTGACCGCGCGCTCGTCGCGGTCTACGACGTAAACTTCGTCGAAGACTTCGCCGAGCTTGCCATACTCGATCCGCTCGCCTTTCTCGCGGAAACAGGCCAGGATGAAGCGCACTCTCGAGTGCAGCGCGCGGCACAGGTTCCAGATACGCACCGCGCCCCCGTGCGAAAGCGGATAGGGCAGGTAGGGTGATACGACCAGCACGCGCGCACCACCCGGCCCGTTACCGGGCCGCGGCCGTGAGGGAACGGCACCTGACGTTGCTATACTCCCCCGCGCCAGGGCGGCATCCCGCGGCCCAAGGACGCGTAGCGCGGGATCCGCAAGCACGCGCGTGACGAACTCGGCCTCCTCGTACGGCCAGTCCGGCAGTTCTTCGAGCGCCGCCGCGCCGCCCACGCTGTACGATGCCCATCCCGCCGCCGCCGCTTTCCAGAAGAGTAATAGCCACGCCGTCCCCGGCACCACCGTCTTGGGCACGCCGAGCGCGGCGAGCTTGGCGCGGTCCACCAGAATACAGTCGCTCACCGGCGCGAGCACGCGGCTCATTTCGCCGGGCTGCAACTGCCGGAACGGCGCCATGGGGAACAGCGATCGTTTCCATCCCCGGTAGGCGGTCTGCCGCGACACGGCGAAGAAGTCGCACTCCGGCGGTTCGATTTCCGCCGGCGCGCCGCCCTCGACAAACATCAGCCAGCGCGCCGTCGAGGTGCGCGTCAACCGGTCCACCTCGGCCCAATCCCAGTGCCGCCGCCCGTGGCGGTGCACCGCGATGCCTTCACCCTGCGCCGGGACATCGAGGTCGATCCCCCCGGCGCCGTGCCAGCGCGCGAATGCCCGGCGCGAGAGCCAGGCGAAACGTTGCGCCACGGCGGCAAACAGCCACAGCCACGCCCCGCGGTTCACGTCTTTCGCGCGGCGCCAGCCGGAGTGCGCCGCATCGCGCCAGGTGCGCGCGATGTGCCGCGCGACGGCCGCGGCGCCCGGCGGAAAGAAATCGCCGTGCCGGTTCATGATCAACGCGCGGAACGGCGGCACGAGCAACGCCGCGAGCTTCACGGGCCACTTGCCGTGCCCGCCGGTCCACGGCGCCACCGCCAGCGCCACCCAGTGCGGCCAGAGCGCTTTCTGCGCTTCCACGAACAGGGCCATGGAATCCGGCTCCACCATCACGCGCTCGCACATCGCGGCGGTTTGCGGCCAGGGTTCGCGCGTTGAAAACAGCCACACCGGCACCTCCGGCGCGCCCGCGCGCACGTGACGCACCGCCCGGTCGGCGTGTTCCGCCGAGACGCCGAACACCGCCGCCACTTTGCCGCCGCTCTTTCCGGCGAATTTCAGGAATTCGCGGACTCGCTCCACTTCAGCACTCCATAACCGGCCAGCGGCGTCACCGCCGCGAACGCACACACCGGCGCGTAGCCGAAAACATCAATGGTAAGCCCGAACAGGGGCGAGACCAGCGCCTGCACCGCGCCGTAGGACGCCACCAGGATGGACACCGCGAAGGCGGCGTGCGCGCCGGGAAAGGTGTCCAGGGGCAGGCTGTACATGTTCACGCTGAACGCGGAAACCGCGAAGATGCCGGCCGAGATGGCGAGCGACGACCACGCCGCCGTAGGAGCGAGCGGCGCGAGCGCGGTGGCCATCGCCGCCACCGACGCGGCCAGGCACGCCCCTGTGCGCGCGGAAACCGCCCCGGACCCGCGCCGCATCCACGCGAGCGAAAGCCACCCGCCGGCGAACCCGCCCACGGTCGCGGCCAGAGGCGGAATCCAGGCGTACCATGCCGCCTCCACCAGGGTGAGCCCGTTCACTTCCACAAGGTACAACGTGGTCCAATTGGTCCACAGCGAATAGGGGATCATGCTGAGCGCGTTAGCGGCCACGAAGGCCCACAGCCGCGGCGATCGCAGGATGGCGGTGGAGGCCGGCGCGCGTTCCGGATTCCGGGAGCGCCCGCCCACCAACTGCCAGAGCGGAATCCATAACAGGCCCAGCGCACCCGTCGCGACGAACGCCTCCCGCCAGCCGTAGCGGACGGCGATCCACGTGGCCACCGGCGGAGCCAGCACTAGGCCGAGGCTCACGCCCGCCTGGTTCACCGCGTTGCCCAGCGCCCGTTCGGCGGGTTTCAGGAACTGATGAATTGCCTTGCCCGCCCCCGGGATGCCCGCCGCTTCCGACGCGCCCAGCACCGCGCGGCACGCCACCAGCCCGCCCAGACCGCGCGTCAGCCCGGTAGCGATTCCCGCCGAGGACCAGACCGCCACCGCGACGCTCATGGCGCGAGTCAGCCCGAGACGGTCGATGAGCGCGCCGGCGAACGGTGCGCTGGCCGCGTAGGTGATGGAGAATGCCGTCAGGATGAGCCCGTATTCGGCGTTCGAGAGGCTGAATTCCGCGCGCAGCAGCGGCGCCAGTGTCGCCAGCGTCTGGCGGTCCAGGTAATTGATGGCCGTCGAGAGGACGAAGACACCCAGAATCGGCCAGCGGCAGCGTGTCACTCGAAGCGTATGGTTGCCACTTCGCCTACCGTGGCCAGCTTGGCGTTATTCTTCGGGAAGTATTCCACCGAAACCTGGCGCGGCGTCTGCGGGCCGCACTGGAGGGATTTCTCGCCGCCGCCGATGACGGCGATCTGAGCGGGATCGGGAACCAGCAGCCGCATCAGTTTCCGGTTCGCATCCTCAATGATGAGCCGCGCCTGCTTGCCGATGCAGTCCAACTGCTTCAACGTCCCCGCGGCCCGGCCGGCCGGCTTGGGGCCTTCCCACCAGGGCACCGGCTTGTCCGCGGCCGCGCTGGCGCCGCGGTTCATGCGTTCTTCGAGCGCGCGTACTTCGGCCTGCGCCTGGGCCTTGAGTTTTTCGATCTGGCGGCGCTCTTCTTCCGCGGCGCGGCGGCGTTCCTCGGCCTCCCAGTCCAGGCGCTGCTGCTCGATGGCGGCCCGCGCCTTGCGGTAACGCTCGCGGGCTTCAGCATCGGAGGCGGCCTGCTCGGCGGCGGTCCAGGCGCGCGCGGCCTCGCCGAAGTTCTTCTGCTCGAGGTAGGCGTTCGCCAGCGCCTCCCAGTACGTGGCCTGGCGCGGCGCCAGGGCCGCCGCCGCCTTTAAGTTGGCGATCTTCGCGGCGGGTTCCGGTTCCCGCTGCGCCATGAGGAAGCGCGCTTCGGCGAGCTTGGGGTTGAGTTTCGCGGCCTGGCGCAGCGCTGCGAGGGCTTTGCCGTCGTCCGGCTCCAGGCGTGCGTACTCCATGAAAGCGCGGGCGCTTTGCGAGCCCGCCGCCATGGCCGCCGCGAACTCCCGGCGGGCTTCGTCCCGGTTGCCCTCGCGCAAGGCG
The DNA here is from genome assembly GCA_041946965.1 of Bryobacteraceae bacterium. Taxonomy (GTDB): domain Bacteria; phylum Acidobacteriota; class Terriglobia; order Bryobacterales; family Bryobacteraceae; genus JBHGBM01. Next base: position 21,191 of record JBHGBM010000076.1, read on the forward strand.
ATCAACCCGAGGCCTTCGTGCGACTCGGCGGGATAGAGCTTGTCGCGCAGCAGCGCCTGGTAGGCCGCGCGCTCGAGCAGCAGATCCGCCACGGCCAGGCGCGCGGCGGCGGGCTCCACCGGCCGTTCCGGAAAATCGCGTTCGGACATGGCGCGCGGCGTCAGGTCCGCCGTGCCGAAGTTATCTGCCGCCAGGTGCCGCGCGGCTTCGGCCTCGATCTCCGCCGGCGACTTTCCCACCGCGTTGCGGTACGCCACCTCGGCGGGAATTCCCTTGCGGAGGTTGGAAAGCACCACCCTCAGCTTGCCGTAATAATCCGGCGAGACGGCCAGCAGATGCATGCGCGCCCAGTCCGGATCGGGTCTCGCGGGCGGCCTGCCTACCACCGGCCGGATGCCCTTCACCTCGAAGGTGGAGAACAACTCGGCGAGGCCGCGCTCGATGGCCGCCGGCATGCGCGCTCCCGTCTCGATCAGCAGGCGCGCCAGATCGCGCTGCACATCGGCGGAGGGCGGGATTTCCGCCCGCAACACGAGGGCGTAGCGATCGCGGCCTTCGATCACGCGGTTCAGCGGCTGGCGTTTGCCGAACACCAGAACGCGCAACGGCATGGCCGCCTGGAGGTCGTCCTCGCCCAGGTAACGGCCGAGCGCGTAGCGGAACTGCTCGATGCGAATCAGGGCGGTGCGGCCCGCGCGCGGGCCGGCCTGGCTGTAGACTTCCACCGGGCCGGAGCGAAACGCCACCCAGCGATCCTCGCCGGAGGACATGAGGGCGCAGGCGCTGAAGAGGAGGAAAAACCGCACTAACGGCTATTATCGCGCCGCTCAGTCAATCGCGTGGCCCGGGCGTGCGCGGCGGCTGCGAGCCGAAACCCGGCTGGCCGAAGCCGGATTGCCCGGAGCCGAATCCCGGCTGGCCGAAGCTGGACTGCCCGAAGCCGGATTGTCCCGGACTGGACTGGGAGCGGCCGCCCAAATCCTCGGGACGGGTCCCCACCTGTTGCCCCATCATGCGCCCCGCGTTGGTGCGGTCCTTGGACATGTCGTACAGGAACTCCCACTCGTTGTACTTCTGCTGTTCGTCGTAGATCATGATGGAGTCCTGTTCGAGCGTGCTGGCCACGCCGGCGATGCCGCCGCCGATCTGCGCGCCCATTCCCCCAACCGCGGCGCCGGGAAAGCCGCCCGGGCGCGGGCTGGTGAGAATGCTCTGGATCATCTTGACGGCTTCGTTTTGCCCCGGCTGCGGGCCTCCCGCCTGCGTGCCGGGCTGGCCGAACGGAGGCGGCTGCATCCCCATGGCACCGGGCGAGGTTGCATACGGATATTGCGGACCGGCGCCCGGCTGCCCCGGATACATGCGCGATGGCGTGTTCGAAGGCGGCCACGCCTGGCCTCCGATAAACGGCTGCGGCGATTGCACCTGTCCCGGGACCCCCGGTATTCCCGGCATCCCCGGGAACCCTGAGGGCTGCCCCGTCTGTCCCGGCATCTCCGGATACGGCTGAGCCAGGGTGACCGGGTACGGTTGCGTTCCCGGATACGGTTGTGGCTGCGTTCCAGGATAGGGCTGGACCTGTGTTCCAGGAAAAGGCTGCCCCGGCAGGGGCGCCTGCATCCCCGGAGGCGCGGTCGCACCTGTCATTCCGGTGATCTGCTGGGGATATCCCGGCTGGCCGGGCAAGGGCTGCCCGGGCATGCCCGGGATTCCCGTCACGGGCTGCGCCGCCATGCTCGCCTCCGCCAGGCTCGCCGGAAATTGTCCGGGCATGCCCGGAATCGCCCCGGCTTGTCCCGGCGCTCCCGGCATATCGCTGGGCCGCCTTCGCATGGCGACGGAAGACGCGCCCTGCGGGGTTGTGGGCTGCGCGCCGATCGACTGGAGCTCCGCAATGAAGGTGTTGCGGTTCTCGTCCTTCTGCTCGCCCTTCTTGCCCTTGTTCTTGATGGAGTCCGTGAAAACGCCGCCGTTGTAATGGATGAGCCGCCACTCCTCCTTGCCCGTCATCGGGTCCTTGTACTTGTGGCGCAGAAAGCGGATGCTGTTGGTGTTCTCGAGCTCCTCGATCCTGCCTGGATAGCGGTTCATCTTGCGCACGAACAACTGAATGGCGCGCTTGTACTGTTCACCGCGCTCCACCAGCAACTGTTCCTTGGCGCGCTGCGATTCGAAGGCCACGCGCGGCAACTGCATGTACAGCGTGATGGCGATCATGGCCGCCATCAGGAAGACCAGCAGGAGCGCGAAGCCCGAATCGCGGTGGGTTTTCATCCGATGCTCTCCTCGGCCAGCGGAAGGGTCTGCTGGCTCTTGGACTCGGTATCCTCCATCACCACGGAGTTTACTCCGATCCGCACCACTTTGTAGCGCCGCTTCACCAGCTCGCCTTCGCGCGCCACCAGGATGTCTTCGCCGTCCAGGAAAAAGGCGGTCTTGCGGCCCGCGTTACGCACGGTGGAATAGCCGTAGTATTTCAGGCTGATCGGCGGAGGAGGCGGCGGCTTCGGCGGCCCGCTTTCGGCCTTGGCGGCCTCGGGCTGCCCGCCGTCCTTGCCCGGGATTTTGGGCATGATCTTCGGCTCGGCGCCCTTGGGCAGCGGCGGCGGGGGCGGAGCCGAAAACTGGAAAATGCTGCGGGAGCCGCCTTCGAGCGTGGTGTTCTGGACCTTGGCCAGCAGGTCGAGCCGCAGGCTGGGGTCGATCGTCATGGGGTCGAGTTTCTCGTTCGGACGACGCTTGAGCGAGGGGCGCCATTCCTCGGCGCTGCGCGTGCGGCTGCCGGTGCGGCGTACGGCCGGCTGCTGTTCCGCATCGGCGGCCCGCGGCGGCACGGGCGCGGCCTCCGGGCTCTCCTGCCGCGCCGGCGCGGGTGTGGGGGCAGCGCCCGGCCCGCTCAGCACATTGGTGTAAAACAGGTAGGCGCCCGCCACGACCAGCCCGCCGAGGATCGCGACTTTCTTCGGTTCCGCGCCGAGTTTCATGACACGCCCCCCGGCGCCTCGCGCACAAAAGCGTCCAGCTTCACGCTGACGTTCAGGTTCTGCCCGCTCTGCTGTGGCGCAGCCACCATGCTCTCGATAATCAGGAAGCGCGGCGACTTATCCAACAGGTTCACGAACTTAGTCAAGTTGGCGTAAGTGCCTTCGTAACCTGCGGAGATGGTCATCTGGCTGAGCGTGTCGCTGCCTTCCACCGGCTCGAGCACAATGGAAGCTTCCTTCGGCTTGATGCCGGCGTCGGCCGCCGCTTTGTTCAACTCCTCGATCATCACGGAAAACGTGGTTCGCCGCTCGGTCACGTAGCGCGCGGTGAAATCGTCCGCCTGCTTGCGGGCGTGCTCGACCTTGGAGGCCAGCGCCTTGCTGCGGGCGAGGCGCGCCTGCAACTGCGCCACCTGCGTGCGCAGCTCGCGGCTTTCCCGCGCCAGGTCTTCGGCCGAGCCGCCCCACGGGTGGAACGCGATCAGCGCGGTCACCAGGTTGGCGAGCAGCAGTCCTCCCACCACCAGCCGCGCGATCACGCGCGGGTCCTTCACGCTGACGTTCCGCATGTTAAAGCTTCTGGGCATAGTTCACGCTCACGCGATACTGAAAAAGCGGGTTGCTTTGCGAGGGCGGCAGCGCGCTGTGCACGTACGCCTCCCCGAACAGCTCGGAAGCTTCCAGCGCCTTCACCAGGTTCACCACCGGGGCCTGCGATTCCGCACCCACCACCATGTCCAGGGTGACCTCGTTGCGCGCGTTCACGGTGGGCCGTATGGAGATCACCCGCACATTGTGCGGAATGGTTTTCTCCAGGTCCGCGAAAATGCGCGTCCAACTGATCCCCTTGCGGTAGAGCAGGGAGTTGAGGAACACGCTGTATTCCAGCACCTCCGCGTTTTGGGGCTCGCGCAGCACGGCGTCCACGCGGGCCTGTTCCCCCTGAAGCGTGCGAAGCTGCGCGCCAAGCCGGGCGACCTCCCGCCGCCCGTCCGCCAGTTGCGCGCGGTCCATCACCGCGAGCGAGACCAGCACGCCCAGAAGCCCCGCCAGCAGCAGCCCGAGCGCCGCCGCGCCCACGATCACCGGCCGGTTGGGCCGGAACGGCTGCGACGCCAAGTTGATGGATGCTCTCATGCGTTACTCCGCGGCCACCGACCGCAAATAACCCCGCAATCCCGCGTCATTTTCTCCCGCCAGTCCGTGCGCGGTCCGCACCGGCTCCACCGCGATCCCCAGGTCCCCGCCCAGTTGCGCGCGCACGGCTTCGGTACGGTCGCCAAAGCCCGCGATCAGCAGTTTCTCCGCCTTGGCTCCGAACTGGTCCTCGATGTACACCAGGGTGGGGAACAACTCCGCCCCCAGGTCCGGCCCCGGCTCGAGGCAGCGCACCATGCGCACGCGGCCCTTGTCGAGCACCAGCACCGTGAGCGCCTTGCCGCTGACCTTGGCCGCCACCGCCAGCCCGCGCTCGTCCACCAGGTCGAGGAACGCCAGCGCCGAGGTGGTCACCAGACCGGGGTTCAGCCCCGCGGCCAGGAACGGCGCTTCGTAGCGCGAGACGATCTCGATGGGAGAGACCGTCACCAGCACATCGTGCTTCTTCCCGCCCGCCGGCTGCGCCCAATAGCTCACCGCCGCCGATTCGATATCGAACGGCACGGTCTTCTTCATGCGGAAGCGGACCAGCGAAAGCTGCTCGCCGCGGTCGGAGGGGAACTCGTCGAAATCCAGCACCGCCATGCGGGTGGCGTAGTCGGGTATGATCAGCGCCGCGTCGCGCCGCTTGCGCGTGCCGTTGGGTCCGGCGAGCGCGCGCACCGCCGCGGCCAATTCCTCCGCGGACAGCACGTTGTCTTGCAGAGGCGACGCCGAGATGACCCCCGGCTTGAGCGGATAGAAGGCGATTTCGCGCTTCGGCCGCAGCCGCGCCGCGGCCACGCCGGCTTCCGACACTTCGAACGCCAGCGCCGGCGGAGGATCGTGGAGCAGGGAAGTCAGCCTCATGCCGCCTCGATGAACGTGACCTTGTTGATTTCCTTCAGCGTGGTCACTCCCCGTCTGACTTTGAGCAGCGCCGATTCGCGCAGGAAGGTCATGCCCTCCTCGCGCGCCGCGCGCCGGATTTCCGAAGACGGGCGCTTATCCAGAATCATCTCCCGGATGCGGTCGGAGAGATCCAGCAGCTCGTGGATCGCGGTCCGCCCGCGATAGCCCGTGCCGCCGCACTCGAAGCAGCCCGCGCCCTCGACGAACTCGACGCCGCGCCACTCCTCCGGATTCATGCCCGATTCCACCAGGAACGAATCCGGGTAGCGCACCGCGCGCCGGCAGTATTCGCAGACCACGCGCACCAGCCGCTGCGCCAGGATGCAGTTCAGCGCCGAAACGAAGTTGTAGGGCTCCACGCCCATGTTCAGGAAACGCCCGATCACGTCCAGCACGTTGTTGGCGTGCACGGTGGTGAACACCAGGTGGCCGGTGAGGGCGGAGTTGATGGCGATCTGCGCGGTTTCCTGGTCGCGGATTTCGCCCACCATGATCTTGTCCGGGTCGTGGCGCAGAATGGAACGCAGCCCGCGCGCGAAGGTCAGCCCCTTCTTCTCGTTCACCGGGATCTGGGTGATGCCCTTGATCTGGTACTCGACGGGGTCCTCGATGGTGATGATCTTGTCCTCGTCGTTCTTGATCTCGCTCAGCGC
>JBHGBM010000077.1:0-26785 GCA_041946965.1 Bryobacteraceae bacterium
TCGTCGTCTTCAAGAAAGCGGCCTAAATTGCGGCTCCTATCAGATTCCTGCTCAGAGCCCAATTGTTCAACACAGGTGAGATTCAGATCGAGCATATCGTGCCGTTCAGCCGCAGCTTGGACGACTCCTTCGCCAACAAGACGCTCGCCTTCGCGTCGGTAAACAAGACGAAAGGTAACCGGACGCCGCATGCAGCGTTCGGAGGCAGCCCCGAATGGGAGTCCATACTCCAGAATGTCCGCGCATTTCAGGGCCCGTACGCCCGTCACAAACTCCAGCGTTTCCAGTGGGATGAGGAGCGGGTTAACGAGATGCTCGCGGACTTCACCGAAAGGCAACTGAACGACACCCGGTACGCCAGCCGGCTGGCTGCACGCTATGTATTGCGGCTATACGGCGGGCGGTACGATGCAGATGGACAACGGATCTTCGTCAGCCCGGGTCAGGTGACCGCCTATCTCAGGCGGTTGTGGTCTCTCGAAGGTCTGCTATCGCAGGATGGGCGGAAGTCTCGTCTGGACCATCGGCATCACGCAATCGATGCGATCGTGATTGCGCTTACCGGTCCACGGTTCGTGAAGTTACTTTGCGACGCAGCGGATGCAGCCTGTGAAGTAGGCCGTCGCCGCTTCACCAGTATCGCGGCACCATGGGATGGTTTTGTGGAATCGGTTCGGAGCGCCATCTCGGATATGATCGTCTCTCCGCGCGTCAACCGGAAAGTCGGCGGCGCAATGCACGACGAATCCCTCTACGGCAACATCCTACGTCAGAATGTTCCTACTGCCGTGATCCGCAAGCCCGTACATAAACTCTCGAAAGCCGAATTGGAAAACATCGTAGATCCAGGGGTACGCGAGCGGGTCCTCCTGCAAGTCGGTATGAAGCAGGGCGACATCAAGCAATTGGAAGCTGACCCTCCGGTGCTGCCTACCCGGTCGGGGCGTGAGATCCCTATCCGCAAAGTCCGCCTCGCTGTACCCGAAGCCACCAGATGCATTGCCCAAGGACCGCGCGTACGGCACGTTCTGGGAGACGAGTACCACCATTGGGAGATCTTGAGATCGTCGGATGCACGCGGCAGAGTGCGCCACGCCTTCGTGCCGGTCACAGTACAACAGGCCATGGAACGCGTCCGGGATCGTCGCCCGGTGGTCTGCCGTTCCGGCAGACCTGATTCAGAATTCGTCTGCTCGATCTCCAAAGGGGAGGTGATGGCCGTTGGCGCGCCGCCCACCCGCAAGCTTGTGCTCGTCTGTGCGCTCGAAGCGGCGATGGGCACCATTGGCTTCAAAGACTTGGCCGATGCTCGACCGTACAGCCCCGCCAACAAGAACAGGGAACGCATCACTGTAGGCCGCCTTTTTGGTGAGTTGGCAGCCGAGAAGGTCAATATCACCGTCCTCGGTCGCTGCTTCCCAGCCCATGACTAACCGTTTGCTGGACTTTGCTGACAATCCCGCCCACCTCAGCACCGAAAACGGTCTATTGGTTATCCACAAACCGGACCAGTGTCGCCAGACCGTACCACTCACCGATATCGCTGCCGTTGTTACCAGCCATCGCCAAGTCACGCTTACGCAGAATTTGTTGGCGGCGCTCGGAGCGGCCGGGGTGATCCTTATTTGTTGCGATGAACGTCACGTTCCAGCATCGATGTTATTGCCGCTTGACGCTCATTTCGGCCAGGCAGGCCGTTTTCAAACGCAGGCCACGGCTTCGCTCCCACTCAAGAAAAGGATCTGGAGGGAGTTGGTCCGGGCGAAAATTCGTGCTCAAGCCCGCACCTTGCGCCGCCTCGGCCTCCCGGATCCCGGGTTGGAGCCGCTGTCCCGCCGTGTGCGGTCCGGAGACCCAGGGAACGTAGAGGCAACCGCAGCGCTCCGTTACTGGCCCCGCGTTTTTGGACAACAGTTCCGACGTAGCAACGACGCCGACCCGAGAAACGCCCTGCTCAACTATGGATACGCCATTCTCCGCGGCGTCACAGCCCGAGCCGTTTGCGCCGCAGGTCTTCATCCATCGCTCGGATTGAATCACCGCAACAAGTACAACCCGTTCTGTCTCGCCGACGACCTTATGGAACCGCTCAGGCCGCTTATCGACTACTCGGTCGTGCAATTCTGTTGCGACTCGCCACGCGAACATTGGCAACTCAATAGGACGGCGAAACTGATGCTAATGGGTGCGGTTGCCGGGCGGTACGGCTTCGCGGGCGAACGACGGACGCTTTTCGACATCGTGGGAATCTGGGCCCAGCGCCTCACGGCTGTACTGGAGGGCAGATCCCGGAAACTTGGGTGTGAGCCGATCGAAACAGAATCTTGATCCGTCCGAATACCGGGCAATGTGGCTCTTCGCGCTATTTGATCTGCCCGTGGAAACGAAAGACCACCGGCGTGAGTACACCCAGTTCCGGAAGGCGCTGCTGCGTGAAGGCTTTGTCATGCTTCAATACTCGGTGTATGCGCGCCATGGTGTCAGCGAAGAAGCCGTCGAAACCGTCCGAGGCCACGTCAGGCAGGCTCTGCCGCCTCACGGCCAGGTTCGGTTGCTCGCTGTCACGGACCATCAGTTCGGCCGCATGGAAGTATTTTTCGGAAAAAAGCGCTCTCGGAGCGAAGACCCGCCGGCACAACTTATGCTCTTTTAGCACCTTCAAGTTTCGGCGGCCCTGAAGAAACAACATCTTCAGGGCCGCCTAGTCTATCCAAGCGGCGCTCCCCGGCAAACCCCAACTCAGTCGGATGTATCCCCCCGGCCACCTCTAGTCTATCCAAGCGGCGCTCCCCGGCAAACCCCAACGCTCGCGGTCAAGTCGGCGGTCGGATCGGCAGTCTATCCAAGCGGCGCTCCCCGGCAAACCCCAACGCTGCCAGGCTGGACCACTGAGCCACCGCTAGTCTATCCAAGCGGCGCTCCCCGGCAAACCCCAACGAGCCTGCCAACCTTGATCTTTTCGCCCAAGTCTATCCAAGCGGCGCTCCCCGGCAAACCCCAACTCGCGCGTGAGCTCCGCCTCGATCGCCCTAGTCTATCCAAGCGGCGCTCCCCGGCAAACCCCAACGCGCCGCATTGCCGGTATGTGATCCTTCGAGTCTATCCAAGCGGCGCTCCCCGGCAAACCCCAACTGCGCGTCATCGACCCGTCCACAGGACGGGAGTCTATCCAAGCGGCGCTCCCCGGCAAACCCCAACACCAGTAATGCGCTTCACCCAGACTATCTTAGTCTATCCAAGCGGCGCTCCCCAGCAAACCCCAACGCCCCCGCGCTCGCTCGAGCCACCGCTACGAGTCTATCCAAGCGGCGCTCCCCGGCAAACCCCAACTGGCCTTGCGTCCTTCCCTACGCTGGGGAAGTCTATCCAAGCGGCGCTCCCCGGCAAACCCCAACGGAGACTCCCACCCAGCCATAAGTGCCAGAGTCTATCCAAGCGGCGCTCCCCGGCAAACCCCAACAAAACGAGGCATACGCCAAAGCGAAACAGAGTCTATCCAAGCGGCGCTCCCCGGCAAACCCCAACAACAGGACAAAGCTCTTGAAAGGGCCCACGAGTCTATCCAAGCGGCGCTCCCCGGCAAACCCCAACGAATCGCTGTGACCATCGCGCCATTGGTCAAGTCTATCCAAGCGGCGCTCCCCGGCAAACCCCAACGCGAACTGCGCGCGGCGCGCGTGCGGGGTGAGTCTATCCAAGCGGCGCTCCCCGGCAAACCCCAACCGGCGGCGTTGCCGATGGTTCAACAGTTTCAGTCTATCCAAGCGGCGCTCCCCGGCAAACCCCAACGCACAAATCAAGTCGTTCGTGTTGGTACAAGTCTATCCAAGCGGCGCTCCCCGGCAAACCCCAACGCGCCATGTCGTAGGCCGAGGCGGTCTGGTAGTCCAAGCGGCGCTCCCCGGCAAACCCCAACGCGAGAAGCTCGAGCTCACGCCGAAATTCCAGTCTATCCAAGCGGCGCTCCCCGGCAAACCCCAACGCCTGCAGACGGCGCTAGTGCCAGCGACCGAGTCTATCCAAGCGGCGCTCCCCGGCAAACCCCAACCAGTGCAGATGCGCACGATCCGGCAGACCTAGTCTATCCAAGCGGCGCTCCCCGGCAAACCCCAACCCGGTTCCGGCAATGGACAACCGGAAAACCAGTCTATCCAAGCGGCGCTCCCCGGCAAACCCCAACGCTAATGAGGCGTTGTGACCGCATTCGATAGTCTATCCAAGCGGCGCTCCCCGGCACCCAACTCGGCGGCGCCGGTTCATTTCCCGAGCACCTGACGGATGCGCCGTCCGACCACCTGCGCCTCGCCGGGTTGAAGCATCCACACCGCCACTTCCAGGCAGTGTTTCGCGCCGGGGCGCAGCTCAATTGCCGGTTCGCCTTCGCGCAGACGCCTGATGGCTTCGGCCGCGGTCACGCCGAGCGCCGGTTCATCCCAGGTGATGCGCAGGTGCGGCACGGCGTTGGCGATCTCCGGAACGAAGCGCTCGGTTTTCACCGTGCGCACGGCGGCCACGCTGTCCGCCACGATCTTCACGCGCCGCTCCCATTCCTTCCACTCCGCCGCGTGGTCGCGTTTCACGTACGATTCCACCGCAACCATCATGCCGAGAATCTCTTCCTTGTTGACCTTCATGCCGCGGCCGATCGAATCGCTGTAAGGAGAAGCGTTGAGCCGCGCCGCAGCGATCAGGTCCGCGCGCCCGAACAGCAGCCCGGCGCTCTGCGGCCCGCGGATGCCCTTGCCGCCGGAGAACGTCACCAGGTCGAAGCCCATCTTGATGTACGCGGATAAATTCTCAGCCGGCGGAACGTCGGCGGCGGCGTCGTTGAACGTGGGCACATTCAGCTTCTTCCCAAGCGCGGCGAATTCGGCCGCCTGGATCGTGCCGTGCGGTGCGGCGGCGTTGAAGAACAGCATGAGCGCGGTCCGGGGACCGGCGGCGCGCTCCAGTTCTTCGCGGGTTTCCACCTCGACGATGCGGACACCGCAGTTGCGCACCGCGTGGTCGTAGCCGTAGCGGTGGGATTTCTGCATGATCACTTCGTTCTTCATGCCGGTGGTGTCCGGCAGCCGGCGTATGAACTGCTGGTTGCCGCCCGTCATGCAGGCGGCGGTCCCCAGGGTGAGCGCCGAGGCCGCGCCCGCCGTCACCATGGCCGCCTCGCAGCCGATCAGCGCGGCGATGCGCTTGCCCGCCGCGTCCTGCAAATCGTTGAGCGGCACGAACACGCGCGAGGCGTAGTTGATGGCGTCCATCACCTCCGGCAGCATCAGGGATGCCGTGAGCGTGGTGTAGGTCCCGGCGGCGTTGAGAAACGGGCGCACCCCGAGTTCCTTGAAGTAATCGCGCTTCACCCTTCTGGCAAACGGGAGGGCGCTCACTCCCTGCATAAACTGGCGGCGATTCGGCACGGTCCACCCCCTTCGGCAGAATTCTACCGCGCGCGATACACTCGTGTACTATGCGGATGGCGATTCTCATACTGGCCGCGGCGCTGCCGCTCGCGGCGCAGTTCAACGACGGCGACACGCACGGCGACGCGCCATTTCTCATCGAACCCGGCTGGACGGCTCTGCTGGACGGCAGGACCCTGGCGGGCTGGCACGGGCAGAGCGCCGCGAAGAACGAGTGGACGAGCTGCAAAGGCATCGTATGGGAGCGCTTTCTCGGACCCACGCGCCTGCGCTGCGCGGGAAGCCCCGGCGACCGCATCCTCAACGGCCCGCAGAACCGCACCGTGAACCTGGTGAGCGACCAGAAATTCGGCGACGTGGAACTCTACCTGGAATTCATGCTCGCCAAGGGATCGAACTCCGGGGTTTATTTGCAGGGGCTTTACGAGGTGCAGGTGTTCGATAGCTGGGGAGCGCCCGGACCGATGACGTCGTCCGACGGCGGCGGCATCTACCACCGCTGGATCAACAATCGCGGCGTGGGCGGCTCCGCACCCATGCGCAACGCCTCGCGCGCGCCGGGCGAGTGGCAGTCGTACCACATCTGGTTCCGCGCTCCACGCTTCGATTCGACCGGGAGGAAGACCGAAAACGCGCGCTTCATCCGCGTGTTGCACAACGGCCTGCTGGTGCAGAAGGACGTGGAGGTGGACGGCCCCACGCGCGCCGCCATGGACCTTCCCGAGGCGCCGCTCAATCCCCTCATGCTGCAAGGCGATCACGGCCCGGTGGCGTATCGCAACATTTACATCCGCCCGCTCCGCGAGATCATTGAGAGATAATGGCAGGGAAGGCTCCCTTTGATCGTTAAAGACGGCATCTATTACGCATTGGCTCTGGCGGCCGGCGGCATCCTGGTGTGGCGGCTGACGTCGGTGTGGTTCGCGCTGCCGCTGTTCGTGGCGGCCGTGTTCTGCCTGTACTTTTTCCGCGACCCGGAGCGCGCCGTCCCGGCCGGCCCTGTGGCGGTTTCGCCGGCGGACGGCAGGGTGGTTTCGGTCAAGGCGGAGAGTCCCACGCGGACGCGGGTCAGCGTTTTTCTGAACATCTTCGACGTACACGTGAACCGCGCCCCCATCGCGGGCGCCATCGTCGACGTGAGCTACCAGCGGGGCCGGTTCCTGGTGGCCAGCCGCGAGGAGGCCTCCTCGGCCAACGAGCAGAACCTGGTTACGCTCGAGGGCGAAGGGACCACCATACAGTTCAAGCAGATTGCCGGCCTCATCGCCCGGCGCATCGTGTTTTACCGGAAACCCGGCGACCGCGTGGAGAAAGGCGAACGCGTGGGCCTCATCAAGTTCGGCTCGCGCATGGACGTGCTTTTCGGGCCGGAATGGCAGATCGTGGTCCAGCCCGGAGTGCGGGTTCTCGCCGGTTCCAGTGTCATCGCCCGCCGCAGGGACGCTGCGCATGCCGAAACTCGACCTTAAGAACCGCCTGATCGACCCGCGGTCGCCCGACCGCCGCCCGCGGCGCGCCGCCTACGCGCTGCCCACGCTGTTCACCGCGGGCAACGTTTTCCTGGGCTACCTCTCGATACTGCGGACGTTTCGCGGGGCGGTGCTGGCCGCCGCGGGGAAGCCCGGAGCCGAGGCGCAGTTCGAAACCGCCGCCATCGCCATCGGGGTGGCCGCGTTCCTGGACGGCCTGGACGGCCGCATCGCGCGCATGACCCGCACCACGAGCGATTTCGGCCGCGAGATGGATTCGCTGGCCGACGTGATCAGCTTCGGCATCGCTCCGGCGGTGCTGGCGTTCGCCTGGGGAGTGCAGTTCGTGGATGGCGGGCTTTCCGCCTACTGGGGCAGCCAACTGCACCGCGCGGGGTACCTGGCGGCGTTCCTGTTCCTGCTGTGCGGCGCCGCGCGCCTGGCGCGCTTCAACGTGCAGAAGAACCCGGTGCCCAAGAACCCCGGGCGGCCGGACCGCAAGTACTTCGTGGGCCTGCCCATTCCGGCCGCCGCGGCCATGGTGGCCGCGGTGGTCTACGCGGCGGACTCCACTCCGTTGACCTGGTGGCCGTTCGCGGCGGCGTGGCTGGTGTTGCTGCTGCTGCTTTCGTTTCTCATGATCAGCACGTGGCGGTATTACAGCTTCAAGGGCATCAGCCTGCGGCGGCCGCGCTCGCCGCTGATCATCGTGGCGATGGGCGCGGTCATCTACCTGATCTGGAATTATTCGCAGCCCGTGCTGCTGATCATGGCCGGAACGTACGTGGGCAGCGGAATCGCAATTCGCCTCGGCGGCATTGTGCGGCGCCGTTTCCGGCCGTCGCCGCCCGCGCCGCATCCGGAGCACCAGGTTGGCTGAAATCACCACGGCCGCCCTTGTGGGCAGCGAAACTCTGATGGGACGCGAGATCCGGGAACTGGCCAACGAGCTTGCCGCGGACCTGCGGCTGATCGCCTCGGGCGAGGAGGAGGCCGGCACGCTGACGGAGCAGGCGGGTGAAGCCTCCATCATCGGCGCACTCGATGAAGAGACGCTCGCCGGCGCCCGCGTGGTGTTCCTGGCGGGCACGCCCGAATCGGTGGAGAAGGCCGTGCAGGCCGCGCGCGGCGCGGCGCTGATTGACATGACCTACGCCCTGGAAGACGCTCCCGGCGCCAGCCTGCGCGCGCCCATGGTGGAACCCAGCAGTTACACTCCGGCCGCAGGCGCGCAGGTGATCGCGCATCCCGCCGCGATCGCCATCGCGCTGCTGCTGGGCCGCCTGCACGCGGCGTACCCCGTGCGGCGCGCGGTGATTCACGTGTTCGAACCCGCCAGCGAGCGCGGCGCGCGCGGCGTGGACGAATTGCACCAGCAGTCGGTGAACCTGTTCGCTTTTCGCGCGCTGCCTAAGAACGTGTACGGCGAGCAGGTGGGCTTCAACCTCCTGGCGCGTTACGGCGAAGAGGCCCCGGCGCCGCTCGAGGAAATCGAGGAGCGCATCGAGCGGCATCTTGCCACCCTGCTTTCGCGCGCGGGCAACACGCCCATGCCGTCGCTGCGCCTGATTCAGGTTCCGGTGTTTCACGGCCACTGCTTTTCCGCGTGGATCGAGTTCGAGAAGAATCCCGGCGCGGCGACCCTGGAAGAGACCATCGAGAGCGATAACATCGAGGTGCGCGCGGCCGGCGACGCGGCGCCCACTGCGGTCGGCGCGGCGGGGCGGAACGGCGTCTCGGTGGGCGCGATTGCGGTGGACCGCAACCATCCGCAGGCTTGCTGGTTCTGGATGGTGGCGGACAACCTGCGGATCTCCGCGCAAAACGCCCTGGCCGTAGCGAGCGAGTTTCTATGAGGCCGATCGCGGCGCTGGCGCTGGCGCTGGCCGGGGCCGGGTGCGGCTACCACGTGGCGGGGCGCGGCAACACGCTGCCCAAGGCCGTGAAGACCATCGCGGTGCCGGCCTTCGGCAACGTGACCACCAGCTACCGGCTGGCCGAACGCCTGCCCGCGGACCTGACCCGCGAATTCATCGAGCGCACGCGGTACCGCGTGGTGGCGGATCCCAACCAGGCCGACGCCATCCTGAGCGGCGCCCTGGTCAACGTGAACTCTTTTCCCACGGTGTTCGACCCGGTCTCGTCGCGCGCCACCGGCGTGCAGGTGAACGCCATCGTTCAGATCACCCTGACCGACCGCGTCACCGGCGCCGTGCTCTTCACGCGCCCAAGCATGGAAGTGCGCGAACGTTACGAGATTTCCGTGGATCCCAAGGCGTATTTCGACGAAAACGAAACCGCCGTGATGCGCCTGAGCCGCGACGTGGCCCGCTCCGTGGTGAGCGCCATTCTGGAGGGATTTTGACCCGGCAAAACCGCCTGCCCTGCCTGCCGGTGATTCGCATATGACAGCCGCTCAGTTTCTGGCGCGCGTGAAGCGCGGCGAGTTTGCTCCGGCGTACTTGTTCCTTGGAAATGAGGCCTACCAGCGGCGGCGGTGCCGCGATGCGCTGGTGCAGGCGGTGGCGGGCGAGGACCACGAAAACGGCCTGGCGCAATACGACCTCGCCGAGACGCCGCTCGCCGCCATCGTGGACGACGCCCGGGCGCTTTCGCTATTCGCTTCCAGACGCGTGGTCATCGGGGTGAACGCAGAGGCCGTTCTGCCGCGCACCCGCTCCGGCGCCGAGGAGGAAGACGAACCCGCCGACGCCTCCGTGCTCGCCGGCTACCTGCGCGACCCCTCGCCCGGCGTCGTGCTGGTCTTCGAAGCCACCCGCTACGGCTTCGAAGGCGACGATAAGCGCCGCCTGGAGCGCATTCAGAAGTTCTTCTCCGCAGTGCACGACACCGTGGAGCTGATGCCCTATTCGAGCGAAGACGCACGCGCGGAGGCGCAGCGCATCGCCCACGACGCCGGCATTCCCATCGAGCCCTCGGCGCTCGACCTGCTGGTGGAATCGCTGGCCGCCGACGTGGCGCGCATCGCGGTGGAACTCGAAAAGCTGGCGCTGTACTGCGGAGCGAAACGCGCCATCACGGTGGACGATGTGGCGGACCTGGTGCCGGACGCCCGCGCCACCACCATCTTCGCGCTGGTGGGCGCGCTGGGCCGCCGCGACCGGCCGCGCGCGCTTCAGCACCTGGAAACGCTCTCGCGCGAAGGCGAGTACCTGCCGCTCGCGCTGGCGTTTCTCTCCACGCAGTTCCGCATGGCGCTGGCCGCCAGAGAGGCCAACCTGCACAACCCGTCGCAGATTCAGGCGCACCTGACCAGGCTCGGCATGCGCATCTGGCCGCGCCAGGCCGCGCAGGTGTACGAAACCGTGAGCCGGTTTTCCAAGGACCAGCTTCAGCGCGCGCTGGAGCTGATCTTCGCCGCGGACCGCGGCCTGCGCGACGCGCGTCCGGACGACCGCACCGTCATGGAACGGTTCATTTTCGACCTGACGGCGTGAGCGCGGCGCTCACGATCTCCCGCGCCTCCCGCTGGATGCGCCGCAGGTGCTCCAGTCCGGCGAAGCTCTCCGCGTAGATCTTGTAGACGTTCTCGGTGCCCGAAGGCCGCGCCGCGAACCAGCCGCGCGCGGTGGTCACCTTCAGCCCGCCGATGGGCTCGCCGTTGCCGGGCGCCGTGGTCAGCATCCCGGTTATGGGGTCGCCGGCCAATTCGCGCGCGGTGAGTTGCTCGGGCGAGAGGCGCCCGAGCACGGCCTTTTGCTCGGGAGTGGCAGGCGCGTCGGTGCGCTCGTAAACGGGCGCACCGAACCGCTCGGTCAGCTCGCGGTAGATCTCGCCCGGGTCGCGTCCCACGCGGGCGGTGATCTCGGCCGCCAGCAGGCCGAGGATCAGGCCGTCCTTGTCGGTGGTCCACACCGTGCCGTCGCGGCGCAGGAACGACGCCCCGGCGCTCTCCTCGCCGCCGAAGCCCAGCGCGCCCGTCAGCAGGCCGTCCACAAACCACTTGAAGCCGACCGGCACTTCCACCAGCTTGCGCCCCAGGCTTGCGGCCACGCGGTCGATCATGGCGCTGCTCACCAGGGTCTTGCCCACCGCGGCCGATTGGGGCCACTGGGGACGGTGGCGGAAGAGGTAGGAAATCGCGGCGGAAAGGTAGTGGTTCGGGTTGAGCAACCCGGCGTTGCGCGTGACGATGCCGTGGCGGTCGTGGTCGGTATCGCAGGCGAAGGCCACGTCGAAGCGGTCGCGCAGGCCGATCAGCCCCGCCATGGCGTAGGGCGAGGAGCAATCCATGCGGATCTTGCCGTCCCAGTCCACGGACATGAACCGGAACGCCGGGTCCACGCCCTCGTTGACGATCGACATGCGCAGCCCGTAGCGCTCGGCGATACGGGGCCAGTACGCCACGCCCGCGCCTCCCAGCGGGTCTACGCCGAGTGCGAGGTCCGCCGCGCGCACCGCGTCCATATCGATCACCGAGCCGAGGTCGCCCACGTAGGCCGAGATGTAATCGTGCCGGTGCGTGGTGGACGCCGCCAGCGCGCGAGCGTACGGCACGCGCACCGCCTGCTCCTGGTCTCCAAGCAGGGTGTTGGCTTCGTTCTCGATCCAGCGCGTGGCGGAGATGTCCGCGGGGCCCCCGTGCGGCGGATTGTACTTGATGCCGCCGTCCTCCGGGGGATTATGCGACGGCGTGAGCACGATGCCGTCCGCCAGGCCCGATTGCCGCCCGCGGTTGTAAGTCAGGATGGCGTGGGAAAGCGCGGGCGTGGGGGTGTAGCCGAGATCCGCATCCACCATCACGTCAACGCCGTGGGCCGCCAGCACTTCCACGGCGGTGGCGAAAGCCGGCTCGGAAAGCGCGTGGGTGTCCTTGGCAAGATACAGCGGGCCGTCCACGCCTTGAAGCCTGCGGTAGCGCCAGACGGCCTCGACGATGGCCAGGATGTGCGCCTCATTGAACGAGCAGGCCAGCGATGAGCCGCGGTGCCCACTGGTGCCGAAGGCGACCCGCTGCGTGTTCTCCCCGGGATCCGGGCGCAACGCGTAGTACGCGGTGAGCAGGCGGGGCAGGTTCACGAGCATGGAGGCATCGGCGGGCTTGCCGGCGCGCGGATCGGCGGTCATGCTCCGATTTTCACCCGAAACGGCTCACATCTGCTTGCGCAATTGCTGGGCGGCGACCAGCAGCGGGTCCCAAACCGTGGCGAAGGGCGGGGCGTAAGCGAGATCCAGGTCCTCGAATTCATCGAACCGCATGCGGGCGTGCAGCGCGGCGGCAATCACGTTGACCCGCAGGGCCGCGTCGCCCTCCCCCATGACCAAGCCGCCCACCAGCCTGCCGCTGGCGCGGTCGGCTACCAGCTCGACGGTTACGGGCTTGCCGCCGAAGTACCGCGGCCGCTCCTTCGCCTCGACGCGCGCGGCCACGGGGTCGAAACCCTCGCGCCGCGCCTGCTCCAGGGAAAAGCCGGTCATGCCGATGCCGAGATCGAACACGCGCAGGATGGAGGTGCCCACCGCGCCGGCAAACCGCTCGCGCGCTCCGGCGGCGTTGGCTCCCGCCGCGCGGCCCATCTTGTTGGCCGTGGTCCCGAGCGGGATGTAGGCGGGGCGGCCGGTGACCAGGTGCGTGATTTCGGCGCAATCGCCGGCGGCGAACACGCCGCGAACACTGGTTTCCGTGCGCTCATCGGTCCGGATGGCGCCGGAGCGCCCCAGTTCGATGCCCGCGTCGGCGGCCAGTTCGGAATTAGGACGGAGCCCTACGGCCAGCAACACCAAGTCCGCTTTCACCTGCTCCAGCGATTCCACACGCTCGCCGCAGCGCAGCTCGACACCGAAGCCCGCCATGTAGCGGCACAAGGCCGAGGAGAGCTCCGGATCCTGGCGGCGCAGAACGGTGGGCGCGGCTTCCAGCACCGTGACCGCCAGGCCAAGCCGGCGCAGAGCGTCGGCCGCCTCCAGGCCGATGTAGCCCGCGCCGATCACGGCCGCGGTCTTCGGACGCTGCTCGTCGAGGAATCGCTTCAGGCGCGTGGCGTCGCCGAGCGTGTGCAGGGTGAAGACGTGCGGCAGGTCCGAACCCGGCAGGGCCGTCCACGGGCGCGCGCCGGTGGCGATGACCAGCCTGCCGTACGGGACGCGCTCGCCGCCCTCAAGCAGCAATTGGCGCCGCGCGTGGTTGATCGCGGTCACGCGCGCATTCGTCCGCACGGTGATGTTGCGCTTCTGGCGGAAGTATTCGGGCGTGTAGACCACGAGTTCTTCGGGCGAGCGTACGCGGCCTTCGATGAAGAACGGCAACCCGCAGGCGCCGTAGGAGATCACATCGCCCTTTTCCAGGACGAGGATGGGGAGGTTCGCGTCCAGGCGCCGCGCGCGCGCCGCCGCACTCAGGCCCGCGGCCACGCCTCCGATGACAACCAGCGCCATCTATTCCTCTTTCCTCATCTGCTGCACGAAGCTCAGTATGTCAAAAGTCTTGATTTCGCGGTCCGGAAAGAAGCTGTTCACGGCATCTTGCTCGTCGGTGAACAGGTCAAATACGGTGGCGAGCTTGGTGATGACCAGAAGCTCCAGGTTGCGCTTGTTGAGGTGGAGCAGCTTGACGTTTCCGCCCTGCTTGCGGAGCGTGGTGGCGCAGATGACGAGCGCGCCCAGGCCGGTGCTATCGACGTAGTCCACCTGCTGCATGTTAAGGATCACGTTCCTGTGGCCCGCCGCGGCCAGCCCGGAGACGGCTTCCCGCAGCCGGCCCGCTTCGGCCCCCGCCGTGATGCGCCCTTCCAGATCGACGACGGGGATGCCTTCGCGCTCTCGTTGCCGAATTTCCAGACTCATGGCCCTAAGGCATTTTACAATGGAAGCAGAACACCCCATGCCTGAGTACATCTGGCTGATCGTGATTTTTGCGGCTTACTTTGCCGTGATGCGCTGGGTGCTGCCCAAGCTGGGCGTGCCTACCTGAATGGCGGATTCGTGCCGTGCCGGGTCCCGGCGCGACAAGGCCGACGAAGAGAAGCCGAAGCTACCCTAGGCGCCACTGCTGGCCGATGCGCTCCACCGCGATGCGGTCTTCGTGTGCGCCGGCAGCGCGGTAGAGCCGTTCGATGGGCTCCGAAATGGGCTCACGGCTCAGTTTGAAGGTCTGGTGGTGTACCGGGAGGATGAACTCGCTGCGGGCGTCTTGCGCCATGGCCCACGCCTGCTCCGGCGTGCAGTGGTAGTGGATCCAGGGGTTGTACGCGCCCACCGGCATGATGGCCAGGTCGTAGGGCTTTGAGCCGCGCACGCCGCGGAACAGGTCCGTGACGGCGGTATCCCCGGCGAACAGCACCCGGTAATTCCCAGCCTGGATGGTGTAACCGTTGTAGCCGCGGTAGGTGTCCGTGCGCATGCGCGCGCCCCAATGGTTGACCTCGAAAGCCCGGATTTCCACCGGGCCCACCCGCGCCGCGCCGCCCCATCCCAATTCCGTCACCCGGCCATAGCGTTCGGGACGCAGCAGGTCCGTGGTCCGGACAGCCGTAACCACCGCCACGCGCTTATCTTCAAGCGCATGCAGGCTGGGAATGTCGAGATGGTCCATGTGGGCGTGGGAGAGCAGCACCAGGTCGATGCGCGGCAGTTGCCTGGGCCGCAGCGCGGGCGCGACCAGGCGTTTCAGGCCGAGCGTGAGCGGGCCGAGGTTCAGGCCGACACGCTCGCTGAACACCGGGTCGGTCAGGATGGTGAAGCCGTCTATTTTGAGCAGAACTGTGGCGTGGCCCAACCAAGCCGCGAACAGGCCGCGGCCGGGCCACTCGCGCGGCGCGGGCCGCTCGGGTGCGGGAAGAACCGGCCGGCCAAGGTCCTGGCCGAATTGTTTCCAAAAGCTCGGGGCCGCGCGATATGCCGTAACGGCGAGGCCAGAAACTCCGACGATGCCCGCGCCCCCGAGTAGGACTCTCCTCTCCATCTACTTACTTAGGATGCAGCCCGCGGGGGCGCAGTTTCAACCGGCTATCACGGGTAGAGGCCGCGCACGGCGATCGATTCGGCCACGCGGCTCACCCCCAGCATGTTGGCGGCGAGGCGCATGTTCACCTTGCGGTCGATGTGGAAGCTGAGCACCTCATTGAAGGAATTCTTCATGACACGCTCCAGCCGCTGCTCCACTTCGTGGATGTCCCAGTAGTAGTGCTGCTCGTTTTGGCACCACTCGAAGTACGACACCGTCACACCGCCGGCGTTGCAGAGTATATCCGGGATCAGGAAGATACCCTTTTGATCCACGATGTCGTCGGCTTCGGGAGTCAGCGGTCCGTTGGCGGCTTCGGCGATGATGCGCGCCTGGAGCCTGGGAGCATTCGCCGCGGTAACGGCGTTCTCCAGCGCGGCGGGAATCAGGATGTCGCACTTGAGCGCCAGCAGCTCTTCATTGGTGATGGAGTCCGACCCGTTGAAACCGACTACGCTTCCGGTGGCTTCCTTGTGCGCCATCAGCTTGGGAATGTGGAGACCTTCCTTCTTGTAAACGCCGCCGCGCGAATCGCTGGCGGCGATCACCAGGGCCTGGTGCCCGTCCAGCAGGTTGGCCACCACCGAACCCGCGTTGCCGAAGCCCTGCACCGCGACGGTCGCGCCCTTCATGCGCAGCCTGAGGTGTTCGCACGCCGCTTGCAGGCAATGGAACACGCCGCGCCCGGTGGCTTCGCCGCGTCCTTCCGACCCCCCGATCGAGAGCGGCTTGCCCGTGACCACGCCCGGTATCGGGTAGCCCTCCCGCTTCATCATGCTGTACGTGTCCATGATCCACGCCATGGTCTGCGGGTTGGTGTACACGTCCGGCGCGGGGATGTCCATCAGCGGTCCGAGCAGGGGAGCGATGCCGGCGGTGTAGCGGCGGGTAAGCCGCTCCAGCTCGATGTTGGAGAGCTGCTTGGGATCGCAGATGACGCCGCCCTTGCCGCCGCCGAAGGGAATATTCACCACGGCGCACTTCCACGTCATCCACATGGCCAGCGCCTTGACTTCGTCCAGGGTGACGTTGGGGTGGTAACGGATGCCGCCCTTGGCCGGCCCGCGGCCGGTCGAGTGCTGCACCCGGTATCCTTCGAAACGCTGGATCTCACCCGTGTCCATCCGCACCGGGATGTTCACGGTCAGCACACGCTCCGGGTACATGATCATAGCTTTCATGTCCTGGGAGAGCTCCAGCGCAGCGGCTGCTTTTTCGAAATTCTGTAGAGCGAATTGTAACGCCGAGGGTTCAGACTGGGCCGCTACACGACTACTATCAGTTTCCATCGTACTCCTTGAGGTTTTGGGGTGAATTTCTAAGATAGCCTTTTTGCGGCCACGCCCGCAAGGTGAAAGCGGCGCCCGTATTCCTCCCGCGTGCACAGGCTGTCGCGGTCGAGCGCGCGGTCGACAGCCAGCACTCCGTGGAGGTGGTCCACTTCGTGCTGCAACAGCTCCGCAAACGCGCCGCGAGCGTCGATGGAGCGCGGTTCTCCGGCGGAGTCCGTGTAGCGCACGCGCACGCTTTCGGCGCGTTCCAGGTAAACCATCAAGTTGGGGAAGGAGAAGCAATCGTCCCACAGCCGCATGCGGGCCGGACCAAGCTCGGCGGCCTCCGGGTTGATCAGCTCGTAGGCGGCGCCTTCAAATTCGATATATATTAATCGTTTCGCTTCACCGATCTGGATGGCGCTGATGCCGCGTCCAAAGCCGTGTGTGCGCCGGAATTCGTGCAGAGTGTCGCGCAGGTCCCGGAAGATCAGCTTGGCCTCGTGAAGGTCCGAAACAGGAGAGGATACGACCCGCAGCATCGGGTCGCCCAACTGCAGAATCCTGCGGGCGGGCATAGGTACACATGAGAATAACAGCAAAAGCACCGTGCCGCGTCGATCTGGCCGGCGGAACCATCGACATCTGGCCGCTCTACCTTTACCACCCCAACGCCGTCACGGTGAACTTCGCCGTGGACCGTTATGCGAGCTGCGAACTGACCACACGCGGCGACCGCAGGATCAACATACGCTCGCTAGACCTGAAGGCGGAAGAGAGCTTCGACTCCCTGGATGCGTTGCGGACGGCGAAGCGCTACAAGCTGCCGTTAGCGGCTTACGTGATCCGCTATTTCGCCCCGCGCGAGGGCTTCGACCTGGTGACCAACTCGGAGGCGCCCGCGGGCGCGGGCATCTCCGGTTCCTCCACCCTGATCATCGCGCTGGCCTCGGCGTTCAACAAGCTGACCGGCGCGGGGTGCCACATCGAGAAGATCCGCGAGATCTCGCAGAACGTGGAGGCGCAGATTATCCGGGTGCCCACGGGATGCCAGGATTACTACCCGGCGATGTACGGCGGCGTCAGCGCCATCGAACTTACCGAGGCGGGCATCGCGCGCAAGGCGATCCACGTGGACCAGGCGGACCTGAACGCGCGCATCGTGCTGGCCTACACCGGCGTGCCGCGCAATTCCGGCATCAACAACTGGGAGGTCATGAAGGCGCACATCGACGGCGACCGCAAGGTCTGGCGCAACTTCGACCGCATCGCCGAGATCGCCCACGCCATGCGGCAGGCGCTGGAGCGCGCCGACTGGAAGGAAGCCGCGCGGCTGCTGCGCGAAGAATGGTCCTTCCGCAGGAAGAACGCGCCGGGCATCAGCACGCCGCTGATCGACAGGCTGGTGGAGGTCACGCGCAAGGCGGGCGCGGTGGGCGCCAAGGTCTGCGGGGCGGGCGGAGGCGGATGCGTCATCTTCCTCGCCGAGCGCGGCGCCAAGGCCGGAGTAGCCGCCGCCATCGAGCGCGAGGGAGCCACGGTCCTGCCGGTGACGGTGGCGCCCCGCGGCGTCCGCGTGCTCTCAGAGAAAGCGTAAGGGGTTATTTCTTCAGCGCCGCCGCGGCGCGCTTCTCGAGTTCTTCGCGGGACAGGTCTTCTTTGCGGGTGGCGATCCACCAGAGATTGCCGCCCGCGTCCCGCACGCCGGCGTTCCGGTCGCCATAGAACTGGTCGGCGGGCTCCATGACGGAGGCGCCGCCCGCCGCTATGGCACGGCGGTAGGCCGCATCTGTGTCTGCCACGTACAGGTAGATCATGGCCGGCATGGCCGGCTGCTCACCCATGGGTTCGCCCAGCATGATGATTGAGTCGCCGATGCGGACCTCGGCGTGTGCGATGCGGCCGTCCGGTTGCGTCATCCGCTCGATCTCTCCGGCGCCGAAGGCCTGCTTGACGAAGTCAATGACTTTAACCGCGTCACGAACCACAAGATACGGTGTGGCCGTGTGGTACCCCTCGGGAATTGGTTTCACCGCCATTGGTTTCCCTCCGTTATACGAACTAATATAGCGGAGGCACGTGAAACGGGTGTTGTTAATTGCGGGGGGTTTGCTGCTGCTGGCCGGCGGCGGCGCCGGCATTGGTGTGTGGCGATACGCTCGCGGGCCGGGGTTCGAACGCGAAACCGGCAGGCTCGCCGCGCTGCTGGAATTGCGTCCGGGAATGACTGTGGCGGACGTGGGCGCGGGCAACGGGCGAATCGCGGCGCGGCTGGCGCAAAGGCTCGACGCGGGCGGCCGCATCTACGCCACCGAAATCGATCCGGGGAAGCTGGCGTCGATCCGGCAACAGCCCGCCCTCGTGCCCGTCGAAGCCACGGAACACTCCACGGGCCTGCCGGAGGCGTGCTGCGATGCCATCTACTTCCGCCGGGTTTACCACCACGTGACGGACAGGGTATCGTTCGGAAGGGGAATCTATGCCGCGCTGCGCCCCGGCGGCCGCCTCGTGGCGATTGATATGATCTCCGCGCGGTGGCTGCCCTTCCTGCACCACGGCATCGCGCGCGGCCGCGTGGAAAGTGAACTGACCGCGGCGGGCTTCACGCTGGAGCGCGTGATCCCGCGCTGGTCGCCTGTCGATTACTGCCTGGTGTTCCGCAAAGCGGCGCGCTAATTCAACGCCAGCGCCGGCGGGCGGCAGTCAGGCTGAGTCTTGCCGTTTCAGTGCCGGCCGTTTCACCGGTGCTCCGCGCCCAACTTGCCAAACCGCGTGTCTTGATCCGGAACTGGGACAAAGAACGCTGCGTCCAGTGCAGGTCGTGGCATTGCCGGCGACCACGCTGCCGGAAGCGGACCGCAACGAGAACAACTCATCACCGCGGCCCTCGAACGATCCCCCTCGGCCGGGCGCGCGGCGGCCTGCCGCGCATCGCCCTGCTGGCGCCGCACAGGGTTCACTCCGGGCTCGCCGCCGAGGTCCTGGACAACCGGCAGCGCGTCGGAACGCAGCCTTCCAGCAGCATCCCGAACGGACGTACGTGGCGGACTTCAGGCTCCGGCGCAACGCTGGGAACAGCAAGCGCCGGCCCGGTTCCACAGATCACCTTCAGCCAGCCCTCTGCGCCCCTCGGCGGAAGATAGGCTGCTGAAATTCTGCGAAAAGCGCGGCAGTCCTCACATACTGCCGGAGTATGCTACACTTCCGATAGCCTTCATTCCCAGCCATCACGGATTTACCCCGGCGCCGGGAGGCCCGGGTTCGAAAAACGTCCGACACGGAAGAAACGAGGTGCCCGTCGTGTTATATGAAAGCACAAGAGTTCTCCTGCGCGATATCTTGTTGTCGTTGCAGACCGCGGGCAAGATTCGATGGGATGATCAGATCGAATGGGCCGGCGAATGCGCGTATGAGGTGCACCAGATGGCCCGTCCACTGTACATGGGCTACACGGTTCAAGGCATCAACAGGGTTCCCGTGTGCGTGCCCGTATCGGAAAGGGCCGCCCGGGCCATACCGCACGTCAAGTCCATGGCGAGGGCCATCCGGCGCAGAGACCAGGCTGCCGCGGTATCGAGCGGCAAGGCTGCTCTGGCTGAAATGTGACCCGCCGCGAAGCGGGCATTTGGCTGAACTCCTGATTGACAATCGAACGCGCTGAGCGCATAATGGGGAACGACTGAGCACTCTCGCCCACTCTCAGATGATCTGAACTAAGTCAGGTAATCTGGCCCGCCCCTTAGTCTATCGTCCAACCGCGGAGGTTGTGAATGCGCATAAAAATCACGAAATATGTCTCCATTGCAGCTTTGCTGCTCGCAGCGGTGTTTTGGAACGTGGCGGCGACTTACCAGCTCGCGCTGAATGTGATCGTCAGTATGGGTGCCGGCGTCGTCATGGTGCAAGCCGCGCAGGCGAGAAAATATCGGTGGGCGGCCGGTTTTGCCTTCATCGCCCTGCTGTTCAATCCCGTGGCGCCGCTGTTCCCGCTTGCAGGGTTGAGCCTGATGCTCGTCCTGCTCTCAATCATACCCTTTGCGGTTTCATTAGCCGTATTGAAGTCGCAGCCACTGCTCTCGATGCCGTCCATCACGGATCGGAACCCGGGCAGTCAATCCCTGTAACGCAGGGAGGATCCACTGTGTCTACCTGCGTTGGCTCGCAAGCGCCGCCGGCACGTTGGGAACCTCCCCCAGCGAAACCGCTGAACGAAACGGTGTGGCAAGCATGGGCGCTCAAAGGCCGGGCGCGAGACGCCCGGGGCCGCGCCGCGCGGGTGAAGGCGGCGAAGTGGATCTCGGTTGCGGCGCTGCTGCTTGCCGCGACGGGGCTGTGGTCCCACATTCCGCCGCATGATGTTGTGACCCGGTTTATTGTGGCTGCGGGTGCAACCGTCGTGATGCTTCAGGCGTTCCACGCGAGGTACTACGGCCTTGTGGCCGTGTTTGGGGCTCTGGCGCTGCTTTACAACCCCCTGGCGCCTGTTTTCGATCTTTCAGGGCAGTGGCAAAGCGCCGTTGTGGCGGCAAGCGCCATCCCGTTCGCTGCGTCACTCGCCTGGCCCGATATAAGGGCGGTGCGCAGTGAATAGCTTTCCCGGACTGGCTGCCGCGTCCTTTGTCCTCTTCGCGGCGATGCCTCCGCTGGCACTGGCGGCTGATCTTTCGCAGTACCGCGGGTTCAAATTCGGAACAGGCCTGCGCGCCATGGCCGGACGCCTGGGCGCAGCCGCGTCTGAGGCGAAGGTGCTCCACCGTCGCCCGGCCCTGATCCAGGAGCTTGAGTCGTGGCCCCAATCCTCCCAGACAGAGCCGGCTAAGGATCTGGTCTTCAGCTTTTGTAACGGTGAACTGTATCGGATCCTCATCAAGTACGACCGGTACGACATGGAGGGGTTGACGGACGAAGACGTCATTGACGCTGTCTCCCTGATGTACGGACCTGCGGCCGGGCTTGCCCCTCCGGCTCGAAAACAAGCCGAGGTTTCGCCTCTGATGAGCCGCTCTCCTGTCGTGTGTCCGTTCCGCGAAGCTGATGAAATCGCACTGGCCAGAGACTGGTGCAAGGTACCGGTGGCCTGAGGCCGCTAGGTTCGAACATGCGGGATCGGAATCACCAGATGCCATTTAACCAGTTCACCCCTCGAGCCCTTACTGCGTCATCCATTCGGGCGAATGCGCCAGCCGCATCCGGGCTCTACGCAATTTCGAACGCGCGCGAGTGGATTTATATCGGGGAGAGTGATAATATTCAAGCCGCCCTCCTGAACGTCCTTCAGGAACGCGACTCGGCGCTGATGAAACGGCAGCCGACCGGATTTGTATTTGAAATGTGCGCCCCTGCCGGCCGGGCGGCCCGGCAGGATCGCCTCATTTCCGAATATGAGCCCGTCTGCAATCGGATGCCCCGTGGAAACTTGTGAGGAGTGTGAAAATGCGGTTCGTTCTGTTGGGATTTGACCAGGATGCGGGGGTGCGTGCGTACGCATTCAAAGGCATCGAGGGCGCTGCGGATACGGCCTATACGGTTCAGGTAGAGCTGGCCTTGATTTCCCAATATGGCATTCGGATTCAGGATCTTCCGCTGTTGTGCCGCGAACTCCTGGAGCGGCGTGTGGAAGCTGGCGACGACCGGACGTTGACCTTCACCGAATCGGACATGCGCGTCCACGCTAATGGCTGCGAGATGGCGCGACAATCAGCCGCTCAGAAGAGGAAGAATAAACGAGAGGACCTGACAAGAGCCCACTGGGGGGCGCAGTTGCCAAAGTGACCGCGTCTTCTCGTTGTAGTCGCGGACCTTTCGTCAACTGCGATCGTCAAATGTATTCATAACCCGCCGGTGCATGAGTCGCCGGCATGACAGAGATTTCCCGGCGCCCGTTTTGAGTGCCCGCACTGCCTGCCGGAGCCTGAAGGGCTCGGGTACCTGGTCTGAAATCAGTGAGCTGCTTCCACGGCGCGCGACCGCTGTGGGGCAGCCGCTTTTGGCGGCAGGCTGGCGGGCTGCCAGCCCCCTTACTCCCTTGCGGTCGCGGCTCGGACCCGGCCGCCGCTACAGCTCCTGGGGCGCTTCGCCCAGGCGCACGTCCACATTCTGCGTGCGGCCGTTGCGGTAGAGCGTGAGGCGCATGCTGTCGCCGGCATGCTTGCGGTCGAGGGCGCGCCGCAGCGCTTCGGGGCCGTCGGCGGGTTGGCCGTCGATCGCCATGATGAGGTCGCCTCCCACGCCGATGCGGTAGTTGCCGACGACCACCACCTGGCGCGGGCCCCTCACACCGGCGCTCTCCGCCGCCGAGCCGCGGTCCACGCGCTGCACGAGCAGGCCGCCCTCCTCGGGAAGCCGCAGCATGGCCGCGAGGTCGCCCTCCACGTAGATCACCTGCACGCCCAGCCAGGGCCGCGCGATACGCCCCTTGGCGTGGTACTCGTCGAGCATCGCCTTGGCGCGGTTGATGGGCATGGCGAAGCCGATGCCGATATTCCCCTGCGGCCCGTAGATGGCCGTGTTGATGGCGATGACGTTGCCGTGCGAATCGAGCAGCGGCCCGCCGCTGTTGCCCGGGTTGATGGCGGCGTCGGTCTGGATCATATCCTCCAACCGCCGGCCCTCCTCCGGCTGCAAGGTCCGGCCGAGCGAGCTGACCACACCCGTGGTGAGCGTGCCGGAAAAGCCGAACGGGTTGCCGATGGCGAGCACCTTCTGCCCCACGTGGAGGGAATCGGAATTGCCCAGCTTGAGGTAGGGCAGCTTGCGGCCGGCATCGATCTTTATGAGCGCCAGGTCGTTGCGTGAATCCGTGCCCAGGATCTTGGCGCGGTAACGCTTCTTATCGGCGAGCGTGACGGTCAACTGCGCGCTGCCGCGCACCACGTGCGCGTTCGTGAGGATGTGGCCACCGTCGTCGACCAGGAAACCCGAGCCCTGCCCTTCTTCCGGAAACACCTGGAAAAACCAATTCTCCCGGTACACGATGCTGGTGACGTTGACGGTGGCCTGGTTGGCCATCTTGTAGATGTCGATATTGTTCTGTTCGTCGGGGCCAAGCCCGGCCGAGTGCGCCGAATCCGGTTCCGTCCACAAGCGCCCGGTCTCGCGCACGGGCGCCACCAGATCGCGAATCTTCCAGTTCGCCACCGAGGTGATATACCAGAAGCCGCCTACCAGCAGGAGGCTCAGAATCAAAGGACGTGCTCTCATTTGGCTATGCTCCGCAATTGCTCGTAGACCTCCCGCGTCTGGCGCAGGGTGTCCTCTTTTGTGCCCGAAGTATCAATGACGTAATCGGCGTATTTCCGTTTGAGGGAAAGCGGCATCTGGCGCCGGAGCCGTTCCAGGACCTGCTCGCGGCTCGCGCCGTCGCGCTGGATGGAGCGGGAGATCTGCTGCTCCTCATCGCAGACCACCAGCACCAGCTTATCGAAGCGCCGGTAGCTGCCGGTTTCGATCAGAATGGCCGCCTCCACCACGACAATGGCGCGCGGATCGCGCGCGGCGAACCGGGCGGCCATGGCCTCCTCCCGGCGAATCACGGGCGGGTGGACGAGGGCGTTCAGACGGTCCAGCCGCTCCGGGCGCCCGAAGACCTCGGCCGCGAGCTTGCGCCGGTCAATCCTGCCATCCGCGTCCAGAATGCCCTGGCCGAACTCGCGCACGACGCCGTCATACGCCTCGCCGCCGGGCAGCAGCACCTCGTGTCCCAGCGCATCGGCCTGGATGAGACGGCATCCCATGCCGGCGAGCGCCTCGCCCACGAAGCTCTTGCCGGAGGCCAGCCCGCCGGTAAGCCCCACCTTCAGCATAGACGGCGTTCGGCCGCCTCCACGGTATTCACCATGAGCATGGCGACGGTAAGCAGGCCCACGCCGCCGGGCACGGGAGTGTAGGCTCCGGAGCATGCGGCCATCGCCGCGGGATCCACGTCGCCCACCAGAACGCTGCCTTTGCGCTCGAAAGCGGCCAGCCTGTCCGGGGCGCTGCCAAATACCCGTTCCACCTCGGCGCGGCTGGAAAGGCGGTTCATGCCGACGTCGATCACGGTGGCGCCGGGGCGAATGTACTCCGCCGTAAGCATGGCGGGGCGGCCGATGGCGGCCACCAGGATCTCACCCTCGCGGCACACGCCGGGAAGATCGGGAGTTTTCGAATGGCAGATGGTGACGGTGGCGTGCTCGTGCAGCAACATCATGGCCGCGGGTTTTCCCACGATGTCGCTGCGGCCCACAACAACCGCGCGCTTGCCGGCGATGGGGATGTGGTTCCGTTTGAGAATCTGGATGATGCCGGCGGGCGTGCAGGGGCGCGGGCCGGGCCGGTTGGCCACCAGGTTGCCCACGTTTACGGGATGGAACCCGTCCACGTCCTTATCGGGCGCCACCGCCATGAGGATCGCCTTGGTATCGACGTGCTCGGGCAGCGGGAGTTGTACGAGGATGCCGTCCACATCCTCGCGCGCGTTGAGCGTCTCCACCAGCCGCAGCAGTTCGGCGGTGGTGACGCTTTCCGGCGGCGTGACGCTCTCGCTCACGATACCCAGTTCCGCGCAGGCTTTGACCTTGTTGCGGACGTAAATCTCGGAAGCGGGATTGCGGCCCACCAGCACCACGGCGAGGCCGGGAGGGCGGCGGGAGGCGCACAGAGCCGCCACGCGCGGTTTCAGTTCGGCTTGGATTTGATCTCGCAGACGACCGCCGTCGAGGATTTCAGCCATTCAATTTGAAGATAACACCGCGCCGCAGCCCGGCGGCGCACACAATCCCGCAGGCGCCGCGAGTGACGATCATACGAGAAGAGCCGCTACACCTCCAGGATCACGGGGACCACCAGGGGGCGCCGCGAAGTCTGTTTGACAATGTACCGTTTCAGGTCGGCCCGTACTTTTTCTTTCATCACACCCCAGTCGGTCTTTTCGTCGTCGTTGGAGGCTTCCAGAGTCCGGGCGACCACTTGGCGCGCGGCGTCCATGAACTCGGAGTCTCCGTCAGCGGCGGCGAACCCGCGGCTGACGATCTCGGGCACGGTCTCGATGCGCCCGCTGTGCTTGTTGATGGCGATGATGGGGAGCACGATGCCGTCTTCGGAGAGGCTGCGCCGGTCGCGGATGATCATCTCCTCCACCACGTCGTCCACCGAACCGGAATCGATGCACACCCGGCCCACGGTGACGCGCTCGGCCTTGCGGGCGCCCGCGGCGTCGATCTCCAGCACGTCGCCCGAATCCATGATGAAGATCTGCTCCAGGCCGGCGTGTTTGAGGTGCTGGGCCAGCCGGGCGTGCTTGGCAAGCTGCCGGTACTCGCCGTGGATCGGCATGAAGTACCTGGGCCGGACCAGGTTCAGAACCAGCTTCAGCTCCTCCATGCTGGCGTGCCCGGAAACATGGAGGGGCGGGTTCATGCCGCCGTAATAGACATCGGCCCCGCGGCGCTCCATGTGGTCGATCATGCGGAAGATAGCCTTCTCGTTTCCGGGGATGATGCGGGAACTGAGCGCCACCGTGTCGCCGGCCTCCACGCTGACGTGCTTGTGATTGTCCACCGCCACGCGCGCCAGCGCCGACATGGGTTCGCCCTGGGTGCCGGAGATGAGCACAGTGGTCTTGTGCCGGGGGGTCTCATCCAGGTCCTGGGGGCGGATCAGGATGCCGTCGGGGATGTCCAGCAGTCCGAGGGAATGGGCGATCTCGGTGACGCCGATCATGCTGCGGCCGACGATGGCTACTTTCCGCCCGAACTCACGCGAGATGTCCAGAATGAGCTGGATGCGGTGAATCGAGGAGCTGAAACACGAGACCACCATGCGCTTCTCGGACCGGTTGAAGAGATCTTCCATGCGGGGGCGGACGGCTCGTTCGGACTCGGTATAGCCGGGGCGGTCCGAGTTGGTGGAATCGGAGAGCAGCAGGAGAACGCCGCGCTTGCCGTAGTCGGCCAGAGTGTGGAGGTCGAACAGTTCGTTATCGGTGGGGGTGGGGTCTACCTTGAAGTCGCCGCTGTGGATGATAACGCCCAGCGGCGTAGTGATAGCCAGGGCTACTGCGCTGACGATGGAGTGGGTGACGTGGATGAACTCGATCTTGAACGGACCGACCTCAACGACTTGTTTAGGTTTTATGGTGTAAAACGTTGGTTCCGTTTCTAATTCGTACTCTTCCAGACGGCGTTCCACGAGTGCCAGGGTAAAATCGGTGCCGTAGACCGGGATGTTGACCTCGGAGAGCAGGTACGGCACGGCGCCAATGTGGTCTTCGTGGCCGTGCGTAAGGACGAGGGCACGGACATTGGCCTGGTTTTCCTTGAGGAAGGAAAGGTCGGGCATGACCAGGTCCACACCCAGAAGTTCGGCATCCGGAAACATCATCCCGGAGTCGAGCACGAGAATGTCGTCGCCGTAACGGATGGCGATCATATTCATGCCGAACTCGCCGAGTCCGCCCAGCGGAATTACCTGCAACTTCTTATCATTCATGAAGATATACGATTCGCCGCTGCCTCGTGGTCGCGGCTCGGAGCCGCGACCACGAGGCAGCGGCGGCAACGCTGCGCCTACACCCCAGTGTAACGGCTCTAAAACAGAAATGCTCACCTTCTCAGGTGAGCATTTCGTACCCTGTTCTACCAGGGTGATGTTCGATGGGAGAATCAGTTTCGACGGAATCGCAACCGC
>JBHGBM010000078.1:0-40566 GCA_041946965.1 Bryobacteraceae bacterium
TATTACAGTCATCGGCGTAGCGCACGAACCGAAGCCCACGGCGCTCCAATTCCCAGTCCTATTCGTCCAGGACGATGTTGGACAGCAGCGGAGAAAGCGGGCCGCCTTGCGGAGTGCCCTCCTCCGTGGAGACCTTTGTGCCGTCCGGCAACACCACCTTCGCTTTCAGCATCCGCCGCACCAGGTTCAGAATCCGGGCGTCGCCCACCTGCTGTCCCAAACGGTTGAGCAGGCGTTGATGATGGACTCGATCGAAAAATTTCGACAAATCCAAATCGACCACAACCCGGTACCCTTCCCCCAGATACTGCTTCGCCTCCGCAATGGCGGTGTGAGCACCCCGGTTGGCGCGGAATCCGTGACTGCTGTGATGAAACCGTGGCTCGAAGATCGGCTCCAGAACCTGGAGTACAGCCTGTTGAACCCATCGGCCCACCACATTCGGAATACCCAAGCCGCGTTCGCCTCCGCCCGGTTTCGGGATCCATACCCGCCGGATATCGCCCGCCCGATACGTTCCGTCGAGAAGAGACTTCTGCAACTCAGGCAGCAGAGCCGGGGCCTCGTCGACTACCTCGCGGACCCAAGGAGATCTCTTGGAGTAAGAACGATCAATATCCTGCCGCTCCCGTCCCCCACACCGTCCTGGCAACGGTTGAATATCGGGCGTTGCGTTTCCGAGCACGCTTGCCTCCACCAGGCCGGCCTCACGGGGCTTCATTCGCGTTCGGTGCTGCAGTTCGTCTACGGCTTCTTCCCCACACGCCCTCGCGGTGCCGCGCAGTTGCCTTTGACTCACAGTTGCCTCCAACGGGCCCTGTAGGGGACTTGCACCCCCAATCGATCATTCATGTCCAACACACCCAGTCGGCCTACGGCCCCCTTCCGTCAGCCCAAAACGAAACAGCACCACCCTATGAGGGCTGGGGAATTTTCAACCGGTATTGACAAGTTCATCGGCTTAACTCAGCCCGGCTGTACGTGACGCTTGACAGAGTCGCGCCATACTAGAACGTCACCCGCAGTGCGAACTGCATCTGCCGGGGGTCGCTCACCGTGCCCCGCACCTTCCCGAAATCCGGGTTGTCCATGCTGACCACGGGGTCGGCCAGCGTGGGGCTGTTGGTAAGGTTGAAAACCTCCCAACGGAACTGCGCCCGGACGCGCTCCGTAATCGGGATGGCCTTCATCACGCCGAAATCCATATTGAAGGGACCGTCGGCGTTGAGGATCGACCGGCCCGCGTTGCCGAAATGCCAGGAGCCGTCGGCCGCGCGCGGCAACACGAACGCCGTCTTGTCGAACCACGCGTCGGTCGTGCGGTTGTCCAACCTGCCGCTCGCCAGCCGGTCCGGCCACCAGTCGCCGATGCCGGTCGCCCCCAGCCGCTGCCGCGCCTGCGCCACGGTCAGGCTGAAGTAGTGCCCGGTCTGCGCGGAGATCAGGCCCGAAACCTGCCAGCCTCCGAACAACCGCCCCTTGAACGGCAGTTCGTAGACCGAGCTCATCACGTAGCGGTGCCGCACGTCGAAGTTCGAGTTGGCCCGCGCGGAGTCGAAGTTTCGCACGTCCTGCAACCCGCCGCCGCCGGAGCCGAACTGCTCCGACGTGTTATCGAGCGAGTGGCTCCAGGTGTACGCCGCCGAAAGCGAGAACCCGCGCGCGAAGCGCTGGTCCACCTGCACGTCCAGCCCGTGATAGGAAGAATGGGCGTAGGGCGAGGGCAGCGAGATGTTGTTCCACTTCGGGATCTTGCGCCGCTGCCGTTCGGTGGCGGGCGTTCCCGGGGGGGAACCGTTCCAGTTGTAGGAATCCATGATGTAGTTCGACGAGGAACCCACGTACGCCGTGGTCACAGAGAGCGTGCGGGTCACCTCGCGCTGCACCGCAAGGTTCCACTGGTAGACGGTCGGCTCGGGGAAGCGCGGCTGCCAGACCACCCAGTTCAGGTTTTCCGGCGGCGCCGCATTGGGGTCGCCCAGGAAGCCGGCCGGGAAGCCCTTGGAGAGAACCAGCGCCGGAGCCGCCGTGGTAGACTGCACCGTCACGCTGCGGTTGAAGGGGAAGTTGTTGACCATGCGGTCTGAGGCGCCCAACGAGCCCTGCCCGCCGTAGAACACCCCGGCCCCGGCGCGGATCACGGTCCTTCCCGAGAGCTGATAGGCCAGGCCCAGGCGCGGCGCCCAGTTGTTCTTGTCGAACTCCACCAGCCCGCGGCACGACCACGAATCGCCGCACCATCCCGCCTTCAGGATACGCCCGAAATTCTCTCCCGGGCTGAGGTCCAGCGTGTTCTGGTTGTCGTGTTTCTCCACCCAGGGGGTGGTGAGTTCATAACGCAGCCCGAGGTTGACGGTCAGCCGCGGCGTGGCCTTCCAGTCGTCCTGCGCGTACCACATGTAATTGCGGAAGCGCATGTTCCCGATCAGCAGGCTGCTCAACTGCGCCGACGAGGTCATGCCCAGGAGGTAATCCGCCAGGCTGATGCCGGTGAACTGCCCGTCGAAGGTGAAGTTGCCGTGCGTGGTGCCGCCGCCGAAAATATCCGAGCGGTTCCAGCGCAGGTCGGTGCCGAACTTGAAATTGTGATTGCCGCGGTTCCAGGAGAAGTTGTCCAGGTACTGGTGCACCTGGTGAATCTTGAAGTTGGGCATGGAGCCGCCCTCGCCCAGACCCGTGTACCCGATGCCGCCGCCGAGGGCGATGCGCGGCAGCCCGAACAGGCGGCCGTTGTCCGGAATGCCCAGGATTCCGTAGCGCGCGGTGACTTCGGAGAGCTTCTCGTCCACCAGCTCGCGCCGGTCCACCTTCTGCCGGATGAAACCGTAGCGGAACTCGTTCAGCAGCGTGGGCGTCAGGATGCGGGTGTAGGAGAAGGCCGCGCTGCGGGCGGCGTCCTTGTCGCGCGAGCGTTCGTTGCCCTGGTCGCCGCGCGCGATGCCCGGGAACACGCCTTCGCGCAGGTTGTCGTACCGGTGCAGGCTCACGCGAGCGAAGATCTTGTCGGAGTTTGTCAGATTGTGGTCCACGCGCCCGTCGTACTGGTCGCGGTCCGCGCGCCACGGCGGATTGCGCATGTAGTTGTTGCGCGTGCCGAAGCCGGTGAAATTCGGCTGCGGCCACAATTCCAGCACCTTCGCCGCCACCGGGTCCCAGCGCTCGCGCGGCACGCGATTGCCCGGGAACGGCTGCCTGGTCAACGGGTCGCGGATAATGGCGAGCGAAGGGGAGAAGATCCCCTGCCGCTCCTCCGCGTTCGGCACGGTTCCCGTGTCGGACTGCGCGCGCCGCTCACGCCGTCCCTCCCAGCTTCCGAAAAAGAACGTGCGGTCGCGGAGGATGGGCCCGCCCAGCGTGCCGCCGAACTGCTGTTTCCGCAACACCTCGGCATCGGCCTTGCCGTCGCCGTTGCGGTCCACGTAGTTGAACATGTCACGCGAGTCGAACACGTCGTTGCGCATGTAGTCGTACACGCTGCCGTGGAAACCATTGGTGCCCGACTTGATGCTCACAATCATCACGGCGCCCGAGTTGCGCCCGAACTCCGCAGAGTAGTTGCTGGTCAGCACCTTGAACTCGGCCACCGCGTCGAGCGACGGGATCACCACCTGGGCCTTGCGGTCCTGCATGCCCATCACGTTGTTATTGTTGTCCACGCCGTCGATGATGAAGTTGTTCTGCGTGGCGGGCTGGCCGTGCGCGTTGAAGCCGCTGTCGCGGTCGCGGCTGCGCGTGGCCGGAGCCACGCCGGATGTCAGCCAGGCAAGCTGCTGGAAGTTCCGCCCGTTCAGCGGAAGTTCGCGGATCTCGCGCTGGTTCACCACTTTATCCAGCGACGAGGTTTCCGCCTGAAGCAGCGCCGCTTCCGCCGTTACCGCGATGGATTCCGTGATCTGCCCGACTTCAAGCTGGAAGTCGGCGCGCGCACGGTCCTGCGCGTGCAGTTCGATACCCCGCCGCACTACGCTCTTGAAACCCTCGTGCTCGATGGTTACGTCATACACCCCGATCCGCAGCGGCCCTACGGTATAGCTGCCGGTTTCGGAAGTGACAACGTTGCGCAGTTCGTTGGTTTGGGGGTTGAGGACGACGACCTTGGCCCCGGGCACGGCCGCTCCGGAGGTGTCGGTCACCACTCCCGTGATCACGCCCATGTCCTGTTGGGCGAGGGAGAGCACAGCAAAAGCTGATAAGAAAAGAAGCCGACCCACCATGGAGTGGATTATATCGTAAGGATGAGGGGAACCGACGCGATGCCCTATCGGTTGTCTCTGTGTCTGATGGCGGACATGGTCCGCGCACGTGAAGTTTCACCCGTCGAATTAGTGCGTGCTCACCTGGACCAGATCGCCGCGCAGCGCGAGCGCATCAACGCTTTCGCGAGCGTGCTGGAGGACGAAGCGCTGGAGGCCGCCCGTCTCGCCGAAGACGCAGTGGCGCGCGGCGAGCCGCGGGGCATCCTCAACGGCGTGCCGCTGACCGTCAAAGACACCTTCGACCTGGAAGGCCGGCCCACGCTGGCCGGCAGCCGGCTGCGCGCCGGGCACCGCGCCGCGCAGGATGCCACCGCCGCCGCGCGCCTCAAGGCCGAAGGCGCCATCCTCCTCGGCAAGACCAATTGCCCCGAGTTCGCCTCGAGCTACGAGACCGACAACTACGTCACCGGCCGGACCAACAATCCGTGGAATCCGGAGCGCACGCCTGGCGGCTCGAGCGGCGGCGAGGCGGCGGCCATCGCGGCCTTCTGCTCGGCGGGCGGCGTGGGCAGCGACGCCGGAGGCTCCATTCGCGTGCCCGCGCATTTCTGCGGTATCTGCGGCTTGAAGCCCACGCCCGGCCGCGTCTCCATCGCGGGACACGTCCCGGCCGCGGCGCATCCCGCCAGCCTGTTTGCGGCCGCGGGACCCATGGCGCGCTCCGTGAGAGACGTGCGGCTGCTGTTCGCCGCGCTGGCGGGCTACGATCATCGCGACCCGCTCTCCGCCCCGGTTCCGCTGCGACCGCCCGGCGCCGTTTCACGCATCGGCATCATGGAGCAGTTCGGGCGCGCGCCCGTTGATCCCGAGATCCGGGAGGCCGTACTTGCCGCCGGCCGGATGCTGGAGATGCTCGGCTACATCGTCGAGCCGTTCGAAACCCGCGGCCTGGAACGCGCACCCAACCTGTGGGCTTTCTTCCACGGCCCCCTGCTCACCCCGTTCCTCCGCCGTATGATCGAGGGCCGCGAGAGCGACGCCCACTGGACGCTCACTGAAAACCTCCAGGCGGCCGGACTTCAGCCTGGCGCCGCCGAGGTAGTGGAGAACCTGGCCGCGCGCGATGCCATGCGCGCCGCGCTGCTCCGCCGCATGGAACAGACTCCCCTCATGCTCATGCCGCCCTGCGGCATCACCGCCTTTCCGCACCGCGCGCGAAGGTTTGCCATCGGCGCGGCCGAGATCGGCCTGTTTCAAGCCATGATGCCCGCCACGCCCTGGAACCTCCTCGGCCTTCCCGCCCTGGTGCTGCCGTTCGCGCTCTCCGCCGAACGCCTGCCCATCGGCGTGCAGATCGTGGGCCGCCCCTGGGAGGAAGAGACTCTGCTCGAAATCGGAGTCAGGCTGGGGGAAGCGCGCGGTCCGATACAATAGGCTTGATGTTCTTTAAAACCGCGCTTCTGCTGGCGTGCGCCCTGGCGGCCTTTGGGGCGGATGCGAAGCAAAAGATCTTTCCATACGAGTACGTCCAGGATGACCTGCCGAACGGCCTGCGCCTGATCGCGATTCCGACGGACTTCCCCAATATCGTCGCGCTCTACATCGTGGTCCAGACCGGATCGCGGAACGAGATTGAGCCGGGGCACACCGGGTTCGCCCACCTGTTCGAGCACATGATGTTCCGGGGAACCGAAAAGTTTCCGCCGGAGAAGTACGAGGAGGCCCTGAAGAACGCCGGCGCGGCCTCCAACGCCTTCACCTCCGACGACCTCACGGCCTACCACACCACCTTCTCCAAGGAAGACCTGGAGGGCATGCTGGCCATGGAGGCGGACCGCTTCCAGAACCTCAAGTACTCCGAGGCCGTGTTCAAGACCGAATCGCTCGCGGTGCTGGGCGAGTACAACAAGAACAGCGCCGATCCGATGAGCAAGCTCGATGAGGTTCTCAGCGATACGGCCTTCGACCGCCACACTTACAAGCACACCACCATGGGCTTCCTGAAAGACATCCAGGACATGCCCAACCAGTACGGCTACTCGCTGAAGTTCTTCGATCGCTACTATCGCCCGGAATACACCACGATTGTCGTGGTGGGCGACGTGCAGCCGAAACAGGTTCGTTCGCTGGTGGATAAGTACTGGGGCAACTGGAAGCGCGGGAGTTACCGGCCGGAGATTCCCGCCGAGCCGCCGCAGCAGGGCCCGCGCATCAACCACGTGGCCTGGCCCACGCCCACGCTGCCCTGGCTCGCGGTGGCCTACAAGGGCCCCGCTTACACCGATACGGAGAAGGACAGCGCCGCGCTGGACGCCATCTCCTTCCTGGGCTTCTCGCCGAACTCGGAGTTGTATCAGAAGCTGGTCATTCAGGAGCAGAAGGTGGATATCCTCTTCGGCGGCGCCGCCGATCACGTGGACCCCAACCTGTTCACGATTTTGGCGCGCATCAAGAGCCCCGCCGACCTCGAGTACGTGCGCGGCCGGATCCTCGCCACCGCGGGCGGCTTCCGCGAAACCCCGGTCTCCGCGGACCGGCTGGAGGCAGTCAAGAACCACCTGCGCTACAGTTTCAGCCTGCGCATGGACAACAGCGAAACCATTGCGGGGACCGTGGCGCGCTACGTGGCGCTGCGCCGCACGCCGGAGACTATCAACCGGCTCTACGATATGTACGCCCAACTTACCCCCGAAGATATCCGTGCGGCGGCCGTAAAGTATTTCACGGACAACGGCCGCACCATCGTTGACCTGACCGGAGGCGCGAAATGAGAAACGCCGTTCTCGGAATCATGCTCGCCTCGGCGGCCTTCGGCCAGACTCGGGTGGTGGAGCTTCCGGGCAAGTCGCCGGTGATCACCTTTCGCATCGTGTTCCGCGCGGGCGCGGCTTCGGACCCCGCGGGCAAGCCCGGCGTGGCCGCCCTCACCGCCGCCATGCTCGCCGAGGGCGGCACCCGCGACCTCACCTACAAACAGATTGTGGAAGCCATGTTCCCCATGGCCGCCTCCGTCTCCGCGCAGGTGGATAAGGAAATGACCACCTTCTCCGGTGCCACCCACCAGGACAACCTGGAGGCTTACTACAAGCTCCTCCGCTCGATGCTGCTCGAGCCGGGCTGGCGCGAGGACGACCTCAAGCGCCTCAAGGACAACACGGTCAACTACCTGAAAGTCTCGCTGCGCGGCA
Organism: Bryobacteraceae bacterium; assembly: GCA_041946965.1. GTDB lineage: Bacteria > Acidobacteriota > Terriglobia > Bryobacterales > Bryobacteraceae > JBHGBM01. Next base: position 7,385 of record JBHGBM010000078.1, read on the forward strand.
ACAACGACGAGGAACTCGGCAAGGAACTGCTCTACAACCTGATCTACGAAGGGACGAATTACGGCCGGCACAACCTGGGGACCATCTCTTCCATCCAGAACATCACCTTGGAGGACGTGAAGGCGTACTACCGCCGCCACTACACACAGCCCAACCTGATCCTCGGCGTGGCCGGAGGCTATTCCCCCGCTTTCCTGGCCCGCGTGAAGAAGGACTTCAAGCAGCTTCCGGCCTCCGCCGCGGCCGCCGGTCCCGCGCCGCGGCCCAAGCCGCTCACGGCCAGCCGCATCACCATTGTCGACAAGGACACGCGCTCGGTCGCCTATTCGCTTGGCTTCCCCATCGCGGTGAAGCGCGGCGATCCGGACTACCCCGCCCTGCTCGTCGCCATGAGTTATCTCGGCCCGCATCGCAGCAGCGGCGGCAGGCTGTACCAGCGGATGCGGCAGTTGCGCGGGTTGAACTACGGCGACTACGCCTACATCGAGTACTTCCCGCGGGGCATGTACCAGTTCGAGCCCAGCCCCAACCTGGCGCGGCGAAGCCAGATCTTCCAGATCTGGATCCGCCCCGTGGAGCCCGCCACCGCGAAGTTCGCCCTGCGGCTCGCGCTCTATGAACTCGACCGGTTCGTCAAACAAGGACTCACCCAGGAGGAGTTCGATCGCACCCGCTCCTACCTATCCAAGTACGTGAACCTGCTCACGAAGAGCAAGCGCGCCGAGCTTGGCTACGCCATCGACAGCGCATATTACGGAATCCCGGATTACAACAGTTACATCAAGAAGAGCCTGGCGAAGCTCACCCGGGACGATGTAAACCGCGCCATCCGCAAGCACCTCCGCGCGGACCGCCTGGAGATTGTGGCGGTTTCCAGGAACGGCGAAGCCTTCAAGCGCGACCTGCTCGACCCCGCGCCCTCGCCCATGCAGTACAACTCGCCCAAGCCGCCCGATATCCTCGAAGAGGACAAGATTGTTCAGCAGTGGCCGATCGGAGTGAAGGATATCCGGGTTATGCCGCTGGAGCGTGTTTTCGAGTAGCGTATCGCCGCGTACACACAAGAATCCGGTTTGGACCCCGAATGGACAGAGGCACCCTCGGATGCCGAAACTCCGAAGATGTGATTAACTCTGTATTCATGGTCCGGATCATCGGCGGCGGCCCCGCCGGCGCCGCCGCTGCCATTGCGGCGAGCGGCGCGGGCGCCGAGGTCGAGATTTACGAGGAGTCGCCGGTTCCGCGCCATAAGGTCTGCGGCGAGTTTCTCACCCCGGAAGCGCTGCCCGTCCTCGATCGCCTGGGCGTGCTGAAGGAGTGCTCGCGTGAGCGCCCCGCCCACGTCAGCCGTCTGATCGTGCACGTGGGGACCTGCGAGAAACGCGCCCGGCTCCCCGAGGCCGGCTGGGGGATCAGCCGCTACCACCTGGATCGCATCCTGCTCGATCGCGCCGCTTCGCTCGGCGCCCGCGTGATTGCCGAACGGGGCGCTCCAGAAACCGCCGATGTGGTCGCCTCCGGGCAGCCTGGCTGGGCGCCCAGCCCGGCGGGTCGCACGCTGAACCTGCCGTTGCTGGACGCGTTTCAGCGCCCGGCTCGGACCGATCCGCCTCTGTACGGCTTCAAGGCCCACTTCCGCGGGCAGGGCGGCGATACCGCCGAACTGTACTTTTTTTCCGACGGGTACGTAGGCGTGAGTCCTGTGGAGAACGGCCTGGTCTCGGTCTGCGGGCTGGTGAGGTCGTACTTGTTGCGCGCCAAAGACCTCGATCCCGATGCCTTTCTGGCCTCTCGGCCCGAGCTGGCGGCCCGCACGCGCTTCCTCTCGCGCGCAACGGACTGGCTGCTCGCCGGGTCCACCCCGAGGGACATCGAATACGACCTCTACCAGCCGCCCGGCCCCTACCGCGCCGGCGACGCGTTGGGGCCTCCCGAACCCTTTACCGGCTCGGGTGTTCTGGATGCGCTGTTAAGCGGCCAGATGGCCGGAATCGCCGCCGTGCGCAGGACGCCCGCCGCCGCGTACCTTCAGCGGGTCGAGAATGTCCTGTGGAGGTCTCACCTGTTCGGCTCCATCATCCGCACCGCCTTCGATACCGGGTGGGGCCGGGTCCTGGCGCCTATCGCTCCCCTGCGATGGTTCTTCCGCCGCACGCGGCCTTCACTGAAAAAGATGGAGTGACATCATGCACCTGTTTTCGGCCGTTCTCTGTGCGCTCGCCGCGCTGGTTCCGTTTGAGAAAGACGGGAAATGGGGGTATCGCGACAACGGCAACGTAGTGATTTCCCCCCGCTACGAACTCGCGCGCGAGTTCTCCCGCGAGGGGATCGCGGCGGTGGTGGATCAAGAGGGCTGGGTCTATATCGACCGGACCGGCCGGACGGTGATCCGTCCGCTGGTTGTGGACAACGGCCCCGACTACTTCCGCGAGGGCCTGGCGCGGTTCCGCCGCGACGGGAAGGTCGGCTTCTTCGACCGGCGCGGAAGCATCGCGATCCAGCCCGCGTACACGTTCGCGATGCCGTTCTCCGGCGGCCGCGCCGCCGTCTGCGAGGGCTGCGCGGAAGTCGAAAACGGGGAGCACAGGGAGGTCGCCGGAGGCCGTTGGGGCTACATCGACCGCACCGGCCGCCTGGTCATCCCGCTCGAATTCTCCCAGGCCGGCAACTTCGAAAAAGGCCGCGCACGCGTCCGCCGCGGCCCGGATCAGCTCGTCATCGGCATGGACGGCCGCCCCGCGAAACCGGGACGATGACGCAATCCGCGCCGCCGCTCCCTTACCACTCCATCCGCAGGCCCATACGGAAACTGCGGGCGCCGTTGGAGTCGAGGTTGGAACCGCCGCCGGTCGCCGTGATCACGCCCACCGCGCCCGCCGACGTGATATTGCTGAACCCGGCGCTCGGGTCGTCCGGGGTGGTGTAGTTGGGTGTATTAAAGAAGTTTGTCGAGGTGATCTCCCAACGCAGCCGCGCCCGTTCGCCGATGGCGAACTGCTTGGCGAGCCCGGCGTTGACGATTCGGGAGCCCGGTCCCTTGATCACGCCCTTGGCCGAGGAGCCGAACGTTCCGGCAGCCGGGGCGCTAAAGGCGGTCGCGTCGAACCAGCGCGTGGTGGAGCGCTGATCTTCCGGCAGGTTGGCGTCGCGCAACTGGTTGGGCCGCCGGGTCACGTTGGCCGGCGTGCGGCTGCTGGTGTAAGCCGTACCCGTAGGGTCCGGCCCCGTCCAGAACGGCGTGATGAACTGGCCGGAATAAGTACTGAGAATCGCCGACAACTCCCAGCCGTACACCAATGTCTTGGCGATGCCCTTCAGGTTCGATCCGAAAGGCACCTGCCAGATGACATTGCCGGTCACGCGGTGCGTGGGGATGTCCAGCCAGACCGCTCGCTCGCGCCGGCGGTCGTAAGCGTTCTCCGGGCTTTCGTCGCGTTCCAGGTCGCCGATGTCGCGCGCCCACGTCCAGGAAAGCTGATAGGCCAGACCCTTGGACCAACGCCGTTCCGCCTCCAGCATCAGACCGTTGTACTGGTGGCCCGCGCCGTTGGTGTAGTAGTTGATCCCCGGATACTGCGGAAACGCGCGCGGTTTGTCCACAAACAACCGGTTATCCGGCAGGGGTTGGTTGTAGTTGAAATACCACTCGCCCTGGCGGGTGTTGGTCCCTATGTAACTGGCCCGGAAGCCGGTGTTCCACTGCTGGTGCTCGATGGTGAAGTTGTACTGCATCGAGTAAGGAGTGCGCAGGTCTTTCCGGTTGGCTGCGGGCAAAGAAACGGTGGTTGGCCCGGCCACGCTGGCGGGAAACACGCGCGGAAGAATCAGATCCGGCACGGGAGTAGGATTGGTGTACGAGGGTTCGTTGATCACGAAAGGCGCTCCGCCGGCGTTGACGGTGCGGGGCACCACGTCGAAGAAGATCCCGTAGCCGGCGCGCAGCACGGTATTGGGCCCGAAGGGCCGCCATGCGAGGCCGAAACGCGGCGCGAAGTTGTTGTACTCGTTCTCCAGAAGCCTCTTCGAGTTGTATCCCGCCTTGGACGCCTCCACCACCTCCACGTACCTGGTGGGCAGCAGCTTGCTCACCTTGCTCAGGGAACCGTCCGGCACGACGATCTTGCCCGTGCCGATATCAAACGTGGATTGCATGCCGCTGGCCTCCCGGTATGCAGGATGATATTCCCAGCGCAGGCCGATGTTCATGGTGAGATTGGAGCGAACCTTGAATTCATCGGTGATGAAGAGGTCCCAGTTCCATCGGAGCCGGTCGATGAAGAGCGCGGGCGCCGCGCGCGAGGAACTGGTGGGGATGCCCAACAGGAAGTCCGCATAGGGCTGGCCGGTGAAGCGATTCGAAAACGTGGATTGCCCGAACAGCGCGGAGTTTTGTTGCCAGTCCTGATACAGTGTGCGTCCGGCGTTCAGGCCGGCCTTGAAATTATGGCGTCCCCGGAACCACGAAACCTGGTCCTGAAACTGCTGGGCGAAGTTCAGGAATCCGGGGTGCCGCCACGCGGTCTGGGTGATGCGGGTGATCCCGACTTGGGAGAACTGCACGTCGTACAGGCCGTTCACATCCGGCAAATCGGGAAACAGCCCGATGAGTCCGAGTTCGCTCACCACCTGTTTGCCCATCAGGGGGCCGTTGCGGGGATTGTCGTTCTTGGCGTAGCCCCACCGCACTTCGTTGAGAAGGTTGCTGCGGAGGGTAATGGTGTAGGAGGCCTGGATAGCGCGCGTGTCGCGCGTCTGCCAGCGCCGCCCGATCGTGGGCAACTGGTTGTCATAAGCCCGCGAGTGGGAGCGGTTCCAGATGTAGCGCCCGAAGACGGTGTGCTTCTCCGTGAACCGATGATCGAAACGCGTGGTCCAGTAGGTATTGGGATCGAAAGGCCGCTGCAACTGGACCCGGTAATTGCGCGCGGCGAAGACGTTGGGGTCGCCGAAGTTCGGCGCCGGGTAGAAGCGCTCCTGGATCTTCTTCGAGACCGGGTTGATGCGCGAGGCGGGAATCACGTTGCCGGCGAACGGGGTGTTGCCGGCGAAGGGGTCGCGGATCACGGAATCGCGCGTGAAATCGCCGTTGCGCCACAGCGCTGTGGGAACCGAGGGCGTCAGGTTGTCCAGCACCTGGGAGCCGCGGGTGGTCTCCAAAGAGAAGTAGAAAAAACTGCGGTTGCGGCCGTTGTAAACCTTCGGGAAGTATATGGGTCCGCCCACCGAAAAGCCCGGGTTGTGCCGGACGCCGGTGCCGCGCTGCTGCGCGAACGTGTCTCGCGCGCGGAACCAGGGCGTCGTGTAGTAATCGAACGCGGCCCCGTGCAGGTCGTTCTTGCCGGACTTCGAGACGATGGTCACCTGGCCGATGGTTCCGAACTCGGCGGTGTTGTTGGCCATGTCGATGCGGATCTCCTCGAAGCTCTCGATCTGCGAAACCAGCGGCGAAATCTGTGTGCCGTCGTACTGGTTCGAGAGGGTCACGCCATCGATGGAGGCGTCGGACTGGTTGGCGCGCGATCCGGCGAACCGGCGGGTGGACGATCCCGCGCCCGCCTGAACCACGCCGGGCGACAGACCCACGAAATTCCACAACGACCGCGTGTTCATCGGCAGCATCTGGAATTGCATGGCGTCCTTGGAATCGGAGATGCGGGCCGTCTCGGTCTCGATCAGGGTGGCGCCTCCGGTCACCTCGATGCGGGTCTCCATGGCGCCCACTTCCAGGCGCACGTCCAGGCGGCGAATATCCATCGACACCAGTTGGATCTGCTGCACCAGGAATTCCTTGAAACCGGCCGCGCTGACGCTCAGCGTGTACTCGCCCTCGCGGAGCTGCGAGACCGTGAACGCGCCGGCCGCGTTGGATTGCGCCGTGTACCGGTAATTGGATTCTACATGCGTCGCGACCACATTGGCGCCGGGAACGGCGGCGCCGGTGGCGTCCGTTACCGTACCGGTGATGGTGGCAAACGTGGTCTGCGCGCTGGCGGCGATCGCGACGCCGACAAGCGCCGCACAGAAAACAGCGAGCTTCCGGAACATGTCCTCAACCTCCCCTAAGGCAACATTCAAATCACCCTGAAACCGGGGTTCCCCGGTACGTGCGAGTATACACCAGAAGAGGACTTTCCGGACCGGGATGATTCGTTAAACAACGGCCGGCCATGCCGTGGGGCAGGCCGCCGCCTATTCGTACCGCAGCGCCTCGATGGGGTTCACGTGCGACGCCTTGAACGCCGGGTAGATCCCGAACAGCACCCCCACCGCCACCGACACGCCAAACGCGATCACCACCGACGCCGGCGTGACGATCGTGCGCCACTCGGCGGTCTGCGAGATGAGCCACGCCAGCAGGAAACCGCAGCCCACCCCCAGCAGGCCGCCGCCCGCCGAAATCAGCACCGATTCGGTCAGGAACTGCCGCATGATCTCCCGCCGCCGCGCCCCGATCGCCCGCCGGATGCCGATCTCCCGTGTGCGCTCCATCACCGTCGCCAGCACGATGTTCATGATGCCGATTCCGCCCACCAGCAGCGAAATCGCCGCGATTGCCACCATCACGTACGTGAAAATGGTCTGCGTGCGCTGCTGCTGCGCCAGCAGCGCGGCCGGGATCGTGACCGTGAAATCCTGCGTGTTGTTGTGCGTGGAGTTCAGCACCGCGGTCACTACTTTGGAGACCTCGATGGAATCGGCTCCCGCTTTGAGCCGCAGGTCGATGCCGTCAAGCTCGTCCTTCAGAAACGCTTCCATGTTCCAGAACCGGTACTGGAAGGTGTTGAAGGGGACGTAGATGACTGGCGGCATAGCCCGGCCTTACGCCATAGACATCGGGCGTCTCGCGCGTGGGTTTCGGCAGCACGCCCGATGGCCGCATAGTGCGCCGCGGCGAGAGCACCTCCATCGCGTCGATGTTCGCCTCCAGAATGCGCACGTCGCGCTCCGTGAGGCCGGGCGAAGAACGCCGCCGCTGTTGCAGTTCCTCGAAATTGGCCGCCGGACGCGATTCGATGAGCACGTTGCGCACCCCGAGCTGCTCGATGAAACGCAGCGATTCCTCGCGCGCCCCCGCGCCGATGGCCAGCATGCCGATCACCGAGCCCACGCCGAAGACGATGCCCAGCGCGGTCAGGAACGTGCGCGTCTTCTGCGCCTTCAGGTTCTGTCCGGCCTGCGTGATATCGGAGAGGATCATCGGGCGATGGCCTGCATGGCGCCGCCGCGGCCGCCGGTCTGTCTCTTCATCTGGTCGGGATTGGTGAGCGCCACCACCTGGCCCTGCGCCAGCCCCTCAATCACCGCCTGGCTCTCGCTGCGCCGCACCAGTTTCACGTTCTGCGGAGAGAAGCCCGTGCCGGATTTCGCGTAGACGAATTTCCGCCCGTCGGCGTCGAATACGGCTTGCGAGGGGATCCACAGCACGCCCTGCTTGACTTCCGTCGTGATGCGAACGTTGGCGCTCATGCCGGGCCGCAACTCGGGCGAAGCGTCGGCCAGCGATATCCGGCAATCGAAGTTCCGGTTCCATGGCGGGCCGGTAGTGCCGCCAATGGCCTTGATGCGCCCATGGAACGTTTTCCCCGGCAGAGCCACCACGGTGATCTCGGCCGGCTGGCCGACGGCGAGATGGGCGCGGTCGAGTTCGCCGATTTTGGCCGTCGTCTCCCAGTTCTCGAGATCGGGAATCTGCGCCACCGGCACGCCGGCGCGCACCGTGTCCCCAATCTGCAACACCGGCAGGTACGTTCCCCAGCGCCAGTTTCCGTCCGTGTTCTGCTGGACGGCAACGTAGCCTCCGGTCTTGGAACGCAACGTCATCGCCTCGATGTTGCGCTTGGCGGTCGCGGCCGCCACCCGGGCCTTCTCACGCCCCGCCTGGTGGATGGCGATTCCCGCCCTGGCGGTTCGCAGGCGCTCGTTCAGGTCGCGCTCCAGCCGGCGCGCCTTATCGGACGCGGCATTCACGGCGAGGTTGTTCTCCTGGGCCACGATGGCCGGCAGGATCTCGTTCCGCCGCGCTTCGAGCTGCGCGAGCTTGAGATCCGACTGCGCCTCCACCAGGGCCAGCCGCGCCTCTTCGGCCTTGGCCTGGCTCTCCGCCTCGGCCTGGATCACCTGCTGCTCCGCTTCGGCCAGATCGGCCTCGGCCTCCTTCAACTTGAACTCCTGGTCGGTGGTATCGAACTGCACCACCGTGTCCCCGGCCTGCACCAGTTCGCCCGACTCGCGCAGCATGGTGATCGCCAACGCCTGCCCGCCAACCTGCGGCGCCGCGAGCACCTCGGTATTACCTCCCTGCAATTCTCCTTTGGCGTGTACGATGAACGTGACGTCCCCGCGCTTCACCGGCGTGGAAGGCACATTCGGCGGCGTCTGCGGCGCGGCGGCCGCGCCCTTGGCGGATGCAAGCCGCAGCGTCGCCCACCCGGCCAGGAAACTCGCCACCAGCAGCGGCGGCGCGACGAAGATCATGCGCACCTTCATGGCCGCTTCTCCTTCTTTTCCGGTTCCACCAGCGCCACCAGCGCACCTTGCTTGAGGCCCTTGACGGCGATCTCATCGGGGTTGCGCGCCAGCACCTCCACCCCCAACGGCTGATAGCCTCCGCGCTCCGCCAGGTACACCGTGGGCCGGCCGTCCACGGTAAACAGCGCTTTTGCGGGAATGCTGATCGCCTTGGGGATGCGGTTCACCACCACGTCCATGCGTCCGTTCATGCCGGGCCGCAGGCGGCCGTCCACTTTGTCCAGCTTCGCGAAGCCGCGAAACGTGCGCGTGGGCGGCCACTCCCATCCCATCACCGTCATGGGCGAGAGCATGGTCAACCGGCCGGGGAAAGCCGCTTCGGGAAGCGAGTCGATGCGCACCTGCGCCTCCTGCCCGAGCGCGATGCGTCCGCGGTCGATCTCCTCGATCTTGCCTTCCATCTCGAGCGAGGAAAGATCGGGAATCTCCGCCAGGGCCGCTCCCGGCCAGGCCTGGTCGCCGACTTTGAATGGTTTGGCATTCATCCAGCCCTGGGAGAAATTCGAAAGATAATTCACCCAACCCGCGCTGGGCGCTTTCAACTCCATTTGAGCCAGCCGGTATTGGGTCAGCTCGAGCTCGTCTTTGGCCTTGTCGCGCGCGCGGCGCAGGGATGCGATCCTGGCTTGGGTGGAGACCTCCGCCAGCTTGAGTTTGGCCTTCTCGATATCCAGGCGCTTTTCCGAGAGGCCCAATTCGATGCGGTTTTCCTCCGCCTGCAACGCCGAAAGGATCTCGCCTTTGGTAACCTCCAGGCGGGCGTGCTCCACCTTGTGCTGCGCGTCGCCCAGATCGATCTGGTTCTGCTCGGCGGCGATGCGCGCCTCGGCCACCGCCTGGTCCAGCGCCGCCTGCGCCTGCTTCAGCGCCGCCTGCTTTTCCTGAAGCTGCTGTTTCACGGCGCTGGTGTCGAACTTGATCACCGGGTCGCCGGCCTCCACCGAGCTGCCCGTCGGCGCCAGCCAGACGATGCGCAGTTCCGGCACGTTCACCGGCGCGGTCAACTGCACCGAACGGCGCGCCTTCAGCTCGCCGCGGCAGCGCACGATCACAGAGAAATCCCCCAGCCGCGCCTTGGCGGTGGGAAGCGCGCCGGCGTCCTGAACGCGGCGGTACCGCGTGAATGCCGCGGCGGCGATGCCAACCAGGGCCGGGATGATGCACAGCACTCCCATCCAGCGAAGCCGGCGTTTCATAACTTACTTCTCCTCGGCGTTGATCATGACGGCGACGGACAGATCCGGCAGCAGCCGCGGGTCGGACTGCTCCAGACGAAACTGCGAAGCGAAGCTCTTGATGGGACTTCCCATCGCGGCGGTTGCGACGGGACTGGCCGACTCGAAGCGCGCGCGATAGACCGCGTCGGGATACGCGTCCAGCCGCACCAGCGCAAGCGCGCCCTCGGCAAGCAGCGCCCGGTCGGGTTCGCTGATGAGGGCCCGCACCCGCATCCCGCTTGGGTCGAAGATCTTCAGCAGCGCCTGCCCCGGCCAGAGCTGGTCGCCTTCCTGCGCGTTGCCCATGGACCCGCCGCGCCAGACATTCTCCAGCGCCACCATGCCCGCAATGGAGGCGCGCAGCACGAGCTTCTCGGCGTTGCGTTTGGCGCGATCGAGCGCCACCTTCTGGCGCCCGGTCTGGAGTTCCAGAATGCGCAGCGCAGCGGCTTCGGCGCGCGTGCGCGCCGTGTCGATCTGCTTCAGCATCTCCACGCGGGTGCGCGCCGCGGCGGCCCTCTCCTCATTTTTCAGCCGGTTGATATCGCTGAGAATGGGGCCTTTGCGAAGTTGCAGTTCCGCTTTCCCCAGGTCCGCTTCGGCCTCTTTGAGTTTCAATGCGCGCTTTTCGGACTCGCTGCGGTTCTCGGCGGCCTTCTGACGCACCTGGTGGCCCAGGTCTTCATACTTGGCCAGGGCCTCGCGGGCGGCGTCCTCCTGCGGCGTGCGGTCGAATTCGGCTACCATCTCGCCCTCCTTTACCGCCGTACCGTTCGGGGCCAGCCTTACCAGGGTGAGACGCCCATTGGGTCCCTGGTTCTGGCCTTCTATGCGTGGAACCTGCACGGTATAGGCACGAACGGCTTGCAGGGTTCCGGTGGCGCGGATCTCCCGGATGTTCCCCGCCCGGTGCTGCCCGGGCGCCGCCGGCGCCGCCGCTTCCACGGCAACCGGCGCGCGGCCGCGGCATCCCGCGGCGGCACACATCACGGCGCACACAACAACCCTGAATTGCATGCGGCTTCCAGCCCTCTCTAAGTGCGAATGTCTGAGAGGAGTTTACGCCGGTGAAACCACGCGGTCAACATCCCCAGGTGCGGTTGTGCACACTATCTCCCGCGCAGCCGGTCCAGCCGCCGCCGGTCCCGCTTGGAGGGTCTTCCCTCCCCCGGCACATCGAACGCGCGCATCGCGCGCCGTTCCCCGGCGGCCTTCGCGCGCATCGCCTTGCTCGCGTCCGTCTCGCGGTAAAGCGCCTGCGCCGCCTCTGCCGGCCCCCGCATCATGCTCAAGGCGAGCACCTCCACCTCGAACTCGCCCGCCTCGGTTTTGATCCGCAGCATATCGCCCGCACGGACCTCGCGCGACGCCTTGGCCGTCAGCCCGTGGGCCTCGATTCTGCCCAGCTCACAGGCGCGGGAAGCCATCGACCGCGTCTTGAAGAAACGCGCGGCCCACAGCCATTTATCGATTCTCATGCCCATGTGCGGCTATCACTTTCTTAGCACCCATCAGCCCGAAGTTCCACGTGCACGCAACCGTCCGGGATCGCACCTGAACGAGCCGGCCGGAAGTGTTCGTATACAACGGGCCTGCTTACCCGGTACAATCTTGGGTCCCGGAGGCATAACATGAACAGACGCGGTTTCCTGAAAGCGGCGGCCGCGCCGATGATCGCCTCGCCGCGCATCTTCGGCGCCAACAGCCGCCTGAAAGTGGGCGTCATCGGCGTGGGCAATCGCGCCCGGTGGCTGATGCAGTACTTCGGCAAGGAACTGGACGAGGTGGACCTGGTGGCGGTGGCCGACTGCTACCTGGCCCGCTGTTACGGCAAGGACCCCGCGCAGCAGCGCGCCACGCCCTTCAACGAAGGCTCGGAGAAATGGGCGAAGTACGCCAGCTATCAGAAGATGTTCGACAAGGAGAAGCTGGATGCAGTGTGGGTCCAGACCACCACGCATGCGCGCGCGCTGGCGGTGATCCATGCCATGCAGGCGGGCGTCGATGTGTACGCCGAGAAGCCCATCCACCTCACCGTCGAGGAGGGACGGGCCATGGTGCGCGCGGCGCGGAAGTACAAGCGCGTGTTCCAGGCGGGCAGCCAGCAGCGCTCCATGCCCATCAACCGGTATGCCAGTGAGCTGGTGCGCACCGGCAAGATCGGCAGGATCCAGACCGTCAAGGTGTGCAACTACCTGCCGGGACTGGTCTGGAAACCGCAGCCCGCGCAGCCCGTACCGGAAGGCCTGGACTGGGACGCGTGGTGCAACCAGACCGAACTGCGTCCTTACCATCCGGTACTGCACCGCCGCTGGAGCAACTACGTCGACTACGACGACGGCGGGCAGTCCTGGGGCGTGTCAGGATGGGGCACGCACGGGCTCGACCAGGTGCAGGGCGCCCTGGGCATGGACGGCACCGGTCCGGTCGAGCTCTGGACCGAGGACCGCGAGGTCAAGGACCTGCCCGATTTTCCGTTGCTCAAGCAACCCGACTTCAAGCACCTGCTGAACCGCAAGCCGGTGGTGCTGAAGTTCGCCACGGGGACGCTGGTGAAACTGGAGGAACCCGGCAAGAACAGCCACTCGCAGCTCGGCGGCATCTTCGTGGGGGAGAAGGGGACGATTGAGATCGTGCGCGGCGACTACACGGCCGATCCGCCGGAACTGCGCAAGGGATCGCCCCCCGTGCTGCCCGAGGGCAAGGGCGAGGATGTGCCGCACCTGAAGAACTTCGTCGAGTGCGTGCAGACGCGCAAGAAGACCAACGCGGACGTGGAGACGGCCCACCGCGCCACCACGCTCTGCCACCTTGTGAGCATCTGCCGCCTGCTGGACCGCAAGCTGAAGTGGGACCCGAAGGCGGAGAGGTTCGTGGGCGACGAGGAAGCCAACCGCATGCTCTCGCGCCCGCGGCGCAAAGGGTACGAGCTGCCGAAGGTGTGATCATGGTCCGCGCACCAGGGACTAGCGGCTGTCAACCCCGCTGAGCCGCTCTTGTGCGGCTCCCAGGCGGGCTCCGCCACCGCTAGAACCGCGTCAATCTCGTCCACTCGGCCTTGAACTTCTTCAGGAAAGCCCTGATGTCCCCCTCCGCGGGACCTTCATACAGCGTGTAACCCGTGAACTTCGCGTTATGCAAAAGCGTGTAGAGCTCGCGGAACGGATAGCCCTGGCGGTACTTGGTGTGCACCGTCCGGACCCAGGGGCCCAGCATATCGAAGCATTCCTTGACTGATCCGTTCACCACGTCGAACGGGTCGCAGTTCCAGATGATGCCGACGCTCCTGACCCCCGCAATTTCCATCATTTGCCGGTCTTCCTTGTGTCCTTCGTTGTGGATCTCCAGCAGGATGTCGACGTTTTTAGGCGCCGAGTATTCGCCCAGCTCCTTCAGGCATTCGCCGATGCGGCGGGTGGTCAACTGGTGATCGGGCTCGGTTCCCCAGCCATAGGGCCGGACCTTGATGCCGGTGGCGCCCAAGTCGTGGGCCAGATCGACGAATCGCTTGCCTGAGGCTACCTGCCTCCTGCGCTCCGCCGCATCCGGAGACTGAAACTCCGCGGGCGAGCCCAGGTTTACCAGCTTTACCTTGCTCCTCTCAAAACGTTTCCGGACCCGCGCGCGCCCCGCCTGGCTGAGTGAAGGTTCTACGCCATGCTTTTGTCCGTTCGGAGAGCCTTCCGTGGTGCGCAATTCCACGCCTTCATAGCCGCACTCTTCGAGGATGCTGATGATCGACTCCAGGTCGTACTTCTCGAATAGCGTGTGGGTCACGCTGCCGAGATGAAACCCCGGGCCCGCCGCCGGAACACGCCCGGCCAGCGCCGCCCCCGAACCAATCAGAAATTCCCGTCTGCTCGTCATCACCATTTCTCCTACACCACGTAAGGCTTCCGGTAATCGCGAGTGATCATCTTGTCGGCTTCCGCGTCGTTCACGAAACGCCCCCGCGCGTCGTCCCACGCGACCTTCCGCCCCAACCGGTAGCTGATCGTCGCCAGGTGCCCCACCGCCGCCGAGGTGGCGCCCACCGCAATGTCGCAGTGCAGGTCGGCGATCTTCCGGCTGCGGCAGGCTTCGAGGAAGTTCTGCACGTGGGCTTCCTGCCAGGCCGTGTCGCGCCCGCTGATCTTCTCTTCCATCGCCAGTTCGTTGCCCTCGCCTTTGTGAACCTTGAAGCCGGCGGCGTCCAGCCACATCCACCCGTTGCCGCCCAGGAACAGGTTGCCCACGGTCAGGCGTCCCTGCACCCCGCCGGGATACCACGGGTACTTGGTCACTCCGGTAATCAACGGCTCGCCGGCTTCCGGTCCGGTCGGCAGCGCGCGGATCTCGAAAACCATTTCGCGGCCGCCGTAATCGAACACGCAGTGCTGTGTGTTAGGCGCTTCCTGGTCATCGTCCCACACGTATTTGCCGCCGGTTGATATGGCGGACTTGGGCATTCCGGGGTCGCCCAACCCCCAGCGGGCGGTGTCGAACTCGTGCGCGCCAGCGTTGGTGAGATCCCCGGCCCCGTAATCCCACAGCCAGTTCCAGGTGTAATTGGCGCGGTTCCTGGTGTACGGCCGCATGGGCGCCGGCCCCACGAACAGGTCCCAGTTGACGCCCGGCGGCACCGGTTCGGGCGGCGTCTTCCCCATCGAGGGACGCGGCTTGAAACACAGCCCCCGGCTCATGTACACCTTGCCGATGACACCCTCGCGCAGCAACTGCATGGCGCGGATCTTATACGGCATGCTGCGCGATTGCAGCCCCACCTGCACCATACGGTTGTGTTTACGGGCCATTTCGATCATGCGGCGGCTCTCGTGGATGTTGTAGCTGGCCGGCTTCTCCACGTAAACATCCTTGCCCGCCTCGATGGCCCACACCGTGGCCAGGCCATGCCAGTGAACCGGTACGGAGAGGAAGACGGCGTCGACGCCCTTATCGGCGAACATCTCGCGCATATCGATGAACTCCCTGGCCTTCTCGCCGGGAGCCAGCTTCCGATACAAGGCCTGCACGCGCTCACGGGCTTCCTGCTTCACGTCGCACAACGCAGCCACCCGGCACCCGGCCAGGTGGGAGCAATACGTGGTGAGGGCGGGCCCGCGCGTCCCGAGCCCCACGATTCCGACATTGATCCTGTCATTGGCCCCCATCACACGGCCGGCCGAACTGGCCATGGCCGCACCCTGAAAGAACGTCCGTCGCGATAGAAGTGACACTCTGAACCCTCCGAAAGCGCGATTCAGCCCGCCGTGGCCGCCGTGAAACCCGTGGGCCGCACCACGTCCACGCGCACACGCGCCGGCGCTTTTTCGCGTATGGGTATGCGCAGCGCCGCCTGCCCGCCCGGCGCCAGGCGCGGCAGCGGAACTTCGCACTGCTCCATGGGGAGGTTGCCTTGCCCGTACGCCACGGCCCGCACCCGGTAGCCTTCCAGGGTATACGCCGGCATGCCCGCCCGCGCCCGCACCGTGACATGCGCCGCGCCGCGCTCAATCCGCACGCGCAGGCTCTCCACGGGGCTCGATTCGCGCCGCAGCGCATCCCAACTGGGCTTCTTCTCCCCGTACAGGTCCACCACGCCGTGCACACGCTGTTGCAACGGCGCGATCCCCTTATCGCCGATGTGCGTGCGGTAATCGTTGTAGTCGAAAAAGATCACCCCGCCGATCCACGGGCGCGAGCGGAACACGCGGGTGTGCTGTTCCAGCACGTCGATGCGCCGCCGGTCGCCACCGATGTGGCGCGGATTGCACTCGCAGAAGCCGTATTCGGATATCACCACCATCTTGCCGGGGAAGGCGCGGTGGATGGCCTCCAGGTTCGACTCCATGTCCTCCACGCTGCCGCGGAACCAGCTCTCGTAATACTCATTCCAGGAGATGAAATCCATCTGCCCGGAGGCGTCGCGCTCGGGCGTGCGCTGGAGCGAGTTCGAAGCGTAGGTGCGCAGGCGGCGGGGGTCCAGCCGCCTGGCCTCGTCGTACATCTGCCGGATGAACTCCTGCGCGGGCGCGTTCTGCCCGTTGACCTCGTTGCACAGCCCCCAGGCGTAAATGCTGGGATGGTTGCGGTCGCGCCGCACCATCTCGCGCAACTGCTCCAGGCCGTTGCGCATGATCTCCGGATCGGGCACGCCGGTCATGCCCTTGAACGTATTCGGACCCCAGGTGGGCACCTCTTCCTGAATCAGGATGCCGTGCCGGTCGCAGAAGTCAAGCACGCGCCGGTCCTGCGGCCAGTGGACGCGCGTGAACACCGTGTTCAGCTCCTTCATGTCGCGGTGGTCGTGCTCGATCCATTCCGACGGTTCCGCCATGCCGTAATCCGGATGGCTGCCCGCCATGCGTTCGGCGCCCATCAGCCGCACGCGCTCGCCGTTGAGGAACAGGCCGCCTTCGCGCACCTCGATGCTGCGCACGCCGAAGGTGGTTTCGTACTCATGTCCGTTGATGGACGCGGTGAGCCGGTACAGGTGTGGATGATCGAAGTGCCACAGCTGCGGCGCGGCGAGCGTGGCGGGTACCGCGATCTCCTGCGCCGCCCCGGGCGCGAGCGAGACGGCCGACGCACGCCGCTGGCCGAGCACCACGCGGCCGGTGTCCTCTTCCCGCACCTCGTAGCCGGGCTGCACCTGCGCCGCCGCGCGGCCCGCATTCCGCACCACGACGCGGACGTCCAGGCGCGCGTTGCCCACCGCCAGATCCGGCGCCGCGTCCACGTCCACGCGCTCGATGTACACGGGGGGCGTAACCAGGATGGAGACCGGCCGTATGATGCCGCCGTCCTGCGTCCAGTCGTAGGAGGAGCCGCGTGGCAGCATGTCCTCGCGGAAGGAATTATCCGCGCGCACCGCCAGCACGTTCGCCCCGGGGCGCACGGCGCTGGTGATGTCGCATTGAAACGCGGTGTAGCCCTTGCCAATATGGCTGCCCACGGGCTTCCCGTTCACCCATACGTGCGCGGTGTGGTAGACGGCTTCGAACTCCACCCGGATGGTCTGGCCCGACCACGACGCGGGCGCGTCGAACGTGCGCCGGTACCACCCGGCGCCCATGTAGGAGGCGGTTTGCGGTTCGACCTGCCACGTGTGGGGGACGGTCACGGTGGTCCAGGCGGAATCGGGGTGCGAGGCGAGATGCCAGCCTTCCAGCTCGCCCCGGTTGTGCGGGTCGGTGTGGAAGCGCCACTCGCCGTCGAGCGAGCCGGGCCTATCGAAAGATAGCACCAGCGCGGCGGACAGAAACTCCCTGCGCGATATCACATTACAATACTGGGGAATACCATGCGCGAAATCAAGATCGGAGCGGCGCAGTTCGAACCGCGCGACGGCGGCAAAGACTACAACCTGGGCGTGATCGAGCGCCTGGCGGCCAAGGCGGCGGCGGCCGGCGCGGAGCTCGTGTCCTTTCACGAGTGCTCCATCTCGGGTTACACGTTCCTGGAGACGCTTTCGCGCGCCGAACTCGAAGCGATCGCGGAATGCGTGCCGGCCGGGCCATCGACCCAACGGCTGATCGATATCGCGCGCACGCTGGGCGTCGCACTCGGCGCGGGCCTGGTGGAGCGCGATGGCGGACGCCTCTACAACTGCTACGTGGTTGTGACCGGCGATGGCTTTGTGGCGAAACATCGCAAGCTGCACGCGTTCATCAGCGAGCACCTCACCTGCGGCTCGGGCTACACCGTCTTCGATCTGCTCGACTGCCGCTTCGGCGTGCTCACCTGTTACGACAACAACCTGCCGGAGAACGTCCGGCTCACCGCCATGCTGGGAGCGGAGATCGTGCTCATGCCGCACGTCACCGGCTGCCTGCCCTCCCCCATGCCGGGGCGAGGCACCGTGGAACCGGAAATCTGGCACAACCGCGAGCGCGACCCCGTCCGCTGCCGCCAGGAATTCGACGGGCCCAAGGGCCGCGGCTGGATTATGCGCTGGCTTCCGGCGCGCTGCTGGGAAAATGGGGTCTTCGGCGTGTACAGCAACCCCATCGGCGTCGAAGGCGGAACCATCAAGCCCGGCGGCGCCATGATCCTCGACCCCTTCGGCGAGGTCATGGAAGAGTGCCGCACGCTGGGCGACGACGTGGTGACGGCCACGCTCGATCCGCGTAAGTTGGAACTTGCCTCCGGCCGCACTTACATCAACGCACGCCGCCCGGAGTTATACGCCCGGTTAGTCGAGGATAACCCCAACCTGGGCCCCGACCGTCGGCCCGAAGTATGGTGGAAGAAGAAGCGCGGCTGACGCCCGGTCGCGGCTCGGAATCGGACGCCAAGTTGTACGCATGGGACTGACTTGGATGCCGCAGCCACCACTTCCTGGCGGTGGCACGGCGTAGGGAGCCGTCCGCGCGGCTACAGGCTTTTCCGCCCCACCATACCCCCATTTCGGGATGCCGTTCCCAGGCCCCCAAGACCTATCTTGAAAGTGTCATGAGACTGGTCATCAGCGATCTGGACGGCACTTTACTCGACAGCACAAATTACAGCAACGACGCTGCCCGGCGGGCCATCGACGAACTGCGGCGGCGCTTCATCCCGCTGGTTCTCTGCACCAGCAAGACGCGCGCCGAGGTCGAATACTGGCGCGAGCGCCTGAACAATCCCCACCCCTTCATCGTGGAGAACGGCGGCGCCGTCTACATTCCCAAAGGCTATTTTCCGTTCCCCGTTTCCGGCGCCGTGGAGCGCGACGATTACGACGTGGTCGAGCTGGGAACCCCCTACGGGCGGCTCGCGCAGGAACTGCGCGCAATCTCCCGGGAGAGTTCCTGCGCGGCGCTCGGCTTCGCCGACATGAGCGTGGCGGACGTCAGCCTCAAGACCGGACTGCCGGTCCGCCAGGCCGAACTGGCGAAGCGCCGGGAATACGACGAACCCTTCGAAATCCTGGGCGCCGGCACCTACCGGCTGCTCGACTGCATCACCGCCCACGGGCTGCACTGGACCCGCGGCGACCGCTTCTACCACATCACCGGCAACAACAGCAAAGCCGAGGCATCACGCCGCCTCGTGGCCTTGTACCGCCAGGCGTTCGGGACGGTGAGCACCATAGGGCTCGGCGACGGCCACAACGACACGGGACTGCTGCGGGAAGTGGATTTCCCCGTCGTGGTGCTGTCGCCGTTCGCCCCGGCGCTGGTCCGTGCCGTTCCGCGCAGCACCGTCTCCCGTTTCCCCGGTCCGCGCGGCTGGAGCGAAGCGGTACTGCGCATGGTGTCCTGAACAGGAGGAGAAATGTCCGATTTTTACCAGACGGGATGCGTAACCACGTTGCACCGGCTCAACCCGGACGGCATACACCGGCTTGAGAGCGAATTGCGGCGCTACGCGGAGACCCGGCCCATCGGGCTGGTGCTGCCCGCGCTTTACTCCGAGTTTGAAAACCCGGCAATGCGGCGGATCGTGGACCAGCTCGCCGGCGCGGACTATGTCCGCCACACCGTGGTCGCGCTCGGCCGCGCCACGCAATCCAACTATGCAAGGGCGCGGGCATTCTTCCGCGGGTTTCCCCGACCGGTCACCTTTCTGTGGATGGACAGCCCGCGCATGCAGCACCTTTTCGGCCTGCTGGACCGGCGGGGCCTCTCGGCGGGCGAAGACGGCAAGGGGCGCTCCTGCTGGATGGCCTACGGCTATCTGCTGGCCACGCGCGACTGCGACGTCATTGCCCTGCACGACTGCGACATTCTCAACTACGACCGGCAATTCCTCGCCCGGCTGTGCTATCCGGTCACGAACCCCAATCTCGATTTCGACTTCTGCAAGGCGTTTTACTCCCGCGTGACCGACCGCATGCACGGCCGCGTGACGCGCCTGTTCATGACGCCGCTGATCCGGGCCATCTCCGGCATGGCGCCGAACGTGCCGCTGCTGCATTTTCTCGATAGCTTCCGCTATCCGCTGGCGGGAGAGTTCGCCATGAAGGCCAACCTGGCCCGCGTGAACCGCGTGCCGGGCGATTGGGGTCTGGAGGCCGGCGTACTCGCGGAGGTCTTTCGCAACTGCTCGCCCACGCGCACGTGCCAGGTTGACTTGGCCGACAATTACGATCACAAGCACCAGGCGCTCTCGGCCGAGGATCCCACCAAGGGTCTGCGCCGCATGACGTGCGACATCGCCAAGACGCTGTTCCGCACCCTCGCCGGCGAGGGCGTGGTGTTCACCGCCGAGCACTTCCGCACGCTCGAGGTCCGCTACATCCGCATGGCGGAGGATATGCTCACCCGCTATTACGCGGATTCGCTGATCAACGGGCTGCACTTCGACCGGCACGCGGAGGAGCAGGCCGTGGCAACCTTCGCCCACAGCCTGCGGCGCGCCGCCGCCGAGTTTCTGGACGATCCCCTGGGGCTGCCGCTCATCCCCAACTGGAACCGGGTGGTGGCGGCGGTCCCCGACTTCTTTGAACGGCTGCTCGAAGCCGTGGAACAGGATGCGTGCGTGGAGAGCGCTCAAGCTGCATGATCTTCCGTGTACCGGATGACGCACTCGCCGCCGCGCACGGCCTGCGCAGCGCGGATATCGTGCTGGGCATCCCCAGCTATCAGAATGCGCACACCATCGCGCATGTGGTTCGCGCGGCGCACGCCGGCCTGGCGAAATACTTTCCCCAATTCACGTCCGTCATCGTGAACTCCGACGGTGGCTCCACGGACGGAACGCGCGAGGCCGCGCTCTCCACTCGCGTCGAGGACTGCCACGTGCTGTTGCTCTCCCATCCGCTGGCCCCGGTTCACCGGCTGTCGTTTCCTTATCACGGCATCCCGGGAAAAGGCAGCGCGTTCCGCCTGGTCTTCTCGCTGGCGTCCCTGCTCGGCGCCAAAGCTTGCGCGGTGGTCGACGCAGATCTGCGCTCCATCACGCCGGAGTGGGTAGACCTGCTGTTGCGTCCCATCCTTCACGCCGATTTCGATTTTGTGGCACCGTACTACCACCGCCACAAATACGACGGCACCATCACCAACAGCATCGTCTACCCACTCACCCGCGCCCTCTACGGCCTGCGTGTGCGGCAACCCATCGGCGGCGATTTCGGCGTCTCCGGCGCGCTGCTCAACCGCTACCTGGCGCGCGACGATTGGGACACGGATGTGGCCCGCTACGGCATCGACGTCTGGATGACGACCATCGCCATCTGCGAGGGGTTCCGCGTCTGCCAGAGCTTTCTGGGCGCTAAGCTCCACGACGCCAAGGACCCCGGGGCCGACCTGAGCGCCATGCTGCACCAGGTGGTCGGCTCGGTTTTCCAACTCATGAGTGAATACGAAGGCCGTTGGCGCGAGCAATCGGGCAGCCGCCCGGTGGACCTGTTCGGCTTTCGCTACGACGTGGGGCTGGATCCGGTCAACGTCGACGTGGAGCGCATGCTGAACCTGTTCCGCAAGGGCGCCCGGGAACTGGATGAAATCTGGTCCGCGGCCCTGGCCCCCGCCACCCGTGCCGATATCGCACTCGTGGCGCGCGACACCCAATCCGCTTCTTTCCACCTGCCCGACGACCTGTGGGTGCGGGTGGTCTACGATTTTGCCTGCGCCTGCCGGCGCGGCGCTCTCGACCGCGGGCACCTGCTGCGCTCTCTGACGCCGCTGTATCTCGCGCGTGTGGCTTCGTTCGTGATCGAAACCGCCCGGCTTACGAGCGACGAGGTGGACCAGAAGATCGAGGCGCTGTGCCTGCGCTACGAAGAGCTGAAACCTTATCTGATTTCGAATTGGAGGTACCGCCATGATGGAGATCATCCGGGGCGCGCTGGAGCGCCTCACGCAACAGGCCAGGAACGGCCTGCCCCCGCTGATCGCGGCTCTGGCGATCTTGCTGGCCGCGCTGCTGCTGGCGATGGCGGCCCGCTGGCTGACCGCGAAAGCGTTTAGGGGCATCGAGCTGGATCAATGGCTCCGGCGCTCGGGTATCGCCGTGACGCTCGGCGCTTCGGGAAGGGTGCCGGTGGCGCGCCTCGCCGCCCAGGCCGTCTACTGGCTGATTTTGATCGCGGGTGTGCTGACCGCGCTGAACGCATTCGGCACCGAACTCACCGCCCGCATGACCGCTGGAGCCGTCCTGCTGTTGCCGCGCCTGCTGGCGGCGGCCGCAATTCTACTGGGGGGCATGTGGCTGGCCCAATACCTTGGGCGGGGCGCGTTGGTGTGGGCCGTGAACGAGGACCTGCCCTCGCCGCGCAAGCTCGCCCTGCTGGTGCGCGCCGCCGTGTTGTTCGCCTCCGTGGTGGTGACCGCCGATTTCCTGAACTTCGCTCCCGCCGTGTTCCTGGCCGCCTTCGTCATTTTGCTGGCCGGCGCCGCTCTGGCAGGCGGGCTGGCGATCGGCCTGGGGGCCCGCGACGCCGTACGCCGTCATCTTGAAACGCGCCGCGACACCCGCGGCGAGCGTTCACTCTGGACCCACCTGTGATAATGGAGCTATGAGACTCCGGTCATGGCCGGTGCTGGCCCTGGGTTTCGGCGCCGTCCTGCTCGTGGCCGCGCTGTGGGGTCTGGAAAACCGCCGCACCGTGCTCGGCGTGTACGACAGCATGCGCGAGATGCGGCGCACGCACGCACGGGCTGAAGCGGCTCTTCGCGACATCCAATCGGGCATCTACCGCTCCGACATTTTCGTACGCGATTTCCTTCTGGATCCTTCCCAGATCACCGCCGACCTGCACCGGCGCGAGTTGCTGACGCTCCACGCCGGCATGAACGCGCGTCTCGAGGAGATCGGCAAACTCGGGATCGCCGACGCCACTCTCTTGGATCAGCTCCGCAAGGAAATCGACGAGTACTGGCAATCGCGCGACGCCATCTTCGACTGGACGCCGGAGCAACGCCGCGCTCTGAGCTTCTGGTACCTGCGCAAGCAGGTGCTGCCGCGCCGCCAGGCGGCACTGGAGGTGGCCACCCAGGCGCAGAAGTTGAACGCCGCCGACCTGCGCGCTCAGGAAGCGGAGATGGAGCGCGCCATGTCCACGCATCGCCGCAGGGGCGATGTGCTGCTCGGCGTCGTCTTGGGCAGCGGGCTGCTCATCGCCGGCGTGAGCATGAGGCGGATTTCGCGCCTGGAGGCGCGTGCGCAACAGCAGCATGCACGCACCGAGCAGGCCGAGCGGGAGCTGCGCCGGTTGTCGCAGCAACTGGTACACGCCCAGGAGGAAGAACGCCGCCGCATATCCCGCGAACTCCACGACGAAGTCGGACAGACGCTCACGGGCTTGCGGCTGGAGCTACGGAACCTGGAGAAGCTGCGCAGCGGCTCCGAGTCCGATTTCCACGCCCACCTGGAGGCAGCCAGGGAACTCGCCTCGGGCACGCTGCAAAGCGTCCGCAGCCTGGCGGCGGGACTGCGGCCGTCCGTCCTGGACGATCTCGGCCTGGCTCCCGCGCTGGAGTGGCTCGCGCGCGAGTTCACGCGCCGCACCCGCATCCCCGTCGAGGTGCTGGTGGAAGGTCTGCCGCCGGAATTGCCCGAAGCGCACAGGACATGCATCTACCGGGTGGTCCAGGAAGCGCTCACGAATTGCGCCAAACACGCCGAGGCGCGCCAGATTCGTGTCGCCCTCCACGGCGACGGGACGCGCCTTTCGCTCGCCGTGAACGACGACGGCCGCGGATTTTCGATGGAAGCCGCGGGACGGGGGCTGGGTCTGATCGGCATCGGCGAGCGCGTCCGCGAGCTGGGCGGCACGGTCACGGTGCATTCGCAGCCCGGCAAAGGCGCCCTGCTCAAAGTCGCCATCCCCCTTTCCGGAGAGCCGGCGTGAAGAAAACGCGCGTCCTCCTGGCGGACGATCACGGCGTGGTCCGCAAAGGCCTGCGGTTCGTTCTGGAAGGCGAAGCCGACCTGGAAGTGGCGGGGGAAGCCGCGGATGGCCGCCAGGCGGTGGACATGGCCGCCTCGCTGCGGCCGGACGTGGTTGTCATGGACATCGCCATGCCGCATCTCAACGGCATCGACGCCACCAGCCAGATCGTCCGCGACCGGCCGGAGACCGCGGTGATCATCCTCAGCATGCACTCCGACGAGGAGTACGTGGTGCGCGCCCTCACCGCCGGCGCCAAAGGCTATCTGCTCAAGGACTCGGCCGAAAAGGACATCGTGCGGGCCATCCAGACGGTCTGCGCCGGGAAGCCTTTCTTCAGTCCGGACATCGCCAAGACCATGCTGGACGACTACGTGCGGGGCTTGCAGGCCCGCGCCGCCGCGGATTCCTACGAGCTGCTCACCGACCGCGAAAAAGAAGTGCTGCAACTGCTCGCCTACGGCAGGACCAACAAGGAGGTGGCGACGTTGCTGAACCTGAGCACTTACACGGTGGAGACGCACCGCACCCACATCATGCAGAAACTGAACCTGCACAATACGGCGGAGCTGGTGCTGTACGCGGTGCGGAAAAAGATTATTACGTGAGGGGAGGCGGCGCGGATGCCGAGGAACGGTCATCCGGCTGCACGGCACGCTGGAACTTTCGACTAACCGTAAACTGCGGGCGGCTTCGCGGCTTTACGGTAACTTACTGGAGGAGGACGGCCGTGATGCCCTAAGGTGCAGAGGGACACTACCGTGCTCGACGTTGACGGCGCGATTGGTCACGCGCACTTCCGCGAACCACTTCGCGCCATCGAAACTCTTGAAAGAAATATTGGCGTTCCTGCCTCGGAAGGGATCGGGCGGAGACGGCTCCCTGGGGGACCGCGCTTACCGCCGCGCTTCCGCTCTCGGTCAAAGCTCGCGGCACGGGCGTCATCGCGAAAATCGACGTGATGAAGGACAACAAAGTCATCTATTCGACGTCGCCGGGCCAGCGCGACGCCGGCTTCCAGTTCCTGGATAAGGGCGCCATAACCGGCCGTAACTTCTACTACGTCCGGCTCCTGCAAGACGACGGCATGATCGCCTGGACCTCGCCGTTCTTCGTCAACTATTCGCGGTAGCACGCGCACCGGCGAACGGCCATGGGGCTTCGCCATGGCCTAAGATCGAGAATGGGCAACAGAATTCACTGGAGGCGCACATGAAAAGTCGTTTCGTGTTGTTTGCGGCACTGGGGATCCTTCTGGCTGCCGGGTTCGCCTTTGTTCGGGCCGGGCATCCGCCGGCGGTACAAGCTCAGGGCGGGTGTAGCGCTACGTTGCAAGGGAATTATGGACTCCACCTGCAAGGATGGATGCCGTCGTCGAACCCTAACTCAGCTTTGGTTCCGTTTGCACAGGTCGGTCTGCTGACCGTCGATGGCGCCGAAATCCGCCTGAAGGTCACCAGCAACGTAGGCGGCCAGATCGCGAGAGACAACTTCACTTATTCCTACCAGGTGAACGAGGACTGCACCGGAAGCATGACGCCCGCGCCCGGTATCATGGCGGGCCCCGCGGAGTTTGTCCTGGCCAACGGCGGCAAGCAGGCGCTGATCGTCGTTACCCTTCCGCAGGTGGGTGTTGTGATGTCCGGTGAGGCGGTCCAGCAGTAGTCCTACCGCCGGCGTCCCAGGACGCGCGGAATGGCACGTGACGGGCTCTTGTACTTCGAGCCGCCGAAGCTGCCGCCGCGGGCGTACTTCGAGCCGCTGAAACCGCCGCCCCGCGCGTACTTGCTTCCGGAGAACGTGCTCGAAGAGGTCGGGGAACGGAACGAAGGGGTCTGCTTGGGCGCGGCGCCGTGGCGTTCGCGGAAACTTTCCCACTCGCGGCGATCGAGCGGCCGCGCCGTGGCGCCGCCGCCGCTCGCGGCCGAAAGCAGCTCGCGCAGCAGCGCATAGCGGCCGAACCACACCCAGAAAGTGTCGGCACCGCGGCGCTCCCAACGCCCGTACTGGTTGGACCCTTCCGCGGGCGGCGCGACGTAGGCGTGCCATGCCGGATGCGAGACGCGCTCAGCCTCGGAATCGTACCTTCCCGCCGGCTTGTGGGCGATGGCCATGCCCACGTCGCCCGAGCCGTGGAACTCGGCGCGCGAAACCTCCACCCAACGCTCGCCGCTCGACACCTGGCCGTCGCGCGTCCGCACGGTGCGGATCTTCTCCCGCCGCCGGCGCGCATCCCGGTCCACCAGCACCTGGTCCCAGGACTCGTAAAGCTGGCCCGCGAGAGCCTGGAGTTCCGCCGCTTGCGCTGGCAGCAGGGCCGCCCGGTGAAGAGCGTCGGCGTCGCCGCGCGCTTTGGCCGCCTCCGCGCCGGACTGCGTCTCACTGAGGGACGCCAGGCGGCTTTCGAGATCGGCCCGCTTCTCCGGCCAGTCGCGGCCGGCCTTCTCCACGGCGGCGGCCACGGGCGCCAGATCCACCGACATGGCCGCGCGGTAATCGCGGTCGATGGCGGCCAGCGCGGCCAGCTTTTCGGTTTCGCGGGCGGCCTCCGACCGCGCCTGCCGTTCGTGAGCGAGCAGCGCTTCGGCCCGCGCGCGGTCGCTCCGGCGGTTGGCCTTGTACAGCGCGTCGAGCGCGGCCATATCGGCATCGGCCGGTTTCAGCGCTTCTTCGACCGCGCGCACGCGCTCGGGCGGCAGGGCCGCGCCGCCTTCCTGGCGTGTCTGGTCGAACTGCCGGTGTACGGCCGCCAACGATGCCCGCTCGGAATCGATTGCGGTGCGCACCCCCTGGGGCAGATCGTCCAGGCCCATGAACGGCGCCGCGATGATGCCGGTGGTGAGCAGGGCCGCAAGGAAACTCAGCCCGCGTGGATGCATGCGACTTACCCCGCCCGGTACACGGTGATGTCGCCGGGCTTCGGACGCGTGGCGACGAAAGCGTGGAAGGGCTCGCCCTCGGGCTTGCGGATCAGCAGCGTGCGCGGCCCGTCCTCCTCGTCAAAAAGCCACCCGTAAAAGCTGGAACCGTAGCTCGTGGAGTCGCGCAGCAGCACGAACTCCTTGCTCATGCGGTAGCGCCACGGCTTCCGGTCGTAAACCAGGCTGCCGCCGTTCTGGCTTCGGTCCATTTCCGCGAGCTGATCTTCGGAGACGCCCAGGTCTTCGAGCGTGAGGCGCCGGTCGCCGGCGCTGAAGGCGGCATCGTCCTCGCCCGCGAAGACCCCGATGGAAACCGGGCGGTTGCGATGCGAGCCGCGCAGCTCGATCCACTGGCGCGGCCCGGCGTCGAAGCGGCTGCGGTGATCCACCGTGAATTCGAGGTCGCTGTAATCCTCGGCCGCGCCGGCGATGGAGATCACATCGCCGGGGCGGGCGTCGCTCACGCGGACGTTGCCGGTGTCCGCCGGCCTGGGCTGCGGTTTCCTGGAAGCGCTATACAGCGCCCGCAGCACCAGCACCAGGAGCACCAGCAGTACCGCAACAACAATCGTCGTGATCATCTATTGCTGTCCGGCGGTTTCTTTCTTCTCCTGCCGGATCTCCTCGGCCTTTGGCGGCGCGGGAAGCTCCTTGGGCAGCACGGGAGGCCCCAAACGCTCGCGCTTCAGCGCTTCCAGTTCCGCGTCCACGCTGCTGCCTTCGAGCTGCGCGAATTCGGCCTCCAGGCTTTCATCCTTCCCCGCCGAAGCGAGCTGGTTGAAGGCCTTGGCCGTGGCTTCCTCGCGCGCCACCGACTCCTCGAACTTCGAGAGCGCCGCGAAGGCGTTGTCCGCGTGACCCACGCCGGAAAGCGCCTCGGCCACCTTGCGCTGCGCCGCGGCGGCGTTCTTCCGCGCCACCAGCGTGGTGGCGGTGCGCTCGCCTTCCTCGATCTTGCGCTTCAGCTCCGTGACCTGCTGCTTCAGGTTTTCGCTGGCCTGGCGCGCCGATTCCACGGCCGGCTGCATCGAAGCAACCTGCTTGTCCGACTCGGCCTTGCGGGCCAGCGCCTTGCGGGCCAGCTCCTCGTTGCCGGCGTCCAGCGCCCTGCCCGCGCGGTCCTTCCACTCCTGGGATTGCGCAACGTACTTCTGGTACTCGGCGTCGAGCCGGTTGTAGTTGCTCATCGCCACGGCCGAGGCGCGGATCACGTTGCCCAGCTCGGTCTTCATGTCCGCCACGGTCTGCTTGACGGTGGCTTCGAAGGTGGCGTCTTCAATGGCGCTGACGCGCTCGTTGGCCTGCCCGCGCACCACGCGCCCCATGCGGCTGAAAAAATCGGAAAGAAATCCCATCTTCGTCCTCCGTTACTTCGCGAGACTCCCGATCAGGCCGCGGGCCTGAATCACATCCACGAGCAGGAAATGCACGCAGGAGAGCACATCGTCCTGGTCGTCCGGCCCCATGTCCTGAAGCTTGCAGAAATTGTTCAGCGTCACGGCCGTGTTGCCGTCGCCGATATTGTAAAGCTGGAAGTACGAGGTGGTGATGCCGCTGTCCGCCGAAAGCATGCGCCGCATGATCTCGGGCGTGATCGCCTTTTCGGGCGCGGTGACGCACTTCAGCGTGAAGAACACGATGTCGCCCTCGAGCGCGGCTTCGATGGCCACCCCGCTGGTCACCTCCCGTATGTGCAGCGTGCCTTCGCCGGGACTCGAGACTTCGTACCCTTTCTCGGCCAGCAGCGAGCTGATCCGATCGAGATAGCTGGTTGTGGTTGGGCTCATAGGCTCACTCCTTCCGTAATACGAGGGCTTCGGCAAAAAGTTCCATGCGCCGGAACACCGGGCCGTTCGCCAGTATAGCGTGCTTGGACGTGCCGGACCTCCTGTGCTACGATTGTCGTAGTTTCAAAAGGCACGGATTCGCGGCCCCGGGGTGTATGCCCGTTGCTTCTCTCCAGTCCGCCCGCGGATAGCGGCTCACGCGCCGCTTCAGGAGCGCGTTGGGCAGCGGAACCGCGCCTGAGCGTCCGGCCATTGGGGTTTGCTACACTCAGATAGAACCCCCAATACATGGACTATTTGGCGGGACTCAATCCCCAACAGCGCGAAGCGGTCTGTCACACCGAAGGCGCTCTGCTGATCCTGGCCGGAGCGGGCAGCGGCAAAACGCGCGTGATCACGCATCGCGTCGCCCATATCATCACGGCGAAACGCGTGCCGGCGTCCGCCGTTCTGGCGGTCACCTTCACCAACAAGGCCGCCGGGGAGATGCGCGACCGCGTGCGCTCGCTGCTGGAAGGCCGCATGGAAGCCGAGCCGCTGATTTCGACCTTTCATTCCTTCTGCGTGCGGCTGCTGCGCCGTGACGGGGATGCGCTGGCCGATCTCCGGCCCGGCTTCAACCGCCACTTCACCATTTACGATGAGGACGACCAGCTCGCCATCGTCAAGGCCGCTTACCGCGACCTGGGTCTGGACGAGAAGGAATTCATGCAGCATCGGGCGGCGCTCTCGCGCATCAGCCACGGCAAGAACCACAAGCAGGGCCCGCAGGACTTCTACAAGGCAGCCAAGGACCCGCGCTCGCAGAAGCTGGCCGTGATTTTCGAGCGCTACGAAAACGCACTGCGCGCCGCTAACGCGCTGGATTTCGACGACCTGCTGCTGGAAACCGTCCGCCTGCTGCGGCACGACTCCGCCACCCGCGAGGCCTGGAACCGCCGCCTGAGCTACCTGCTCATCGACGAGTACCAGGACACCAACCGCAGCCAGTACGAGCTCATGCAGTTGCTCTCCCAGGCGCACAAGAACGTGTGCGTGGTGGGCGACGAAGACCAGTCCATCTATAGCTGGCGCGGTGCGGATATCCGCAACATTCTGGATTTCGAGCGCGACTACCCGAAAGCCAAAGTCATTCGCCTCGAGCAGAACTACCGCTCCACCAAGCGCATTCTGGCCGCCGCCGGGGCCGTGGTGGCCCACAATACGGAACGCAAGGGCAAGAAGCTCTGGACGCACGCCGAGCAGGGACAGGAAATCGGCATTTACCCGGGGCATGACGCGGAGAACGAGGCCTTGTTCATCGCGGACTCCATCGAGAAGATCCTGGGTTCCGATCCCGAATCGCACGTGGCCGTGCTCTACCGGACCAACGCGCAATCGCGGCCCATCGAAGAGGCCCTGCGCCGCTACGGGCGCAAATATGTCATTGTGGGCGGCTTCGGCTTCTACCAGCGCGCGGAGATCAAGGACGTGCTGGCCTACCTGAAGCTGGCGGTCTCCAACCAGGATTCCGCCAGCCTGCTGCGCATAATCAACACCCCCGCGCGCGGCATCGGCAAGACCACCATCGAGCAGGTGGAACGCTTCGCCAACGCCCAGCGGCTCAACCTGTGGGATGCCATCGGGCGCATGGTGGATGAGCAGCATTTCCCCGCCCGCGCGCAATCCGCGCTGGTTTCCTTCCGCAACCTGATTCAGGATCTCACGCTGGTGGTGATGTCGCGCGGGGTGGATGAGGCCATGCGCTTCATCCTCGACCGCAGCGGTTATCGCAAGATGCTGGAGCGCGACAACACTCCGGACGCGCACACCCGGCTGGAGAACCTGGATGAACTGGTGAACGCCGCCGCCGAAGCCGCCGAGCGCGGCGAGTCCGCCGCCGATTTTCTGGACCATGCCGCGCTGGTTTCCGATGCCGATTCGGTGGACGAGAACGCGCAGGTGAACCTGCTCACTATCCACAACGCCAAAGGGCTGGAGTTTCCATACGTCTTCATGGCGGGCATGGAAGAGGGCCTGTTCCCGCACTCGCGGTCGCTGAGCGCATCCGCCTCGGCGCTGGAGGAGGAGCGGCGCCTGTGCTACGTGGGCATGACGCGCGCCGGGAAGCGGCTGACGCTGACCTGGGCGCGTTACCGGCGGAAGTTCGGCGGCGGCGAGCAGGAGCGCACTTTGCCCTCGCGCTTCCTGGCCGAAGTCCCCCAGGAATTGACCGTCAACCTGGGCGAGGACGAGTCCGTCCCGCAGGTTGATCTCCTGAGCGAGCGGTGGGACGTGCGGCAATCGGCGAAACGGAACACCTACACGGGGAAGACCTACAACTCGCTCGAAAACATCTCGCGGTTCTTCCAGGAACGCGGTGTGCCGTTCGCGCCGCAGAAGCCGGCGGCGCCGCCCGCCGACCCGCAGCAACTGATTCCACGCCCCGGTGCGCCCACCAGGCAACTGCCACAGGCGCCCAAGCGTGAAACGCGCGTGCGCAGCGGCATGACGGTGGAACACCCGGTTTACGGCACCGGCATCGTGGTCCGGCGCGAAGGCGAGGGCGATGATGCTAAGATCACTGTTAGTTTCCCCCGCCACGGGCTCAAGAAACTGGTCGAGAAATACGCAAAACTGAAGCGAAGCTGATGAACACGAAGAACATCACCGATAAGGCGAAACGCAAAGAAGTCAAGCGCGCCGCGCGCAAGAAGGCTGCCCCGAAGGCCAAGCGGGCCTCGGGCGTCGCACGCGGATCCATGAAGCGCAAAGTGAAGCAGATGGCCAAGGGACAGCGGAAGCGCTAGCGGCGCCTTGAGCTCCCTTTTCCGCACCAAGAGCATCGACGCGCTGATCGCCGCCTCCGAGGAGCCGGACAGGAAATTGCGGCGCACCCTGGGTCCGTGGAGTCTCACGGCCTTCGGTGTGGGGGCGGTGATCGGTTCGGGCATCTTCATCCTCACCGGCACGGCCGCGGCCGGCGAAACCCTGAGTTTCAAGTCCGTTCTGCACGCGCCCGTGCTCGACCTGATCCTGCACGGGCCCGAGGCGCTCTCCACCATCGGCAGGCCCGGTGCCGGACCGGGCATCGCGCTCTCGTTTCTGCTCACGGCGCTGGCGTGCAGTTTCGCCGCGCTGTGTTACGCGGAACTCGCCTCCATGATCCCCATCGCCGGAAGCGCCTACACGTATGCCTACGCGACGCTGGGCGAGATCGTGGCGTGGATCATCGGGTGGGACCTGATCCTGGAGTACGCCGTCTCCAACATGGCCGTGGCGGTCGGCTTTTCCGCCTATCTCAACGACATATTGGAGGGCGTATTCGGGCTGCATCTGCCCGCGCAACTGGCCGGACCGGCGATTGCGGGAGGCCGGTTTACCGGCGCGTGGTTCAACCTCCCGGCGTTGCTGATTCTTCTCGCGCTCACCTACATCCTGGTGATCGGGATTCGCGAAAGCGCGCGGACCAACAACGTCATGGTGGCCATCAAGATCGCCGCCATCCTGATTTTCGTCTTCGGCGCGGCGGGCGCGGTGCGCGCCGAGAACTGGCATCCCTTCTTCCCTAACGGCTTCCCCGGCGTGCTCACGGGCGCGGCCATCGTCTTCTTCACCTACATCGGGTTCGACTCGGTTTCGACCGCGGCGGAGGAGTGCAAGCGCCCGCAGCGCGATCTGCCTTTGGGCATCATCGCCACGCTGATCGTGTGCGCGCTGCTGTACATCGCCGTGGCGCTTGTGCTTACCGGCGTTGCGAGCTACAAGACGCTGAACAACGCCGCGCCGGTGGCCAACGCGCTCAGGGCGCTCGGCTACGACCGCATCCGGGGATGGGTCAGCCTGGGCGCCATTCTGGGCATGGTGTCCTCGTTGCTGGTCTTCCAGTACGGGCAGGCGCGCGTGTGGTTCGCCATGTCGCGCGACGGCCTGCTGCCGCGCGCGTTCTCCAGGGTGCATCCGGAACACAAGACGCCCCACGTGAGCACGTGGATCGCGGGGCTCGCGGTGGGCATTCCGGCGGGCATTTGGGACGTGGGCACTTTCGCGGACCTGGCCAACATCGGCACGCTGTTCGCGTTTGTCATCGTCAGCGCCGGCGTGATCATGTTGCGGCGCAGCCAGCCGGACCGCCCCCGCGCCTTCCGCGTGCCGGGCTCTCCCTGGCTGCCCATGCTCTCCATAGCCTGCTGCCTGGTGTTGATGCTGGCGCTGCCGCTCGAAACCTGGGTGCGCTTCTTCGTCTGGCTGGCCATCGGCCTGGCGATCTACCTCCCCTTCGGCCGCAGGCGCAGCGCGCTGGCGCGGTAGCCGCCTTCAGAAAGTGAACCGCGCGCTGACCTGGGCGCGGCGGGCGTTGGTGCCGTCCGGGAAACCGTTCGAGGCGCGGCCGGTGCCGAGCGCGGGGGTCGGGTTCAGCACGCCCCCGCGCAGCGTGAACGCCTGCCCGTTGAGGCTGGTGTCGCGGATCGTGTTGGTGATGTTGAACGCCTCGAAATTCAGGTACACCCTGTACCGTTCGTTGAACGGCAGTAGCTTGCTGATGCGCGCGTCGGCGCGGTAAATGGGCGGCGTGTACAGGTGCGAGGTGGACCAAAAGGGCACGCGGCTGTTGCCGCCGAACCCGTTCAGGGTGCTGGTGAAGGCCGCGCCGGAGAACGGTGTGGCGTCGGAAACCGTGATGTAGGCCGTGGTGGGACGGCCCGATGCCAGCGTGGTGATGCAGGAAAGCTGCCAGTTGTTCACCGCGTACTTGTAAAAGGGGCCGTCGCGGCGCGTGAACCGCGGCGCCTCCACGAAGCTCAACACCAGGCGGTGGCGCTGATCCAACAGCCCGCTCCCCTTGTCGGCCTTGTAGTCGCCGTTCCAGGTGTTGGCGTAGCTGTCGATGGTGGTGAAGCCCAGGTTGTCCTGGTAGGTGCCCTGCTTGTAGTCGATGGCGTGCGCCCAGGTG
>JBHGBM010000079.1:0-26186 GCA_041946965.1 Bryobacteraceae bacterium
TTCAAGGTGGAGGACCTGGAGCAGTCGTTCGAGAACATCGCCAACGAGCTGCGGCACCAGTACAACATCTTCTACCGTCCCGAGCCGCTCAAGACCGATGGGTTGTATCACACCGTCAACCTGAGGGTGAAGAACCGCAGGGACCTGGTGGTAAGGGCGCGCAAGGGCTACTACGCGCCCAAGCTGTAGGGGCCGTGTGGGGCAGCCCTTCCGGGCTGCGCACCGGCGCCTCGGGAATTGCGATCGCAAACGGCATCTGAACTGGTTGCCATTCCGAATGCCATCCAGCCATGCCATCACACTATGGCATACTGGAAACCGGAGGCCGATATGAGGAACTTCCACCTGCCGCTGCCGGAGCGGATCTACACATTGCTCAGGGCGGAGGCGGAGCGTGCGCAGGTTCCTGCCACGACACTTGCCCGCGAAGCGATCGACGCCTGGCTCAAAGATCAGGCGCGGAAGGCGAGACACAACGCAATTGCGGAGTACGCGCGGGAAATGACCGGCACGGAACTCGATCTCGACCGTGAATTGGAGTCAGCCGGAATCGAGCATCTATTAGGGACCGGCGGGGTGAGGAAGTGAAGCGGGGAGAGGTCTACTGGGCCGATCTGATCCCGAGATCCGGGTCCGAACAAAGGGGACGGAGTCCCGTCGTGGTTGTATCTCATGACGGCTTCAACCAGACGGCCGGCTGGATGTCGATCATTGTCGTCCCCCTCTCGACTTCCCCGTCGCAAGCCAAGCGCGGGCCCACCGTAGTTGGTCTACCCGCCGGCGCGGCGGGCCTGTCGAAAGCGAGCGTGGCCATCTGCCATCAGGTCACAACCCTCGACCGCGCGAAACTCACGACAAAGATAGGCCTGCTGCCGACCGAGCTTCTTCTGGAAATTAACGGCGCCCTGGGGGCGGCTTTGGATCTGGACTGATCTGACCCTCCTGCGGCATTGGCCCCCCGTTTGCAGTCTCCGGCAGGGGGTCTTACCGCGATGTCGATGGACTCGTTGCTAAACCGGGTGTTCCGATGCTGGCACAGGCGCCTGAGCATGCCGATTACCTTGGCCCACAGCCACACCTATGTCGTGTGCCTGGACTGCGGAAAGCGATTCGCCTACGATCCCGAACACATGCGCTTCCGAACGCCGGTCCCGCAAGCGGCCGGATCGCGCATCCCTGAGAGGGTGTAGTTTCTGACCGGTAAAAAGTTCTGCGCCGCACCTTTGCGCGCTCCATCCCGAAAAAACTGCTATTTTGTTAGCTAGCGCTTCGGCGGGTCCGATATCGATGAAACGTCTGTTGTCCATTTTGGTGTTATGTTGCCTGGCCAGCGGCCAGAGCGGTCCGCCGGCGGCTCCCGA
The DNA here is from genome assembly GCA_041946965.1 of Bryobacteraceae bacterium. Classification (GTDB taxonomy): domain Bacteria; phylum Acidobacteriota; class Terriglobia; order Bryobacterales; family Bryobacteraceae; genus JBHGBM01. The sequence goes on from JBHGBM010000079.1 coordinate 1,362, forward strand.
AAGGGAGTTGGGGCCGGATCTCAGGTCTTTTCTTTCGGCTTACCAACTGATCGAATCGAACTTCGCCGACGCGGTGACGGGGGACCAGGCGATTTACCAGGGCGCCATTCAAGGCATGCTCCGCACTCTGGATCCCCATTCCAACTTCCTGGACCCCAAGACTTACCAGCTTTTGCAGCAGGATCAACGCGGCCAGTACTACGGAATCGGCATGGAGATCAACATGGACGGGGCCGCGGTGATCGCCCTTTACCCGTTTCCCGGATCGCCCGCCGCCCGCGCCGGACTGCGCCGGGGCGACGTCATCGATTCCATCGACGGCAAGTCCGCGAAGGGGTTGAATTCCGCCGAGGTCGCCGACCGCCTCAAGGGTCCCCGGGGCACCGAGGTGCAGGTCGGGGTGCGCCGCAGCGGGGTGGAAAAGCCCCTGCTGTTCCGCATTGTGCGCGATGAGATCGTGCGCAGCGACGTGGACGGCTTTTGGCTGAAACCCGGCATCGCGTACGTGCGGGTCGGTTCGTTCAACAACCAGAACACGGGGCGGGAAGTGGACGAGATGTTCCAGAAGCTCGGGGAGGAGTCCATCAAGGGGCTGATTCTCGATTTGCGCGGCAACCAGGGCGGGCTGGTCAGCGAGGCGGTCACCGTGGGCGGACGGTTCCTCAAGTCCGGCCAGACGGTGGTATCCCACCGCGGGCGTGCCTCGGCGGAACAGGTGTTTCGGGCCAGCAACAACGGGAGGCGTTACGTGTATCCCATCGTCGTGCTGGTCAACCGTTTTTCGGCGTCGGCGGCGGAAATCGTGGCCGGCGCGCTTCAGGACCACGACCGGGCGTGGGTCCTGGGGGAAAGCACCTTCGGCAAAGGCCTGGTGCAGGCCCAGTTTCCGCTGAGCGAGGGGGCGGCCCTGCTGCTGACCATCGCCCGTTATTACACACCCAGCGGGCGGCTGATCCAGCGGGACTACGCGCACACGTCGTTTCTGGACTATTACCGCCACAACGGCGACACCCGGGACGAGAACGACGTGAAGCAGACCGACTCCGGCCGCAAGGTCTACGGCGGCGGCGGCATCACCCCCGACGAGAAGTACGAAAGGCCCAAGTGGAACGCCTTCCAGGCGCGCGTGGCCGGGCGGCTGACCTTCTTCCGCTTTGCCTCGGTCTACGTAGGCGGCCGCGATCTGGCCCTGCCCCGGACCTGGCGCCCCGACGACGCCATGCTGGAGGAGTTTCGCCAGTTCCTGAAGAAGCAGGACGTGGCGTGCACGGACGAGGAGTTCCAGACCAATCGCGACTGGGTGAGCCAGCAGCTCCAGCAGGAACTGCTCCTGCGCGTGTTCGACCGCAAGTGGGCCGAGGAAGTGGCGGTGAAGGAGGATCCCGAGGTGCTGAAGGCGGTCGGCAGCCTGAACACCGCGCAGGCGCTGCTCGACACGCATCTGGCGCGCGTTGGGACCCGCAACTGAAATCCACGTCTGGCACGCCGTCCGCACGGCGTCCGCCGCCGGTCTGCTGGAACGGCTCTCGACCGAGGAACGGGACCGCGCGGCGCGCTTTCGGGTCCCGCGCGTGAGGGAAGACTTCATCTTCCATCATGCCGTGCTGCGAGCGATCCTGCGGGGCGTGCTCGGCCGCGAGCCGGTGATGACCCTGACCCCGCTGGGCAAGCCGGTCCTTTCGGCGGGGGCGTTGCACTTCAACATGGCGCACTGCGGTCCGGCGGGGTTGTACGCCGTGGCCGAACGCGAAATCGGCGTGGACTTGGAACGCATCCGCGCCATGCGGTCCGCCTCCGCCATCGCCCGCCGCTTCTTCACGGCGCGCGAACACGCGGCCATCGGGGACTCCGATGAGGCGTTCCTGACCTGCTGGACGCGCAAGGAGGCGGTGCTGAAGGCTTCCGGCAAGGGTTTGACGGGCGGCCTGAAGACTTTTGAGGCGTTTCCGGCGGATCTGCCGCTGACGCTGGAACTGGAGCGCCGCTACACGTTGGCGCCGCTGCCGCAGATCGCCGGCTACGCCGCCGCGGCGGCGATCGCGGGCGAAACCGCCGCGGTGCTGCTGCACGGCGCGGAGCAAATCGTCTTATAAAACTTCTTAATGCGTATGGTTGCTTGCATTTGCAATTCTTTTGGGTTACACTCGGCTATAAAGCGGCATGTTTGAAGCTCCCACATCCCGGCGTACTGGTTTTAACGCCCTGCATGCCCTTTCCACGCCCGTAGCCATCATCGCCATTATTATTTTGGTCATCGTAGCCGGCCCCGCGTGAAGGCCCAGGGTTAAGATCCGAGGCCATCAGCGGGGCGAACGAAGCCGGCTGATGGCCTTTTTTGTTATGCGACGGTTTTTGGAGAGGATTCTATGTCGATGCTAATGAGCGGCGCGAAGATGCTGCTGGAATGCCTGGTGAGGGAAGGCGTGGAGTGCATCTTCGGCTACCCCGGCGGGGTCACGCTGCACTTTTACGATGCGCTTTATGAGCACCCCATGCGGCACGTGCTGGTGCGCCACGAGGAGAACGCCTGCTTTGCCGCGGACGGCTACGCGCGGGCGACCGGGAAGGTGGGGGTCTGCTGCGCGACTTCCGGACCCGGCGCCACCAACCTGGTGACCGGGCTGACCAACTCCCTGATGGACTCCATCCCGGTGGTGGCGCTCACCGGTCAGGTGCACAGCAAGCTGATCGGCAGCGACGCGTTTCAGGAGGCCGACACGTTCGGCATCACGCGCTCCTGCACCAAGCACAATTTTCTGGTGAAGAAACTGGAAGACCTGCCGCAGGCGATCCACGAGGCGTTCTACATCGCCGGCACGGGCCGTCCCGGCCCGGTGCTGGTGGACCTGCCCAAGGACGTGTTGCAGGCGCAGGGGCACTACACGCCGGTCACGGCGATTCACCTGCCGGGCTACAAGGTTTTCACCGAAGGGCACACCGGGCAGATCCGGCGCGCGGCGCAACTGATTCAGGAGTCGGGGCGGCCCGTGGTCTATGCGGGCGGCGGCATCGTTTCGGCGGATGCGGCGCCCGAGCTGCGGCAGTTCGTCGAGATGACGGATGCCCCGGTGGTGACCACGCTTCTGGCGCTCGGCGGATTCCCCGCCACGCATCCGAACTTCGTCAGCATGCCGGGCATGCACGGCGGTTACGCGGCCAACATGGCCATGACGCAAAGCGACCTGCTGATCGCGCTGGGAACGCGCTTTGACGACCGCGTTACGGGCCGGCTGGCTTCCTTCGCGCCGCACGCCAAGGTCATTCACGTGGATATCGACCCGGCCGAGATCGGCAAGAACCGCGCTCCGGACGTGCCCATCGTGGGCGACGTGAAGCGCGTGCTCGGAAAGTTGAACAAGCTGCTGAAGGATGGCGGCGCGACGCGCAACGAACAGGTCACCGCGCAGCGCAGGGAGTGGTGGCGGCAGATCCGTGAGTGGAAGGAGCAGCACCCGTTCGTGGCCGCGGTGTCGGAGACCGAGATCAAGCCGCAGCACCTGATGGCGGAGATCGACCGCGTTGCGGGCGCCAAGGCCATCGTCTCGACCGATGTGGGCCAGCACCAGATGTGGGTGGCGCAGTTCGTCCGCTTCGACGAGCCGCGCACGTTCCTGAGTTCGGGCGGATTGGGCTCGATGGGCTACGGCATCCCGGGCGCGGTGGGTGCGCAGTCGGCGCACCCCGGCCGGCTGGTGTTCGCCATCGTGGGCGACGGCGGCTTCCAGATGGCGATGCCCGAGCTCTCCACCATCTCGAGCAACGGCTTGCCCATCAAGATCATCGTCATGAACAACGGCTACCTCGGTATGGTCCGCCAGTGGCAGACGCTGTTCTACAACAACCGTCTCAGCGCGGTGACGCTGGATTCCTTCCCGGACGCGGAGAAACTGGCGGCGGCGTACGGCTTCAAGGGCCGCACGGTGGAGCGGCCTTCCGAATTGCGCGCCGCCATCGAAGAAGCCGTGGCGGAGCCCGGTCCTTACCTGCTCAACGTGAAGGTGAGCCCGGAAGAGAACGTTTATCCCATGGTCCCGGCCGGGGCCGCGCTGAACGAGATGGTGCTGGCGCCGCCGCAGCCCGTGCCGGTGCCCAAATAGCCGCAAGGAGAATGCCATGTTGCAAGTGATTTCATTGCTGGTGGAGAACAAGCCCGGCGCCCTGATGCGCATCACCGGAGTGCTGAGCGCGCGCGGCTACAACATCGAGAGCCTCACGGTGGCGCGCACGCTGGATCCGGGGCTTTCGCGCATGACCATTGTGGTGGACGTGGACGACGCCCTGCGGCAGCAGGTGGTGAAGCAGATGAACAAGCTCGTCAACGTGCTGCAAGCCACCGACCTGACCGACGCGCCGGCGGTGACGCGCGAGATGGTTCTGCTGCGCATCCGCACCCCGCAGGAGCACCGCACGGCGGTGCTGAAGGAAGCGGAGATTTTCGCCGGGCGCGTGGTGGATTCCTCGCCGGACGGCTTCGGCATCGAGGTGACCGGCGTCCCGGAAAAACTCGACGAATTCGTGGACGTAATGCGGAGTTACGGCGAGATCGAAGTCACCCGCTCCGGCATGACCGCCATGTCGCTCGACCCGCGCAAGTTGAAGTTGCAGCCGCCGGTGCCAACCCGGGCGGCTAAAGTGGAAGAACCCGTTTTTTGACCGCCGCCAACGCGGCGAACTGGAGCAATCAATGGCGAAACGCTATTACGAGAACGATGGAGATTTGAGCTTACTGAAAGGCCGGACGGTGGCCATCATCGGCTACGGCAGCCAGGGACACGCGCACTCGTTGAACCTGCGCGACTCGGGCGTGAAGGTGGTGGTGGCCGAAATGCCGGGCACCGACAACTGGCGCAAGGCCGAAGCCGCCGGGCTTCCCGTGATGAGCGCCTCCGAGGCGGCCGCCGCCGGCGATGTGGTTATGATCCTGGTGCCGGACCACGTGCAGGCCGCCGTTTACGAGCAAAGCATCGCGCCGCACATGAAAGCCGGCAAGACGCTGATGTTCGCGCACGGTTTCAACATCCACTTCGGCGCCATCGTGCCGCCGAAAGAGGTGGACGTGACCATGATCGCGCCCAAGGCGCCGGGACATCGCGTGCGCGAGCTGTTCACTGAGGGCGTGGGGGTGCCGGCGCTGGTGGCCGTGCACCAGGACGCTTCCGGCAAGGCGCTCCAGAACGCGCTGGCCTATGCGCGCGCGCTGGGCACGCTGAAGGCGGGCGTGATCGAAACGACCTTCAAGGAGGAGACCGAAAGCGACCTGTTCGGCGAGCAGGTGGTGCTGTGCGGCGGCGTGAGCGAGCTGATCCGCGCCGGGTTCGACACCCTGGTGGCGGCCGGCTACGCTCCGGAGATCGCCTACTTCGAGTGCCTGCACGAGTTGAAGCTGATCGTAGACCTGATTTACGAGGGCGGCCTCAGCTACATGCGCTTCTCGGTTTCCGACACCGCCGAGTACGGCGATTACACGCGCGGCCCGCGCATCATCAACGAGCAAACCCGCGAGGAGATGCGCAAGATCCTGGCCGAAGTGCAGTCCGGCGAGTTCGCGCGGCAGTGGATCCAAGAGAACAAGACCGGCCGCAAGAACTTTATCAAGATGCGGGAATCGCAGCGCGACCTCCAGATCGAGCGCGTGGGCCGCGAGCTGCGCCAGATGATGACGTTCCTCAAGAAGAAGAAGGAAGCGGGCGTGCCCGAAGACGAGGCGTCCGCCCCGAAGCAGTAACCCTGATAAGGAGCCGGGTATGCGAATCTTTACGTTCGACACAACGCTGCGGGACGGCACGCAAGGCGAGTCCGTCTCTTTCTCGGTGGAAGACAAGCTCATGATTGCCCAGAAGCTGGACGATCTGGGCATCGACTACATCGAGGGCGGCTGGCCCGGCTCCAACCCCAAGGACAAGGAGTTCTTTGCGCGGGCGCGGGAGCTGCAACTGAAGCACGCGCGGCTCACCGCGTTCGGCTCCACGCGCTTCGCCCGCAACCCGGTGCACCAGGACCGCAATGTGCAGGCGCTGGTGGAAGCGGGCACGCCGGTGGTGTCGATTTTCGGCAAGAGCTGGGAACTGCACACCAAGCGCGCGCTCAACGTGACCGAAGAGGAAAACCTGAAGCTCATCGGCGAGACGGTGGCGTACCTGAAGGAGCACGGCAAGGAAGTGGTCTATGACGCCGAGCATTTCTTCGACGGCTACATGAGCAATCCCGCCTTCGCGCTGCGGACTCTGGAAGCCGCGCAGAAGGCCGGCGCCGACGTGCTCTGCCTGTGCGACACCAACGGCGGCGCCATCACGGGAAAGCTGATCGAAATCGTCTCGGAGGTGCGGCGGCGCTTCGACGGCGTGCTGGGCATTCACGCGCACAACGACGGCGACGTGGCGGTGGCGAACACGCTGGCCGCGGTCGAGTGCGGCGCCACGCACGTGCAGGGCTGCATCAACGGCTACGGCGAGCGGTGCGGAAACGCGAATCTCGCCTCCGTGATCGCCAACCTGGAGCTCAAGCTCGGCCATACCACGGTCGGCGAGGAGAAACTGGCGACGCTCGCGAGCGTCGCCCGCTACATCGCCGAGCTGGCGAACCTTCCGCTGCGCAACGACCAGCCCTTCGTGGGCCGCAGCGCCTTCGCGCACAAGGGCGGCGTGCACGTCAGCGCGGTGCTGAAGGACACCCGCACCTATGAGCACGTCCAGCCGGAAGCCGTGGGCAACCGCCAGCGCGTGCTGGTGAGCGATCTCTCCGGGCGCGGCAACATCCTCTACAAGCTGAAGCAACACGGGCTGGCCGACCGCCTGACCGAAGACGCGCGCCGCGAGCTGCTCGAGCGCATCAAGCAGATGGAGTACGAGGGCTACGAGCTGGAAGCCGCCGAAGGCACCTTCGAGCTGCTGGTGCGCGAAGCGCTGCACCCCGGGCTGCACTTTTTCGATATCGAGAGTTACGAGGTGAGCACGCGCTCGGCGGGCGTCACCGGCACGCGCTCCACGGGGCACGTCACCGTCAAGACCACCGGCGGCATCCACTCGGCGCGAGCCGACGGCCACGGCCCCTTCAACGCGCTGCACCTGGCGCTGCGCAAGTGCCTCTCATCCGTGTATCCGCAGATCACCAGCGTGAAGCTGACGGATTACAAGGTGCGGGTGCTCGATTCCCGCAAAGGCACCGCCGCGCGCGTCCGGGTGCTTATCGAGTGGTCCGACCATCGCAAGACCTGGAGCACGGTGGGGGTGTCGGACAACGTGGTGGAAGCAAGCTGGCGTGCACTGGTGGATGCCATCCGGCTGGAGCTGATGCGCCTCTCGGAACACGACGATTCGATTGACCGTGCGGTGGAAGATTACTGCTGGGGCGTGTAATTCGAAGCCGCCGCTCCGTTGGAGACGCGCGCGCGCCGTCCCTGTGCCCGTACCATCGCTTCGGAGGAACATCCTCCGCTACTGAGCCGGTGTTGCGGGCGGCATTTGCTTTGGAGAAGCCCAGACCTCCACGCGGTACTTCATCGCCACCGGTTGTCCGGGCTGGAACGCCACCGGGTCGAGCCCGGGGTAGTTCACTCCCAGAAAACCGTAGTGGCGCAAGCACCAGCCATCCGGGTAGCCGGGATGGCTCGGGTCGATGGTGACGCGCGCACCCGCTTTCCGGCCCGCGAAGATGCCGGAAAGTTCCGCCCAGGCGTGCGGGACCATGTCGGTGTCCTTGGCTTCTTTGCCCTCGCCGGTGAGGATCACCGTGCCCGTGCGCGGCGCGAAGCGGAAGGAGAGCCCGCCGTAACCCTTGCGGTTCTCCGGCGCGCCCGCGACCTCGACACGGCTGCCGAGCGCTTCGAAGGTGACGGAAAGGTCGAAGACGCGGCGGTCCGCGGCGGCGGGGCGTACGACGATGTCAACCGTCTCCCGCATGACCTGCCGCTTTTCGATGAACCAGCCGTTTTCAACCGCCAGGCGCGCGCGGTCTGCTCCGGCCTCGCGCGCGATCCAGCGCACGAAGCGCGCGTAGATGCCCTTGCAGGCCCACAGGTCGTACTCACGGCCTTCCACGAGCACCCTGGGCCACATCCAGGAGATGCCGCGGTGGTGCCAGTGGTCCTTGGGGAAATCGTCCGTGACCACCGTGCCGTCCGGGGCGTACACGGGGTGCAGGTAGCAGGCGCGCGCGAGGTGCTCAGGCGCTCCGGGCTTGAGCTGCGCGCCGAAGTTGTAGGCGAAAACGGGCAGGCCGTTCTCGGTCAGCTCGAGCGCGGTGGAGGTCGCTGCGCGCCAGGCGAACCCGGCGGGCATGAGGATGTGGGTGCGGGCCCCGTGCCGCACGCGCTCTTCGTCCACCTCCACGCCGAGCCCCGGTCCCGCAGGCGTGGCGATGGCGCCGCCGGTCACCGCGAACGGCGTCTTAAGGAAGCTTCCGTCCAGGAACTGCGGCCCGTTGAGCGCCGCCGGGTATTTCAGGCCGTAGGCGGCATAGAGTTGCAGCGCGGCGGCGAGCGCCACGTCCGGGTCGGTGAGGCCGCTGCCCAGGAACATCAGCTTGTGATGCGCCAGCAGTTCCACCTGGCGGCGCGCGTCCCAAAGGCCGCCGGTCCGCGCGGGCTTCATGGCGACGCCGTCCAGCAGGCCGAGCTTGATATATTCTTCCAGCTCCACCGAAGACACGACGCCCTCATCCAGCAGGATGGGCAGCGCGCGCAGGTTGCGGATTTCGCGGAAAGCCGTGAGGCGGTTGGCTGCCACGGGCTGCTCGAGAACGTTCACGCCCGCCTTCGCCAGCCTGGGCGTGACCGCGAGGGCGTTTTTCAGATCGTAGCCGCCGTTGGCATCGGCCCAGAGGAAGGCTTCGGGCGCGAGTTTGCGCACCCGCCGGCACATCTCGACGTCGAAAGCCGGGTCCGGCGCGACCTTCGTGTTGAAGTTGCGGTAACCGCGCGCGCGGCCCTGTTCCACCAGCTTTTCGACCTCGTCGAGCGAGGTGGGGTTGATGGTCCAGCTCAGCGTGATCGCCGCGAGCGGCGTGCGGCCCCACAGCGCGGCCACGCTCTTGTCGGCGCGCCGGCCCGCGAGGTCGTGGAGCGCCAGGTCGATACCCGCCTTGGCGATGGGCATGCCTGTGGAGAAGGACGGCGAGATGGCCTTGTTCATGGCGGCGTGCGCGCCGGCGATGTCGGCGGAGTCGCGGCCAATAAGCGCGGGGGCGATGTAGCGCTCGAGCGTGGCCACCACGGATTCGGTGGTCTCGTAACTCCATGTCGGGATGGGGACGCTCTGCCCCCAGCCATAGGCGCCGTCCTCGCAGGTGATCTTCACGAAGACCGCGGGACGCTCGGGCCTGGTGAGAAATTTGAAGTGCGCGGCGACGGGGTAGGAGACCGGAAACACTTCGATGCGCCGGATAGCCGGGCCGGCGGCAGGAGCCAGCCGAACGAATGCGGCGGCTTCGAACAATTCTCTGCGGGTCATGCGATGCGGTTGTAGGTGGCGATGCGCGGGGGTTCAACGAGCAGCCCCCCGGCCACGGCCAGGAACGCCCTCAAGTGCGGGGAGGCGAGGTGCCTGTCGAGCAGTTCCCGCGATGTCCAGTTTTCGTAAAAAACGAATTGGCCGGCCGAGTCCGTGCCAACGTGCAGATCGTACTGCACGCACCCTTCTTCCTTCCGGGTGGGCTCGATGAGCGCCAGCAGTTGCTGTTTCAGCGCCTCTTCCTTGCCCGGTTTGGCTTGCATTTCGGCGACGACGGTGAGCATGACCCCTTCACCATATCAGACGATTTCGGGTTGTGCGGGCATGGTACTCGCTTTGCGGGTCCGAATGCCGGGTGCTACCATCGGGTTTCGCCAAGGGGGAGTAGCAGAGCAGGCAGGTCAACAATCCCGAGGGTTCGCCCTCTGGCCTCCTGACCGGCATCGCCGGGCGCCAGACCTTTGGCTGCGCCCGCGAACGATGCGCAAGACACACCTTTTCGCCTTTGCGCTGGCCGCGGCCATCACGCTACCCGGCGTGTGGCTGCGCCTGGCGGCCGTGCCCGCGGCGGCGCCCGTTACGGCGCTGGCCTCGGGAGCCGCCATCCTGGGAGCGTCCTTCCTTTTACTGTGGGCCTGCGACGCGGCGCAGGCGGATATCTCACAAGCCCTGGCGCTCGCGGTGGTGGCGCTCATCGCGGTCCTGCCCGAATACTCCGTGGACATGTACTTCACCTGGCAGGCGGGCAGGAACGCGGCCGGCGACTACGCGCACTACGCCATCGCCAATATGACCGGGGCCAACCGCCTGTTGATCGGCGTGGCGTGGGCGGCCATTGCGGGCATCTGCTGGCTGCGCTTTCGCAAGCCCGTGGTGCTGGAAAGCGAACGGCGCACGGAGATCGCCTTTCTTGGAGCCGCCACGCTGTACGGGTTCCTGATCCCGGTGAAGGGCACACTGGCGTGGTATGACGGCGCGGTGCTGCTGGGACTCTATGGGTGGTATCTGGCGGCGGCGGCGCGCCGCTGCTGCGCGGAAACCGAGGCGGAGGGCCCCGCCGAGTTGATCGCGCGGCTGCCCGGGGCGCGGCGCCGCCTCGCCACCACGGCGCTGTTTCTCTTGGCCGGCTTCGTCATCCTGTACAACGCCGAGCCGTTCTGCGAAGGACTGGTTGCCACCGGACGCCTGTTCCGCATCAACGAATTCCTGCTCGTGCAGTGGCTGGCGCCCATCGCCTCGGAGGCGCCCGAGTTCACCGTTGCGCTGGTGTTCGCCTGGCGCGGGCAGGCCGGTCTCGCACTGGGCAGCCTGCTTTCGGCGAAGCTGAACCAGTGGACCCTGCTGGTGGGCATGATCCCCGGCGTGTTTGCGGTATCGCACGGCACGCTGGAACACCCCATTCCGATGGGTGGCTTTCAGATGGCGGAAATCCTGCTGACCGCCGCGCAATCGCTGCTGGCGGTGGCGCTGCTGGCGGGCTTGCGGCTGACCGGCGGCGGCGCGCTGCTGCTGTTCGGGCTCTTCGCCGGGCAGCTTGTTTTGCCGGCCGCGGTGGGCGGTCATCCGTTGTTCGGCCTCACGCCGGACCAGATCCATCCGGTTTTCTCGTTTCTCTATGTGGTTGCCGCCGCCGCGCTGTTCGCCCAAAACCCGAGGGAGATCACCAGCCTCTTCCGGCGCCGCGAAGACGAGGATGCCCCGCGCACGCCGCACTGTCTCACTTGCAAGTGGAGACGCGCGGGGCGGCAGGCACCCGTGCGCAGCCGGGCAGAGGCGGCGGGACGTTAGAGCTGAGCCGCCGGGGCAGCGGTTGGGTTATTGTGAATTAGCTGTGGATAATTTCGGAAAACGGCCTGATCGCCCTTCTGTGCGCCTGCTGGGGAAGGAGTTGACCGGCGCGCGCGGCTGTGGAAACGATGCGCCGGTTTTGCAGAGCCTAAGCGCATCAAAACAGGGGCGCGAAACAGCCGGCCAACGCGGCCCTGAAAGTGGCATAAGCTAGGACGTTCAGCCCATGTCATCTTCCAGTCCGGCGCTCGAACAAAAGGGCCTGCCGGCCAACATCGATGCCGAGCGGTACGTGCTCGGCTCCATCATGCTCGACGGCAGCATGTATATTCAGGCCGCCGGCACGCTCGAGCCGGACGATTTCAGCCTCGAAAAGCATCGCCGTATTTTCAAGCGCATGGGCGAGATCCACGAGCGCGGCGATTCCATCGACCGCGTCACTGTCGCCAACGAGCTGATCCGTTACAACGAGCTCGAGATGTGCGACGGCCTGGGCTACCTGGTTTCGCTCGACGACGGCCTGCCGCAGATCGTCAATCTCGAAAGCTACATCCGCATCGTCAAAGACAAGGCGATCCTCCGCCGCATCATCTTCGCTTCGCAGCACCTGATGAACCGCGCGCTGGCGGACACCGAAGACCCCGACGAGATCCTGACGGGCGCCGAGGAGACGCTGCTCAAGCTGGGCGAAGCGCGCGGCAAGGCCGGCATGGTCACGCCACGCGACATCGTGCAGGGTTACGAAGGCGGCATCAATGCTTTCCTCGACCCCAGCAAGCGCATCAAGGGCGTCGGCACCGGCTTCTACAAGCTGGACGAGATGACCGGCGGACTGCACGGCGGCGAACTGTTCATTCTGGCCGCGCGTCCTTCCATGGGCAAGACTGCGCTGGCCCTGAACATCGCGCAGCACGTCGCCATGCGAGCGCAGCAGGCGGTGGCGGTCTTCTCGCTCGAAATGTCCAAGGAGTCGCTGCTTACCCGCTTGCTCTGCGCCACGGCGCGTGTGGACAGCCAACGGTTCCGCGCGGGCTACCTCAACTCCGAAGAGCGCCGGCGCCTGAGCGAGGCGCTCAACGACCTGGTCAAAGCCCCGCTGTACATCGACGATACCGCCGCAGTCCACATCATGGACATCCACGCCAAGCTGCGCCGCCTCCAGAGCGAGCGCAAGCTGGGTCTGGTGGTGATCGACTACCTGCAACTGATGAGCGGGCGGGGGCGGTTCGAAAACCGCAACCAGGAGATCAGCGCCATCTCGCGCGGTCTGAAGCTGCTGGCCAAGGAACTGGACGTTCCCATGATGGTGCTCTCGCAGTTGAGCCGGGCGCCGGAGACACGCCAGGGCGACCACCGGCCGCAGCTCAGCGACCTTCGCGAATCGGGGTCCATCGAGCAGGACGCCGACCTGGTGGCCTTCATTTTCCGCGAGGAGATCTATAAGCGCGACCGCGAGGATTTGCGCGGGCTGGCCGAACTGCTCCTGGCCAAGCAGCGCAACGGACCAGTGGGCAAGATCGACCTCGTTTTCCTGCATTCCCTCACTAAGTTTGAAAACCGCGCCGAGGACATCGGCGAAGCGGCGGAGTGACATGCGGCGAAGGTGGTTTCTAACGGTCCCTGCGCTGGCGGCATGCGGCGGGCGCGATCGCGCCGCACTGCCGGAGACGGTTGGCGGCTGGCGGCGCGTGGCCGGGGCGCAGCCCCAGGTTCCGGCCCTGTTGCAGCGCTCGCTGCGGCGCGCCTCCGCGGCGGAGTACCAGGGCGCTGGCACAGCCACCGTGTCCGTGTTCGAACTCGCCTCCTCCGCCGCGGCGCTCGACGCGGTACAGCGCTGGCGTCCGGAGCCTGACGCCGTCATTTTTCACCGGGACAACTACTTCGTCAGGGTGCGCTCAAGCGTCCCGGACCGCCGGGCGCTGGGCGCCTTCATGCGCGCCCTGGAGAAGCACTTCCAGCGTTAAAATCCTGAGTTATGCACCTGCTTCGCGCGTTGCTCGTTTTCACGGCCGCGATCGCGGCCGCGCAGGTCCGGGACACGCTGCCGGTTCCGGACATCCCCGGCTATAAGACCCTGAAGTGCGACTTTCACATGCACACGGTTTTCTCCGACGGCGACGTGTGGCCCACTGTACGCGTGAGCGAGGCCTTCCGCGACGGTTTCGACGCGATCGCCATCACCGACCACGCCGACTACCGCCCGCACAAGGAGGACCTGCGTCCCGATGCCGCGCGTCCCAACGAGATCGCGCGCCGCACGGGCGACGCGTCCGGCATCATCGTAGTGCCCGGAATCGAGATCAGCCGCGACCTCACCCACCTCAACGCCCTGTTCGTCACCGACCCAGCGGCGCTGGCAGGCGTGCCGCTCCCCGAAGCGCTCCGCCGCGCCGTCCAGCAGAAGGCCTTTGTGTTCTGGAACCATCCCGGATGGCGCAAGCCCAAGGCCGAGTGGACCCAGGAGATCGACTCCTACTTCGAGGAGAAGCTCTTCCAGGGCATGGAACTGCTGAACGGAGGCAACTTCTACCCCGACGCCTACCCCTGGGTGGAGCAGAAAAAGCTCACCATTTTCGCCAACAGCGACGTGCACGGATTGAGCCCCACGGGCCGCGCGCGCCCGGTGACGCTGGTGTTCGCCCGCAGCCGCGACCTGGAGGGCATCCGCGAAGCGCTGGTGGCGCGCCGCACGGCGGCGTGGATGAACGGGCAGGTGTGGGGCGCGGCCGGGCAGCTTGCGCCGCTGTGGAGCGGCGCCGTGCAGGTGGAGCGCGGCGACATGCGCATCCAGTCCGGCAGCCGTCTCTGCGGCTTCTGGCTGCGCAATACCTCCGCGCTGCCCTTCGAATTCCGCCTGCGCAAGAAGCCGGAGTGGATCACGGGTGGCGGCAACGGCAGCATCCGGCCCGAAGGCACCGCGGGGGTATCGCTCAACCTGGCGAAAGACGCACCCGTGGGCCGGAACCGCGTGGAACTGGAATTCGAGCTGACGAACTTCCACACCGGTCCCGGCGGCAATCTTGCCGTGAATGTGCCGGTGACGATTACGGTGGAGCCATAGCGGAACAAGCCGGTTCGTATTTTTTCACAGCCAAAGCGCCGCGCGGCAGGTTACCAGCGCCGAAAAACGCGCGACTCTAGGTATATGGGTCGTGTCCTGGCTCTTGCCCTGCTGCTTGGCGGGTCCCTGTGCGCCGAGCGCTATGCCCTCATCCTTTCCGATCCGCCGGCGCTGAAGGGGCCGCGTACCGCTGTTCGCGCGGCGCAGAGTACGCTGCGGCGGGAACTCGCCGCGCGCGGTTTTCGCGAAACCGGGTCGGTGGAGCGCATCCTCAATGCCGTTTTTGTGCAGACTACGCCGGACCGCGTGGATGAGCTGAAAGGCCTGCCGGGAGTCGCCGGGGTGGTGCGGATGCGCATGCGCTATCCCAAGCTGAACCGCGCCGTGGAACTGGTGAACGCGCCGGCGGCGTGGAACGCGCTGGGCGGTGTGCAGAACGCGGGCGAGGGCATGAAGATCGCCATCATCGACAGCGGCATCGACCAGAACCATCCCGCCTTTCAGGACCCAACCCTCACGCCTCCCGCAGGCTACCCTATCTGTCAGGGCGGCGATTGCTCCTTCACCAATTCGAAGGTCATCGTGGCGCGCAGCTACATACGGCAAGTCGCCGCGGGCTTCGGAGCGAACCCGGCGGCGGAGTCCCGGCCCGACGATTACACCCCGCGCGATCATGTAGGCCATGGCACGGCGCTCGGCATGATCGCCGCCGGAAACACCAACACCGGTCCCGCGGCCACCATCACCGGCATGGCGCCGCGGGCATTTCTGGGGAACTACAAGATCTTCGGCACGCCCGCCATCAACGGAGGCACGTCCAGCGACGTGATCATTCAGGCGCTCGAAGACGCTTTGAACGACGGCATGGACGTGGCGGTGCTCTCGCTCGGCGGGCCCGCGTTCACCGCGCCTCTCGACCGAGGCGCCGCATGCGGGTTGAGCGGCAACACGCCTTGCGACCCCGAAGCCGTGGCCATTGAGAACGTGATCGCCGCCGGGCTCTCCGTGGTTGCAGCGGCGGGCAACGAGGGCGATCTCGGCGCTACGGCGCCCACCAGGGGCACCATCGACTCGCCCGCCTATGCCCCCTCGGTCATCGCCGCCGGCGCAAGCACCAACGCGCACACGTTCCTCAATTCGCTCCGCGTGCCCGGCGGCGGTGTTCCCTCGGGACTACAGCAGATCCCCGCGGTATTCGGCGACGGGCCCCTGCCGGCCGCCCCGCTGACCGCGCCGCTGATCGATGTGGCGACCCTTGGGGATAGCGGCTTGGCCTGTGCGGCGCTACCGCAGGACTCCCTTCGGAGCGCTTTCGCCCTCATCCAGCGCGGCGTCTGCACCTTCCTTCAGAAGGTGCAGAACGCGCAGCTTGCCGGCGCATCGGGCGTGGTGTTGTATCAGCAAACCGGCGTGGACGCGGTGCTCGTGCCGGGCGGCTTGCAGGACCTGCGCATCCCGGCTCTGATGATCGGGTTCACCGCGGGGGCGGCGCTCAAGAGCTTTATCTCGGCCAATCCCGGACGCGAGGTGACCATGGATCCCAACCTGGCCGAGGCGCCCGTGAATCCGTTCAACGAAGTGGCGGGCTTCTCCTCCCGCGGGCCATCCATCGACGGCGCCCTCAAGCCCGACCTGGTGGCCGTGGGTTCGAACGTCTACGTGGCCACCGAAAGCACCGATCCCGACGGCCCCATGTATGACGCCTCCGGCTACACCGTCGAGCAGGGCACCAGTTTCTCCACCCCCATGGTGGCGGGCGCGGTCGCGCTGGTGAAGCAGCGCAACCCGCGCTTCGGCCCCGCCCAGCTAAAATCCGCCGTGGTGAACACCGCTACGCGGGATGTGACCGAGGACGGCCGCGCCGCCTCTGCGATCTCGGTGGGCGCGGGAAAGCTGGACACCAACGCGGCGGTGAACACCAACATCACCGTGCAGCCAGCCGTGCTGGCTCTGGGCGTGATCCGGTCCGTACCGGTGGCGCGGCAGTTGACCTTCACCAACAGCGGAACAGCGGCGGCCAGCCTGACGCTTCAGGTTACCCCGAGAGTCGCCGACCCGCAGGCGTCGCTCCGGCTCGACCGCGGTACGCTCAGCCTCGCGCCGGGCGCATCCGGTACGGTGACCGTGACCCTGCAAGGTTCGCAGCCCGGGCCGGGCGCCTACGAAGGCGACATCCTCGTCCAGGGCGGAACCGTGCCCGTGCATATTCCTTACCTGTATCTGGCCGGCGACGGCCAGCCCGCCAATATCTTTCCGCTGATCGGCTATGACGTAGTGGGCGCGGCGGGTGCGGACAACCCCGACGGCGGTATCGCCTTCCGCGTTGTGGACCGGTACGGGGTAGGGGTGTCCGGCGTGCCCGTCACCTTCCGGGTGACACGCGGCGGCGGCACGGTCTATCAACCCGACGCGCGGACCGACCAGTATGGCATAGCTGGAGCGGGCGCCACTTTCGGCCCGTTTGCCGGCCCGCAGCAATTCGTGGCGACGGCGGGCGGGCTCACGCAGACGTTCGATGCCTCTGCGCGCACCCGTCCCACCATCTCAACCGGCGGCGTGGTGAATGCAGCCACGTTTCTGCCTTCTCCGGGTGTCGCGCCGGGTTCATACATCACCATTTTCGGCACCGCGCTCAGCGACCAGATAGGGACCGCCCGGAGCGCCAGCCTGCCGTTCTCGCTCGGCGGCGCGAGCGTGGCCTTCGACGCCGAAGAGGTGAGCGTGGCGGGGCGGCTCTACTATGCCAGTCCCACGCAGATCAACGTGCAGGTGCCCTGGGAGCTTGCCGGGAAGCGCTCCGTGCAGATGAAAGTGGACGTGGGAAGGGTGAGCGGCCGGCTGGTTACGCTAAACCTGACCGACGTGGCGCCGGGCGTGTTCGAGTACGCGGAATCTACGGGCGTGCTGCTCGCCGCTGCGCTGGACTTGAATTTCGGCGTGATTGGAACCAACAATCCCGCCGCGCGCGGCAGCGCAATCCAGCTTTACTGCAACGGGCTCGGCCCGGTGGACAACACCCCGCCCACTGGCGAGCCCGCCCCGGTTTCACCGCTGGCCCGCACCTTCGCGCAACCCACCGTGACCATCGGCGGCCGCCCGGCGGCGGTGGGCTTCAGCGGACTGGCGCCGGGCTTTTCGGGGTTGTACCAGGTGAACGTCACGGTGCCTTCCGATGCGCCCACGGGCGTGCAGCCGCTGATCTTGACAGTGAACGGCATTCCGGCCAAGACGGTCAACCTGCCGGTGCGGTAGAATGCGCCTCACGGGAGGTGATTTCTTTGAGGCGATGGGTTTTGCTAGCGGCCTTGTGCGCGCTGCCGCTCGGCGCACAGCCGAAGAAGATCGTGGTGATGCGCGGATTCGAGGGGTCCATCGAAGAACTGCGCGGCGCCGCGCCCGGCGTCACGCTGGTGGCGCCCCCGGCCGACAAGCTGCGCGAGGCAGTGGTGGACGCCGACGCCATCATCGGCGGCATCAATCCCGAGCTTTTCCGCGCGGCGAAGAAGCTGAAATGGGTGCAGGTGCACAGCGCCGGCGTGGAGAGCTACCTCTTCCCCGAGTTCGCGGCCAGCGACGTGGTGCTCACCAACTGCAAGATCATCCAGGGTCCCAACATCGCCGACCACGCCATGGCGATGCTGCTCGCGCTTACCCGCGAACTGAACCGCGCCATTCCCGCCCGCGCGCAACAGCAGTGGGCGCGGGGCGGTTATCATCCCATCGAGCTGCGCGGCAAGACGGCGGTCGTCATTGGCGTGGGCGGCATCGGTGCGCAGATCGCACAGCGCGCCTCCGCCTTCGGAATGACTGTGATCGGCGTGGACCCCAAGGACATCTCTTACCATCCGAGCGTGAGCCGCATGGTATTCCCGGACCAGCTCGATTCCGTGCTGCCCGAGGCGGACGTGGTATTCGTGGCCGCGCCGCACACGCCGGAGAGTGAGGGCATGATGGGCGCGCGGCAGTTTGAGCTGCTGAAGCGCGGCGCGTACTTCGTCGCGGTTTCGCGCGGCAAGCTCTACAACACCGACGCCCTGGTGAAGGCGCTCGACTCGAAGCGGCTGGCCGGCGCGGGCCTGGACGTGACCAACCCCGAACCGCTCCCCAAGGGCCACCCGCTTTGGAACTTCGAGAACGTGATCATCACGCCGCACTACGCCGGCCAGTCCGACCAGGTGCAGACGCGGCGCATCGCGCTGGTGAGAGAGAACGTCGCGCGCTTTGCCGCCGGCAAGCCGCTGCTCAACGTGGTGGACAAGAAGAAAGGTTACTGATCACCCCTGCGCCTCGGACTCGCGCTCCAGGGCGGCGCGGTTCAAGATCTCAACCTCGTGACCGTCGATGCGAATGAGGCCCTCTCCCCGGAAGCGCGCCAGGTTGCGCGAGATCACTTCGCGCACCGTACCCAGCCTCGAGGCCGCTTCCTGGTGCGTGAGCGGGAAGGTGAACCGGTTCGAGCCCGCCTGCTTGCTGTAGTCGAGAAGAAGGCGCGCCAGCCGCTGCGTGACGCTGCCGAACGTCATGCTCTCGACCACCGCGACCAGGTGGCGCAGCCGCCGGCCTACCACCGCCAGGACCTTCAAAGCCACCTCGGGGTACTGCCGGCAGACGTGGTGGAACTCGGCTTTGTTGATGAAATACGTCACCACCGGACCCACCGCCCGCACCGAAGCCGGATACGGGCCTCCATCGAACAGCGGCAATTCGGCGACGGTGGAAGGCGCGGTTTCGAGCGCCAGCATCATCTCGCGCCCGGAGGGGGAAGTCTTGTAAATCTTCACCGCGCCTTCGGCAATGAAGAAGATTCCCGCGCAGGGCTCGCCTTCCCAGAACAGGGTTTCATCGGCCGCGAACCGCCGCTCGACCGCGCGTTGCGCCAGGGCTTCGAGCTCGGCATTCCCCAATCCCGAGAAGAGCGGGACATGGGAGAGGAAGCGGATTTTATCGGCCACTCAAGCCGATGTTACAGCAGGCGCGCGGAGCGCCGCAACGCGCGGCCGGATCGCTAGCGTGAAAAACGCAGCCCGATCATGAACAGGTGGCTGCGAAAACCCTCGAACCGGTAAAACTGCTCGCCGAAGCCGTAATAGCGCCATTCCATGGTCCAGGCCACGTGCGGCATCAGCGGCAGCGCCACCCGCGCCTGCGGCTGGTAGAAGCGCGTGGGACGGCTCCCGCCGGACGAAAACAGCGATCCGCCCACGGTTAGCTTGCCGGTTTGGCCCCCGTACTGCGGCAGGGAGAAGTCGACCAGCGTCGTAGCGGTATGCGCGTTTTCGCGGTAGAGACTACGCGCCGGGGTGAGGGTTTCCGGTTCCAGGTAGTCGATATCGGACCGCATCGTGTAGCGGCTGTACTCGGCGAGCACGCTGAAGCGCTTGGCGGCGTTGGGCGTCCACGTAGCGGTCACGGTATTCTCGCGCCACAGGTAGTCGTAGCGGCTGCCCGCCGCGGGATTGTGATTGCTCAGCACGCTGAGGTTCGCGCTGAAACCCAGCGAGGTCCACGGTTGGAAGGTCCCGCGGACGCGCCCCCGCCGGTAGTCCGCCAGGCTGGTGCGGAAGTATGCGCGCCCGCTCGACGCGCCCTCGAAATCGGCGTGCACGGAGAACAGCCGCGTGCGGAAGCCGCCGCCCGCCAGCGCGACGTGCCGTTTCATCTCGCCGATTTCGCCGCCCGGGGTGAGGCCGCTGGGAGGCGCACCGGCGTTGCCCCACACGTAGCGGTGGCCGCCGCGCAAAGTGATGCGGGAGGTGAGGTCGAACAGCAGGTTGACCTCCTGGTGGTTGTAATTCATCACCAGGCGCCCGGGCTGGAACAGCGGCGTCAGAGGCCTGGCAGCGCCGCCGCTGAGCAACAGGGTTTCGGCCAGCAACGCCGTGGAGGCATTGTGCAACCGGTCCGTGAGCCAGCTTTCCGTGACGCGCAGGCGCCGGTGCACGCGGATCTCGGCGCCGGCGTTCCCTGAGCTGTGAGGCATTTTCGCGCTTCCCGTGAACAGGTCGCTCTGCGTGTTGTAGAACAGCAGCGGGCTCATCAGGACGAAGTTCCCCGCCGCGCTCAGGTCGAAGCGCGTCTCGGTCTTGGGCTGGCTGAAGAGGAACTGGCCGAAGAGGTTCATCCACGGGAACGGGCTGGCCCCGGCCATGATGCGTGTATAGATGCTATCCCCGCGCACGCCGTAGGCTTCGCGCACGTTGTTCAGCGCCAGGGTCTGCCTGAGGAAGGGGGTCGTCCGGTTGCCCAGGTTGCGGTCGGAAGTGGAGACCGTCTGGTCGTCCCGGAACGTCGTACCGCCCTGTTCGAGCGTGAGGTGCCAGCGGTTCATCTCGAAACGGACGCCGGCGCGGAAGTCGCTCAACTCGCTGCGCGGCTCATTGAGGACGGGATACTCGTTGCCGCCGGCGACAAAGGTGGTGATGCCGCGGCCGAACCAGGAATTGCGGCCGAAGGCCACGTAGGGGACGATGCGCTTGCCGGGGAACAGGTCGAGGGAGATATCGCTGAAGCGCCGCCGCGTGTCGAAGGCGCGTTCCGTTGCCGCGATGCCCAGGTCGCGGAAGGGATTGGCAAACGAGGGCAGGAAGCTGTAATACGCGATGCTGCGGTAGTCGGCGCGAAAATCGTAGGCGTTGAGCTTGCGCGCGCTGACATAGGCCCCGGTATGAGGGTCGCCGCCCCAGCCGAAGGTACGGGCGTCGATGCGGTCGAAAAGCCGGCGGCTGGCGCTGTTGATGGTGAAATCGGCGCCGAACAGGCGCGGGCCTTCGTCATAATCCACCACGCTGCGGTAGACGTTTTCATTGCCCGCGATGCCGGTGAAGCGGTAGCCGAAATCGACGGTGCCGCTGAAGCCGGGCTCGCCCGCGGGCTTTTCTTCCGGCTTGGAGGTTTCGGCCGGCTTGGCCTGTTCAGCGGATTTCGCCTCTTCGGCGGGTTTGGCCGCTTCCTGCGCCAGGAGCGGCACTGCCATGAGTGCAGCGATCAGGAATCTCATCGGAGCAAATTGCGGTCCACGAAGGAGCCGTGGACCTTCTGGTGGCAAATGGTGCAGTTACGGAATCTCGGACTGCGCAGGTCGTGGAACGCGGGAGGCGCCACGCCCATCGCGGCCGGGTTTTGCACGGGCAGGTTGGCATGGCATTCCAGGCAGACAAGCCGCGCATCCTGCCGCGTCAGCATGCGCGGGTTGGCGGACCCATGCGGCTGGTGGCACGTCATGCAGCCTTCCAGACGCACCGGCGCGTGTTCGAAAGTGAACGGGCCGCGCTTCTCGCCGTGGCACTTGAAACAGTTTGGATCGTTGGCGAGGGTGGTACGGACCATGCGCTCGCGCGTGCTGCCGTGAGGGTTATGGCAGTCCACGCAGCTCATCGAGCCTTCCGGCAGGGGGTGCTTGAAAGGACGCTGGAACTGCGCCCACACGGAAGGATGGCAGGCGGCGCACTGCTCGTTGATGTCCGCGCGGCGGCGCGGCACCAGGCCGAAAGGACCGTGCTTATGAACAGAGTGGCACGCCGTGCAGCTTACTTCGTTCCTGGCATGGATGCTCTGCGCCCGGTTGATGTGTGTGCGCTCGTTGGCATGGCATTTCAGGCAGATGCGGTCCGTTTCCGCCGCCCGCTGCTTGGCGGGGTTGACGATCTGGGTGGGGTCGGCGGATTCCGCATGGAGCGATCCGCGGCCATGGCACGATTCACATGCCTTCTCTGCCCAGCCGCGTTTCTTGTTGGTCTCCAGAACGAAGTGCGGATTGCGCTGGAAGGCGGTGACGAGATCGTCGTGGCAACCCTGGCAAACGGCGGAGCCGGCGTATTCTGCGGGTTTGGCGGCTTCGGCGGGCTTGGCCGCTTCAGCGGCGGGTGATGCGGCGGCAGGAGGCGCCTGTTCCGGCTTGGCCCCTTGAACGGGTTTCGGATCCTGAGCGGCAACGAGCGCAAGAGCGGAAAGGAAGACCGCAGCCACTCCGGCAAGCGCCGCTCGATGGCGGCGCCTGCCCCGAGGCTGCGGTCGGTTTGAGTGCGGCATGTCTGGTAAGTTCAGTTTACCTAGCGTGTACGCGGTTGACGTTGAACTCGGCGTTGGCACCGTGGCAAACTTCACAGCTTTCCCCGAGCTCTTTCGAAGTGTTGGTCAGGGCGTGCGACGCCGCCGACGGAGTGCCATGGCACGCGGTGCAGGCGGCCGTGACCTTGCCCACGGGATTCAGCAGGCCCTGCGGATCAGTGACCTGGTTGAGGCCCCATTGCAGCGGCAGGTTCTGCGAGCCGTCCACGTGGCACATGTTGCAGTTGCGCGTGTCGCCGGGCGAGCCCGAGGGGCTGAACGCAGGGTAACGCACTTCACTGAAATCGTTGTGGCTGCCGCCATAACCGACCACCGTGTAGCCGCGGTTCTGTTCGTGCATCTTTTCGCCCGTATGAATCTTGTGAATCATCAGCGCGAAGTCCACTGATTGCGGAGGAAGCGCCTTGTCGGCCGGGTTGGTGGCGACCACGCGGCGGGCCTTATCAGTCTCGCTCGCGTTGTGGCACAGGATGCACTGCTCCACCTGGTTGCGGTTTTCGCCGTGCATGGAGAGGAACACGTGGCATGAGTTGCACTTCTCCGTAGTGACCACCGTGCGGCGCGGGGCCACCTTGGAGCCGTCCACGGAAAAATTGTAGACCTTGTTGATGGCGCCGTACTCGGTGGCGACTTCGCGCTTCGTCCCGGGATTGATGACCTGTTCCCGCCGCGCCTCGATGCCGACGGTATAGGTGCCTTTCGCGTTGGCGGGGATTTTGGCCGTAAAGGTGTAAGTGCAGAGGCCGTCGTTGGAGCACTTGGCGGCGGCGCCCGCTTCCTCCGACGCGTAGCCGATGGGGCCCGCGCCGAAATCAGTGTAGCCGTAATCAATGGTGGGACCGGCCAGCACCAGGGCCAGGCGGTTCGGCCGCACGGTGAGGGTGGCGGGGTTGATGCCCTTGCCGGAAAAATCCTTCAGGGTAAAAGTGACCGTAGGGGACTTGCCCGCCGAGCCGTTTTCGACCTTGAGGATCTCGACCACCGCGCCCGGACGCGAAGGCGACTGCGTCTCGACGGTGTGGGCGCCCTTGACGGAGGCGTCGAACTCGAACTCGCCCTGAACCTGGTGGCAGGTGCTGCACATGTTGTCGCTGGTCTGCGGCAGGTTGACGTGACCCTGGCCGGTGGCGAAATTCACGTCGTCATGGCAGGCGCCGCAAGCCGCGCGGTTCGGGGTGAGGTAGGCGGTGGCCTGAGCGGCGCCGGTGTTCTGCTCATGGCAGGTCTCGCAGCGGCGAATGTTGGCGGGGAAGCCCACCGTGGAGTAGTCCGCAACGCTCTGGTTGTGCCCGATGATCTGATACTTGCCGCCGGCCTGCACGCTGGGCAGATCTTTGCCGGCGTGGATCTTGTGGGTCATGACCGGCATGTCCACGGTGTTGCCGGTGTCGGGATCGACGGTCTGTTGGGTGTGGCACAGGACGCACAGTTCCATCGAACGGCGCGTGCCGCCGTGGAAGGCGAGCTGGTCGTGGCACCGGTTGCAGGACGAGGTCCTGATCACGTCGCGCACGGTGGTGACCTTGGAGCCGTTGGGCACGAAGGTGAACACGTCGTCGTCGTACTGGGTGCCCATGTCGAACTCGGTCAGGTTGCGCGAGCCGTAGACGCCGATGGTATGCGTGGCGTTGCGATTGTAATTGGCAGGGGCCTTGGTCTTGAATGTGTAGACGTACTCGCCGTCGGCGACCTTTTCCCAGACGCCGCCCGAATCAGCGCCGGCCTGAATCGCGGTCTGCTTGGTGATGGGGCTGGTCTGCGAGCGGGTGGTATAGGCGCGATATTCCTTCTGGCCCGTGTCGATGGTGGCGGCGATCAGGCTCATGGAAATGGCGCCGGGGGTAATGACGCCATCGCGGTCGAGCGGAAGGCCCTTCGGATCGGTGACCCGCAGGCGGGCCTTGATGGTGCCGTCGGTGGCGATCTCGGCGGACAGGATTTTAATATTAAGGCCCGGCCGCACGAAGTTGACCAGGTTGGGGTCGGCGTAATACGCCTTATCGTGAACCGTCCAGTTGTGCTCCCGGGTAGCGCTGATCAGCGCGACGCAACCGGCCAGCAAGGCGAGCACGAGGACGATGCGCATGGTGGCGAAACCTTTAGTAGAAGGCATCCGCATTCGGTTCTCTCCAGACAAGAATGACTCGAGTTCAAACAGCATCTCTCCCGCGGGGCCGTTGAAGGCGCAAGTACAGGCAGCGGGACTCTGGCGCGCAAGGAACGAAGCACATGATGGGCCACACGGGAAAACCCAATGATACCCGGAACTCCCTTTAATATCAACCTGACGACAATTTAGACACTGCGGACTTTTTCTACACCTGCGTACTGTTACCCGGAAACTGGGTGAAATTGCGCGCGGAGGGAGATTCGCGTATGGAAGCGGGAGCGTGTACAATAGATTTTTCGGGCCGTGGCGCAGCCTGGCTAGCGCGCTTGCTTGGGGTGCAAGAGGTCCCGGGT
>JBHGBM010000008.1:0-95371 GCA_041946965.1 Bryobacteraceae bacterium
GACAACGGCTTCCAGTTCGGCGAGCACGGCCTGATCGACAAGCGCACCATGTACGAGACTTCGATCCGCGTCCCCATGCTGGCGCACTGCCCGGACCTGTTTGCGGGCGGCGGACGGCCGGAGGGCATGGCGCTGAACCTCGATATCGCGCCCACCATGCTGGACGCCGCCGGCGTCGCCGCGCCGGCGCCGATGCACGGGCACTCCCTGCTGCCGCTGGCGCAGGGCAAAGCGCGGGACTGGCGCAAGGAGTTCGTTTACGAATACTACTGGGAGCGCGATTTCCCGCAAACGCCCACGGTGCTCGGACTGCGCACGGACCGTTACAGCTTCATGCAGTACCACGGCGTGTGGGACCTGGATGAGCTCTACGACGTTCAGGCCGACCCGGACCAGATGAACAACCTGATGGCAAAGGTGCGCACCACCACCGAGGCCGGCCGCCTGTTCAACCGGATCCGGGATCCGGAGTTGAAGAAGGTAGTGGCGGACCTGCAAAACCGCCTTTGGAAGACGCTGGCCGCCACCGGCGGCCGGCGCGAGCCGACCTGGAGATCGTAAGCCGACAGAGGGAACCGAGCCATGAAAACCTTCACGATCGCGGTAATTGCCGGCGACGGCGTGGGGCCCGAAGTCGTCCCGCAGGCCAAGCGGGTGCTGGAGGCCATCGGCCGGAAGTATTCGGTCACCTTCGCGTTTCAGGATTTCGAATGGGGCAGCGCGCATTTCTTCCGCTGGGGGCGGATGATGCCCGCGGGCGCGCTCGACCTCTTGCAGCCCTGCGACGCCATTCTCTTGGGGGCCGTGGGGCATCCGGACATTCCGGACCACACCACTCTGAACGGGCTGCTGCTGCCCATCCGCCGCTCGTTCGACCAGTACGCCAACGTGCGCCCGGCCGTGCTGTACGAGGGAGTGCGCTCGCCGCTCGCCGGGCGCGGCGCCGGGGAGATCGACATGGTTGTGGTCCGCGAGAACACCGAGGGCGAGTATGCCCAGGTGGGCGGTTTCCTTTACAACCACCAGCCGGACGAAGTCGCCGTTCAGGCCGGGGTGTTCACGCGGCGCGGCGTGGAGCGCGTCATCCGTTTCGCGTTCGAGCTCGCCAGAAGGCGGAATAAGAAAAAGAAGCTGACCTCGGTGACCAAGTCGAACGCACAGGGATACAGCATGGTGCTGTGGGACCGCGTGTTCGAGGCGGTGGCGCCGGAGTACCCCGACATTGCCACTGAATCGCTGCTGGTGGACGCGGCGGCGATGAACTTCATCCGCCGTCCCGACAGCTTCGACGTGGTGGTGGGCTCGAACCTGTTCGGCGACATCCTCAGCGACATCTCGGCCATCATCGTGGGCAGCATGGGACTGGCGCCGAGCGCGAACCTGGACCCGGAGCGGCGGTTCCCGTCGATGTTCGAGCCGGTGCATGGTTCGGCGCCGGACATCGCCGGCAAAGGCGTGGTGAACCCGCTGGCGGCGATCCTCAGCGCCGGTATGATGCTGGAACACCTGGAGATGTCCGATGCCGCCCGCGACGTGGAGCGCGCAGTGGCCGCGGTGCTGGCCGAAGGCAAGACGCGCACGCCGGACCTGGGCGGCAAGAGCAGCACCGAGGAAGTCGCCGGCGCGGTGATCGGGAGGCTGGGCTGACATGCGGAGGCGGGAATTCCTGGCGCTGGCGGCGGCGGGCGCGGCGCCGGCCACCACGCTCGTGCACGAGCACGTGATGGTGGATTTCACCGGCGGCAGCCCCTATGACCGCGATGAAGTCTTTCGCGTGGCGCGCCCCAGGCTCGAGGAGGTGGCGAGACTCGGCTGCCGGCGCATGCTGGAGTGCACGCCCGCGTTCCTGGGACGCGATCCCAAGCTGCTGGCGCGGCTGGCCGATGCCACCGGCGTAGAGCTGTGGACCAACACCGGGATCTACGGCGCGGCCAACCAGAAATACGTGCCCGCGTTCGCGCGCGGCGAAAGCGCGGAGCAACTGGCGCGCCGCTGGATCGAGGAGGCCCGCCGCGGCGTGGACGGCATGAAGCCGCGCTTCATCAAGACCGGGGTGAACCGCGGGCCGCTGGACGAGCTCGACCGCAAGCTGGCGCGGGCGGCAGGCATCGCGTCGCGCGAGACGGGTTTGATGGTCCAGTCGCACACCGGGAACGGCATCGCGGCGATGGAGCAGATGGAGCTTATCGGGCCCAGGCGGTTCGTCTGGGTGCACGCGCAGAACGAGAAGGACCACGGGTTCCACGAGAAAGCCGCACGGCTGGGGGCGTGGGTGTCGTTCGACGGGGTCCGGCCGCAGTCGGCGGACTGGCACTTGCAGTGCGTGCGGTTTATGGCGTCCAAAGGGCTGCTGGGGCGCACGCTGATTTCGCAGGACGCGGGGTGGTACCACGTGGGCGAGCCCGGCGGCGGCAATTTCCGCCCGTACACGTACCTCTACACGGATTTCCTGCCGCGGCTCGAGGCGGCATGGGTGCGGCAGTTGCTGACGGAAAACCCCGCTGCGGCGTTCCGGGTTTGAACAGAGAACAAGTCCGCAGGAGCGTTACAGGCCCTTTGACATCCGAATGCACTCCACGCGCGTCACACCGTCCGGCAGCAGTTGCGTGCAGGGGCCTTCGCGGCGGTAACCGCGCGATTCGTAAAAGCCGGCGGCGTTGAGGCTGGAGTTCAGGCGCAGGCGTTTCAGGCCGGAGCGGCGCGCGGCGTCCTCGAGCGCGGCGAGCAGCGCGGTCCCAATGCCCTTCCCCGCACGATCCGGATCGACGAATAACGAGATGATCTCGGCCGCCTCCGGATCGAGCTGCCCGAAGCCCGCCACCGCGCCCTCACGCTCATAGACCAGCACCAGCGTTCGGGCCAGAACCTCCTCGAAGGGCGGCAGCCCGCGCGGCACGGCCCAGGCGCGGATCTGCTCCGGGGGATAATGGCCCGCGCAAAGCTGCTCCACAGCCCGCCGGTGCACCCGGGCGATGGCTCCGGCGTCCGCGGGCGCGGCATTCCGGATCACGGCCGTCCATTCTACGCTGTTTTTTTTCTCTTGACATTGCGGTTCATTAGTACTAATTAATTAGTATGAGACCGGCGAAAAGCACCCTGACCGACCAGGAGTTGGAGATCATGAAGATCGTCTGGGACCGCGGGGAAGCCACCGTGCGGGACGTGTACGAGGCTCTGCTGGCGCGGCGCAAGGTGGCCTACACCACCGTGATGACGATGATGAAGATCCTGGAGCGGAAACGGCGTCTAAAGAAGACGCTGGTGGACCGGGCTTATGTTTACCGGCCCGCGGAGCCGCGGCAGCAGGTAGTGGGGGCGATGGTGCGGGACTTTCTGGACCGCGTTTTCAACGGCGCGGCGGAGCCGCTGGTCGTGCACCTGGTGGAGGACAAGAAGCTGAGCGCGCGGGAGTTGGCGGAGCTTTCGCGGCTTCTGGGAAAAGAGTCATGACGGATCTGGCATTCCGGAACCTGCTGGCGTACAACGCGCAGCTCATGGTGGTGGCGGCCGCGGGCGCGCTGGCGTCGCGGTTGTTTCGCATGCGCCACGCCGGCGTTCGCCTGGCGTATTGGCGCCTGCTGCTGGCGGTGTGCCTGGCGCTGCCGCTGATGCAGCCCTGGGCGGGCTCGGTGGTGACGGCCGGCCGCGCCGTGCCGGCTGCGGCGGTTCCGGCGCCGCAGCCCGCGCCGGCCGCTCCGGTTCCGGCCACGCTCCCATGGCGCGACCTCGTGCTCGGCGTCCTCGCAGCGGGCGCCGCGGGACGGGCCGCATGGCTCGGCATCGGCTTGTGGCGTCTCTCGCGCAAGCGCCGCGCGGCGCAGCCGTGGTTCCCCGTTCCCGGCGACGTAGGCGGCCTGCAACTGCGCCTCTTCGCATTTCCGGAGCTATTGATCTCGGAGGACGTCACCGGCCCCGTAACCTTCCACGGCACGGTGCTGCTGCCGCCGCAGTTTCTTGAGATGCCGCCGCGCGCGCAATACGCGGTGGTTTGTCACGAACTGCTGCACGTGGCGCGGCGCGACTGGCTATGGACGCTCGCCGAGGAATGTCTGCGGGCCGTGTTGTGGTTTCAGCCCGCGGTCTGGTGGGTGCTGGGGGAGATTCAGCTTGCTCGCGAGCAGTCGGTTGACCGGGAGGTGCTGCGGCTCACCGCGCGCGAGCCGTATCTCGATGCGCTGCTCTCGATGTCCGGCGTGCGGCAGGCCGACCTGGCCCCCGCGCCGCTGTTTTTCAAACGCGGCCACCTGACTGCCAGGGTGGCCGCCATGCTGGAGGAAGCCAAAATGACGAAACGCTGGTTATGGGCGCCGTTGGCCGCCAGTTGCGCCGTGCTGGCCTGTGTAGTCTGGCTCGCCGCGGCATCGTTCCCCCTCCGCGCGCTGCCGCGGCAGGTGACGGATGCCGCGGGCGTCGCCATTGAAGCCGGCGACGCGAACCTGATTCACCGAGCGCCGGTCGAGTATCCATCCGACGCTCGCGCGAAGGGAATTCAAGGCACGGTCGCGGTGGAAGCGCAGATCGCCGATGACGGGACGGTGGCCAACGCGACCGTGCTCAACGGCCCCATCGAGCTGAGCCGCGCCGTGCTGGCATCCGTTCTGCAATGGCACTGGTCGCGCGAGATGGCCGGCCGGCGCCTCGAAGTGAGGGTCCGGTTCGAGACCGAACAGACGCGCCGGCCCCCGCCGCACCCGCCCGAAACCGACGAACCGGCAGGCACGCTGGGCGATGTCCGCATCCGGGGCTTGTCCCAAGCCGCGGCCGAGCAACTATTCGACAAGCTCGCGCTGAGGAAAGGCGATGTGCTGACCCGCGAGGGCGCGCAGCGCGTGGAGGACATCGTACGGGAGTTTGACGCTCACCTGCTGGTCAGTTTGAGCGGGCTGCGCGATGGCCTTGTGTTGACGATCATGGCGCCGCCTCCGCCGCCGCGCGTGGGCCCGGAAGGCGTAGTGGGCGGGGTGCCGGGCGGAGCGGTGGTCCGGCGCGATTTTCCGCCGCCGGGCCCCGGCGGCTCGCAACGCATCCGCGTCGGCGCCGCGGTGCAGGAACGTAAGCTGGTGCGCCGTGTGGAGGCGCAGTATCCGCCGCTGGCGAAGCAGGCCCGCATTCAGGGCGCCGTGCGGTTGAGCGTGGTGGTCGGCGCGGAGGGAAGAGTTACGAACATCGGTGTCCTCAGCGGCCATCCGCTGCTGGTCCCGGCGGCCTTGGACGCGGTCAGGCAGTGGGAATACGCGCCCACGCTGCTGAACGGCAACCCGGTGGACGTGCTGACGGAGGTGGAGGTCCCCTTTACGCTTCCTCCAGGCGGAGGCGGCGCACCCGGACCCACTCGGGAAAGACCTGCGGATCGCCCAGCCACACAAGCATCCATTCCACCATCTCCTCCTTCTCCGCGCGTTTGACGGGGCTGAGGCGGGGACTGCGGGCGGCGAAGCGGGCGTGGTCCTTGGCGGCGATCACCACGCGCCGGCAGTAGCGCGCTAGGTCGCGCCGGCCGGCGGCGCCGGCTTCGGTGTACACCTGGCCCAGTTCTTTCAGGGAGTGTTCGAGTTCCTCGAAGCTCTTCTGCCGCACGCCGGCCCAGGGCTGCTCGAAGGGCAGCCCGGTTTCCCTCAGCACCTCGCGCAGGTAGCTCTCGGAAATGGGCGCGAGCTCGCGGAGCAGTTCGGCCCACACTTCGCCGGTGATGGCGGCGGGGCCGCGCGCGGCCAGGTACTCGCGCACGCGCCGCTTCTTACTTGTGGTGGAGGCCACGGCGATATCTCGCCACGGCGGCTTCCTGCTCCGCCATGTTGCTGGAGAAGGTGTGGCCGCCCGAGCCGTCGGGCTTGAGCACGAAGTAAAGCGCGTCGCCGGAGGCGGGCTGGAGCACCGCCTGGATCGAGGCCAGGCCGGGATTGGCAATCGGCCCGGGCGGCAGACCGGCGTGGCGGTAGGTGTTGTACGGGTGGTCGCTCTCGAGATCGGACTTATGGATCGGGCCGCGGTAACGGCCCTCGAGCAGCGCGGCGTAGATCACGGTGGGGTCGCAATCGAGCTTCATGCCGATCTGAAGCCGCTTCAGAAACACCGCCGCAATCCGCGGCCGTTCCGCGGGCAGTTTGCTCTCCTTTTCCACCAGCGAGGCGAGCGTCACGGTGTGGTGCGGTTCGGCTTCGGTCTTCAGGCTGCGCCATACCTCCCGAAACTTGCCGGTCATGATCTGGCAGAGCCTTTCGGGCGTGGTGTGGCGGCTCAGGCGGTAGGTGTTGGGGAAGAGGTAGCCTTCGAGCGTGGGCGCGCGCGGGTCCAGGTCGCGGATCATCGCCGGGTTGCGCGCCGCGGCCACAAATCGCCCGGCCGGGAAGAGCCTCAGTTCCTGGGCCATCTCCCCGATGTCGAACATGTTCTTTCCTTCGGGCACCACCAGCTCGTAATAGAACACGTCGCCCCGCGCGATCCGGTCATAGACCTCCAAGACCGAGGCGGGCCGGGTAAAGGCGTACTCGCCCGCCTGCAATCCGCGGCCCCGTTTGAAAACCCGTGCGGCGAGAAAAGCCCACTCGCTGCGGATCACCCCCGCCTGGCGCAGCAGCGACGCGATGCGCCGGGAGCCGGCGCCCTTGGGGATATCGACGTAGGTTTCCTTGCCAAAACCGGCATAGGGGCTGCGCACCGCCCAGAGGACATAGAAGGCGGCGGCCGGCAGCAGGAGCAGGAGAAGGCGTTTCACAGCGAGTCCAGGTAGCTTTGCAGCAGGATCACGGCGGAGAGGCGGTCCACGGCGGCGGCGCGCTTTTCGATGCCGATGCCGCTTGCGCGCAGCACGCGCCCGGCTTCCACGCTGGTGAGGCGCTCGTCCCAGAGTTTCACGGGAAGGCCGGTGCGTTCTTCGAGAGCCTCGGCGAACTCGCGCACCCAGCCGGACTGCCGCCCTTCGCGGCCGCTCATGTTGAGGGGGTTGCCGAGCAGGAACAACTCGACGCCTCTCTCCGCGGCCAGGCGGGCCAGCGCGTCGAGGTCCGCGCGCTTGTTCTTGCGTTCCAGGTTGGGAAGGCCCTGGGCGGTGATGCCGAGGGGATCGCTAATGGCCAGCCCGATGCGCTTTTTGCCTAAATCGAGCGCCAGGATGCGAGGTTTCAAGCACTTCCATTATAGTCCGTGATAGATTCGAGACAGGGTGGCCATTCCAACCAGACCGCTGCCGGTGTCCCCGGAGACAGTGGAACAGTTTCGCGGCGTCGCAGGCGTGGTGGTGGCGATCGGAGTGCTGTTCGCGCTGCTGTATCTGGGGCGCGCTTTTTTCATCACCTCCCTGATCGCGGTGATCATCGCGTTCATCCTGGAGCCGTTCGTGGAACTGCTGATGCGCGCGCGCATGCCGCGCAGCCTGGCGAGTTTCGTGGTGTGCGCGGTGGCGCTGCTGGGGGTCTACCTGGCGGGCGTGGGGGCGTACTCGCAGGCTGCCGGGCTGATCGACGAGCTCCCCAAGTACAGCCAGCGCATCGGCGAGATGGTGGAATCCGTGCGCCAGCGCGTGCAGGGTGTGGAACAGAAGGCCTACCAACTGATCACGCCTTCGGTGATCCGCCAGCGCGAGATGGAACGGCAGGTGCAGTTGCAGCAGCAGAAGGCGGCCGAGCAGGCGCGCAAGAAACGGCGGGCGCCGGAACCTCCGCCGGTGGGTCCGGTGGCTCCGGGCGCCATTCCCGAGGTGCGCATCTACGAAGAACGCTCCCCCATTGCCGATTACGTCTACGCGCGGCTCGGAACCTTCTACCAGTTCCTGCTGATGGCCTCGTTCGTCCCGTTCCTGGTCTATTTCATGCTGAGCTGGCGCGACCACATCAACCGCAGCTTTCTGCAATTTTTCAAAGGCGAGGACCGCCTGGTGGCGGCGCGCAGCCTGCAAGGCATTGCGGACATGGCGCGCGCCTTTGTGGTGGGGAATTTTCTGCTCGGCGTACTGCTGGCGGTGTTCAGTTCCCTGGCGTTCTACCTCATCCGCCTGCCCTACCCCCTGCTGGTGGGGCCGCTGAGCGGCTTCTTCAGCCTCATCCCCTACGTGGGGTTGCCGCTGGCTCTGCTGCCGCCCATGTTCATCGCGCTCACGGCGTTCCACACGATTTCAGGGTACCTGCTGGTCTTCGGCATCGTGGCGGTGCTGCACCTGCTGGCGCTGAACCTGCTGTATCCGAAGGTGGTGGGGTCGCGTGTACACCTGAACCCGCTGGTGGTGACGTTCTCGCTCATGCTCTGGGGCTTCTTGTGGGACGCGGCGGGGCTGCTGCTGGCCATCCCGCTGACGGCCGGCATCAAGGCTGTTTGCGACAACGTGAAAAGCCTGCGCCCGATCGGAAAATTTCTGGGGGACTGAGGATGCTGCCGTTCCGGATCGTTTACCACGAGGGATACGACCTGAACCTGGGCGCGCACGTGTTTCCCTCCCAGAAATTTCACTGGATCCGCCAGCAGATGCTGCTGGACCGTTTTGCCTGCGAGAACGATTTCGTCAGTCCGGAACCGGCCGGCGACGAGGACTTGCTGCTGGTGCACGAACCCGGCTGGATCGAGCGGTTGAAGAACGGCACGCTCGGCTACCGGGAGATCGTCAAACTGGAAATTCCATACTCGCAGAAGACCATGCAGGCGTTCTGGCTGGCGGCGGGCGGCAGCATGCTGGCCGCGCGGCTGGCTTGCGAGCACGGCATCGCGCTGAACCTGGGCGGCGGATTCCACCATGCCTTCGCGGGACACGGCGAGGGATTCTGCGCCATCAACGACGTGGCCGTGGCGGTGCGGCGGGCGCAACGCGACGGCCTCGCGCACCGCGTGATGGTGGTAGACTGCGACGTGCACCACGGCAACGGCACGGCGGCCATCTTCGCGGGGGACCGGACCGTGTTCACGCTCTCGATTCACCAGTTCAACAACTATCCGGCGGAGAAACCCCCTTCCAGCCTGGATATTCACCTGGCCGACGGCGTGGGCGACGAGGAATACCTGCACCGCCTCGGCAACGGCTATCGCGCGGCGCTGGCGATGTTCCAGCCCGAGCTGATCATTTACGTGGCCGGCGCCGACCCGTATTATCAGGACCAACTGGGCGGCCTGATGCTTACCTTCGATGGTCTCAAGGAGCGCGACCGCATGGTGATGTGGAACGCGCTGCAACACCGCGTCCCGGTGGCGGCGGTCCTGGCGGGCGGCTACGCGGAGAACGTCCGCGACACCATCGAGATCCACTTGAACACCGCGCGCGTGGCCAAGGACGTACTGGAGCGCGCCGCCTGGCGCACGGCCATGCCGCACACCTGATTTCTATGCAACCCACCGTCAGCACCTCCCAAACGGCTATCCCCCCGTTCTGGCCCGCGGTTACCGATAACGCGGACGCCCTGGGTGTCGAGCGCAGGCTGCTGCTCGATCTCATGCTCCGCCACGTTCGACTGTCCGGAGCGGCCTCGCTCCGCTCGCTGAGCCGTACCATGCGGCTCTCCGTCCCGGTGGTCGAATCGCTGTTCCATCAGCTTCGCCAGCAGCAATTGATCGACGTGGAAGGCATGACCGGCGACGATTATTCCTTCCGGCTCACGGCGCGCGGCCGGGACATGGCCGTCCAGCCGGGTCCCCTGGGGCAGTATGCCGGACCCGCGCCGGTCTCCATTGAGGAGTACTACAAGCTGACGAAGCAGCAGGCGGCACGCATCGCGCTGACTCGAGCCAAGCTGAAGCGGTCCTTCGCCGACCTGGTTCTCCCGGACGACCTGCTGGACCAGATCGGCCCCGCCTTTATCTCCCACAAGTCGATTTTCATCTACGGCCCCACCGGGAACGGAAAGACCAGCGTGGCGGAGCGGCTGGTGCGGCTGTACGACGACAGCATCGTGATGCCCTACGCCGTGCTCGCCGCCGGGCACGTGATCACCGTTTTCGACCCCGTGGTGCACGAGGCGCTGCCCATCTCCGACGAAAACTACGACCAGCGGTGGGTGCCCTGCCGGCGGCCGTGCGTCATGGTGGGCGGAGAGCTGTCGGCTTCGATGCTGGAGCTGAGGGTGGAGGAAAGCACCGGGGTGTGCGCGGCGCCGCTTCAGATGAAGGCCAACAACGGCATCTTCATCATCGACGATTTCGGGCGGCAGTTGCTTTCTCCGCGCGACCTGCTGAACCGCTGGATTGTGCCGCTGGACCGGCGCGTGGACTACCTGACGCTGAGCCACGGCGTGAAATTCCAGATCCCGTTCGAGCTGCTGGTCATCTTCTCGACCAACCTGGACCCTTACGACCTGGCCGACGAGGCCTTCCTGCGCCGCATCCACACCAAGGTGTATGTCGGGCCGGTGAGCGAAAGCGACTTCGACGAGATCTACCGCCGGACCGCGGAGGGGCGAAACCTGCCGTTCGATCCGGACGCCGCCGCGTTCCTGCGGTCCATCTGCGTGCAGTACGGACCGCTGCGCGCCTGCTATCCGAACGATATCTGCGAGGTCATGCTCTCCATCTGCAAGTATGAAGGGCGCGAGCCGGGCGCCACGGCGGCGGACCTGGAGCGCGCCACGGGCCTGTACTTCGCCAAAACGCGCTGAACAGCCGCGGGGTAACGTTGCCGGGGGCCGTCGCGTCGTACACTATCGGTTTACAGTTATGGCGAGTCCCATAGAAGCCGGCCGGCCCGGGCTGCTGCGGCAGCTCGGCTTCTTCAGCGCCACGGCGCTGGTGATTTCGAACATGATCGGCGCGGGCATTTTCTCGAGCACCGGCTTCATGGCCGGCGACCTGGGAGATGCCGGGCTGATCCTCGCCGAGTGGGGGCTGGGCGCGCTGTTCGCGCTGGCGGGCGCGCTCAGCTACTCGGAGCTGGGCATCAACTTTCCCGCCTCCGGCGGCGAGTATGTCTACCTCACCCGCGCCTATGGACCCACGTGGGGCTTCATGACCGGGTGGGTTTCCTTCTTCGCGGGCTTCTCGGCTCCCATCGCGGCGGCGGCGCTTTCCTTCTCCGACTACCTGGGGCACTTTTTTCCCGCGCTGAAGCAGTCCGCCGCCACGCTCGTGATCGGTTCGGGCCCGCTCTCGCTCACGCTGGGAGGCGGCCAGGTGATGGCCTGCGCGCTGGTGGGCGCCTTCACCGTGCTCAACCTGTTCGGCGTGGCGCGGGTGGCCAAAGTGCAAAACGTGCTCACGGCGACGAAGATCGTGGTGATCATCGGTTTCGTGCTGTTGGGCTTCGCGGTGGGGACGGGAAGCTGGTCGAACTTCTCCGCACCCGCCGCGCGCACCGCCGGCGCCGCCCTGCCGGTGCAGTTTGTGATCAGCCTGGTGTGGGTGATGGTCGGATATAGCGGCTGGAACGCCGCGACCTATGTCGCCGAGGAGTTGAAAAGACCCGAACGCACGCTGCCGCTGGCGCTGGCGGTGGGGACGGCGGTGGTGGCGGTGCTGTACCTCGGGCTGAACATGGTGTTCATCTACTCCACGCCGCTCGAATCCATGAAGGGCACTATCGCGGTGGGGTCGCTGGCCGCTTCGAACCTGTTCGGGGCGGGGGTGGCGGGTATCTTCGCCGCCCTGATGGCTGTCTGCATCATGTCCACCGTGAACGCCATGGTCACCATCGGCCCGCGCGTCTATTACGCCATGGCGCAGAACAAGGCGTTTTTCCCCTCGGCGGCCAGGGTGCATCCGCGCTGGCACACGCCGGTGGCGGCGATCCTCTCGCAGGGCGCCTGCGCCATGCTGATGACGCTCACGCCTTTCCCGCAGTTGATGATGTACATCGGGCTGACGCTGACGTTTTTCACGGTGGTGTCGGTGGCTTCGCTGTTCGTCTTCCGCCGCCGTCCGGACTGGCAGAAACTGCGTCCCGTGAGCTTCTGCTTCCCCCTCATTCCGGTGGCCTATATCCTGGTCGGCTCGTGCATGATCCTCTATGGGGTGGTGTGGCAGCCCAAGGCATCCATCGGAGCGGCGCTCACCATCGGCCTGGGCGCCGCGGTATACCGCTTCATAGTCAGAAAATAACCTTCCCCCGGGCTACTTCGCCAGCGTGCGGACGCCGCACACGTAGCGCCGCCAGTAGGGATCGAAGCGGGAGAGGTTGGTGCCCACGCTGGTCTGGGCGTGATAGAAGCTGCTGGCATCGTTGACGATGCCCACGTGTTTCAGGTTGTCGAAGAAGACCAGGTTGCCGAACGTCCAGCGCGACTGCGCCGGGGCCGCGGGCATGCTGAAGTAAAGCTTGCGCGCGGTGGTGCGCTTCAGGTACAGGCCGTTTTCGTTGAGCACGCGCCAGACGAAGCCGGAGCAGTCGTAGCTCTTCAGCCCGGCGGCGCCCCACACGTAGGGACGGCCGAGGTGTTTCTCGATCGTCGACTTGAGCTGATCGGGAGACTGCGCCCACAGTGCGCCGGCGGCCAGCACTAGCGCGAGCGTTTTCACTTCACGGCGCTCCCGAGCAGCAGTCCGAGTCCAACGAACAGGCCGGCCAGAAAAATGGCGACAGCGCGGTTATCGTCACGGAGCTGATCGGAAAACAGTATACCGGGGGTGAGCCAATCGAAGATTTTATACGCCAACACGAAGCCGGCCAGCCCGAACGCCAGTGAAATGACGATCGTAACAGTGTAATGTGCCAGGTCCATGGTTTATCACCAACAGCTTACTTCCGCGCTAGGCTATTGTCATGCGGGTAGCCGCGCTTTTTCTGGCCGTTGCGGCGGCCGTTTTCGGGCAGGGTCTGCGGGCGGGTGCGGCGCGGCGCGACGTGACGCCGCGCGAGCCGGTTCCAATGTGGGGTTACGGAGCCAGGCACGACAAACTCTCCGCCGGAGTGCTCGACCCGCTTTACGCCGACGCGCTGGTGATCGAGGCCGGGGGAAAGAAACTCGCCATCGTGGGGCTGGACCTCGGGCGTTCTCCCGGTGAGACGTCGCTGGAAAACATACGCAAGCGGATTCGCGAGCGGGCCGGCATCGAATGGTCTCTCGTCGCGGGATCCCACACTCACGGCGGGCCGGTGCTGGAGTTGACCAATCAACCCGGCAAGGGACAGGGACGGTTCGACGCCGCGCTGCGGTATTACGCCCAACTGGAAGATGCCGTGGCGGGGGCCATCGAAGAGGCCAACTCGAAGCTGGAGCCTGTGACCGTGGCCGCCGGCTCCGCGCAGCTTGAGGGCTTTAACCGCAACCGCCACACCAAGCTCGACCCCAAGCCCTGCGACCGCGAGATGGCCGTGCTGCGCTTCGACGGCGCGGACGGCAAACCGCGGGCCGTGGTGGTGAACTTTACGGCGCACCCCACCATGCTGGGCGCCGATAACATGAAGTTCTCCGCCGACTGGGTGGGCGCCATGAAGAACCACATCGCGCGCGAGACCGGCGCGCGGGTGATCTTCATGCAGGGCGCTTCGGGCGACCAGAGCGTGAACGGGGCCGGGAGAACGTACCAACAGTTCGGCGAAGCCATCGGCGCGGAAGCCGTGAAGCTCACCGGCACGCTGCGGCCCGCCGTGCCGAAGACGGCGGCGCTCGAGGTTCGCGAGGAACGCTTCCGCTTCCGCTCGCGCACGGATTTCGCGAATCCCATTTTGCGCACCCTCTATGCGGAGGCGTTCTTTCCGGAGCTGATTCCCAACTTCGTGGATGAGTACGCCGGCGGCATCCGCCCGCGCCTCACGGTGGCGTTGCTCAATGGGGAAATCCCCATGGTGGGCGTGTCAGGCGAGTTCTTCGCGGCGCATGCGCTGCGGCTGAAAGAGCGGGTGCGGCTCAGGCCGCTGTTCTTCTTCGGCTATGCCAACGGCTACCACCAGTACTTCCCAACCATCGAAGCGGTGGCGGAAGGCGGCTATGGCGCGGACGCCAGCGTATCGCCGGCGGAGGTGGGCGCCGGCGAACACATGATGGACGCCGCGCTCACGCGCATTTACCAGCTCCTGGGGCGCATCAAGTAGAATAACCGTTCATGCCCGCGAACGGCCCGTACCTGATTGTTCTCACGGTGGCTGCCATTGCCCTGCTGCTGCTGCTCATCCTGATGATGAAGCTGCACGCGTTTCTGGCGCTCATGGTTTCGAGCATGGCGCTGGGGCTGGCGGCCGGCATGGCGCCGCAGGCGGTGCTCAAGTCCATTCAGGCAGGTTTCGGCGACGCCCTCGGTTTTATCGCCGTGGTGGTGGGGCTGGGCGCCATGATCGGCGCGTTTTTGGAGCACTCCGGCGGCGGATCGGTGCTCGCCGAATGGCTGCTCTCGAAGTTCGGCCGCGAGCGCGCCGCCTGGGCCGTGCTGGCGACGGCGTTCCTGGTCGGGCTGCCGATCTTCTTCGAGGTGGGCTTTATCATCCTGGTGCCGGTGGTGTGGAGCCTGGCGCGGGAATCGAAGCGGTCGCTGCTACTTTACGGGCTGCCGCTGACCGGCGCGCTGACCATCACGCACGCGCTGGTGCCGCCGCATCCAGCGCCGGCGGGTGCGGCGCAGTTGCTGGGCGCCGACCTGGGCCGGGTGATCCTGTACGGCATCGCCGTATCGCTCCCGGCGGCGGTGGTGGGCGGAATCGCGTACGGCGGCTGGATCTCGCGGCGGCTGTTCATCCCCGTACCGGAGATGGCCGCCAGATCGAAAGCGGAAAAACCGAAGAACATCTCACCGGCGCTGGTCGCGCTCATCCTGCTGCTGCCGGTCATCTTCATTTTCGCGGCCACGCTCTTCCCGGCGGTGAAGACGCTCGGATTCCTCGGCCATCCTTTCACGGCGTTGATTGTCACCGCGTTCGTGTGCATGTACGTCTTCGGTGTGCGGCGCGGCATGAACCGCGATCAGGTGCTCAAGATGAGCACCGACTCGCTGCTGCCCGTGGGTACGCTGCTGGTGATCATGGGCGGCGGCGGGGCTTTCAAGCAGGTGATCGTGGACAGCGGCGTGGGGCCGTACGCGGGGAATCTGCTGGCTGCATCCGGGATTTCGCCGCTGATTGTGGCCTACGTGGTGGCGGCGGCCATGCGCGTGGCCCAGGGCTCGGCCACGGTCGCCATCATCACGGCCGCAGGGATCGTGGCGCCGCTGGTGAAGGGCATCCCCGGCTACTCGCCGGAGATGATCGTGCTGGCGGTGTGCTGCGGAGGAACGCTGCTCTCCCACGTGAACGACGCGGGATTCTGGATCGTGAACCAGTACTTCGGCATGACCGTGCCCCAGACGCTGAAGAGCTGGACGGCGATGAAGATCATCATGTCGCTGGTGGCCTTCGCCACCGTGTTCACGGTGCAGGCTTTGATCAGTTAGGGCAGGGACGGTTGAGCAGCGCCGTCATGATCTTGTTCACGATCTCCTCGCGCACCTGCTCGTCGCGCGCGTCCAGCGGCGCCACCTGGATGTGCAATAGCTCGTGCACGATGGTGCACTCCATGTCCAGCTTGAGTTCGGCGCCGCGCAGGTTGTAGTCCCGGGGATCGAGCACACTGATCACGCCGGAGCGCCTGTCCGGATCCCACTCGGCATTGCCCCAGGTGTGGCGGTCCAGTTGATTCTGGCGAACCACTTGCACACGCAGATCCCAATCCTCCAAACCAAGCCTCTTCTGCCAACCCTTCAA
Source organism: Bryobacteraceae bacterium (assembly GCA_041946965.1). Classification (GTDB taxonomy): domain Bacteria; phylum Acidobacteriota; class Terriglobia; order Bryobacterales; family Bryobacteraceae; genus JBHGBM01. The sequence continues at coordinate 15,578 of JBHGBM010000008.1, forward strand.
TTGGCGGTCCAGGCGGAGTTCCACCGGGTTCATGGCAGGAGAGCTGATCGCTAAAGCCAAAAAGACAGACACCAGCATCCGCGGCATATTCGTAGGGTTTCCGACAATTATGACAGAAGTCGTACTATTTCGTCCACATCAAAGACGCAGCCGCCCCAGGAGCCTCCGCTGGCGTTCTGAAGGGCTGCCCAGAGGCGCGTTTCAGGGGGCAGTTCCGGGTCGGGCGCGAGGTCCGGCCGCGGCGGGCGGGCGGCCACCTCCGCGGAGCTGAGGGGCCGGCCGTCCTCGCCCAGCAGGTTGACGGAACCCTCCAGGTTGACGCGGTCGATGACGATTTCGATCATGTCGCCGTCGCGGACCTTGCCTACGGGTCCGCCGGCCAGGGCTTCGGGCGAAACATGACCAATGCAGGCGCCGGTGGAGACGCCGCTAAAGCGCGCGTCAGTGATTACGGCGACGTGCTTACCGAAATCCAGGTACTTTAAGGCGGCGGTGATCTGAAAGATCTCCTCCATGCCGGAGCCCATGGGGCCGCGGCACATCAGCACGATGATGTCGCCGGGCTTCACGCCCTCCGGCCCGCGATTCTTGATGTACGCGATGGCGGCGGTTTCGGTGGTGAAAACGCGCGCGCGGCCGCGCTTGCGGTAGACGCCGTCCGGGTCCACCACGCTGGCGTCGATGGCCGTGCTCTTGATGACCGAGCCCTCGGGAGCCAGGTTGCCGGTAGGGAAGGTGACGGTGGAAGTGAGTCCGCGGGAGCGGGCGCCCTCGGGGTCCATGATGACGTCGTCCGGGTCAATGCCCTCGCACTCGCGCAGCCGGCGGCGGAGTTCGCGGCGGCGTTCCGACTGCTCCCACCAGTCGAGCATGCCGCCGAGCCTCTCGCCGCTGGCGGTGAGCGCGCCGGTTTCGAGCAGCCCGGCGCGGCGCAGGTGGAGCATCACTTCCGGCACACCGCCGGCCATGAACACCTGGACGGTGGCAAAGGCGCGGGGGCCGTTGGGGAGCACGTCCACCAGCCGTGGGACCTGGCGGTTGGCGTGGGACCAGTCGGCCACCGTGGGGCGGCGCAGACCGGCGGAAAAGGCCACCGCCGGCAGGTGCATCACCAGATTGGTGGAGCCGCCGAAGGCCGCGTGGACTACCAGGGCATTGTGAACGGCGGCATCCGTCAGAATGGCGGACATGGGTGTGGCGGCCTCCTCCAGGGCCAGCAGGGCGCGGGCGGAGCGGCGGGCCATGTCGGTCCAGATGGGGTGGCCGGAGGGAGCCAGCGCCGAGTGGGTGAGCGCCATGCCGAGCGCTTCCGCCACCACCTGGGAGGTGGCCGCGGTGCCCAGGAACTGGCAGCCGCCGCCGGGCGTGGCGCAGACGTGGCAGAGGTTTTCGGCGGCTTCTTCAAGCGTGGTCTGGCCGTGGGCGTAGCGCGCTCCCACGGACTGCACGGCGGCGGTATCTTCGCCCTTTTCCGGCAGCAGCGTGACCCCTCCGGGGACCAGCACGCACGGCAGCCCGCGCATGGAGGCCAGGGCCATCATCATGGCGGGCAGACCCTTGTCGCAGGTGGCCACCCCCATCACTCCCCGGCGGGTGGGCAGCGACCGGATCAGGCGGCGGAAGACGCTGGCGGCGTCGTTGCGGTAGGGCAGGCTGTCGTACATGGCCGGGGTGCCCTGGGTGCGGCCGTCGCAGGGGTCCGTGCAGGCGCCCGCGAAAGGAACCGCGCCGCGCGCCTTGAGTTCCTTGGCGGCGGCATCCACCAGCAGCGCGACCTCCCAGTGGCCCGTATGGTAGCCCAAGGCGACGGGCGTGCCATCGGCGGCGCGGATGCCGCCGTGGGTGCTGAGGATGAGGAACTCCTTGCCGCCCATAGCCGCGGGGTCCCAGCCCATGCCCGCGTTCTGCGCCCAGCCGAACAGGTCGCCGGAGGGATGGTTGAGCAACAGCTCGGGCGTGAGGGGCAGGCTGCCTTTTCTTACGGGGACGCGGGAGCGTACGTCGAACAGCGAAGCGTCGCCGGAATCGAGAATTTCGTCGAGAGCCATAGCGGAATGCATAATGGTAACAGCACCCATGCGAAGCGCGGTCCTGCTGGTTGCGATGACTTGCGCCGCCGGCGCCGTCGAGCCTTCCGAACGCCTGAATCAGCACCGGGTAAGCTCGAAGCGCAGCCCGGCGCCCGAGCCCGGCGCGGAGAAGGAGATCATCCCGTCGCTGGTGGAAGGGCTGCGCACCCCGGACGACTGGTGGCGCAAGCGCCGTCCGGAGGTGCTGGCGCTGTGGACCCGCATTCTAGGCAAGTTCGAACCGGCCAAGAAGGACCGGCGCTGGTTCGGCGATATCCGCAAAACGCGGGTGATTTCGAAGCAGGAGCTTGAAAACTACACCCGGATCGAGCTGGAAATCCCCATAGAGAAAGACTTTTATCAGAAGCACCTGCTGCTTGTGCCGCGCGGGAGGGGGCCGTACCCGGCGGTGATCTGCTGGACTTCCACGACGCCCGATTACCGCATGCCCGAGCAGTGGTGGGGCAAGTGGCTGGCCGAGCGCGGCTACGTGGTCCTGACAAGCTGGTCCTTCATCCGCCATTACCGGGATGGCGCCACCTACGCCAAAGGCGCCGTCGACAAGCTGTACGAGCGCTTCGGCCACTGGCTGCCCATGGCGAAGATGGCGCACGACGCGCGGCGGGAAGCCGAATACCTGCGCTCCCTGAAGCAGGTGGACGGCCAGCGGATCGGGTTCATCGGTTTTTCGCTGAGCGCCAAGGCCGCGGTGTATGTGGCGGCGTTCGCGCCGGAGATCGCCGCTACGGTCGCGGTGGATCCGCATATCGCCGTGAACGGCGGCACCAACTGGTACGCGCCGTGGTATCTGGACTGGCTGCGTCCGTTCCCGGACATCCCCACGCCCGAGCACACCGTGCTGAGCCTGTTGAACCCCGACCGCGCGCGGCCGGGCTTCGAGCACGATCACCACGAAGTGCTGGCGCTGGCGGCGCCGCGGCCGTTCCTGCTGATCGGGGGGAGCCAGTCCGAGGACGCGGGCGGCGATTCGGACGACCTTCAGAGCTGGGGCTACTACAACCGGGCGCGGGAGGTTTACAAGTTGACCGGGGCGGAGGACCGCATCGGGTTCGTCTCCACCACCGACGGGCACCATGCCAACGGGCCGAACATCGACCCCGCCTGGCAGGGGTTTTTCACGCGCTGGCTGAGACCCTGACCCCGGGCCGCCACTATAATGTGGTGGAGGGAGTCTGGATGGACTACTACGAGCAGAACCGTACCGCGTTCCTGGAGGGACTTTTCACTTTCCTCCGCATTCCCAGCATCAGCACGCTCTCCGAACACAAGCCGGACATCCGCCGCGCCGCCGAATTCGTGCGCGACGACCTGCGCGCCGCAGGCCTGGAATCCGAACTGATCGAAGGCAAGGGCAACCCGCTGGTTTATGGGGAATGGACCGGCGCGCCGGGCAAGCCGACGCTGCTGCTTTACGGGCATTACGACGTGCAGCCGCCCGATCCGCTGGAGGAATGGAAATCGCCGCCTTTCGAGCCCGAAGTGCGCGGAGGCGACATCTACGCGCGCGGAGCCTGCGACGACAAGGGCCAGACCTTCATCCTGATGAAGGCTGTGGAGGGCATGCTGAAGACCGCCGGCCGCCTGCCCGTCAACGTGAAGTTCCTGGTGGAAGGCGAGGAGGAAACCGGCGGCGATCATATCAGCCGCTACGTGGCGACGCGGCCGGCGCGGCTCGCGGCGGACGCGGCGGTGATCTGCGATACGGAGATGTTCGCACCCGGCCTGCCCACCCTGTGCGTGGGGCTGCGAGGCATGGTGTATGCCGAACTGCACGTGGAAGGAGCCAATCACGATCTGCATTCGGGCGTGTACGGCGGCGCGGCGCCCAACCCGCTGCAAGCCATCGCGGAGATCATCTGCGCATTGAAGGGGCGCAACGGTTTCATCCGCATCCCGGGCTTCTATGACAAGGTCCAGCCGCCGGGCGCGAAGGAGCGCGAAGCGTGGTCGCGGCTGCCCTTCAACGAAAAGGAATACCTGGAGAAGGAGATGGGCGCGCGCGAGCTGGTGGGGGAGATGGACATCCCCCTGTTTGAGCGGCTGTGGGCGCGGCCCACCTTCGAGGTACACGGCATTCGCGGGGGTTTCACCGGCGAAGGCGCCAAGACCGTGATCCCGGCGCGGGCGGTGGCCAAGATCAGCACGCGGCTGGTGGCCAACCAGGACCCCAAGGAATGCGAACGGCTGCTGGCGGACGCGGTGCACCAGGTTTGCCCGCGCGGCGTCAAGGCCGAACTGAAAGCGCTGCACTCGGCGGCGCCCTCGCTGGTGGATCCGGAGAACCCCTTCGTGCGCGCGGCGGCGGAGGCCTTGCAGCAAACGTTCGGCAAGGAAACCGTGTTCATCCGCTCGGGCGGCTCGATTCCCATCGTCGGCCTGTTCGACCGCTGCCTGGGGATTCCCAGCGTGCTGATGGGTTTCGGACTTCCCGACGACAACCTGCACGCGCCGAACGAGAAGTTTCACCTGGAGAATTTCTATCGGGGCATCAGGGCGGTGGTGCATTACATGGAGAACCTGGGGCAATGAGCGGGCGCTCCAGCCCGGCGCGCCGGGCGGTCAGCCGATGGCCAGCAGGATGGCACCCGTGGGGATCGCTCTGAGTTCCGCCGAGATGCTCAGCGTCGTCCTGCTGGTGATCCTCGCGGCGCTGGTGGGGATCATGGGGTGGCGGGCGTGGAAGAAATCGCGCATCAGCCCCGAAGAGATGGAACGTCGCCGACGCAAGCGGTTGACTGCGCTGGGCAAGATGGGCGACGCGACGCTGATCGAGGTGCGGGGCGATTTCATCTTCTACTCCTACGACGTGCGCGGCGTGGTGTACACGGCTTCGCAGAACGTGGCGGCGCTGAAGCCGCTGCTTCCCACCGATGAGGCCGTGGTGGCCGCCCCGGTTCTGGTGAAATACGACGCGCGCAACCCCGCCGATTCCATCATCATCGCCGAGGACTGGAACGGGCTTCAGATCCTGCCGCGGCCTTCCTGAAGACGCTATCATGGCTCTATACCCATGCTCCAAGACAGCATCCGTGAAGGCCTGACCTTCGACGACGTGTTGCTCGAACCGGCGCGCAGCGCGGTGCTCCCGACAGAGGTGGACACGCGCACGTGCCTGACGCGCAAGATCGCGCTGAACATTCCCATCGTGAGCGCGGCCATGGACACGGTGACCGAATCGCACCTGGCGATCGCTCTGGCGCAGCAGGGCGGCATCGGCATTATCCACCGCAACATGAGCATCGAGCGGCAGGGCGAGGAAGTGGACCGGGTCAAGCGCAGTGAAAGCGGCATGATCGTGGACCCGGTGACCATCACGCCGGAGCAGCCCATTTCGGCGGCGCTGGAGTTGATGAGCCGGTTCCGCATCTCGGGGGTGCCGGTGACGCGGCCCGGCGGCAAACTGGTGGGCATTCTCACCAACCGCGACCTGCGGTTCGAAACGCGTTTCGACCTGCCGGTGGGCGAGGTGATGACCAAAGATCACCTCATCACCGTTCCGGTGGGCACCACGCTGGAGGACGCCGAGCGCATCCTGCACCAGCACCGCGTGGAAAAGCTGCTGGTGGTGGACGATGATTACATTCTCAAGGGCCTGATCACCGTCAAGGACATCCAGAAGAAACTGAAGTACCCCAACGCGGCCAAGGACGAGCAGGGCCGGCTGAGGGTGGGCGCGGCCATCGGGGCGGGTCCCGATTGCCTGGAGCGCGCGCAGGAACTGGTGCGGCGCAAGGTGGACGTGCTGGCGATCGATACCGCCCACGGCCACAGCACGCGCGTGATCGAGGCGGTGAAGACCATCAAGAGCAAGTTGCCGGACGTGCAGCTCATCACCGGCAACGTGGCCACATATGAGGGCGCGCGCGAGCTGATCTCGCTCGGCGTGGACGGCATCAAGGTCGGGATCGGACCGGGTTCGATCTGCACCACGCGGGTGGTTTCGGGCGCGGGCGTGCCGCAATTGACGGCGATCTCTGATTGCTCGCGGGCCAGCCGCGAGGGAGGCGTGCCGCTGATCGCCGACGGCGGCATCAAGTTCTCCGGAGATGTCACCAAGGCGATCGCCTCGGGAGCGGACGCGGTGATGATCGGCAGCCTGCTGGCGGGCACGGACGAAAGCCCGGGCGAGACGGTGCTGTATCAGGGCCGCATTTTCAAGACCTATCGCGGCATGGGATCCTTGGGCGCCATGGCGCAAGGCAGCGCGGACCGTTACTCGCAGGAAAAGAATGCCAAGCTCGTGCCGGAAGGCATCGAGGGCCGCGTGGCGGCCAAGGGACCGCTGGCCGAACTGGTGTACCAGCTTGTGGGCGGGCTCCGCGCCGGCATGGGTTACTGCGGCGCGGCCAACATCAGGGCCTTGCAGGAGAACGCAAAGTTCCTCCGCGTTTCGCCCGCGGGATTGCGCGAAAGCCACGTCCATGACGTGATGATCACCAAGGAAGCTCCGAACTACCAGGTGGAGTAGTCATCAGGGTGGAGCTTCCGCTTAGAATGAGCTTTATGCCGAGAGCTTCCCTGCTCCTGCTGATCCCCGCGCTGGCGTTTTGCCAGGACGCGCTTCCCGAGCGCGGGCGCGGGCTGAGCGAACTGCACGCCACCCGCAAGCAGTTCCTCGATTCCATCGCCGGCCTCAGCGCCGCGCAGTGGAGCTTCAAGCCGGACGCAGCCTCCTGGTCCATCGCCGAATGCGCCGAGCACCTCGCGGTAAGCGAGGATGTCATCTTCGAGATCGTCACGAAGAAGCTGCCGGCCGGCGCCACAGCCCCACCCGAGAAGAAACTGGCCGACGATGTCGTGTTGAAGATGACCGTGGACCGCTCGATGCGCCGCAAGAGCCCCGAGGCCATGGCTCCCTCGCGGCGCTGGGCCTCACCCGAGGCGTCGGTGGCCCACTTCCGGGAGAGCCGCGACCGCAGCCTCGACTACCTGCGCACCACCGCCGACCCCCTGCGCAAGCATTTCGCGCCGCACCCCGCGTTCGGGCCGTTGGATGGTTACCAGTGGCTCCTGGTGATGTCCGCGCACGTGGCGCGCCACGTGGCGCAGATCGAGGAAATCAAGGCCAACCCCAGGTTCCCGAAGTAGCGGCCTACAGCCCCATCTTGTCGAGTTTGCGATAGAGCGTCTTGCGCTCGATGCCGAGGATCTGCGCGGCCTTGCTTTTGTTGCCCCCGGTGGCGGCGAGCACTTTGCGGATCTGGTCCTCTTCGGCGTCGGCCAGGGTCTCGACGGCGCGCTCGCGCGCTTCCATGGCGGTGAGCGCGGAATCCACCGCGTCGCGGTCCAGACGCCCCTGCGGCGCCAGGATCACCAGCCGCTCGATGAGGTGCTGCAACTGCCGTACGTTGCCCGGCCAGATGTACTCCTGGAGCGCGTGAATGCCCGAATCGGTGAGCTTCGCTTCGTGGTTGTAAGCGCAACTGTACTTGTTCACGAAAAAATGCGCCAGCAGCGGTATATCGGTGCGGCGCTCGCGCAGCGGCGGGATCAGGATAGGCACCACGTTCAGGCGGAACCAGAGGTCCTCTCGGAATTTCTTCTCTTCCACCATGGCACGCAGGTCGCGGTTGGTGGCGGCGATGACGCGCACGTCCACGTCCCTGGAACGCGGCGAGCCCACCGGCCGGATCTCGTGCTCCTGTAGGAAGCGCAGCAGCTTGAGCTGGAAATTCACCTCGATATCGCCGATTTCGTCCAGGAACACGGTGCCGCGGTGGGCCGCTTCGAAGACGCCCACGCGGTCGCGGTCCGCCCCGGTGTAAGCGCCGCGCATGACGCCGAACAGCTCGCTTTCGAGCAGTGTGGGCGCGATGGAGGCGCAGTCCACCGCGACGAAGGGCGCCTGCGCGCGCGGGCTGAAGCGGTGGATCATCCGGGCCACCAGCTCCTTGCCGGTGCCGGTCTCGCCCTGTATGAGCACCGTGGCGTCGGTGGGAGCGACCCGCGAAGCGGTCTTGTAGATCTCGATCATGGCCGGCGAGCTGCCGATCATTTCGCTCTCCGGCAGGTCCTCCTCCACCGCCTCCTGCTCCCCTTCCTCGCGGGCGCGCTCGGCGCGCTTCAGGGTTTCGAGCATGCGGTCGAGGTCGAACGGTTTCGCCACGTAATCGAAGGCGCCGCCGCGGGTGGCGGCCATCACGGTTTCCATGGTGCCGCGCGCGGTCATCAGGATCACGGCGCAGCGCGGATCTTTGCGGCGTGCGGCGTCCAGCACGTCCAGGCCCGTCCGGTCGTCGATATAGATGTCGGAGATCACGATGGGGTAGGCGTTCTGCCCCAACCGCTCCATGGCCTCGGAGGTGGAAGATGCGGCATCCACTTCGTAGCCTTCCATTTCGAGAAAGGTCACGATGGTGGTTCGCACCCCCGGGTCGTCTTCTACTACCAGTAACCGTCGCATCAATTCTGTTCCGCCACCGCGGCCGGCAGGGCCGCGGGCAGCACCAGGGTAAAGGACGAGCCCTCGCCGGGCCGGCTCTTCACGTCGATCGTGCCGCCGTGATGCTGGATGATCTGCTGCACGATGGAAAGTCCGATGCCGGTGCCCGCCTCGCCTGATTGCTCGGCGCGCCTGGTGCGATAAAACTTCTGAAAGATCTTGCGGACCTCCTTCGGGTCCATGCCAATGCCCTGATCTTCAACCGCCAGCCGGACGTGGCCCCCCGAGCGCAGCCCGGAAACGGTCACCTGGGTATCCGGAGGAGAGTATTTAATGGCGTTGGTAATAAGATTATAGAACGCGTACTCCATCAACTCCCGGTCGCCGCTCAGTTGCAGTCCTTCGGGAACGGGCCGGACCACGATCCGTATGCGTTTCCGCTCCGCCAGCGGGCGCGCGCGCTCCAGGCAAGCCTGGATGATGGCGCCGGCCGCGAAGGTTTCCTTGCGCAGCTCCATCTGCCCGGCGGAGAGGCGCTCCACGTTGAGGAAGACCTCGATCATGCGCGCCAGGCGCTTGGATTCCGCGTTGATCAACTGCGCCATCTGCTTGCGCTTCTCCTCGGGCAGTTGATAGCGGCCGATCAGCTCGCTGGAGCCCTGGATGGCGGTGAGCGGGGTGCGCATCTCGTGCGTCACGAAGTGCATGCTCTGCTGGTAGCGGAGGCGGTCGGCTTCGGCCACGCGCAGGCGGCGGCGAACCACCAGGTGTTGCCACGCCGCCGCGGTCACCGTGGAGAACCACGCCGCGGCCACCGGCGTGATGAAGGAGAACACCGTGCCGCGCGTGAAGAACACATAGGGCGCCAGGTGGGCGATGGCGAGCAGCGCGACCGCGAGCGTGTATGCCTGCCACAGAGGCGCAAAGGCGAACGCCGCGCCCGCGGCGATCACCAGCAGCGCGCTGAAACCCAGCACCGCCCAATGAGGCGCGCCGGTGAGGAAGCGGCCCTGCGCGATGGTTTCGAAAGCGTTGGCGTGGATCTCCAGGCCCATCATAGGCACGCTGGGCGAATACGGCGTCATGAGCCAGTCGCGCACGGCGGTTTGGGCGGTCACCCCCACAAAGACCACCTTGGCGGCGAAGATCCGCGCGGCGCTGGGATCGTTCAGCACCTGTTGAAGCGTGGCGCGCGGTATGGGCGGCATGTTGGGCGGCACGTAGCGGATGCGCATCAGCCGTCCGCCCGCCACCGGCGAAGGGATCACCACGCCGGCCACCTGCAAATCGTCGGGGGATTCCAGAATACGCGCCCCGCGGCTCACCCGGAAGGCTTCCAGGGCCAGAGACCAGCGGCGTGCCCGGTCCGTCTGCTTCTCGAGCGGGATGGCGCGGCTGACGGCGTCCAGGTTATCGGGTTCGGCATGCACGTGCCCCACCGCGGCGGCGTGCCGGGCGAAGCGCTCCAGCGGCTCCTCCCATCCGCGGCCGCTCGAAAGCAGTTTTGAGGAAAGCACCAGGTTGGGGATCTTGGCGAAGGCCGCTTCGAGCGCGGCGTCGCTTTCCGGGTCAGCGCGGTCTGCCAGGATCAGGTCGATGATGACGGCTTTCGGTTGCGCGGCGGCCACCCGTTCCAGTGCGCGGGCGAGCGGCAGGCGTAGGTTGCGCAGTCCGTCGGTCAGGGCCAGCGATTCCTCGTCGACGGCGAGCAGGGCGCTTTCGGTCTGCCAGGGCCGCGGCTGGTGGCGGCGGAACATCCAGTCGTAGGCGCTGTTATCGATCTGCGCGCCGGTCCAGGCCGCCGCCAGCGCGAGCGCAAATGCGCCCGCGAGCAGGGTCACGTACGGGATGTCCGGCCGCCTCAGCCGCATACCTTATTTTGCCAGCGCGCGCTCAACCTCCCGCGGTTCTTTGGGGAGCCCGGCGCTCAACACGCGGGCCCCACGCGCCGTAACCAGCACGGTATCCTCGATACGCACCGCGAGTTCTTCCTCGGGAATGTAGATGCCCGGCTCCACGGTGATGACCATGCCCTCGGCGAGCGGCACGGAGTTGTCCGCGCCGTCGTGCACGTCGAGCCCCACGTGATGGCTCACGCCGTGGGCGGAGTAGCGGGCGTAGCCGCCGTGTGCGTCCATATACTCGCGAGAAACGCGCGTCAGGTCCGCGAGAGTGACGCCCGGCTTCACGGCCGCAATGGTGGCTTTCTGGGCGCCCAGCACCACCTCGTAGACTTCGCGCTGCCGTTTGGTGAACAAGCCGTTCACCGGGACGGTGCGGGTGACGTCGGAGGCATACCCGCCGCACTGGGCGGCGGCGTCCATCACCACCAGTTCGCCGGCGTCCATGCGGCGTATATTACGCCAGTAATGCAGAATGAGGCCGGCGGGTCCCGAGCCCACGATGGAGGGGAAGGCCGCGCCCTCGCACCCACGGTCGAGAAACGCGGCCATCAGGGTCGCCGCGAGCTGGTATTCATACAATCCGGGGGCGGCGCGCCTCCACGCCTCGCGGTGCGCGGCGATGGTAACTTCGGTGGCGTGTTCGATGGCGGCAAGCTCGCTGGGCGACTTGCGCATCCGCAAAGCGGCCAGCGCGGGGGCGGCGTTGCCCACTTCCCGCAAGGGAGCGAGAGCCTTCAGCCGCGCCACGGCGCGCTCCCCAACCGTGTAAAGGCGAGGGTAGCGGTCCAACGCCGCACGCAATTCCGATTCGATCTTCTGGGGCGGCAGCACCGCGCCGAAACCCTGGGGATCGGCAATTTTTCCGTAGTACCGTTCCCTGCGCTCGTCGGCGGGCGGAAAGAACAGAATGTCGGCCGGCGGCGCGATCAGCAGGACCGCACCGGGCTCCTGCCACCCGGTGAGGTAGAAGAAATTGGAATCCTGCACGAAGGCCGAGCGGCCATCGCCCTCCTGCCCGGTGCGCCCGAACAGCACGATGGCGGCATTGGGCAGGGCTTTGACCAGGGCGGTGCGGCGTTCCCGATGCACGTCGGCGGCAGCGGCCCACACAGACCCCTGAGCCGCGATCAGGATCGCGCCCACCAGCCTGAAGATGTGCATTAAAGCCTAGTATAGCAACGCTGCCGGGCACCCCCCGGCCATGTAATTTCTGCGTGTAACTGATACAGGCCCGGCGGTTCCGAACCTGCCGCACCGGTACGAAAACGCGTATTTGCGTTACCGGGATGTCCGGCGCTTCACCGTTCCGGCGATTGGCAAATACCTTGCTCACTAAACCACAGTTGAAGTGGCGCGAACCGGTGGGCCGGTTCTTCCGATCCGCAAGGAAAGGACAGGCTGTCCCACCGGTTGTTCATTTCGGCTCGACCGGAATGCCCGCACGCGCCAGAACCCGCCTCACCTCTTCCGGCCGCAACCGCGAGGCGTCAAACTCGACGGCCAGGCCGGCGTCATCGTATTCGCGTTTGATGCGCACAATTCCGTAGATCGTGTGGGCATCGCTGATGCGGGCCTTCATGGCGTCGTCCAGAGGCACCGGGAGACGGAAGCGGATCTGCACGCGGGTCATCCCTGACAGAATAGCGCAGGTTATTCGGCCGGCGCGTGGTGATTCACGGGCCCGGCGCCGCCGCCCAGCGCCGGGTTGGTGCGGATGGCCTCCGTGATGTAACGCTTGGCGCGCTCAATGGACCGTTCCAGGGAAAGCCCCAGAGCGAGCGATGCCGTGATGGCCGCCGAGTACGTGCAGCCCGTGCCGTGGGTGTGGCGCGTCTGGATGCGCGGGGCGTGGAACTCGCGGAAGGCGCGGCCGTCATAGAGCACGTCTGTGGCGTCTCCGGCCAGGTGGCCGCCCTTCACCAGCACGGCATGCGGACCCATGGCGCGAATGCGGCGGGCGGCTTCCCGCACGGCCCGCGCATCGCGGATTTCCATTCCGGCCAGCGCCTCGGCCTCGGGAATGTTGGGGGTAGCGAGGAAAGCGAGCGGCAGCAGGCGGCGGCGAAGCGCAAGGGCGGCGCCGGCGGCGGCCAGCGGCAGCCCGTGCTTGCTGATCATGACCGGATCCACCACCAACGGGAAGTTAAATGCGGCGGCAGCTTCCGCCACCGCCTCCACAACCGCCGCCGAGCCCAGCGCGCCGGTTTTGGCTGCCAGGGGAGGGATGTCCTCCACCGCGGTCCGGATCTGCTGGAGGACCAGGTCGGGGGCCACGCATTCCACCCGGTCCACACGGAGAGTGTTCTGGACGGTCAGCAGCGTGATGGCGGCTTCCCCGTAGACGCCGAACTGGTGAAACGTCTTCAGGTCCGCCTGGACGCCCGCTCCGCCGCTGGGATCGGAACCGGCGATGGTGAGCGCTACCGGAGGCATGGCAATCGATGAGCCGGACGGCTCACTCCGAAGCACCGCTCTCTGGCGGTGCGCAGGACACTCACCCAGTTTAACAGCCCGCTACGGCGAGACCGCGATCGTTACGCCTGGCGGGCTGACGGCACCGCCGGCCGCCACATCCACCTCCAGCGTGCCGAAGGGTGCGAATCCCGAAGGAACGCGGGCATTGATCTGAAACACCCCCGGAAGCCCCGGTGCGGGGCCGCTCCATACAATCTCCGCCTCGTGGCCCGCGATGCGCACGACCGGCCGCAGCCCGCCGTCCCCGGTGCCGAACAGGGAGATCAGGGATCCACGGGGCGCCGGCCGATCCGGCCCGTTGCGAGCCCCGTCCTCGTTGAAGGCTGCCGCCTGGCCGCTTCCGCCGGCGAGTGTGAACAGGCCCGGGGCAGCCGCTACGACGGGCGCTTCCGCGCGCCCGAGCAGGCCGCCGTTCCCCAGCACCTCCACCGTCGTGGTGGAACGCGCGAACGCCGCCGGTGCCAGCACCGTGGAGCTTGAAATCTGCTGCGCGGCCACGCCGTCGAACAGCACCTTGGCGCCCGCAGGCACCCGCACACCCAAGAGTTGCCCGGGCGCCACCGGCCCGGCTTTCAGGGTCGCGGCGTGCCACAGTTCCACGCTGGCAACGTACTCCACCGGCTCCGGCTCAAGAAAAGGCATGAGCTTGCGGACGCGATGGTTCAGGGTGTCGGCCACGTAGACGTTGCCCGAACCGTCGAGCAGGACGGACCAGGGATAATTCAGGCAGGCGGCGGCCGCCGGCCCGTCATCGCCGCAGAAACCCGCCACACCGGTGCCGGCCAGAGTGGTGATGATGCCGTCCGGCCCCACTCTGCGGACGCGGTGGTTGCCGGAGTCGGCGATGTAGAGGTTGCGGTCGCCATCGAGTGCGACGCCGCGCGGGGTATCGAGCGCGGCTTTGAGGGCCGCGACGCCGTCGCCCGAGAATCCCGCTTTGCCCGTTCCGGCTACCGTGGTGATTATCCCTGCCGAGTCCACTTTCCGAATGGCGTGATTCCCCGCGTCGGCGATGTAGAGATTCCCGGCGGCGTCGAGCGCCAACGCCGAGGGTTCATTCAGTTGCGCCTGGGCCGCCGCGCCCCCATCGCCCGAGTAGCCCTGGGTGCCGTTGCCGGCCAGGGTGCGCGCGGCGCCGGCGGCATCCAGGACCAGAATGCGGTGATGAAGCGAATCGGCCAGGTAGATGGTTCCGCGCGGGTCCGCGATGGCGGCCAGGGGCGCCCAGAGCGGCGCGAGCAGGGCGGGCCCGCCGTCGGCGCCCCGTCCGGAGATCACCCCGCTGCCCGCCACGGTCCGGATGGCCCCTTCCGGCCGCGCCAGTCGCACGCGATCGTTGCCGGTATCGGCAATGAACAAGTTGCCGGACGCCTCTACGGCCACACCGCGCGGGCGGGTGAGCAGCGCGGCGGCGGCCAGACCTCCGTCGCCGGCAAAACCCGCCGCGCCGGCGCCCGCCACGGTGGAGATCAGCCCGTCGCGCGACAACCTGCGGATGCGGTTCGTGCCCGCGTCGGCGATGTAGAGATTCCCGGGAAGATCCATGGCGAGGCCCGAGGGTTCGTTCAGGTGCGCGCGCACCGCCGGGCCGCCGTCGCCCACCGCCGCGGTGTAGGCGTCGCCCGCGACCCTGGCGATGGTCCCGTTGCGCGCCACTTTCCGGACACGGCGGCCGTCGGCCAGGTACATGTTGCCGGCGGCGTCCAGCACCAGGTCGGCCAGCGCGGCGGAAAGCCGGGCATCCTTGGCCCAGCCGCCATCGCCACCGTAGCCCGGCACCGTGGTTCCCGCATAGATTTCGAAGATCGTGCGGGAACGGAAACGGCGGATGTACGGCAGTGCCCGCTCCAGCACGTAAAGGTACTGGCCATCGGAGGCGAGCGCGACCGGAAGGCCGAGATCCGGGCCGTCACTGCCGCCCAGAAAAGTAAAGATCACGCCGCTGGGGGGCACGCTCCTTACCCTGCGGTTCTGCGTATCGGCGATGTAGAGCACGCCGTTCGGGTCGAAGGCGAGCCCGGCGGGTGCGTTGAGTTGCGCCGCGGCTGCCGGCCCGCCGTCGCCGCTCATGCCCGCCACGCCCGTCCCGGCGTAGGTCGAGATCCTGCCGTCCCGCGTCACGCGGCGTATGCGATGTCCTTCGAACTCGGCGATGTAGAGGTTGCCCGCGGCGTCCAGCGCCACGTTGCGCGGCGACATGAGCTGCGCCGCCGTGGCCGGCCCGCCGTCTCCGCGGGATCCTTTCTCGCCGGTGCCCGCCACCGTGGCGATGAGCCCGTCCGTGCCGATACGCCGCACGCGGTGGTTGGCCAGGTCCGCGACGAACAGGTTGCCCGCGCCGTCAACCGCCAGCCCGTACGGCAGGTTGAGTTCGGCCCCGGCCGCCGGACCGCCATCGCCGCCCGCGCCCGCTTTCCCGGTGCCCGCCACCGTATAGATGCGGCCCGAAGGCGTGATCTTGCGGATGCGGTGCGAGTCCGTCTCGGCTACATAAACGTTGCCCTGCCGGTCCACGGCTATGCCTTGCGGCGGGTTTAGCTGCGCCATGAGAGCCGGTATGCCGTCGAGGGCCGGGTCGCTGCCCGCCACCGTCTCGATGCGATAGCTCACTCCGGCCGCGGCTACGGCGCAGGCGGCCAGAAGGAGAAGGGGGACGCGGGACATAATTCTGGCTTGTGAATTGGTTCCGCGGAGTTAAACAAATTCTCACTGGAAACGAAGAGCATCTCAGGGACGTTTTTCGGATGCGGCTTCAGGCACTGGCGCTCGGATGGGGTTTGATGGTGTTCCCCGGCCTTCTCTCCGCCGCCGGAGGCATCCGGCTCAAGACCCGGAACCTCGAGCCGGATGCCCTTCAGGCCTCCTTGCACGCTCCCGTGAAACGGCTCGCGCCAGGGCGATTGCACTACATGGTGCAAGCGCCCGCCGAGGAGGTCGATCGGGCCGGCGCGCGGGTGACCGGACGGATCTCGGGATCCGTCGTGGTGGTGTCGGGCCCTGACGACCTGCCCGAACGGCTGGAGGCGCCGGCCGCAGCCGGCAGGCTGATGCCCGCCGACAAGCTCAGCCCCGCGCTGGCCGACCCTGGCCTTTCCGCGTGGCTGGCCGAGTTCCACACCGATGTGACGCCCGAGGAGGCTCGGGAAATCGTCCTGCTGGCGGCTCTCGATCCCCTGCCGCATCCCGACCTGCTGCCCAACCAGTTGCTGGTCGCCGGAGACGCGGAGCACGTGGCCGCGCTGGCGGAATGGGACGAGGTCGCCTACATTTTCCCGGCGAGCGCGGATCTGGTTGCGGGCGAACGGGTGGCGGGCTGTGCCGGAGCGCTGCTCGGCGGCGAGGCCATCGGACAGTACGTGAAAGTAGGGCAGGGGTGGCCCTCCTCCGGTCCCGACGGTGCCGCCCTGGGCTACTTCATTGAGAGCCTGACGGAGAAGATCCCGCGCTCGACGGCCGAATCGGAGGTCGTACGGGCGCTCAACGAGTGGGCCAAGCATGCGCGCATCACGTTCCGCGCCGCGGAGCGGGCCAGCGCGCCGCGCGCCGTCACGGTGCTTTTCGGGCGCCGCGAGCACGGCGACCGCTACCCGTTCGACGGCCCCGGCCGGGTGCTGGCCCACACCTACTATCCCGCGCCGCCGAATCCCGAGCCGCTGGCCGGCGACATGCACTTCGATTCCGATGAGGACTGGCACGCAGGCGCCGCCGTGGACCTGTTCACGGTGGCGCTGCACGAAGCGGGGCACGCGCTCGGCTTGGGGCACTCGGACCGTCCCGGCGCCGTGATGTACCCGTATTACCGCCAGGCAGCCGCGCTAGGCGCCGACGATATCGCGGGCATACGCGAACTCTATGGCGGCCGCGACCAGGCGCCGCAGCCTGCCGCACTGGAATTGGAGATCGCTAACGCGCCCGCAGCCACCACCGCCGCAAGCATTGCCCTGAGCGGAACGGTGCGCAATGCGCAGGGTGCGGTGGAGGTGAGTTGGGCCAGCGATCGCGGCTCGTACGGCCGCGCGAGCGGCGGCGCCGGCTGGACCATTCCGGCGCTGCCTCTCAGCCTGGGCATGAACCGGATCACGGTCACGGCGCGCGAGGCGGCGGGCCGCACGGCTTCGCGCACGCTTAGCATCACCCGCCAGAATGAAGCTCAACTGCCCACGCCGCCGCCCACGCGGCCGGCCGGTGGCGGAGCGCCGCCTTCGCTGCGCATCACGTACCCGGTTGCGAGCATTTTCTCCACCGCGCAGCCCTCTATCACGGTGCGCGGCACGGCCTCGGCGAGCGCGGCCGAAATCGTCTGGTCGAACTCCACGGGCGGCGCGGGGAAAGCCACGGGCACGGCCGCGTGGGCGGCGGATGTGCCGCTGATCCAGGGCACCAACACCATTACGGTGCGGGCGCTCGATGCGGCGGGCGCCTCTTCGTGGCGCGCGATTACGGTGGTGCGCCGCTGATCACCAGGCGGTCCAGCCGCCATCCACCACCAGGTTCTGGCCGGTCACGTAGCGCGAGGCGTCGGACGCCAGGAACACTACCGCGCCCTTTAGGTCGCTCTCGCCGCCCATGCGCCCGAGAGGGGTCTTGTGGCGGTAGTTGGCCACGAACACGTCTTCGTAATCCGGCCGCTCGTGGAAGGCGGGGTTGTAAAAGCCGCCCGGCGTGATGGCGTTCACCCGCACCCCGTCGGGCGCGAGATAAGTGGCCAGCCAGCGCGTGAACTGGATGACGCCCGCTTTGGCCGGACCGTAGTTGCAGGGATTGTCGATGCCGCTGCGGCCGTAGATGCGGTGGTCGGGCGAGACCATTCCGTAGATGCTGGCGATGTTCACGATGGCCCCGCGCCCGGCCGCCCGCATGGCCGGCGCCACGGCCTGCGAACACAGGAAGGTGCTGGTGAGCGCGCCGCGCGCGGCGGATTCGAACTCGGCGGCGCTCATCTGCTCGAAGCGTGCGGCCGCGCCGGAATAGGCGTTATTGACCAGGATGTCGATGCGTCCGGATTGCGCCAGGACCATCTCGGCCATGCGGCGCACCGAGGCCTCGCCGGTCACATCCACCTGAACCGCGGACCCGCCGGGGAGCGACTCGGCTTTGCGCCGGCACTTTTCCAGGTCGCGCGAGGCCACCACCACGCGCGCGCCGGCTTCGGCCAGCGCGTCGCACATCTGGCCGCCCAGTTTGCCGGCGCCGCCGGTCACGATGGCCACGCGCTCCCGCAGATCGAAGAGCTCGCGAATATGTGGCATTTCAGTTAACCCGAAGCTGGTAGCATATCATCGAGACGATGATCACCGCCTACCTTGAGACTCATGCCGGCCGGCTCGCCGGGATCCTGGGCGATCTGGTGCGCATCCCCTCGGAGAACCGGCCGCCCGGCGGCGCCGAACGCGCCTGCCAGGAGTACGTGGCGGGATTCCTCCGCAAACTCGGTTGGGACGTGGATGTGTACGCGCCCACGGATGTGCCGGGCATCGAGGAGCATCCGCTCTACTGGCCGGGGCGCGATTACACCGGCCGGTGCAACGTTACCGCGCGCCGGGCGGGCCGGGGCCAAGGGCGCTCGCTGCTGCTCAGCGGCCACGTGGATACCGTGCCGGCGGGCTCGCGCCCGTGGACGCGCCCGCCTTTCGGGGCGGTGCGGGAGGGTAATCGCCTGTACGGCCGCGGCTCGATGGACATGAAGGCGGGCCTCGCCGCCGCGCTGTGGCTGGCGGAAGCGCTGCATGCGATGCGGATCGAACTCGGCGGCGATCTGCTCGTCGAGAGCGTGGTGGACGAGGAATTCGGGGGCGTGAACGGCACGCTCGCGGCGCGCCTGCGCGGGCACCGCGCCGATGCCGCCATAATCTGCGAGCCCACCTCCTTGAGGATCGCGCCGGCGCAGCGCGGCGGGCGGCTCGCACACGTGACACTCTCGGCGCCCGGCGACATCTTCGCCGATCAACAGGGCGGGGTGATCTCGCAGTTGCGCTGCCTGCTGGACGCGCTGCCGGCCTTCGCCGCCGCCCGCGAGGCGGGCGCGCCGCGGCACCCCTATTACGAGCACCTGGCGGCGCGGGCGCCGGTGGCGGTCACGTGTGTTTCGAGCGGAGCGTGGGGATTCGGCGAGCCCATCGCGGTGCCGGTCTCCTGCCGCGTGGAGATCTTCATGCAGGCCATGCCGGGGGAAACGCGGGAGGAGATCGACGCCCAGTTTCTGGCGTGGCTGGAGGAAACCGCCGCAGGTTTTCCCGCCAGGCCCGAGGTGGCCTATCCGATCCGCTGGCTGCCCGCCTCGACGCTCACACCCGATGCCGCTCTGATCCGGGAGTTGGCCGAATCGGCGCGCGCCGTGCTGGGCCGCGAGCCGGCCGTGGAGGGCATGGAAGCGCCCTGCGACATGTACGTGTTCCACCAGATGGGCATCCCCGCGGTGCTGTGGGGGGCGCGCGGCGGCAACGCCCACGCGCCGGATGAATACGTGGAGCTCGATTCCGCCCTGGAGGCCGCAAAGGTGCTGGGCGACTTCGTGGTGCGGTGGTGCCGAGGATGATCCCGGGGATCTCGCCGCTGGCGCTCGGCACGGTCGAGTTGGGAATGGACTACGGCTTCCGCGGCAGCGGGCATTACGGCCGCCCAGCCGCGGAAGAGGCCATCCGGCTGCTCCGCCGCGCGGTGGACCTAGGCATCACGCTGTTCGACACCGCTCCCTCTTACGGCGACGCCGAGGCGCTGATCGGCCGCGCGCTGGCAGGCATGCGCGACCGGCCGCTGATCGCCACCAAGGTGGGGACACTGGAGCCCGCCGCAATGGCCGCGTCCATCGAGGCCAGCCTGCGCGCGCTCGGGGTGGAGCGTATCGATGTGCTCCAGATCCACTACGCCACGCCGGCCACCTTCGCCAACGACGATGCGCTGCGGGCGCTCGACGATGCGCGCCGCGCGGGAAAGGTGCGCTGGCTCGGCGCGAGTTTCTACGACGAGGACGCCGCGTACGCGGGCGCGGGCCGGTTCGACGCCATCCAGGTCCCCTTCAGCCTGCTGGACCAGAAGATGGCGCGGCGCGTGTTGCCGGCGGCGCGTGCGGCGGAAACCGCGGTGCTGGTGCGCTCGGCCTTCCTGCGGGGGATCCTGACGCCGCGGGTGCATGCCACACCCGAGCCTCTGGCGCGGCTGCGCGAGGCCGCGCTGGCGGCGCTCGCCGCGACCGGCGAGCCGGTCGAGCGCCTTGCGGAAGTGGCGCTGCGGTTCTGCCTCGGCGTGCCGGGCGTCACATCGGTGATCGTGGGGGTGCGCTCCATTCCCGAGCTCGAAGCCAACGCCGCCGCCGCGGCAAAGGGGGCGCTCGCCCTGCCCGAGGCCGGAAGGTTTTCCTTCGGTGACGATCCGATTGTGAACCCGTCTACATGGCAAGGGTTGATTTAGGCCGCACGCGGAACAGCAGCGCGATGGACACCACCACCACCACCGCGCCGGCGCGCAGGCAGGTCTCCAGCCCTACAGCGTCTTTCAGATACCCGGCCAGCGGCGCCGAAAGCCCGCCGGCCAGGCATCCGCCCAGGTTGAAAATGCCGTAGCCGGTGGCGCGCAGGTCGTTGCGCGCGATCTGGCTCAGCACCGGCATATTGTTGGCGTCGTAGAAACCCTTGCCGATGCCGAACGCCACCAGCGCGAGGATCAATCCCGCCGTGGAGTCCACCAGCCCCAGCAGGAACAGCGCGGGAGCGTTCACCAACAACCCGGTGACCTGAGTAAAGACGCGCCCGCGCGGCGTGGCCGAAGCCCACCAGTCCGCCACCCAGCCTCCACCCAGAATGCCAATCACCCCGGCGAGGTGAACGAAGATGGTGTAAAATCCGGCGCGCGCCAGATCCATGTGGAAGTGCTCGTAGAGGAACAGCGGCAGCCAGGTGTAGAGCATCCAGTTGGCCACCGAGGTGGTCATGAACACGATCAGCATGGGCACATAGCCGGGAGTGCGCAGCAACTCCGCGATGGAGCCGCGGAATTGCGGCTCGACGGTGGGCCGCGCCTCGCGCGTGCGCGCCAGCACCGGCGCGAGCACCATCATGTACACCACACCGGCGGCGCCCAGGATGCCGAACGCCCAGCGCCAGCCGAACTGCTGCCCCAGCCACCCGCCCGCGCCGCCCAGGATCAAGCCCGCGTAAACGCCGCTGATGTGGATGCCGGTGGCGAGCGAGCGCGTTTTCTCCCCGTGCCGGTCGGCGATGAGCGCCAGCGCCGCCGGCAGATAGAATGCCTCGCTCACCCCCATGGCGCCGCGCAGCGCGAGCAGTTGTCCCGCGGTGCGCGCCTGCCCGGTGGCCCAGGTGACCAGGGACCAGACCAGCAGGCTGATGCCGATCACGCGCCGCCGCCCGAAGCGGTCGGCCACATAGCCGCACACCGGACTGAGCACCGCGTAGACCCACAGGAAGGCCGTCCCCAGCAGGCCCAACTCCAGGTTGGACATGTTGAGGTCCGCGCGCAGCAGCGGCAGTACGGAGAAGATCACCTGCCGGTCGAGGTAATTCAGCGCGGCCACCACCCACAGCACCGCGACCAGCACCCAGGGATTGATTTCACGCCGCATGGGCGCGCACGCGGGCGGCGGCTTCGGCCAGCCGCCTGAGCTTCTCGAAAGCCTCGTCGATGGAGGGGGGCTCGGAGGCGTCCGGAGCGAAGCCGCAGTCCGGGTTGAGCGCGATGCGCGCGGGCCCGAGCTTACTGGCGCCGGTCTCCGCGATAGCGGCCATGTCCTCCACGGCTTGCAGCGCTTCCGTACGCACGTCAACCACGCCCATGCCCACGCCGAGATGGGGCGGCAGGAATTCGAGGTCCGAGGCGTCGCCGGTGCCCTGGTAGGCGAACTCGAGGTTGACACGATCGGCTTTGAGCGCGGCCAGGCGCGGCAGCAGGGGCTTGTAATCGCCGCGAACGTCGCTGCGGCGCCTGTAGACGCTATGGCAGCAGTGCAGGTGCACTTCGGCCGGCACGCCTTCGATCACGCGGTTGATGGCAGCCACGGCTTCCGGAACCTGGACGTCGGGATCCCACTGGCGGCGCAGGCGCTCGTCGTGCGAGCCTTCCCCGGCCATGAGCTGCCGGTCGCAGAAATAGGTGAGCGCGGGGTCGTCGACCTGCACGATGTCCACGCCGGCTTCGGCCACGGCGCGCGCCTCGGCGGAGAGAATTTCCGCCAGGTGCTCCATGTAGTGCTGGTAAGTCGGGTAGGCGTCGCGGCTGTAATCGGCGTGCCAGTACCGTATGGCGATGAGGAACGGGCTGGGAAGCGCGAACTTGGTCAGGCGGGTCGCGTTCGAAACCAGGAAGCGCGCATCGGCGGCGAATACCGGATCGCGCGGCTGCATGCGCCGGACCACCACGCGGTGGTATTTCACTTCGCCGGCGTGCTCGTAGCGGCGCGAGCGTTCCACGCCGCCCACCCGGTCGAGGAACTCGTCCACGTATTGGATGCGGCGCCAC
This sequence comes from Bryobacteraceae bacterium, assembly GCA_041946965.1. Taxonomy (GTDB): domain Bacteria; phylum Acidobacteriota; class Terriglobia; order Bryobacterales; family Bryobacteraceae; genus JBHGBM01. The sequence goes on from JBHGBM010000008.1 coordinate 37,900, forward strand.
TCGCCGTCGCTGACCACGTCGAGCCCGGCCAATTCCTGGAGGCGTATGGCGAAGCGCACGAAGTCGTCCAGCATGGCCTGGAAGCGCACGGGCGGCATTTCGCCGCGCCGCGCCAGCAGATGGCGGACGGCCTGCGGCCGCGGCAGCGACCCGATGGGATGCGTGTAGAAGGGCGGCAGTTTGGATGTGCGGGCGGTCTTCATGATCTTCCAAGTTTAGAACGGACAGGCGCCGCATCGTGATATACACGAAGGGTGGCACAGACAACCAGGCGCGAATTCGCCGCAACCTTGATGGGGGCCGCGGCAGCCGATCAGGCGTCCGTTTTGAAGACGCTCAAGCGCGGGCACCCGCGCGTCATCGTGGACAGCCGGACCGGGGCGCGCATCAAGGCTTTGACCGCGAGGTCGCCGGTGGCGGCCAGGATCTACCGCACGCAGCGCGCCGAAGCGGAACAGATTCTCAGTGCCGCGCCCAGCCGCTACGAGATCCGCGACGGCCGCCGCCTGCTCTCCGTCAGCCGGCAGGTTAAGGAACGGGTACATACCCTGGCGCTGGTCTATCTGGTGGAGAACGATGACCGCTGCGTCGAGCGCATCTGGCGGGAACTGGAAGCCGCGGCGCAGTTCCGCGACTGGAACCCGAGCCACTTCCTCGATACCGCCGAGATGACCTACGCATTCGGCATCGCTTACGACTGGCTCTTCGACCGCTGGTCCGAGGGGCGGCGCAAGACGCTGCGGGAGGCCATTCTGCGGCTTGGCCTCGATCCGGGCCTCGAAGTGTACGGCAGCGCCTCGGGCTGGCACAAACGCGACAACAACTGGAACCAGGTCTGCAACGGCGGGCTCGCAGCCGGCGCTCTGGCGATTGCGGACGAAGCGCCGGAGACGGCCGCGAAGATTCTGGCCGCGGGAATCCACAGCCTGCCCCTGGCCATGCGGCACTACGGGCCGGATGGCGCCGGCACCGAAGGCGCCACTTACTGGGATTACGGCACGCGTTTCAACGTGAAGATGATTGCGGCGCTCGAAACCGCGCTCGGCAGCGATTTCGGGCTGGCGGCGCTGCCTGGCTTCGCCGAAAGCGGCCTCTACCAGATCTATCTGGCCGGCGCGGGCGGCCTCGCCCTCGATTTCGAAGACTGCGGGCTCAGCCGTCTTTCCAGCCCCATGCACTTCTGGATGGCGCGCCGCTTCCGCAAGCCCGAGTACAGTTGGTTCCGGCTGGCGGAACTGGAAGGCCCGCAGTCGCGCGCCGGCATCCTCGACCTGCTGTGGTTCGACGACAGCGGCAAGGGCTACGACCCCAAGCGCCTCCCGCTCGACAAATACTTCCGCGAGGCCGAACTGGTGTGCGCGCGGAGCGCCTGGTCTGATCCCACGGCGCTGGTGGTGGCCATGCAGGCGGGGAACAGCAATAACTTCGCCGGGCACCGCAGCCTGGATTTGGGAACCTTCATTCTGGAATCCGGCGGGGTGCGCTGGATCATCGACTCCGGCGTGGACCACGAGACCTATCAGACGCACCGCAATCACATCCGGCGGCAGGACTTCTACCGCATCCGGGCGGAGGGCCACAACGTACTGGTGATCAACCCGGATAAGGGGCCGGACCAGGATCCGCGGGCGTTTGCGCGCGTGACCTCCTATAACTCGACGCCGGAGCTCGTAACCGCGACCTTCGACCTCACGCCGGCTTACGCGCGGCACGCGCAACGCGTGGAGCGCAAGCTGGAGGTCATCGGCCGGCGGCGCGTCCGCGTCACCGACCGCGTCACCGCCGCGGCGCCGGCGGAGCTATGGTGGTTCGCCCACACCGCGGCCGCCGTGGAGCTGTCCCCGGACAAACGCGCGGCCGTGTTGCGCCAGCAGGGCAAGACGTTTTCGGCGCGCGTGCTTTCCCCGGCGAACGCGGAGCTCCGGGTTATGCCCGCCGAACCGCTGCCCTCGAGCCCCAACCCCACGCCGCAGGCCGGAAACGAAGGCCGGCGCAAACTCGCCCTGCGCCTGGCGAACGTGCGCGATGCCGAGATCGCGGTGATGTTCGAACCCGCGTAGCCACCCTGCTACGGCGCCAGCCCTTCCACGCTGGTGAACGGCCCCGTAGGGTTGAACCGCAGGCCGATGATGTTGAACCAGCCGCCCGGCTGGGGAGCAAACTCGATAGTGCCGCGCTTCCCCGCGGTCACCGGGAACTGGTCGGCGAGCGAGAACGAAGTCTGCGCGCCGGCCGGCAGGTTCAGAACGGCCGTCTGAATGCTGCGCCCGGTCTCGTCGCGGATGGTCACGTCCACCGCGGCGGCGTTCAACCTGGATGCATTCGCCATGCCGAACCCCGTGGCCGCCGACGAGATGTGATCGAAGACGAAGACCTTGCTGGTCGTGGCGGTGCGCATGGAGGGCACCACCACCTCGTAATCGGGCCGCCCGGCGACGCGCTGGCGCATGACGGCGCTTATGGCCATGTGCCCGGAGGTTTGCACGTCCATGTCGGCCCAGCCAATCGTGGTATTCGCCGCGTTGCCCAGCGTTTCCAGCGTGGCCACGCCGCCCGGGGGAAGGTTGACGGTTACTTGGGAGACCGGAGACCCTCCCGATACCCCGGAGAACGAAACCGGCAGGGCGCTGCCGTCGCGCGCCCAGAGGTGGATGATGGCCTGGCCGGGAGCCAGCGTCGCGAGGTTCACAATTACGAACGTGGTCTGCCAGGAGCCGCCGTCAACGATGTGGGGGACATAAACCGTCGAATTCACGTCGGCCAGCAACGAGGTTGCGGCCAGCACTGCGAGCGCTACGTATTTCATGGTCACGCTCCTACCGACATTTTAGGGCGTGCCGGGGAAGGCGGGTTAGCCGGCGGCGGGAAGCCGCCCGGCTCTGTTGTTATATCCTGAACCTCTGAGGAGGAACTCAGGCATGAAACTGTTGCCGTTGCTTGCGCTGGCTTCGGCCGCATTGTTGGCGCAGACACAAACCAACTACGATGAGAGCAAGGCGGGCGCTTATAAGCTGCCGGACCCGCTGGTGCTGGCAAACGGCCGGCCGGTGCGCGACGCCACGACGTGGATGAAGCTGCGCCGGCCGGAAGTGTTCCGGCTGTTTCAGACCAACGTCTACGGCCGCAGCCCCGCCAGGCCCGCCCGCGTGCGCTACGAGCAGTCCCCGGTGGACAAGCAGGCGCTCGGGGGCAAGGCCGTGCGCAAGCAGGTCAGGGTGCACTTCACGGACAAGCCGGACGGCCCGAAGATGGACATCCTCATCTACCTCCCGGCCGGCGCCAGGCGGCCCGTGCCGCTCTTCGCGGGGCTGAATTTCGGAGGCAACCAGTCCGTGGCCGCCGACCCGGGCGTCCCGCTCCGCGAAATCTGGGTCCGCGACCCGCAAACCAGGAAGGCCACGAAGATCATCGCGCCCGAAAGCTCGCGCGGCCGTTCGGCCGGCCAGTGGCAGGTGGAGAAGATTCTCTCGCGGGGCTACGGCTTGGCCACCATCTTCTACGGCGATATCGAGCCGGATTACAACGGCGGCATGTCCTACGGCGTGCGGTCGCTCTACCCCAAGCCGGGGCCCGAGGAGTGGGGCGCGATCGGTGCGTGGGCGTGGGGCCTGAGCCGCGCCATGGATTACTTCGAAACCGACCGCGAGATCGACGCCAAACGCGTGGCCGTGATGGGTCACTCCCGCCTTGGAAAGACCGCGCTGTGGGCCGGAGCCTCGGACACGCGCTTCGCACTGGTGATCTCGAACGATTCCGGCGAGGGCGGCGCGTCGCTCTCCCGCCGCTGGTACGGGGAAACCGTGCAGAACCTGAACACCAGCTTCCCGCACTGGTTCTGCGCCAATTACGCGAAGTACAACGACCGCGTCAGCGAATTGCCCGTGGACCAGCACGAACTGCTGGCGCTGATCGCGCCGCGCCCGGTTTATGTGGCCAGCGCCGAAGAAGACCGCTGGGCCGATCCCAAGGGCGAGTTCCTCTCCGCCGTCCATGCCGGGCCGGTGTACGCGCTGTTCGGCAAGCAGGGCCTGGGAACGGACCAGATGCCGGGCATTCACCAGCCGCTCATGGGCGCCATCGGCTATCACATCCGCGCCGGCAAGCACGATGTGACCGCCTACGACTGGGACCAGTACCTGAACTTCGCCGACATGCACCTGCGGGGGAAGTGAATCAGTTCAGCACCGCAATCGCGCGGCGCTCGATCAGCCCGCAGACCGCGGCGATGTCGCCATCGAGCGCGCGGTCGGCGTCCAGGAAGGGGCTCGCCTCGCGAATCGCCCTGTAAATGGGCCGCGTTCCCGCGCCGAGGCGGTCGGCGCCTCGCCGCAGGTCGATGGCCTGCGCCGCCGCCAGCAGCGTGATCGCCACCGCGTTGCGCAGCAGGCGCGTCACGTCCATGGCGGTGAGCGCGGAGTGCGTGCCCAGGCTCACCACGTCCTGGTTGAACTGCTCGGTGGGTAGCGTGTGCACCAGGCTCGGCGCGCACCAGTGGCGGATAGCCGTCACCAGGCTGGTGTGAACCAGTTGCATGCCCTTGAATCCCTGGTAGACGCCGGGGTGCGGGCTGAGCGACGGCGGCAGTCCGCCGGAGAAGCGGTCGTCCATCAGCAGCGCCATCACGGAGTGCAGCCAGTTGGCCAGGTTGGCGATGTCGATCTTCAGCCCGTCCATGGTCTGCGCCACGTGCGCGCCGTAGAAATTGCCCGTGTGGTGGACGCGGTCCGACACAGGGTCGATCAGTGGGTTGTCGTTCACCGAATTGGCTTCCCGCTCCACGACCAGGCGGGCACGCTCCAGCGACTCATACATCGGCCCCAGTCCTTGCGGGATGCAGCGCAGCGAATACGGGCTCTGGATGGATTCCTCGGCGGCCACCACGTCGTGACGGTCATGCGCGGCTCGCCCGGCGCGCTCGCCCACGCGGTGTCGGATCTCCTCCAGCGGCACGGCCAGCCCGGAACCGAACAGCAGCGAGTTCATCCGCTCCGCTACGGCGATCTGACCCGGGTGGTGCTTGGCCATGTGGATGGCGGGATGGTAATAATCCGGCGAGGAGCGCAGCCCTTCCACGGCCATGGCCAGCCCGCCCAGCGAGAGGCGGAACAGGTAGGCGGCTTCGTCCACCACCATCGCGGCGATTCCGGTCATGACCGTGGTGCCGTTGAGCAGCGCCAGGCCCTCCTTGGCCTCCGGGAGGAGCGGCTCTATGCGCTCCCGCCGCAGGACCTCGGCCGCCGGGTAGAGGCGCCCCTGAAAAAAGACCTCCCCGCGGCCTGCCATGGCGCGCGCAATGTACGCCGCGGGACACAGGTCCCCGCTGGCTCCCACCGAACCGAACCTCGGGACCACCGGCGTGATGCCGTGGTTCAGCAAATCCACCAGGCGCTCGAGGACCACCATGCGGACCGCCGAAAGTCCCCGCGCCAGCGCATTGGCGCGCAGCAGTACCGCCGCCCGCACGGCGTCCTCGGGAAGCGGCTCTCCCACGCCGCAGGAAAGGAATTCCAGCAGGTTCTGCTGGTGGTGCGCCAGTTCGTCCTCCGGGATTACGAACCGCGCATTGCCGCCAAACCCGGTGTTCACCCCGTAAACCACCTCTCCGTTCCGCAGCTTGCGCTCCAGGGTCTCGCGTCCCCGCGCGATGTGGCGCCGAAAGTCCGGGTCCGCGCTCAGCACCACCGGCACGCGATGACGCGCCACGGCGACGATTTCTTCCAGGGTTAGCTCATCCAGCGAAACCTGAACCGCCGTGTGTGGGATGGAGAGTGCGGCCACTTGGCCTCCATATGACACCACGAATATGTGGTGTCTAGATGAATTATCGCGCCGGGCCGGGTCCGTGTCAACGCCGCGTACAGCGGCTTCTGTGCGCTTATAATCAAACCCATAGCCATGCGCGAGATTCCCAACTGGGATGCCTACTACCTGAACATCTGCCGGGTGGTGGCTACCCGCTCCAAAGACCCCAACACGCAGCTTGGCTGTGTGATCGTGGGTCCCGCTCATGAAATCCGCTCCACGGGGTACAACTCCTTTCCGCGGGGCATACGGGACGACGTTCCCGAGCGGCTGGCGCGCCCGGCCAAGTACCTGTGGATCGAGCACGCCGAGCGCAACGCCATCTGCAACGCGGCGCGCGCCGGCACCGCCACCGAGGGCTGCACGCTCTACGTGGAGCTGATGCCGTGCATGGACTGCGCGCGGGCGATTGTGCAGGCGGGGATCACCAGCGTGGCCATCTCGGGCGACCGCATGGCCGCGTACTCCAGCGAGTACTACAACGAGCACTTCGGAATGGTGGAGGTCCTGTTTCAGGAAGCCGGAGTGACGGTGCGCCGCATCAGAGAGGGCAAGGAGGCGATGTGAACCGAAGAGAGTTCCTGGGGGCGCTGGCCGCCACGCCCGCACCGGCGCGCAGGAAACACGCCTCGGACCGCATCCTGCTCGGTCCCATGAAGGTCCCGGTGAGCCGGCTGGCCCAGGGGAGCGGCACCAACGGGGTGGGAGGCAGTTCCAACCAGACCCGCCGGCTGGGGCTGAAGGGGCTTGCCGAACTGTTCCGCGCGGCCTACGGCGAGGGTGTCACGTTCTGGGATTCAGCGGACCAGTACGGTACGCATCCGCATGTTCGCGAGGCGCTCAAGGGGGTGCCGAGGGAGAACGTCTGCATCCTGACCAAGACCCACGCATCTACTGAAACAGAGGCGCGGGCGGACCTGGACCGTTTCCGCCGCGAGCTCGGCACCGGCTACATTGATATTCTGCTGCTACACGGTATGACCGATGGTGACTGGCCGCGCCGCAAACGCGGGGCCATGAACGTAATCGCGGAGGCGCGCGAGCGCGGCGTTGTACGGACGCACGGCGTCTCCTGCCACTCCGTGGACGCGCTGCGGGCGGCGGCGCGCGACCCCTGGGCGCAGGTGGCCCTGGCGCGCATCAACCCCGCGGGCGATGCGATGGATGCCGATCCGCGCACCGTGGTTGCGGTGTTGCAGGAGCTGAAGGCCGCCGGCAAGGGCGTCATCGGGATGAAGATCCTGGGGCAAGGCGCCCTGCGGCGGCGCGTGGACGAAGCCCTCGGATTTGCGCTCTCGCTCCAATGCGTGGACTGCTTCACCATCGGCGCCGAGACCCGCGAGGAGATGCTGGACCTGGTAAGACGGATCCCGGCCGCCAGCGTCCGAGCCTGAACGCATCATGAAAAAGACCGTTACGATCTCCGTGCTGGCGCTTGCCGCGCTGGCTTTTGCCGCCCAGAAGAGCGGAATCCTGCACCCCGAACTGACGGTGGAGCAGGGCGCCTATGACAAACCCGTGGCCCGCATCGGCGTCAAGCCCGCCGCGGCGTGGACCGATACCACCATCGCTTCCGGCGTGAACAAGAAACCGCTGGAGGGCAAAGTCGTCACCATAACCGGCGAGATCCTGGACCTTTCCTGCTACCTGCAACTCGGCAAGCACGGTGAGAAGCACCGCGCCTGCGGGCAGGCCTGCGTGCGGAACGGCCAGCCGATCGGGCTGCTGACCAAGGACGGCGGCATTTACATGCTGATGCCCGAGGAGCACGATCCGCGCCGCGACGGCGGTGTGGATGCCCGGGAGTCGGCCAGCGAGCACATGGGCCGCATCGTCGAGGTCACCGGCACCCAGACGGTGGTCGGCGGCTACCGGGCGTTGTACGTGCAGGGATTGAAGCGGTAGTCCCCTCTCCCCGCCGCTTCATCGGTACCGCACGTAGGCGAAACGCCTGCTATCCGGCGCCCAGGAGTTTACATTGATGGTGCCCTGGCCGCCGAACAATTTCGCCACGGTTCGGAGGACGCCGCCTTTGCGCGGCATCAGGCGCAGCTCCACATTCTGGTTGGCGGGATGTCCCTTGGTGCCTTTTTCGAAGGACACGAAAACCAGCCACTGGCCGTCGGGCGAGGGGTGCGGGAACCAGTCCTCGCGCTCATCGCGGGTGATGCGCTCGGCCTTGCGGTCCTCGGGGCCGGCGCCAGCGGCCGGGATGCGCCAGATGTCCCAGCTTCCCGAGCGGTCGGAGTTGAAGTAGATCCACTTGCCGTCGGGCGAATAGTCGGGGCCGTCGTCGTAGCCCGGGTGCATGGTGAGCCGCTTTTCCGCGCCGCCTGCGGCGGGAATCGCGTACAGGTCGAAGTTGTTGTCCCGGGGCGCGCAATAGACCAGCGTCCTGCCGTCCGGCGACCAGCCGTGAAAGTAGCTGGGCCGCTTTTCGGTCACCTGGCGCGGCGCGCCGCCGATGGACGGCAGCACATACATCTGGCCGGCGGAGATGGCGAACCAGCGGCCGTCGCGCGAGATCCCGTGATCGTTGTTCACGCCCTTCACATCGCCCGTGTCCACGGGCGCCGGTTCCCCGCCCGCCGCCGGCAGGCGCCAGAGCCGGCCCTCGGAGTTGAGCAGCAGGTAGGAACCGTCCGGCGACCAGTTGGGCACCTCCACCTTGCGCGGCGCGGTGTAGACGACCTGCTCGCGCCCGGCGAACGGGTCGAGCAGCACCACTTCGCTGGTTTGCGCGGGCGCGGGCAGCGCCGCGAGCAGCAGCGCGAACTCAGGCCAGCGACTGCACGACATAACGGCAATTCTCCGCGACCTGTTCCTTGTACTTGGGAAACATCCCCACCACCACGCAATCGGAGGGCTTGGCGTACTGGAACACCTGGTTCATGGCGGCGCTCATCTGCTCCGGCGAATCGCACTTGCGCGAGGCGCCGTACACCTTGAAGATCAGGCATTGCCGCCGCGTGGTGCGGACGCGCTCCAGCATCTTCTCGCGGTCGGGATCCCAGAAGAACTCTCCTTCCACGGGCTTGCCGGCCAGCTTCGAGGCCTCTTCCTTCGAGCGGCTGATGTTGTAGAGGCAGGTCATGTAGAAGTCCACGTCCCAGTTCTTGGCCTCCACGTAGTCGATGACCTCGGGGATATGGGTTCCCAGGCCCGCCCGCACGCCCGCGTCGCGCATGACCTTGATGCGCTCCCTCACCTCTTCGATTTTGCCCGCGGCCCACAGCGCGTCGGTGGACGTGCCGTGGTGGTAGACGCCGATGGCGCCGAGCGCGGCGGCGTCGCGGATGTTGCGCGGCACGTCGGCCAGTTCGGAGGCGGTCTGTGCGATCCACTGGATGCGCCCGCCTTCGCCGCGGTACTCGGTGAGCAGCCGCATGATGTGGCGGTCGGCGCGCGACTGCCACACGTTGATGCCGGCCTGCTCGCAGGCGCGCAGCATCTTCTTCACGTTGGCCGCGGTGAAGTACTCGATCATGTCCCGGCTGAGCTTGCCGTCCACGTGGGAATGCCCGCTCACGGGATTGCCGCCCACCATCAGGCGGCCTACCTTGTGTTTGCCGAAATCCACCTGCGGCATGCCGGCCGGCGCGACGGCCGGGGCCGCGGCCGCCAGCAGCGCTTCCCTTCTGGTCACTTGCACGTTGCCTCCCATTGCGCGGAGCGGCGGAACGGGCGCACGGCCGAATCCAGGCGGTCTCCGCAAATGTCTATGTTAGCGGGCCAGAGGCCGCGCGCGCGGGCCACACGCAGGAAGGCGAGCTCTTCCGGTTCGAAACCCATGATGCGGGCGGCCGTCATGTCCACCGCCACGGCGTTGGCGCCCGCCACGATCACGTTGTGGCGGAGGGGGCGGTCCGCTTCGCCCTCCACGCCCCAGCTTCCGCCCAGCACGGCGTAATCCGGCGGCCTGAAACAGTAGAGGTCCACGATGGTTTCCTCGATCGGCCCCAGGGCGTGCAGGCCGAACTTGGGCCAGCCGTAGACCGTTCCCGGCGCGATGCCGAACTGGTTCTTCATGGCGAGGGAAACGCCCGCGCCCTTGTTGGTTTTGAGCGGCGAGAGCGTCACGAACGTGTCGCACTCCCGCACGGCACGCGGCAGCGTGTAGCGCCGCCACTCGATGGTTTCGGCATAGTTCAGGTCGAGCAACTCCAGGCCGGCGTAATCGCTCCAGCCGTCGTCGGGCGCCGGTTTCCAGCCGCCCGCGCCTTCGGCCACCGTGATGCGGCCTCCGATGAGCGAGGCCAGCTCGCGCACCAGCAGCGGGTCGGTAACCACGCCCGCCGGCGCGGGATGGGTGACGATGTTGGGCTTGAGGATGGTCCAGGGGCGCAGTGGCGGCGGAGCCAGCTCCACGGCCCGCCGCAGCATGGCCGCGAGTTGCGCGCCGGTCAGCTCCGCGTCGAGCGGCAGACCTTCGGACAATGAACTCACCACCGCCACGCGCTGCATCCCGCACCTTGCCGTGTGTTTACGCCGGAAAGATCGGCTTGATCCCCGCGGTGGCCGCCAGCAGCTTCTTCTGCTCGGACGGGGACATCGGTTTGAATCGCGCGGCGATATCCAGCGCCAGCCGGAAGAGGCGCTCGTCGCCCGGCGGCACGGCGGCGGTGATGTCCTGCGAGAGCGTGAAGCGCAGCGCCTGGCGGGCCTGTTCGGGGTCGTCCAGCGGCTCGTACCAGCACTTCGGGTACTTACGCGGGGCGCCCTTGACCACGCGCGTCTTGGCCATCGCCTTGAGCGCCAGCCGCGCCACTCCCTTTTCCTTCGCTTTGGCAATGACCTGCGGCCCGAAATTGCCTTGCCCGAAGCAGATGTAGTTGAAGGGGAACAGGATCGAATCGAGCGGGAATCGCTCGATCATGGCGAGGGCCGCCTCCACCGAATGCGCGGAGCAGCCCAGGTGCCGCACCTTGCCTTGTTCGCGCGCTTTCAGGAACGTCTCGCCGGCGCCGCCGGGGCCGAGAATGGTTTCCACGTCCTGCATGGTGGTGACGGCGTGGAACTGGTAGAGGTCGAAGTGATCGGTGTGCGCCCGGGTCAGCGATTGCTCCAATTCGCGGCGCGCGCCCTCGGCCGTGCGCTCCTGCGTCTTGCAGGCCAGAAAGACGTTCTTGCGGTAGGGCGCCAGCGCGTTGCCCTGCTTGATCTCGGCCTCGCCTTTCGCGTAGGAAGGCGCGACGTCGAAGTAGTTGACGCCGCGGTCGATGGCCTGGGCCACCTCGCGGTCGGCGTCTTTCTGTTCCTGCCCTACCACCACAATGCCGCCGAAGCCGATGATGGACAGCTCGATATTGCCCTTGTAGCGCCGCCGCGGCAGCGCGGACCTGCCCGGGGCCGCCAGCGCACCGCCCGCCAGCGAGGACTTCAGGAAATCACGGCGTTCCATGCAACCCTCCTGCCTGTCAGGATACACTGTACGCCATGCCCTCCAGGCGAAGTTTTCTCGCGGGCGTTCCCGCCGCGGCCCTGGCGCCAGGCCAACCGGGCGCGCGCAAGGAGCGCATCGGCGTCGGTCTGATCGGCTGCGGCGGGCGAGGCTCGCACCTTGGCCGCGTAGTGCAACAACTGGAACAGGCCGGGGAGCCCGCCTCGGTGGTCGCGGTGTGCGATATCTACCAGCCGCGGCTGGAGCGCGCCGCCAAAGCGTTTTCCGCCCGCGCCCACCGCGAGTCCGCCGAACTGCTGCGCGACCCGGCGGTGGACGCGGTGATCGTGGCCACGCCGGACCGCGTGCACGTCTTCAAGGCGCTCGAAGCGGTGCGCGCCGGTAAAGACGTGTACTGCGAGAAGCCCCTCACCCACTGGACGCAGTTCGACGCGCTCAAGCAGCTCGTGCGGGAAGCCCGCCAGCGGCGCCCCGTCTTCCAGGTGGGCGCCCAGTGGGTGACCGACCCCACCTGGCTGCGCGCCGCCGGCCTGGTGAAGCAGGGCGCCATCGGCAAGCCGGTACACGCCCAGTGCGGCTACTTCCGCCAGGGCGATTCCGGCGAGCGCGGCATGCCGGTCGAAGATCCGAATGCCCGGCCAGGCCCCGGCCTGAACTGGGATGCTTTCCAGGCCGACGCTCCGCAACGGCCGTTTACCGCCTCGCGCTTTTTTCAGTGGCGTATGTACATGGATTACTCCGGCGGGCCCTCCACGGACCTCTATCCGCACCCCATGACGCGCCTGTTTAAGGTGCTGAACCCGGGGCTTCCGAAGAAAGTGGCGGCCGTGGGCGGGAAGTACGTCTACGACGGCGGGCGCGACGTGCCGGACACTTTCGACCTGCTGATCGAGTACCCGGAGAACCTCACGGTGGCGGTGCTCGGAACCATCGCCAACAGCACCGGCCTCGACACGGTGATCCGCGGCACTCAAGGCACGCTCACGTTCCCGCCCGGCGGTTTCGAGTTCCAGCCCCAGGAGGGCTCCCAGCGGCGGCGCATGAGCTCGAACCTTACGCCCTACGAGCACGACCACATGCGCAACTGGTTCGAAGCCATCCGCAAGCGCGAGCAGCCGAACGGCGATCTGGAGCTGGGCTACCGCGTGCAGGTGCCGCTCATCATGGCGATGCGCTCGTACGTGGAAGGCAAGGTGGCGTACTTCGACGCCGCCACGGAGACCATCCGCATGGGGTGACGCGGCGCGCCTTTCTGGCCAAGATCTTCGAGTACCGTGTGGGCCGCACGAAACCTTACGTGCATCCGCTCTACTTTCCCGACGGGCGCGAGGCCACGCTGGACGGGCCCAAGGACCACGTACACCACCGCGGCCTCATGCTCGGATGGAACGACGTGAACGGGTACGATTTCTGGGGCGAGGAGAATCCCGGGCCCCACGGCCGGATCGTGCAGGTCCGAAGCGGAGTGAACCATTGGACGGCGGCGGACAAAGTGCTCCTGGAGGAGCGTCGCGAGATCCGCGCGGCGCCGCTCCCGGAGGGCAACTGGCTCGAATGGCGGAGCGAGCTGCGGGCGCGCGCCGAGGCGGTCACGCTCAGCGGCGAAAAGCACCCTTACGACGGCCTCGGCGTCCGGTTCATCCGCGAGATGGACGGCGGCGGATGCCTGAACTCGCGGGGCACGCGCGAAATCGATAAAGCCAACGGCGAACCCGCGGCGTGGTGCGCTTACTACCGCGCCGGGGTGGGCGGCGCGGCCCTATTCGATCATCCCTCCAATCCGCGGCATCCCACGCCGTTCTTCGTGATGAACCGGTTCGGGTACCTGAGCGCCGCGCCCACCTTTCGCGAACCTTTGCATCTCAAGCCCGGCGAAGCGCTGCGGTTCCGCTGGGGTGTGCTGGTGTTTCTAAGTGAGCCCGAGAGCGGCGCGCTCGGCCGCCGCTGGAGAGAATGGAGCCTTACATGAGCAAAATGGGAGTGGCCGTGCTCGGAACCGGCTGGGTTTCGGGCGAGCATATCCGCGCGTTCCAGCGCAACCCGCACACGGAGGTGGTCGCGCTGCTGAGCCGCGAGATGGCGAGGGCGGAAGCCAGGGCGCGCGAGTTCGGGCTGCCGCACTGCCGCTGCTACACGGACCTGGACGCAATCCTGCGCGATCCGGAGATCGCCATCGTTTCCATCTGCACGCCGCACCACCTGCACGTCGAACAGGGCGTGGCCGCGGCGCAGGCTGGCAAGCACATCGTGGTGGAGAAACCCATCGCGCTGGATCTCGAGAGCCTCAGGCTTCTGGATGGCGCGGTGCGGGCGGCGGGTGTACGCAGCGTGGTGAGCTTCGTGCTGCGGTGGAACCCGCTGTTTGAAACCATCAAGGCGATCCTGGCGGACGGCACCGTGGGCACGCTGTTTTACGGCGAGGTGGACTACCACCACCCGGTCGCTTCCTGGTACAGCGGCTACGAATGGATCCGCCGCAGGGAGTTCGGCGGCAACAACCTGCTGACCGGGGGCTGCCACGCCATCGACGCCCTGCGCTGGTTCCTGGCCGACGATGCCGTGGAGGTTTCTTCCTACTCGAACTACGGCCCGTCCAACCAGCTCGCCTACGAGTACCCGACCAACAGCGTGGCCATCCTGAAATTCTCGGGCGGCGCCATCGGCAAGGTGGCCTGCTCGCTCGAGTGCCCCATGCCGTACACCTTCCCCATCACCCTGATGGGCGAGCGCGGCGCCATCCGCAATAACCAGTTGTTCACGAACCGCTGGCCCGGGCAGACCGGCTGGGCCACGATTCCCACCGTGCTGCCGGATACCGCCGAGGTCGCGCACCACCCCTTCAACGCCCAGATGGATCACTTCGTCCAGTGCATCCTGGAAGGGCGCGAATCGCACTGCAATGTTGCGGACGCGGTGAACACGCACGAGATCTGCATCGCGGCGGAAATCTCCCAACGCGAGAGCCGTCCCGTGCGGCTGCCGCTGCCGTGAACGGGTGCCAGCGGATCCGCGCGGCGCTGGAAGGACGGCCGCCGGACGCGGTTCCGGTGATGCTCCACAACTTCCTCATGGCGGCGCGGGAGGCCGGCGTGGCGATGGAGCAATACCGCCGCGATCCCCGCGCCATCGCACGGTGCTTTATCCGGGCGGTGGAAACCTACGGCTACGACGGCGTTCTGGTGGACGTGGATACCGTGACGCTGGCCGGCGCGCTGGGGGCGCCCGTGGATTTTCCGCGCGACGCACCCGCCCGTTTTGCCGGGGCGCGCCTGAGCGGCCTCGACGAAGAGATCGCGCCCCTGGATGTGGGTGGCCACCCGCGTGTGCAGGTGTGGCTGGAGGCCGTGCGGCTGCTGCGGGAATATTTCCGCGATGAGATTTTCGTTCGAGGCAACTGCGACCAGTGCGCGTTCTCGCTGGCGGGAATGCTGCGCGGTCCCGCCGCGTGGATGATGGACCTGATGGACCCCGCCAACCACGCGGCGGCGCACCGGCTGCTCGCGTATTGCGCCGCGGCCACCCAGCGGTTTCTCGAACTCATGGCCGCCGCCGGAGCGCACATGCTCTCCAACGGCGACAGCCCCGCCGGGCCGGACGTGGTTTCGCCGCGGATCTACCGCGGATTCGCGCAGCCCTACGAAGCCCGGGCCGCGGCCCGCGCGCACGAGTTGGGCCTGCCCTACGTCCTGCACATCTGCGGCCGCACGGACGCAATTCTCCCCGACATGCTCGCTACCGGCGCCGACGGCCTGGAACTCGACTACAAAACGGATGCACGCCGCGCGCACGCACTGATGAAGGACCGCGCGGCCTTCGTGGGCAACATCGACCCCGGCGGCGTGCTCGCGCGGGGGTCTCCAGCAGACGTGGAGCGCGAGACGCGCCGGCTCGTGGAACTGTTCGCGGACACGCCGCGCTTCATTCTCAACGCGGGCTGCGCCTTGCCGGCGGACACGCCGCCCGCGAACCTGCGCGCCATGCTCCGGGCGGCACGCCTCAGCTCTTCTTAGAGGTTACGGCCGAAAAAGCGGCGATCTGCTGCTTGACCTTTTCGCTCCCGCAGTGCGGGCACTTGATACCGCCCTTTTCGAGTTCCGCAATGTGCAGGACCTGGGTGAATTCCTTGTTGCACGACTGGCAGAGGAAAACGTAGTGAGGCATCGGCGACCTCCCAAACGCGCTCATTATACTACTGTTGGCGCTGGGTGTCCGGTGGATTTCCGGCACATCGGAGTCCTATAATGGTACTTAAAATCCCAAGTCCTACAACCACCCTCAAGGAAGGAGCGGAGAGTTGACCAACTCATCCACCACAGCCAGGCCTAAAGTAACCATCGACGGCAACGAAGCTGCGGCGTACGTCGCGCATGCTACCAACGAAGTGATCGCGATTTATCCGATCACGCCTTCATCCAACATGGGAGAATGGGCGGACCAGTGGTCGGCCGAGGGCAGGCCGAACATCTGGGGGACCATTCCCTCGGTAACCGAAATGCAGAGCGAAGGCGGCGCGGCCGGCGCTATCCACGGCGCGCTGCAAGCGGGGTCCCTCTCGACGACGTTTACCGCGTCACAGGGCCTGCTGCTCATGATTCCGAATATGTACAAGATCGCGGGCGAGCTCACGTCCACGGTCTTCCACATCGCCGCCCGGTCGCTCGCCGCCCAGGCGCTTTCGATCTTCGGCGATCACAGCGACGTGATGGCCGTCCGGCAGACCGGCTGGGGCTTGATCTCCTCGGCCAGTGTCCAGGAAGTGATGGACTTCGCGCTCATCGCGCAGGCGGCCACGCTCGAAGCGCGCGTCCCGCTCATCCACTTTTTCGACGGCTTCCGCACCTCTCACGAAGTGGCCAAGGTGGAGCAACTGTCGTACGACGACATGCGAGCCATGATGGATCCGGAGTTGATCGAAGCGCACCGCAAGCGCGCGCTCTCGCCCGATCATCCGGTGATCCGGGGCACCTCACAGAACCCCGACGTTTACTTCCAGGCGCGCGAACGAATCAACCCGTTCTACCTGGCGGCGCCCGCTATCGTGCAGAACGCGATGGACAAGTTCGCACGCGTCGTGGGGCGGCAGTACAAGCTGTTTGAATACGTGGGCGCGCCGGATGCCGAACACGTGATTGTCATCATGGGTTCCGGTTGCGAGATCGCGCACGAGGCGGTCGAGCACATGACGGCGCGCGGCGAGAAGGTCGGCGTGCTGAAGGTGCGGCTGTTCCGTCCGTTCTCGGTGGAACACTTCGTTGCCGCGGTGCCGAAGACCGCGCGCGTGCTGGCGGTGCTGGACCGCACCAAGGAGCCCGGCTCGCTCGGCGAACCGCTTTACACGGACGTGGTGACGGCGCTGGTGGAAGCCGGCGTGACGGACAAGCGCGTGATCGGCGGCCGTTACGGCCTTTCCTCGAAGGAATTCACCCCGGCGATGGTGAAGGGCGTGTTCGACGAAATGCGCAAGGCCTCTCCGCGGACGCATTTCACGGTGGGCATCCGCGACGACGTGACCCACACCAGCATCGATTACGATCCGGACTTCTCCACCGAGTATCCCGGCACGGTGCGCGCGGTCTTCTACGGGCTGGGCGCGGACGGCACGGTGGGCGCCAACAAGAATTCCATCAAGATCATCGGCGAGGAGACGGACAACTTTGCGCAAGGCTACTTCGTGTACGACTCGAAGAAGTCGGGCGCCATCACCACCTCGCACCTGCGCTTCGGTCCCAAGCCGATCCGTTCCAGCTACCTCATCAGCCAGGCGAACTTTGTGGCGTGCCACCAGTTCTCCTTCCTGGAACGCTTCGACATGCTGACGGTGGCCGAACCGGGCGCCACGTTCCTGCTGAACTCGCCCTTCGGCGCGGACGAAGTCTGGGACAAGCTGCCGGTGGAAGTGCAGCGCCAGATCATCGGGAAGAAGCTGAAGTTCTACGTGATCGACGGCTACGAGGTGGCGCGCCAGACCGGCATGGGCGGCCGCGTGAACACCATCATGCAGACCTGCTTTTTCGCCATCAGCGGCGTGCTGCCGCGCGAGGAAGCCATCGCGGCTATCAAGCACTCCATCGAGAAGACCTACGGCAAGCGCGGCGAGTCCGTGGTGAAGAAAAACTTCGCCGCGGTGGATGCCGCCCTCGACCACCTGCACGAAGTGAAGGTGCCGGCCGAAGCCGGTTCGCAGCTCCGCATGCGGCCCGCGGTTCCCGCCGCCGCGCCGGAGTTCGTGCAAAAGGTGACGGCCGAAATCATCGCCGGCCGCGGCGACCAGTTGCCGGTCAGCGCCATGCCGATCGACGGCACGTTCCCCACCGGCACCGCGCAGTGGGAGCGGCGCAACATCGCGCTCGAAATTCCGGTATGGGACGAAGCGCTCTGCATCCAGTGCGGCAAGTGCGTGCTGGTTTGCCCGCACGCCGTGATCCGCGCCAAGGTGTACGAGCCCAAGTACCTGGACGGCGCTCCCGAAACGTTCAAGGCCGTCCCGGCCCGCTGGAAGGACTTCAAGGACATGAAGTACACCCTCCAGGTGGCGCCCGAGGATTGCACCGGCTGCGCGCTTTGCATCGAAGCCTGCCCGGTCAAGAGCAAGACGGAAGTGAAGCACCGCGCCATCAACATGGCGCCGCAGATGCCGCTGCGCGAGCCCGAAGCCAGGAACTGGGAGTTCTTCCTGAACATCCCGGAGACGGACCGCAAGGCGCTCAGCGTTTCGCAGGTGAAGGACGTGCAGTTGCTTCGGCCGCTGTTCGAGTTCTCCGGCGCCTGCTCCGGCTGCGGCGAGACCCCTTACATCAAGCTGATGACGCAGTTGTTCGGCGACCGCGCCATCATCGGCAACGCCACGGGCTGCTCCTCGATTTACGGCGGCAACCTGCCGACCACGCCTTACGCGCAGGACGGCGCGGGCCGCGGCCCGGCCTGGTCCAACTCGCTGTTTGAAGACGCCGCGGAGTTCGGCCTGGGCTTCCGGCTGGCGCTCGATAAACAGAACGAATACGCGCGCGAGCTGGTGAAGAAGCTCAGTTCCGTGATCGGCGACGAGCTGGCGGCGGGCATCCTCACGGCCGACCAGAAGTCGGAGAAGGGCATCCACGAGCAGCGTGAGCGGGTCAACGCCTTGCGTGACAAGCTCAAGGGCCTGAAGACGGCCGAAGCCAGGGATCTCCACGCGCTGGCCGACGCGCTGGTGCGCAAGAGCGTGTGGTCGTTCGGCGGCGACGGCTGGGCCTACGACATCGGCTACGGCGGCCTGGATCACGTGATCGCTTCCGGGCGCAACATCAACATCCTGGTGCTCGACACCGAGGTCTACTCCAACACCGGCGGCCAGATGTCCAAGGCCACCCCCAAGGGCGCGGTGGCGAAGTTCGCCGCCGGCGGCAAGCCCCTGGGCAAGAAGGACCTCGCTATGATCGCCACGACCTACGGCAACGTGTACGTGGCCCGCGTGGCCATGGGCGCAAGCGACATGCACACCGTGAAAGCGTTCCTGGAAGCGGACGCCTTCGACGGCCCGTCGCTGATCATCGCTTACAGCCACTGCATCGCGCACGGCTACGACCTGGTGCACGGCCTGGACCAGCAGAAGGCGGCGGTGAACTCCGGCCACTGGCCGCTGTTCCGCTACAACCCGGCGCTGATCGCGGAGGGCAAGAACCCCTTCCAGCTCGACAGCAAGGCTCCGAGCATCGCGCTCAAGGATTACGCCTACAACGAGACCCGCTTCACCATGCTCACCAAGAGCAATCCGGAAGCGGCCAAGGCGCTGATCAGCGAGGCGCAGGAAGACGTGAAGCGCAGATGGAAGCTGTACGAACACTGGGCCAGCATGCCGGCCGACGGTAGCGCCGATGCGGCCAAGGGAGGGAAGTAATGATCGACCTTTCGAAAACCATCGACCTTTCCACCACCTACCTGGGGCTCAAACTCAAGAGCCCCCTGGTGGCTTCCTCCTCGCCCCTGTGCGAGGATCCGGGCAACGTGAAACGCCTGGAAGACGCTGGCGCCGCCGCCGTGGTGCTGCACTCGCTGTTCGCGGAGCAGATCACCATTGAAGCGGAGGAGCTCGACCGCGCCATTAGCGCGGCCGAGGAGCGCGGCCCCGAGGCGCCCACGCACTTCCCCGACGTGCAGCGGTTTCAGGTCGGCCCCGAGGGCTACCTGGAGCACATCCGCAAGTGCAAGGCCGCCGTCCAGATCCCGGTTATCGCATCCCTCAACGGGCACTCGAACGGCGGCTGGGTAGAATACGCCAGGAAGATGGAGCAGGCCGGCGCCGACGCGCTGGAACTGAACATCTACTGGATTCCGGTGGACCTCGACCTCACGGGCGAGCAGGTGGAACAGCGCTATTGCGAACTGGTCAAGGAAGTCAGGGCCAGCGTGAACATCCCCGTGGCCGTGAAGCTGGGGCCGTATTTCAGCTCCATGGGTAACATGGCCCGGAAGCTGGATGCCTGCGGCGCCAACGGCCTGGTGCTCTTCAACCGCTTCTACCAGCCGGATTACGACCTGGAAGCGCTGGAAGTGGTGCCGAACCTGATGCTCAGCAACCAGTACGAGCTGCTGCTGCGGCTGAACTGGATCGCGGTGCTCTACGGCAATATCAACGCCGACATGGCGCTCACCGGCGGCGTGCACACCGCCACCGACGTGGTAAAGGCCATGATGGCCGGAGCGCGCGTCGCCATGATGACCTCCGCCCTGCTCAAGCGCGGCATCCAGTACCTGGAGACGCTGCAAAACGAGCTGCTGTTATGGCTCGGCGAGCACGAGTACGAGTCCATCCG
This sequence comes from Bryobacteraceae bacterium, assembly GCA_041946965.1. GTDB lineage: Bacteria > Acidobacteriota > Terriglobia > Bryobacterales > Bryobacteraceae > JBHGBM01. The sequence continues at coordinate 57,895 of JBHGBM010000008.1, forward strand.
CCAGATGCAGGGCAGCATGAGCCGCAGGGCCGTGCCGCAGCCCTCCGCGTTCGAGCGCGCCAACTACATGAAGGTGCTCAGCTCCTACGCGATGCGCGCGTAACCGTTACGTTCCGCTGTGATCCCCTGCCGGGCGCGAAAGCGCCCGGCTTTTCTTGTGTGGAGCTGGAGCCATCAGCTCCTCATCCGCATGATGAGGTACAACCCCGCCAGGCCGAACACAGCGTCGGGCGCCCAGGCGGCCATGGCGGGCGGCAACTGGTTGGCGTTTCCGATCTGCTCGAACAGCACGTTGATGCCCCAGTAGGAGATGGCGATCCCGATGCTCACTCCGATGCCCGCCATCGCCCCGCGATTGCCCACCAGAAAACCGAAAGGCACGGAGATCAGCGCCATGATCAGAGGGAACATCGGCACGGCGAACTTGCGGTAGAACTGCACGCGCAGCCGCACCGTATCGAAGCCGCTTTGCTGCAAATCCGCAATGTACGCCCGGAGCTGCCGGAAGTTCATCTGCTTGTCTTGCAGCACTTCTTTGCGGAAGTACCTGGGGTCCTCGGTGAGTTCCGGGAAGGTCATCACCTGGAAGGTTTGCGTGCCCACGCGGCGCTTCTTGCGGAAGTCGCTGAACCAGCCGTTTTCGTAAACCCAGGTGCGCAGGGAGGGCTGCCAGCGGGCGCGCTCGGCGGAGATCTGGCGCACCAGGTCGAAACTGGCGGGATCGAGTTCGTACACGGTGGCGCCGGCCATCACGTCTTCGGCCGGGTCGAAATAGCGGTAGTAGAAAATGCGCGGGCCGTTGCCGAAAATCCACTTGCGGTCCGGGCGCAGATAGGTCTGCACGGCGCGGCCCTTGATCTCGTTGCGCAGCGCGTCCTGCACGCGGTTGGCGCCGGGGATGTAGTAGTGGTCGAAGGCGAACAGGCCCACGCTGAACACGGTGCTGGCAAACATGATGGGCAGCGCCAGCCGGTGCAGGCTGACGCCGCAGGCCTTGAACGCGGTGACCTCGTTCTGTTTGGTGAGCACGCCGAAAGTGACCAGCACCGCCACCAGCACGCTGATGGGCAGCGTGTCGTAAATCAGCTTGGGAGCGAGGAAGGCCAGGTAGGTGAACACCTTCGGCATGGCGATGCCGTTGCGCACGATGTCGCCCAGCAGTTCGAAGAAGTTGTACACCTCGGTCATCCCGATGAAGCTGGCCAGCAGCAGCGTGAAATAGTAGAGGAAGTTCGAGAGGATGTAGGTGTCCACGATGAGCGGCATCACGTGCAGGCGGCCCTTGGCCGCCTGCGCCGGCTCGCGCCGCGCGGGCTTGATGCGCTGCCACGCGCGGCCGAACCAGCCGCGCACGCCTCCGATCAGATCGCGTTCGCCGGGCCGCTCCAGGCGCGCGATGAGGATCAGGCCGGCCAGCGCGAAGGCCGCGTTGGGCGCCCAGACCGCGGCTTCCGGCGGCAGCGCGCGCTGCTTCGCCAGTCCAATCAGGCTGATGAAGGAGAGGTGGTAGCAGAAGAACGCCAGGAAGACTCCCCAAACGTAACCCGACGATTTGCCGCCCTTGCGCGAGGAGACGCCCAGCGGGATGCCCACCAGCGCCATCATGATGCAGGCCAGCGGCAGCGCCAGACGCCGGTGGAACTCGATGCGCGCCTCGATCCAGTTGGGAAAATCCTTGCCCAGGTGGCGGTGCAGCTCCGTGGTGGTCATCTCCAGGAACGGGCGCTGCCGCGCGGGCGCCGGCGGAGCGGCCTCGATGGCCTGCTCGCCGCGCGGCCAGCTCGCATCGTGGGCCACGGAGTCCTTGCCCATCTCGTGCGTGCTGGCGTCGCGCAGGGAGAGCAGGATGCGGTTCTGTTCCGGCTGGGCGGTGGCGATGGCTTCGCGGGCCACCGTCACCAGCGGCCCGGCGGCGTTTTCCTGCAAGCCGGTGGTGCGCTCCTCCGGCGGCGTCACGTCGGCCATGAACACGTTGCGCCACAGCACGACGTTATTGGCAAGCTGCCGCACGTCGCCGACATAGAGAATGGTTCTTGGGAACTGCTCCTCGAAGACGCGCGGCTGAATCTCCGCCGTGATCTGGGTGGAAACCAGCTTGTTGATCAGGCGATTGGATTCGCGCAACGCCAGGGGCGCCAGCTTGACGGAGGCCAGGGCGGCGAGCGCGGCGGCCAGGCTCGCGAACACCAGCACCGGCAGGATCACGCGGCGGCCGGAAACGCCGGCGGCCCGCATGGCCGTGACCTCGCCGTCGCTCGACATGCGGCCCAGACCGATCAGGATTCCCACCAGCACGCCGAACGGGATGGTCAAGGGAAGCACGGCGGGCATGCCCAGCGAGAACAGGTAGGCCACCGTCTTGAACTCGGCCGAGCTGCGCACCAGCACGCCCAGCAGCGGCCCGATGCCTTGCAGGAAAATCACCGCCGTGGCCAGCAGCGTTCCGATCAGGGCGCTGGAGAGAATCTCCCGGAAAACGTATCTGCCGATGATCCTCATACGGGCGGCGGAACCACGGGCAACTTGGGCAGCTCTTCCTCGGCGGGATGCAGCTCGAGGTCGTCAATCAATACGGAGGGCGCCACTACGCAGGTTTCGGCCACGTAGCCTCCCGCGCCCATGAGCGCGAACGGCGCGGTGTTGTTCAGAAACTCGAACAAGTTCTCGTCATCGGCGGCGGCGAGCACGTCTTTGAAAGAGCGCGCGTTGAGGCCGCGGAAGCGCAGGCCCCGCACCAGCTCCTCGCGTCCGTCCGGATACACCTTGTAGACCAGCACCGGCATGGAGACGGGCCGCGCGCTGCCCCCCTGCGCCGATCCAGTCACCAGCCGCCGCACTTCCTCGAAAGACGCGGAGGAAGGAAAATCCATCTTGCGCACCAGCAGCCCGTAAGGCTTGCCGCGCGTGTTGCAGATTTCGATCAGCTTGCGTTTCAGCTCCGGCAGCGTGCTGGTTTCCGAGGCGCGCACGAACAGGTTGCTGATGGCTGCGGCGCTGGCCCCAAAGGAGCCGGGCAGGCGCGCGCGGCCGTTGGAACCGGAATGCCCGCGCACCGGCTGCCGGGTGGTAAGAAAGCCCTTAAGCACGCCCTTTTCGACGAGGAAGACGGGCTTGGGTGCGACGCCCTCGCGGTCCACCGGGTAGGAGCCGAAAAGGCGGCGGCCGCGCCACTCGGTCTGGGTGGGATCATCCACTACGTCGAAGAACTCCGGCAGAATGCGGGCGCCCTCGCGGCCGTCGAGCTCGCTATACGGGAACGCGCCGGGCCGGCCGGGCTCCATCACGGGCCGGCGCGTCAGGGCGAAACTGCGGCCCAGGACCTCGGCGAACAACTGCGGCGAGGCCATGCCTTCGAACAGCACGGGGCCGGAATAATCCTCGCCGCGCGGCGCGCGGGCCAGCGCCGCCGCGCTCGCGCCAAGCTGTTGGATGCCGCGCGCGAGATCCGGTTCCGGGGGCAGGCCCCGGAGATCGCGGGCGTGGAACACGGCGGCGTCCCGCGCGGTCATGCCGTCGGGCGCCTGCGCCATCACGCGCGCGCGGAGGAATACCAGGTCCTCCGGGAAGCGCGCCTCGGAACCCTCGCTGTTGACGTAGTAGTGGGTGCTGCGTATGGCTTCGAATTCGATGCTGGAGTTCTTCAGGCGGTAGGCGGCCAGCAGGGCCGAGAGCGCGCGAAGGCGGGCGGCCCAGGCGGCTTCATCGGGAGTCTCGGGATGAGACGCCGCGACGTGCCTGGCGGGCGCGGCGCGGGCGAAATCGTCAATGGCCTCGGCGAGCGCCACGTTGCGCAGCGCGGCGCGCTTGCGCGATAACACTTCCAGGGCCCGCTTGTAGGCGTTGTCCGTGGCCAGCCAGAAATAGCGGCGCATGACCGGATACAGGTCGTCCAGCGGGAAACGCTCGTTTTCGAAGCCGCCGTAGAAGCCTCCGGCGTAGTTGGTGTTGTCGAACTTGTAGTCGCCCACCCGCACACGCACTTCGGGCAGGCGCACGCGCTCGCGCCGCTGGGAGACGATGCCGCCGAGGGTGGCGGAAATAGCGACGCTCTCGGCGTCATCGAGCGCGTACTCGATGAAGTACGGCGCGTCGAGGTTGGGCACCCGCAGCGCGCGCGAACGGGCCAGTTCGTCGCGCATGGCGGAGAGCGCGTCGCCGGCGGCGGGCGCGGCGCAGGGAAACAGCAGCAGCAGGGCGAGCCGCTTCACCGCTTCTCTCCTCCGGGCGGAGGCAGCAGCGGCGGGCGCTCCTGCGACTTGGCCTTCTTTTCGATCTCGATTTCGGAAACCAGCAGCGCGGGCGAAACCGCGGCCACGGGCACGTTGCCCGACTCGGCCCCGCAATAGCCGTTGAAGACTTCGGGCTTCTCGCCGGTGGCCAGGATTTTCGAGAAGCTGGCGAGCGGAGTGCCCACCATGTCGGCGCCGCGCACCAGCTCATCGGGGCGTCCGCCGGGGAACACGCGGTAGACCATCACGGGGATCACCTTGAACGCCTGAAGTCCCATGCGGGAAGTGGCGGTGAACCCGCCGGTGATGTCCTGGAAATAAAGCCCGTACGGCTTGCCCTGCCGCTTGACCTCGGCGATCAACATCTCGCGCAGGCGCGCTTCCGGCACGCGCCGCGAGGATTCCACGATGAGGTTCGACTGGCGCGAGACGGGCTCCAGGCCCGGCTGCCGGCGGCCATGCCCGTTCGATTGAGGGAAGCCCTTCACCGGCGAGCGCGACATGAGGAATGTGCGCAGCACGCCGTTTTCGATTACCGTCACGGGCTGGGCTTTCACGCCTTCGTCGTCGTAAGCGTACCAGCCGTTCAGGTCGATGCCGGCTTCCTGGCGGCGCGTGGGATCGAACACCACCGAGAGGAACTCCGGCAGCACCTTGGTTCCCACGCTCTTGGTGAACGTCTGGCCTTCGGTCTCATCCTTCTGGCGGTGGCCCTCGATGCGGTGGCCGAAGATCTCGTGAAAGAACACCGCCGCCGCGCGTCCGGAGAAGATGGCGGGGCCGACGAACGGTTCGGAGACCGGCGCTTTCAGCAGAGCCGCCAGGTCGGAAGCCACGCGGTCCGCCGCCTGGTTCAGGGCGCGCTCCGTTGGCAGCCTGCCCGGCTCGGCCGCTTCAAAGGTGGCGCCCGTGCCGAGATCCATGCCGTCCGGGGCCTTGGCCTGCGCCGTAATCACCACGCGCGCGAAGCCGCGGCCGTGTTCCAGGCGCGTCCCTTCCGTGCTGGCGAGGTAGCGGGTCTCGTTTTGCCAGATCACGGTGACGTTGCCGCGCAGCACGCCGGGAATGCGCGCCAGGCGGGCCGAAAGCCGGCGCGCGCGTTCGGCCCACAATTCGGAGTCGAACGGAACGCGCGCCGGCGGCGCGGAGAACACGGCCGGCGGGGCGCTCGAAAAATCCGCCGAGGCGTCCTCTTCCGCCACCTTCACCTGCGTGCTGGTGCGGATCTTGATAAGCCGCTCCGCCGCCGCGCGATAGGCGCGGTCGGTGTCGAGCCACAACCGCGAGCGGATGGCCGCCGGGGCGTCGTCAATGGAAATGGCCGCGCCGGAAGTGAACTGCGCGCGCTCACCGCGCACCCTGTGGTAGTTATCGAGCTGCGGGGAACCCACCCGGATGCCGACGTCGAGCACACGCGTGCGGCCGCCGGTGCGCGCCGTGAGGGCGCCGAGGGAGGCCGAAATCACCTGGAAATCCTGCCCGGTGACGGCGTAGGAGAGGTAATAAGGGGCCGGGTCGGCTTTCTGCTTGAGGGCGGCGAAATTGCGGTCGAGTTCCTGCGCCAGGATGTCCAGCAGCCTGGACTGCCCGCCCGGTGCAACCGCCAGAAAACAGACGAGTAACGCGGTCAAATCACAGCATAGCACCGCGCTCGGCGCCGTACTGTTCGAAGAAGGCGGCCACGGTCCGGATGCCCAGGTAGAAGTTCTCCAGGTGGAACTTTTCATTGGGCGAGTGCAGCCCGTCGTCGGGCAGCCCGAATCCCATCATCACCGTGGGGATTCCGAGGTGGTTGGCGAACTCGCCCACAATGGGCACCGAGCCTCCCGACCGGATGAACACGGCCGGTCTGCCGAACACCTCGGCGAACGCCCGCGCGGCGAGCCGGATGGCCGGCTGATCGGGGCTGATGACCAGGCCCGGCGAGGCGCTCAGGACGTTCACGTTCATGCGCAGCCCGCGCGGCGTGTTCTGCGCGACGAAATCCCGCACCGCGGCCGCGATCTTCTCCGGGTCCTGCCGCGGCACCAGCCGCAGACTCACCTTGGCCAGGGCCCTGGCGGGGATCACGGTCTTCGAGCCCGCGCCGGTGAATCCGCCCGCGATGCCGTGCACTTCGAGCGTGGGCCGCGCCCAGATGCGCTCGAGCACGGGGTAGCCCGGCTCGCCGGTCAGCGCGGCTGCGCCCACTTCCTTCTCCAGAAACTCCTGCTCGCTGAATGGCAGGCGTTTCCAACTCTCGGCCTCGGCGGGCGCGGGCGGCTCCACATCGTCGTAGATGCCCGGAATGCGGATCACGCCGTTCTCGTCTTTCGCCTTGGCCAGCAGCTCGGCCAGTCCGAAGATGGGGTTCGGCGACGCGCCGCCGTACAGGCCCGAGTGCAGGTCGCGCCCCGGCCCGCTCGCCTCGATCTCCATGTAGACGAGCCCGCGCAGCCCGATGCACAGGGTCGGCATGCCGGGCGCGTACATGGCCGTGTCGGAAACCAGCGCGACATCGGCCTTGAGCTTTTCGGGGTTGGCGGCCACGTACTGCGCGATGGAAGCGCCGCCCACCTCTTCTTCGCCCTCGATGAGAAACTTCACGTTGAGGGGCGGCTTGCCGTTGGCGGCCCGCAAGGCCTCAATGGCCTTGATGTGCGTATAGAGCTGGCCCTTATCGTCGGCCGAGCCGCGCGCGTAGAGGTTGCCGTCGCGCAGCGTGGGTTCGAACGGAGGCGTGTTCCACAACTCCAGCGGGTCGGCGGGCTGCACGTCGTAGTGGCCGTAGCAGAGTACGGTCGGCCTGCCGGGCGCGTGCAGCCACTCTCCGTAAACCAGGGGGTGTTTCGCGGTCGGAATGATCTCAACCCGCTCCATGCCCACGCCACGCAGGCTGTTCGCCACGAATTCGGCCGCACGACGGATATCGGGCTGGTTCTCCGGCAGCGTGCTGATGCTGGGAATGCGCAGGAATTCATTCAGCTCGTTGAGCAGGCGTTCGCGGTTCTGTTCGACAAAAGCGCCGGTGGAGGAAGGCATGCCACCATTGTAGAAGCGTCAGCCCGCCCAGCGGGCGCTCGCCTGCGCGGCGGGTTCCTTCCGGTACAAATCGGCTTCGGGACCAAGCCGGGTGCACACGTTGGAGAGAATCCGTCTGACCTCGGCTTCGTGGAACGGCTGCGCGATCATGTCATAGCCGCCGCGGTTGAGCACTTCGGCCCATTCGCGGGCGTCGGCAAACGGATCCGTGACGATCACCTCGGTACGCGGCGATTTGCGCCGCGCCAGCCTGAGCACGTCCAGCCAGGTGCCGTCGGGCAGCGCGGCTTCGGTGAGCACCGCGCTGTAAAGATGCTTTGAGAGCTTCTTGCGTGCCTGCTCCAGGGTGAGAACGTGGTCAAATCTGAAGGGTAGAGACAGGAGCATTTGCGAGAGGCGAAGCGCGTCTTCCGCACGCGGGGAAACGAACAACACCAGGGTCTCCATCTAAGGCTCCCTGATTATTGGTATACCTCTCCCCGACGGCACGAGAAAGCAACACTCGCCCGTGGGTTGTGAGCGACTTCACGGCGTGCGCTCGGGCTTCAAGACCGCCACGTAGGAGAGATTGCGGTAGAGTTGGTTGTAATCCAGGCCGAACCCGACCACAAACCGGTCGGGGATTTCGAAACAGCGGAAATCCACGGGCACCTGCGCGATGCGCCGCGAATTGCGGTCCAGGAACGTGCAGACCGCCAGCGAATTGGGCCCTCGGCTCGCCAGCGTCTGGAGCAGGTAGCGGAGCGTAAACCCCGTATCGACAATATCCTCCACCAGCAGCACGTCTTCGTCTTCAATGCTCTCGTCGAGGTCCTTGGAGATGCGCACCACGCCGGGCGCGCCCGAGCGGTTGGAAAAGCCGGAGATGCCCAGGAAATCCACCTTCAGCGGCGCCTCGATTTCGCGCGCCAGCGCGGTCAGAAAGAAGACGGATCCCTTGAGCACGCTCACCAGCTTGATGGTGCGCCCGCGATAGCGTTCCGAGATTTCGGCCCCGACTTCGCGAATTCTTTGCTCGATCTGTCCGGCGGTGAAGAGAATGCGTTCGATATTGGGAGGTTCGGAGGTCATTTGCGGCTCAGACCGTACTTGACGATCAGGTCTTCGATGTCCTTTTGATAGTAAACCTGTATGTTCACGTGGGGATAGAGTTCACGCAGCAGCCGGATCTTGCGATTTTTCTTCGTCACCAGCGACTGTTTCATGGTGGTCAGCTCGATATACTGCTCAAACTCGGGCAAGTAGAAGTCCGGGGTGAAGGACTCCACCACGCGGCCTTCGCCGTCCCACTGAATGGGGAAGCTGCGGGGCTCGTATTCCCACGCGATGCGATAGAAATCCAGCAGCGTGGCGAAAATCTGTTCGCTCGGGTGCGCGAAGGGTTTTGGCTCCAGGCGCGCCCGGCCGGGCGGCACGATGCCGTGCTTGGAGAGCCGCAGCCGCATCTGAAACTGCAACTGCGCCTCGACCAGCGCGGAGAGAAAACCGCGCTCGCTCAAGCCGAGCCGTTCGACGGAGCGTTCCACGATATCAACCATCTGCTCGGAGTCCATGGTTTCGGCGTTCAGGGTGATATCGAACAGGTGCGGGCCGAGCAGGGCGATGCCGTAATGCCGCTTGCGGGCGGCGCGCTCGGCGGCTTCCATCTCCCGCAGCAACGCGCGGGCGGCGGGCCGTTCCAGGCGGCGGTCGATCATGAGATTGCCGACGCGCACGGGCTCCGGCGCCACCACGCGGACGCGCAGCATGCCGCGGAAGTGCGAGTGGAGCACCTCGGCGCCCTCCGCGCAGAAAACCAGGTGATGCCCGGTGGCCAGGCGCCCGACGATGGAAGCGGTCACGTCCGGGTAAGCCGGATCGGGAATCACGGTGTCCGGCCCGAATTCCTGCTCGATGAGCGCGGCCATGCGCGACCCGGTGACCAGCTCGTAACCGAGACGCTGCGCGGCGATCCTTGCCACCTCTTCATACCGGCATCCCGCCTGCCCCGAGACCGCGATCAACGCCACAAGGCCATGATAACGCGCAGCCCTGCTACAATTGCTCTCTCATGGCGAAACGCGCCTCGCTGTTTGTGACGTGCATCATCGACCAGCTCTTTCCCAAGGTGGGGATGGCGATGGCCGATGTGCTCGAGCGCGCCGGATGGCAGGTGGATTTCCCGCAGGACCAGACCTGTTGCGGGCAGCCCGCCTTCAACACCGGCTACCGCTCCGAGGCGGCCGCCGTGGCGCGGCACTTCCTCCGCGTGTTTCAAAACGCCGAGTACGTGGTGATTCCTTCGGGATCCTGCGCGTCCATGGTGAAGCACCATTACGCGGAGTTGTTCGCGCGCGAGCCGGAAATGCTGGAGCGGGCGCGGGCGCTGGCGCCGCGCGTCTGGGAGTTTTCCACCTTCCTGCTGGAAGTGGCCGGAGTGGAGGACGTGGGCGCCCGGCTCGACGACGTCGTCACGTTTCACGACAGTTGCCACGGACTGCGCGAGATGGGCATCAAGCAGGGACCCCGCCGCCTGCTCGCGCACGTGCGCGGGCTGGAGTTGCGGGAGATGGACCTGGCCGAAGAGTGCTGCGGTTTCGGCGGCACGTTCTCGGTCAAATTCCCGGGTGTCTCCGGCGCCATGGCGCGCAATAAGGTCGATTCCATACTGCGCACCGGCGCCCGCACCGTGGTGGGCGTCGATTCAAGCTGCCTGATGCAGATTCAGGGCGCTCTTTCGCGCGCCGGACACTCCGTGCGCACCATGCACCTGGCCGAAGTCCTCGCCAGCCAATAACCTCATGCCCGCCGCCTTCCAGGACAAGATCCAAAAGACGCTCGCCGACGAGTATTTGCAGCAGGCCATCTACGCGGCCACCGGACGGTTGAAGGACAAGCGCTCGGAGGTGGTGGCGCCCGAAGTCCTGCCGGACTACCAGGAGCTTCGCGAGCATGCGAGCGTCATCAAGCAGCACGCGCTGGAGAACCTGGACTACTACCTCCAGCAGTTCGAAGCCAACGTGGTGGCGCGCGGCGGACACGTGGTGTGGTGCAAGGACGGCGGCGAAGTCGCCGATTTCGTCCTCCGCCTCGCCCGCGAGAAGGGCGTGCGCCTGATGGTGAAGTCGAAGTCGATGACCAGCGAGGAGATCGACTTCAACGAGAAGCTCGGGCGCGAAGTGGAAGTGGTGGAGACCGACCTGGGCGAGTACATCATCCAGCTTGCCGGCGAGCATCCCTACCACATCGTGGCCCCCGCGCTGCACATGACGCGCTTCCAGGTGGCCGAGCTTTTTCAGAACAAGCTCGGGGTGGAATACGAGACCGTCATCGAGAAGCAGACCATGACGGCGCGGGCCGCGCTGCGGAAGAAATTCCTGGCCGCGGACATGGGTGTAAGCGGAGCCAACTTCCTGGTGGCGGACTCGGGCGCGGTCGCGCTGGTGGAGAACGAAGGCAACATACGGCTCACCACCTCCGCGCCGAAGATCCACGTGGCGGTTGCGGGCATTGAGAAGATGGTGCCGCGCGCGCAGGACCTGGCCACGTTCCTCAAGCTGTTGGGGCGGAGCGGCACGGGGCAGCCCCTCACGGTCTACACGTCATTTCTCTCCGGTCCGCGGCGCGAGGGCGAAATCGACGGCCCGGAGGAATTCTACGTGGTGCTGCTCGACAACGGACGCACCCGCCTGCTGGCGGACCGCGAGAAGCGGCAGTCGCTCAAGTGCATCCGCTGCGGGGCATGCCTGAACACGTGCCCGGTCTACCGGAAGATCGGGGGGCATGCGTATCCGTGGGTTTACTCCGGACCGATCGGCGCGATCATCGCGCCGCAGTACCTCGGCATCCATCACGAGCCCAAGCTGCCCTTCGCCTCGAGCCTGTGCGGGGCGTGCGCGGAAGTCTGCCCCGTGAAGATCGACATCCCCAAGGTGCTGCTCGATCTGCGCGCGGAAGAGAAGCGCTGGGAACTGCGGGAGAAGCGCGGCCGGCTGGAGCGGCTGGCGTTCCGAATTTGGGCGTGGGTGGCGAGCCACCCGCGGATCTACGAAATGGCGGCCATGGCGGCATCCACGGTGGCGCCGGGGGAGCACGGCTGGATGCGGAGCGCTCCGGCGCTGTTCAACCTGCCGCCCGTGCGCGCGTGGACCAGCCAGCGCGACCTGCCCCCGGCGCCGGGACGCAGCTTCCGGCAGATGTGGAGGCACAGACGGTGAAGATGCGCCCCCGCTCCGTTGAAGGCGCGGCTGCGCGCGGGCGCGTGGGCGCTCTCTACGCCGCGGAGCGCAATTAGCCATGGGACGTGAAACCTTGCTGCATCGCGTACGCACCGCGCTCGGCCGCAGCGTGGACCAGCCGCCCGCGCCCGTTCCCCCGGCGCGCATCCGCATCCCGGAAATCGGCCTGGATGCCCGCATCGAGCGCCTGCTCTCGAACGTGGCGGCGCTGGCCGGCAAGACGCATCGCGCGGCCACGCCAGCCGGCGCCCGCGCCTACGTGAGCGCCGTCCTCGAGGGCCGCCGCGCCGTGGCTTCGAACGCGCGCTACCTCGGCGAGTGCGGCATCACGGGTCTTGCCAACGTGACTTCCGGCCTCACGGACCGCACGCAATTGCGCGAGCTGTGCGCGACGCTCGACGTGGGCATCACCAGCGCCGATTACGCCCTGGCCGATACCGGCACGCTGGTGCTGCTCTCCAGCCCGGAGGAAGCCCGCATGATCTCGCTGCTGCCCCCGGCGCACATCGCCGTGGTACCCGCCTCGCGCGTGCTCACCGGCCTCGATGAACTGTTTTCGCTCATCCCCATGCCCGCGGACCGCTCCAGTTCCATGGTGCTCATCACGGGTCCGAGCCGAACGGCGGATATCGAGCAGAGGCTCGTCCGGGGCGTCCACGGGCCGGGTGAACTGCACGTGGTGGCCGTAGGCTAGTACAATAGCGGATTCCATCAAGTACCAGGAGGTTGTTTTGTCTCAGGATTCGAAGTTCTTGCTGAGCGACCGCCAGATCCCGGCGGCGTGGCTGAACGTGCTGCCTTCGCTGAAGGTCCCCATGGACCCGCCGCTCAATCCGGCCACGCGGCAGCCCCTGCGTCCGGAGGACCTCGCGGCGATCTTTCCGATGTCCCTCATCGAGCAGGAATTCTCTCCGCTCGCGCAGGTGGATATTCCCGGCGAAGTCATGGACATCTACCGGCTCTGGCGTCCCACGCCGCTGTACCGCGCGCGGCGGCTGGAAAGGGCGCTCGACACGCCGGCCCACATCTACTACAAGTACGAAGGCACCAGTCCGGCCGGCAGCCACAAGCCCAACACCGCCGTGGCGCAGGCCTACTACAACAAGCAGGCGGGGATCCGGCGGCTGGCCACCGAGACCGGCGCGGGACAATGGGGCAGCGCGCTGGCGCTCTCCTGTAAGCTGTTCGAGATGGACTGTACCGTCTACATGGTGAAGGTCAGCTACGAGCAGAAGCCCTACCGCCGCATGATGATGAACGCGTGGGGCGCGGAAGTTTTCGCCAGCCCCAGCGACCGCACCAACGCGGGCCGCGGCGTGCTGGCCGCGCATCCCGATTCGCCCGGCAGCCTCGGCATCGCCATCAGCGAAGCGGTGGAGGACGCCGCCACGCACTCCGACACGAACTACTCGCTCGGCAGCGTGCTGAACCACGTCATGCTGCACCAGACCGTGATCGGCCTGGAAGCCCAGCAGCAGATGGAACTGGCGGGCGAGAAGCCGGACGTAGTGCTGGGCTGCTTCGGCGGCGGCAGCAACTTCGCCGGCCTGGCGCTGCCCTACGTGCTGGACAAGATCAACGGGAACGGCCCGCGCATTGTGGCGGTGGAACCCTCCGCGTGCCCCAGCCTCACCAGGGGCAGCTTCGCGTACGATTTCGGCGATACCGCCAAGCTCACGCCGCTGATCAAGATGTACACCCTGGGCCACGACTTCGTGCCGCCGGGGATCCACGCGGGCGGGCTGCGCTATCACGGCGCCTCGCCGCTGATGAGCCACATCCTCAGCCAGGGTCTGATCGAAGCCCGCGCTTACAAGCAGACGCCGGTGTTCGAAGCCGCCGTGCAGTTCGCGCGCACGGAGGCCACGCTGCCGGCGCCGGAGTCCGCGCACGCCATACGCGCCGCAATCGACGAAGCCATTGCCGCGCGCGAGGAGGGCAAGCCGCGCGTGATCCTGTTCTGCCTCAGCGGACACGGCCACTTCGACCTGGCGTCCTATGACATGTACCTGAACGGCAAACTCCAGGATTACGAGCACCCCGGCCGCGAAATCGCCGAGGCCCTGGCGGCCATTCCGCCCAAATGAACCCCTGGCGGAGGCTGGCAAGCCGCCTGGTCTACGAAAACCGCTGGATCCGGGTGCGCGAGGACCGCGTCATCCGGCCGGACGGCGGCGAGGGCATCTACGGCGTGGTCGAGTTGCGTCCCTCCATCGGCGTGCTGGCCCTCAACGAGCGCAACGAGGTCGCGCTCGCGGGCCAGTGGCGCTACACCACCGAAAAATATTCCTGGGAGATCCCGCGCGGCGGCTCGGCTCCGGGCGAGACCGACCTGCTGGCGGCCGCCAGGCGCGAGTTGCGTGAAGAGGCGGGGCTGATCGCTTCGGAGTGGCGCCGGCTGGCGGCGGTGGACCTGAACAACGGCGTGACCACCGACGTCGAGCACCTGTTCCTCGCCACGGGTCTGACCAAGACCGCGGACCGCCAGGACCCGGAGGAACAGATCACCATCCGCTGGGTGCCGTTCGCCGAAGCCGTGCGCATGGCGCTGGCGGGCGAGATCACCGAATGCTGTAGCGTGGCGGCGATCCTGATCGCCCAGGCTACTTTTTCTTCTGCGCCGGCCTCGGGCTCTCGAACAGCGGCGGAATGAGCTCGCGGTTCCACTGCTGGTAGGCGCGCAGCAGGCGGTCGCGCACCGCGGGCTGCGCCGCGCCGATGTCCGTGGTCTCTCCGATGTCCTTTTCCAGGTCGAAGAGCTGCGGCTCGCCGCCGGTCTCTTTCACCAGCTTGTAGCGGCTTTCCTTGACGGCCCATCCTTCGCCGCCTCCGCGCCGGAAGAAGAGCCGTTCGTGCGGCGGCGCGGCGCTCTTGCCGCTCAGGTGCGGCAGCAGGTTTACGCCGTCAATCCCGGGCGTTTGCGCCCCGGCCACGGCGGCGGCGGTGGGCAGGATGTCGAGCGAGATGGCCTGCTGCGAGTACACCTTGCCGGCGGGGAGCGTGCCCGTCCAGCGCATCACGAACGGCACTCGCACGCCGCCCTCGTAAACCTGTCCCTTGGCGCCGCGCAGCGGGTGGTTGCTGGAATGCGTGACCGCGACAGGCCCGCCGTTATCGCTGAGGAAGAACACCAGGGTGTCGCGTTCCAGTCCGGTTTCGCGCAGCGTGCTCATCAGCCGTCCCACGCCGTCGTCCACGCCGCAGATCATGGCCGCGTACTTGCGGCGCGTCTCGTCCTCGATGTGCTTCACGCGCGCCAGCCACTTCTCCTCCGGCTGAAGCGGCGTGTGCGGGGCGTTGTAGGCGAGGTAAAGGAAGAACGGATCGCCGCGGTGACGGCGCACGAAAGCCGACGCCTCGCGCGAAAACGCATCGGTGAGATGCGCGCGCTCCACCACCGGCTTGCCGTCGCGCTCGATGGGGATGAGGTACTCGCGCGGGTTGCCCTCCATCTCGGCCTTATAGTAGTCGTGCCCGCCGCCGATGAAGCCGAACATCTCGTCGAAGCCGCGGCGCATGGGGTGGAACTCTGGCGTAGCGCCCAGGTGCCACTTGCCGACGATGCCGGTCCGGTATCCCGCGGTCTTCATCACCTGCGGGAAGGTGATCTCCTTGAGCGGCAAACCGGCCACCCGGTCGTTGGGATCGTAGCGCGGGTTATTTTCGTGCCCGAAACGCTGCTGGTAGCGGCCCGTCATCAGGCCCGCGCGCGTAGGGCTGCAAAACGGGTGCGACACGCACGCGTTGGTGAACCGCACGCCGGAAGCCGCCAGGCGGTCCAGGTTGGGCGTGGGGATGTCTTTACATCCTTGAAAGCCGACATCGGCGTAACCCAGGTCGTCGGCCAGGATCACGATCACGTTCGGCTTGCGCGCGGGGGCGAGCGCGGCGGCGGCGCCCAGGGAAAGAAATTCTCTGCGTCTCATGCTTGCGTAATAAGATAACCGATATGCACACCCGCCGCCGTTTTCTGGAATCCGCCCTCGCGGCCGCCGCCGCTCCGGGCAACGCCCTGCCCCAGGTCCGCCTGGGGCGCTATTCCATCTCGCGCCTGGTCTGCGGCGCCAACCCGTTCAACGGGGGCTCGCACCTTTCAAAGTTCTTCAACCAGCAGTTGAAGGAGTATTACACGCCGGAGCGGATCCTGAAAACGCTCCGGCGCTGCCAGGAAGTGGGGATCAACTGCTGGCAATCGTCGGGCGCCAACGTGGACCTGTACAAGCGGCTCATCGCCGAGGGCGGCAAGATGCACTACATCTCGCTCGGTTCGGGGGACGGCAGCGACATCGCGCCACTGGCCGCGGCGGGCACCATCGCCATCGCCCATCACGGCGAATTCACCGACCGCTGTTACAAGCAAGGCAAACTCGGCGAGGTGCGCGACTACGTGAAGCGCGTGCGCGACGCCGGCCTAGTCGCGGGCGTCTCCACCCACATGCCCGCCGTGGTGGACACGGTGGAATCGCAGGGCTGGGACCTGGATTTCTACATGACCTGCGTCTACGAACGGCACCGCAGCGCGGCGGATCTGGCCAACCTGCTGGGGGGCCACGTGCCGGTTCAAATCGGCGAGGTGTACCTCTCGAGCGACCCGCCGCGCATGTACAAGGCGATACGGCAGACGAAGCGCACGTGCCTGGCGTTCAAGATTCTGGCCGCAGGCCGGCTCTCAGACCGCCCCGAGTGGGTGGAAAGGGCCTTCCGCGAAGCCTACGCCGGCATCAAGCCCACCGACGCCGTGATCATCGGCATCTACGACCGCTACAGCGACCAGCCCGGCGAGGACGCCGCCTTCACACGGCGCTTCGGCGCGTGAGACTGCTGGCCTGGCTGGCCGCCGCCTCGCTCGCGTGGGCCGCGCCGCCGGCTATGACCGGCGACGGCAGCCGCATCACCTACGGGCGCGACGGTGTGCGGGGGCCCCTGGCGGTGGGCCTTTGGGCGCATCCCGCGCCGCTCGATTTCGACGGCGACGGGGACACCGACCTGATCGTAAGCTGCCCCGACCGGCCCTACAACGGCACGTATCTTTTTCTCAACATCAAGAGCAACGCCGGCCCGCTCTTCAGCCGCGCCGAACGGCTCGGCCCCGGCCACCGCGACATGCTCTCCGCGGACTTCAACGGCGACGGCGCCATCGACCTCGTAATCCCCGGCGGCTACTTCAGCGATGTGCGCCGCAATCGTATGTCCGCGTTTGTGAAGGTCGCCATGCCGCAGCCGTACCACGTCGGGCGCGACAACCTCTGGCACCCCGTGGACTGGGACGGCGACGGCCGCATCGACGTGCTGGCGGGCGTGAGCGACTGGCGCGATTACGGATGGGACGACGCCTTCGACGAAAATGGCCGCTGGACCCGCGGCCCGCTGCACGGCTACGTCTACTTCCACCGCAACGTTGGTACGAACCAGCGGCCCCAGTACGCCGAACCCGTGCGCCTGCCCGTCGATCAGTATGGCAGCCCGGCGCCGAATCCCGTGGACTGGTTCGGAACCGGAAAGCTCGACCTCATCCTGGGCGAGTTTCTCGACCGTGTCTACGTTTCCCGCGGAGGCAAGGAAGCGCCGCAGCCGCTCCCCTTCCGCATGGACCTGTGCATGATCCAGCCTCGGGTGGTGCGGTGGCACAAGGACGGCCGGCCCTCGCTGATCGTCGCCGAAGAAGATGGCACGGTGTCGCTGGTGGAGAACCTCGCGCCGCGCGGGCAGGCGCCGCGCCTAGCCCCGCCGCGGAAACTCGAGCAGGTGGACCCGTACGTGAAATCCGGCGCGCTCTCGCGCCCCGTGGCGGTGGACTGGAACGGCGACGGCAGGCTCGACATCATCTCCGGAAACTCCGCGGGCTACATCCAGTACTTCGAGAACGTGGGCACGAAGGAGGCGCCCGCGTTCGCGGACCGCGGCTACCTCGTGGCCCGCCGCATGGCCGGGCCGAACGGCTCGATTCAGGGCCCCGCCGAGGCCAAGTGGGGCTACACGAATCCCTGGGTGGCCGATTGGGACCTCGACGGCAGGCTCGACCTGCTGGTCAACGACATCACCGGCGCGGTGGTCTGGCACCGCAACACCGGCGCCGGGCTGGCCCCCGCCGAGCCCATCGAAGTGGAATGGCGCGGCCGCCCTCCCAAACCCGAATGGGTCTGGTGGGAGCCCAGGGGCAAACAACTGGTGACGCAGTGGCGCACCACGCCGCGCGTGGTCGATTGGAACCGGGATGGCCTGCCGGATCTCGTGATGCTGAATCACCAGGGCTATCTCGCGCTCTACCGCCGCGCGCGCGAGGCGGGCGTTTTGAAGCTGCTTCCGCCGGAGCGGATCTTTCTGGAGCCCAACGGCCGTTTTCTGAACCTGGCCGCGGGCCGCGCGGGACGCAGCGGCCGCCGTAAGGTGGACCTGGTGGACTGGGACGGCGACGGCGATCTCGACCTGATCACCGATTCCGACCAGGGGCCGGTCTGGTACGAGAACACCGGCACGCAGCAGAAACCCGTCATGACCCTGCGCGGCGCCATCATCAAGGCGCCCCTGGCGGGGCACAATCCCACCCCCAACGCCGCGGACTGGAACGGCGACGGCCGGCTCGACCTGCTGATCGGAGCCGAGGACGGCTTCTTCTACTACTTCGAGCGTTCCCACATGTGAACCCGCAGCCACACGTGTGCGGCGGCGGATTCACCGGGCTGAGCGCCCGGACACGGAATTTGTTGCACTTGCACGCCTGGCTGGCGATTTGCAGGTAGGCACGCCCGAAATGCGGCGCTCCGGACTCTTTTCGCTCACGCTCCACATCGCCGCGCTTGTGCTGCTGATTTGCGCAGCCACCAGCCCGCAGGCCGAGCGCACCTTCAACCAGGTGATCGCGCCGTATGTCCCGCTGGCTCGCGACAACGGCTCGCTCCTGCCGCCCAAGCGCGGGAAGCTCCCGCGCGCGGCGCCACGCGAGCCGAGGCGGCGGGGCATCAGGCGATGCGGCTACCTCGAAACGCTCCGTTGAAGGCGCGACGCAACTCGCCTGCCGGGCACTACGCCAACGCGACTCTTGCCGTCGCGATCGAGAGCGGCGGCAATTCGATCCGCACGCGGGCGCCTTCGGCCGACACCGGATGGTCCTTCGGCGCCAGCCGGTCCGGGTTCTCGAAGGTGTTGCAGGCGTTCAGGTCCGGGTCGTGCAGGATGCGCGCTTGCGCTGCCAGGGCCTTGGCTCCCGTGAGTGAAGCGTCCACCTTGATGCCGGTGTCGTGCTTCGGGTTGACCAGCGTCAGCACCAGTTCCTTGCCCTTCACCGACGCCGAAGTGGAAAGCCCGCCTTCCACCCGCACCGACTCGCGGCCCAGGTGCGGCTTGAGCAGTTGGAACACGTAGTAGGTGGAGGTGCGGATGGTGCGGTTGCCCTCGGTGAGCAGGATGGCGTGCAGCACGTTCACGGTCTGCGCGATGTTGCACATAACGAGCTTGTCCGCCTGCCGGTGAAACACGTTGAGCCCCAAGGCGCCGGAGATGGCGCTGCGCATGGTGATCTGCTGCCACAGCCGCCCGTACTTCTTTTCTTCCTCCGGATTCATGCGGTCCCACACGCCCCACTCGTCGATCATCAGCCCGATCTGCCGCTTGGGATCGTACTTGTCCATCAGCTCGCGCTGCTCCCCGATGGCCTTCTCCATGGCTTCGAAGGTGGCGAACTGTTCGCGCGCGATTTCCGGCGTGAAGCGGGTGGCGAAGTCCTTGCCGCGCGAGTAGAAGTGCATGGCGTAGCCGTCGGGCCGCTTGCGCCCGCCCAGCGTGTCGAAGAAACGGCGCGTCCAGTCCAGGTTGTTGCCGCTCGGCCCGCAAGCCACCAGGAACAACTTCTGGGCGCCGAAGGATTCGGCGCGGCTGGTCACGTAGGTGGCATAACGGCGGTAGTTGGCGCAGTATTCTTCCGGGGTCATGTTGCCGCCGCAGCCCCAGTTCTCATTGCCGATGCCCCAATATTTCACGTTGAAGGGCTGGCGCGCGCCGTTGGCAATGCGCTCGTCAGACAGCGTACTACCCGAGGGGAAGTTGCAGTACTCCACCCAGTCGCGCAGCTCCTGGGGCGTGCCGCTGCCCACGTTGCCCGCCAGATACGGCTCGGAGCCGATCATGCGGCATAGCTCGATGAACTCGTGCGTGCCGAAGCTGTTGTCTTCGGTGTAGTAGCCCCACCAGATGTTGACGCGCCTGGGGCGCTTGGCCAGCGGGCCGATGCCATCGCGCCAGTGGTAGTCGTCGGCAAAGCAGCCGCCGGGCCAGCGCAGCACCGGGATGCCCAGCGCCTTGAGGTACTCGACCGCGTCCCTGCGGTAGCCGTTGATGTTCGGGATTTTGGAGTTCTTCCCCACCCAGACGCCGCCGTAGATGCAGGAGCCCAGGTGCTCGGCGAACTGGCCGTGAAGCTCGGGACGGATCGTGCCGATGACGGAGTCCGTGCGGATGTTCAGGCGGGCGTCCTCGGTGGCGGGGAGGCCCCGCCGCGGCGTAAGAGCGGTAAACAGCGCGGCAGCGCCGAAGCGGCGTCGGGTCATCATGCCCCACAGGATATCAGTAGTCGCGCGGCAGTTTCTCCAGCTCCGCCATGGTGAAGACCGGCCCGTCCTTGCAGACGTAGGCCGGCCCGGCGTTGCAGCGCCCGCACTTGCCGATGCCGCACTTCATGCGATTTTCGAGGCTCGTGTAAATGTCATCGTGCGCCAGGCCCATTTTGTCGAGCACGGGAAGCGTGAAGCGGATCATGGCGGGCGGCCCGATCACCAGCGCGACGGAATTCGCCGCGGGCACGGCGGCGCGCTCCAGCACGTGCGGCACGAAGCCTATTTCGCCGGTCCAGTCCGGCGTCTCGCCACCCGGGTCCACGCAGCGGATCACCCGCACGCGGTCGCGCCGCGCCCATTCCTCGAGGTCGCGCGTGAAGGCCAGCCCGGCCACGTTGCGCGCGCCGTAGACGATGGTGATGTCGCCGTAGCGGCGGCGGTTTTCGAGCGCGTACCAGATGGCGCACCGGATAGGCGGCATGGCGATGCCGCCGCCCGCGAAGATCAGGTTGCGGCCTTCCCACTTCTCCATGGGGTAGCCGTTGCCATACGGCCCGCGGAAGCCGACCGTGTCGCCCTTCTCCACGCGCCACAGCGCTTCGGTCACGCGCCCGGTGCGGCGGAAGCAGAACTCGATGTAGTCCTTCCAGGTGGAGCTGGAGCAGATGTTGAAAACGGACTCGCCGTATCCGAATGCGGAAAAGATCCCGAACTGGCCCACGCGGAAGGTGAACCGCTCCGCGCGCGCCGGGTCGCGGAAACGCACCCGCACGGATTTCACATCGGGCGTCTGCCGCTCCACCTGGATCACTTCCATCAGGTCGGGCTTGTAGAGGTTCATGCCAGCATCTCCGGGATGGTCAGTCCCACCGGGCAGACACGCGCGCAGTTGCCGCACCCGGTGCACAGTGCCGGCCCGAACTTCCTGGGGTAGATGCGGAACTTGTGCCAGATCCTTTGGCGCTGGCGCTCGGCCTGCGTGGCGCGCGGGTTGTGTCCGGATGCGTGCAGGGTGAAGAGCGGAAACTGGCAGGCGTCCCAGTTCTTCACGCGCGCGCCGCGGGCGGCGCCGCCCTCATCGACGATATCGAAGCAATGGCAGGTGGGGCAGTTGTAGGAGCAGGCGCCGCAGCCCAGACAGGCCAGGGAACGCTCTGCCCAAACGGGGCTCTCGAATTCCGGAACGGCGCCCGCGTCGAAGCGCTGCGGCGGGCCTTCGGGCGCCGGGGGGGCGTGCTTCGAAAATTGCGTCTTGCCCGCGAACAGCGCGCGGCCGCGCTCGCTGAACGCGCGCACCTCGAAGCCGCCATCGCCCAGTTCGAACAGCATGGCGTCGCTGCCGGCGGGGTTAGCGGGACCGCCGCCCACGGTGGTGCAGAAGCAGGCCTCATCGAAGGCGCTGCACGCCAGCGTCACCACGGCCGTGCGCTCGCGCCGCAGGTTGTACCACTCGTCGCGGTAGTCCCAGTTGAAGACGTGGTCGAGGATGGGCAACGCGGCGGCCTGGCAGGGCCGCGCGGCAAGGATGACCGTCTCGCGCGCGTCCAGCCGGCCGTCTTCGAGTTCCACGCCGTGGCCGTTGCTGCGGAAACTGAAGAGGCGCTCGTGCCGGGGGAGGATGAATTCCTTGATCGAGTTCGCCGGCCGCCCGCCGTTCCAGTGAATCTCCGCCGGTGACGAGATCGCGCGGTAGAACAACTTGCCGTTCACGCTCACCGGCGCCGCAACGCGCCGGCCCGCCGAGAGCCATTCCTGTACCAGTTTCCCCATGGCCGGAGCGGTAATCGAATCGCTCACCGGATGAAATCCTCCTTATCGCGCGGCGACCACGCCCCGATCACCGGCGGACTGTCCGGGTCCATGCCGGCGCGGTAGCCGAAACACTGGTCCGCGGCGCGCGCCAGCGTCCGGTTGAGCAGCCCGAGCTTGATGCCTGCCGGGCAGACGCGGCTGCACTCGCCGCACTGCACGCAGCGCCCGGCCAAGTGAAAGGCGCGCGTGATGTGCCAGGCGAAGTTGCCCTTGAGGGTCGCCGAGGTGTCGATCGCCACGGGACGGTTCTTGTCCGCCACGCAGCGCTCGCAATAGCACAGCGGGCAGACCTGGCGGCAGGCGTAGCAGCGCGTGCAGCGCGCGAACTCGGCTTTCCAGTAAGCGAAGCGCTCCGGCCGGGAGAGCCGCAGCAGAGCGCCCAGGGCGCTCTCGGCCGCGCCCGCCGGACCCGCGGCGGGCTCGCCGATGATGACGTCGGCGAAGCGCGGCTTCCGCACCTGGCATGCGGCGCACTTGGGCGAGCTCACGCCGTCGCACGCCACCCCGATGACGTACACCCCGGAGCGCTCCACCTGTGCTTCCTGCTCCAGCACCACCAGCGCGCGCTCGTCGCAGCCCTTCACCACCAGGGCGGGCTTGCCCAGCGCCCGCACCTCCTTGCGCTTCAGGTACACGGTGAGGTTGGCGAAGCAGCGGTGATTCCACGCCAGCTTGTTCGCGTCCTCGGGGCGCTTCACGAAAACAGGCCTGCCGCTCTCGCCCCAGCCGATCACCACCTGCACCTTGCCCTCGGCCAGCAGCCTGCGCGCGGCTTCGCGTAAACGGGCCGTCATAGGACCTCCTGATACGCTTTGTAGGGCCCCAGCGCGCGGGTCTTTTCCGTGATGTCGCGGATCACTTCCTGAAACTTCTTCCCTTCCGCCGCCGAAATCCATGAGAAATGGATGCGCTCCATCTCGATGCCGAGCGTGTCCAGCAGGGAGCGGAACAGCATCCAGCGGCGCCGCGCGTGGTAGTTGCCCGCGCTGTAGTGGCAGTCGCCCGGATGGCAGCCGGAAACCAGCACGGCGTCGGCCCCCACCTCGAAGGCTTTCACGATCAGGTTGAAATCGATGCGCCCGGTGCACGGCAGCCGCACGATACGCACGTTGGACGGGTACTCCAGGCGGTTGGCGCCCGCCAGGTCCGCGCCCAGATACGTGCACCAGTTGCAGACGTAGGCCACGATTCTGGGTTCGAATAGCTCGCTCAAACCAGCGCCTCCAGTTGCGCGTAAATCTCTTGTTCGGTGAAACCGGCCAGGTCCACGCTCTTCGAGGGGCACACCGCCACGCACGTGCCGCAGCCCATGCACAGGCCGGGATTCACGCGCGCCGCGCCCGGCACGCGCTCGATGGCGTGATAGGGGCAGGCGCGCAGGCAGGCGAAACATCCCGCGCAGGTCTGCTCGTTGACGCGCGCCACCTCGGGCTCGCGCGTCATTTCCTCGCGGCCGAACAGCACCATCACCTTGGCCGCCGCCGCCGAAGCCTGCGCCACCGATTCCGGGATGTCCTTAGGTCCCTGGCAGGCGCCGCAGACCATGATGCCCGCGGCGTTGGTTTCCACGGGCCGCAGCTTGGGGTGCGATTCCAGCAGGAATCCGTGCTCGTCGTAGCCCACGTTCAACTTGCGCGCCAGGTCCCGCGCACCTGCCGCCGGGCGCATGGCCACGGCCAGCACCACCAGGTCCGCCTCCACCGTCACGGGCACGCCCGCCAGGGTATCAGCGCCGCGCACGATCAGCTTGCCGTTTTCCTCGGTGATTTTCGAAACCCGCCCGCGGTAGTAGCGCGCGCCGTCCTGCTCGATGGCGCGGCGCACGAACTCGTCGTAGTTCTTCCCGCCCGAACGTATGTCCATGTAGAACACGTGCGCCTGCCCGTCATGCACCTTGTGCTTGTAAAGCATGGCGTGCTTGGCGGTGTACATGCAGCAGATTTTGGAGCAGTAGCGGATGCCCTTGGCGTCGTCGCGCGAGCCCACGCAGCCGATGAAGACGACATTCTTGGGTTCGGCGCCGTCGGAGGGCCGCGCGATGCGCCCGCCGGTGGGGCCGGAGGCCGAAATCAGCCGCTCGAACTGAAGCGCGTCGATGACGTCCTTGTACTGCCCGTAGCCGTATTCGCCGTAGCCCGCCAGGCCCGCGGGCTGCTTTGGCCCGATCCTGTACAGCTCGAAGCCGGTGGCCACGATGACCGCGCCCACCTGCTCTTCGACGATCCGGTCCCGGTCCTGGAAGTCGATGGCGCCGCGCTGGCATTTCTTCTCGCACAGCCCGCAGCCGGAGCCGCGCTTGAGCCGCGTGCAATTGTTGCGATCGATCACCGGCCGCGCCGGCACCGCCTGCGGGAACGGAACGTAGATGGCCGGGCGCATCCCCATGCCGTAATCGAACTCGCTCGGGTTGCGCTTGATGGGGCAGGAGGTCCAGCAGTCGCCGCAGCCGCTGCACTTGCTTACATCCACGTAGCGGGCCTTCCGCCGTATGCTCACGGTGAAGTTGCCGATGAAACCGCTGACCTCTTCCACCTCCGCGCAGGTGTAGAGGCGGATGCGCGGATGCTGCCCCACCTCGACCATGCGCGGGGTAAGGATGCACTGCGAGCAGTCGAGCGTGGGGAAGGTCTCCGAGAGCCCGGCCATCTTGCCGCCGATGGAAGGCTCGCGCTCCACCATCACGACCTCGTAACCGGCGTCGGCGATATCGAGCGCGGCCTGTATGCCGGCCACGCCGCCGCCGATCACCAGCGCGCGGCGGGTCACCGGCACCCGTATGGGTTCGAGCGGCTCGTTGTGCCGCGCCTTGGCCACGGCCATCCGCACCAGGTCCGCGGCTTTGGCGGTGGCGGCCTGGCGGTCGTGGTGCACCCAGGAGCAATGCTCGCGGATGTTGGCCATCTCCACCATGTAAGGGTTCACGCCCGCCGCCCGCGCCGCCGCGCGAAAGGTTTTCAGGTGCATGTGCGGCGAACAGGAGGCCACCACCACGGCGTCGAGCCGTCCGGCGGCGATCCGCTCCCGCATCAGCGTCTGGCCCGGGTCCGAGCACATGTACCTGTAATGGACGGCGCAGCGCACGCCAGGCAGTTCGCCCGCGCGGCGCGCGACCTCCTCCACGTCCACGTGGCGTGCGATGTTGTCCCCGCACCAGCAAACGAATACTCCCACGCGCGCCATGTCAGCTCCTGGTCACGAAGTGCCGGTCGACGCCCAGCGCCTCCTCCGGAACGCCCAGCGCCAGCCCCACCAGGTCGGAGAGATAGTAGATCACCATGCCATGCCGCACTCCGTACCGCCGGTCGATATCGTCCTGCTTCATATCCAGGTTCACGTGGCACATGGGGCAGGCCACCACCACGCAATTGGCGCCGTGCGAGGCGGCGTTGGAAAGAATGCGATGCGCGAGTTCCAGCACGGTGTCTTCATCGCACATGGTGAGACCCGCGCCGCAGCACTCGGTTTTGAAGTTCCAGTTGACGGTTTTCGCGCCCAGCGCCTCCAGGATCTTTTCCATCGAGGAAGGGCGCTCGCAATCATCGAAGCGCAGCACATCCGGCGGGCGTGTGAGCAGGCAGCCGTAATAGCAGGCCGCCCGGATGTTTTCGAGCTTGCGCTTGGCCGCGGCGCGGATGGCTTCCGGGCCCACGCGCTGGAGCACCTGGATGAGGTTCAACACCGAGGTCTTGCCTTCCAACGGCAGCTCCACGATGCCGCTCATGCGCCGCCGCATATCCGCGTCGCGCCGCAGCAGGTCCGCGGCCTTCAGCAGTTCCATGGAGCACATCGGGCAGGGCGCCAGCATCTCCCCGATGCCGCCGCGCTCGGCAATAGCAAGATTGCGCGCGGGCAGGGCCACGGAGAGGTCGTGATTCAGGGAGTGCGCGGCGGTGGCGCCGCAGCAGATCCAGTCGTCGAGTTCTTTAAGCCGCACTCCGAGCGCGGCCAGACAGGCGCGCACCGAGTCTTCGTAGTCGTTGGAGGAACCGTGCAGCGCGCAACCCGGGTAGTATCCGATTTCCAGTCCCATTTCACCCCATGCACCGGCTGAAGATGCGGTCCACGACCTGGCGGTCGCGGACCTTGGCGCCGGTGAGCTTCAGCTTTCCGCGCGCGCGCATTCTGGGGGCCAGCATGGAGTCCTTGAACAAGTGCGGGATCTGGCGATCGATGAGGAACGTCGCCGTTTTGAATGCGCCGACCAGCTCCAGTTCGTTGAGCCGGCCGTGGCGGCGGATATTGTTTAAAAAGGTTTTTTGAAAGGCCACCGTGCGCCGCGCCTCGGGCGCGACCGCCGAAGCGGCCAGCGCCTGCCGGCGAAGCCAATCGAGCGCGCCGGCGCAATCCACGCCCTTGGGACAGCGCGCGGAACAGGTCTGGCAGCCAACGCACTGCCAGATGGCGCGCGCCCGCATGGCGCGGCCGGCATGGCCCAACTGCACCAGGCGGAGCAGTTGATTGGGAACAAGGTCCATGCGGGCGGCCACCGGGCATCCGGCGGTGCACTTGCCGCACTGGTAGCACTTTTCGACGGCGGCGGTCATTCGCGGCCCCGCGAGCCGCCGTTGCGGCATCCCTCCGTGCTGCCGCTCACCGGGCAGCGTTCCGCGCCGTAAACATGGCAGCGCAAGCAGGTCTTGCCGTTGTTGGAGCTGTGGCTCACCAAGCTGGAAGAGAGGCGGTCGAGCAGGCGTGCGGTGCGGCGCAACTGCTGGGCCGGGAACTCGCCGAAGGCCTTGGCCAGCATGGCGGCCCGGGCGGTCTCGTAGCGGGCCATCAGGGCGCGGCCGCGGCCGGTGAGCCGCACCTCGGTCGCGCGGCGGTCCTTGGACCCTTCGCGACGCACGGCCAAACCCCTCCGCACCAGCCTGTCCACGGTCTTGCTGGCAGCGGCGTTGCTCACGTCCAACAGAGCGGCCAGCTCGCCGATGGTGAGCGGCTGCTGCTCGGCCAGCCTCAAGGCGGTGAACTGCGGCGCGGTCAGGCGGTCCTGCGCGGCTTCGGCGAGCACCTGCACATCCACCACCTCGGTCACCGCGCGGGAGAACACCAGCGTGCTCCCCAGGAAGGCCTCCACATCGCGCGCCGTTCGCCCGTTTCTCATGAACCCTGTTCCCCTTCGCTCCTGGCCAGCTTGGCCGAAAGCGCCGCCAGTGAGTAATAAAGATCCTCGTTTTGCACGATCACGTCCGGCGGCACCCGCAGCGCCACCGGCGCGAAATTCCAGACGGCCCGCACTCCGCCTTTGAGCATCAACTCCGCGGCGTGCTGCGCCACCATGGCGGGCAGCGTCAGGATGCCGATGCGGACCTTCAGCAGCCGCGCCAGGTCCGGCAGGAACCCCAACGGCAATACCTCCAGCCCGTCCACCTGGTGGCCGATGTTCTCCTCGGCGTCGAATATGGCGACCACGCGCAGGCCGAAGGAGGAGAAATCCTTGAATTGCAGCAGCGCCCTTCCCAAACTGCCTGCTCCGGCAATCACCGCAGCCTTGGTCTGGTTCCAGCCGAGACAGCTTTCGATGGCCCGAATCAAGGCCGGAACGCCATAACCGACCTTGGGTTTACCCACAATTTCCGTTGTTTCGAAATCTTTCCTTATTTGGGTGGGGTCCAGACCGAGGTCTTTGCCGATCATGGTACACGAGACCAGGACGATACCCTGCCGCTCAAGTCCTTTCAAATGATGATAATAGAGCGGGAGACGGCGCAGCGTGGGCTCCGGAATGGGTCTGAGGGGCATCCGAAGCTCTATTATAGGACAATAAGCGCTGTTTATCCTATATAGATATTAGCTGCACATTGTGGAAATTTCCAACTTACCGGGAAATGGTTCGCGTATTGAGGTGGGAATCGAGCAGGGAGCGCATCTTGGGGGCATCCACGTTATGGTATACGGACCCGTCAAAGACCAGGGTGGGGGCTTTGCCGCACATCCCGTCGCAGAGGTGTCCCATGGGCCGCACGGAGGCGGAAACCTCATGACGGGTCAGGAATTCGTTGATGATGCGGAGGTTCTCGGCATTGCCCGCCTTGAAGCACGCCCTGCCCATACAGACGAAGATGTTATGGTCGAATCGAGAATTCATTCTCGATTCCAATGTAACACTTAAACCAACGCCTGGCGCTCGATTTCGGCAACTTCCGCGGCGTGCCGCTCCAGGTCTTCCTCAGAAAGAGTCACGAGGGGCTTTTCCATGTCCGCTCCGGTCTCGATCATCTCGCGCAGGTGCACGGCCGCGATGCGCGCGCACCACGGGTCGGCCAACGCGCGCCCCTGTTGGCGGCTGAGCGCCACCAGCCCCGCATGGGGCATGGCGATGGTCTTGCTCTCGCGGGCGCCCTCGCGCTCCAGCAGGAAGCGCACGTCCACGGTGTCGCTGTGGCGGGGCGCGATGCCCGTCTGGAGCCCCCCGAACCGGACCTGGTACGGTCCTGCCTGGAAGTCGCGGAAATTCAGCATTAGAGCTATCTTACAATGTGGACTACGAACGCGAACTGGAATGTGCCCGGGAAGCGGCCGCCCGCGCCGGAGAGATCGCTCTGCGCTACGCGGGGCAGATCGCTTTCGACGCCAAATCCGACGCCTCACCGGTGACCGCAGCCGACCGCGCCTGTGAATCCGCCATCGCCGGATTGTTGGAAGAGTTCTTCCCCGATGACGGCCTGCTGGGCGAAGAAGGCACGGAAAAGCCCGCTCCCAGCGGCCGGCGCTGGATCATCGACCCGATCGACGGCACGCGCGATTTCATACGCGGCAATCCCACCTGGGCGGTCCTCATCGCGCTCGAAGACTGCGGCGACGTGGTGATGGGCGTAGCCAACGTGGCGGCCATGGGGGAGATGTATCACGGCGTGCGAGGGGCCGGGGCCTTCGTCAACGGCGAACCGCTCCGCGCGTCTTCGTGCGCCTCGGTCGAGGATGCCTTGCTGGCCATAGACGCCTTCCGCGACTTGTACCGCTACCCCTTCGCCGGCGCGCTCGCCGCCCTGTGGCCGCGGTTCTGGGGGCTGCGCGCGATGGGCGGCTGCTACGACGCCCTGATGGTCGCGCGCGGCCGCTTCGACCTGTTCTTTCAGACCGCGGGAAAACCCTGGGACTTCGCCGCGCTGAAGATCATCGCCGAGGAGGCCGGGGCGCGCTACTTCGATTTCGAGGGGCGCAACACCATTTACGGCCGCAACGCGGTGTTCGCCGCCCCGGGTCTCGAAGGTGAAGCCCGCCGCCTGCTCGGCCTGCGTTAACATGAGGGCTTGAAGACCGCTTTTCTCGCTCTGCTCCTGGCGTCCGCCCTGCCCGCCACGGAACTGGTGACGGGCGCCATGCTGGGCCGGCGCTACGACCAGCGCGCCTTCTACCTCCGTGAGACGCCCTCGGGCGAGTTCCGCAAAACCTACTCCGGCCGTGAATACCGCCGCGAAGCCCAAGGCAAGCTCATGAACCTGCGGCTGGCCCAGGCTCTGTTCCACGACGAGTGGATGAGGGAGCAGCCCTTCGACCCCGCCCGCAACACCGATGCCGTGATCGCCGCGCTCGACTTCTACAAGCGTCATGGCGTGCTGATGATCAACGTCAGCCTCCAGGGCGGGCAGGCGGGCTACGATCTCAAAGTCAACGGCGTGGACCGCCAGAACGGCTACCGCTACGGCCGTGAAAAAGGCACCCATGTCAGCGCCTTCCGCCCCGACGGCTCGCTCAAGTCCGAATGGCTGGCGCGCCTGGACCGTCTGCTCAAGGCCGCGGACCAGCGCGGCATGATCGTCAACGTGATGTATTTTTACCAGGGCCAGGACGAGGTGTTCGATTCCACCGGGGCCATCCATGCCGCCGCGCGCAACATCACCGACTGGCTGGTGGCGAACAACCACCGCAACATCCTGATCGATCTCGCCAACGAATACGACCTGGCCGGCGCCGACCGGTGGGACTTCGCCGGTTACATCCCGCAGCACGTGATCCCCCTGATCGACGAAGTTCGCTCCCGCTTCCGGCACGCGGGCTGGACCGCTCCGGTCAGCGTTTCGAGCGACGGGCGCATGCGGTACCCCGAATCGCTTATCGGACAGGTGGACGTGGTGCTGATCCACGGCAACAACCGCAACCCGGAACAGAAGGCGCGCCGCGCGGCGGAGTTGAAGAACGTCTCCCGCCCGGTGCTCATGAACGAAGACGACAACGGCCGCGCCACCACGCTGGAGAACCTGAAAAACGAGCTCGCCAGTTGCGACGCTCTGTTTCACGGAGCCGCCGGATGGGGATACATGCCATGGGTCCAGGCCCAGCGCTTCCCGTTCCGCTACATGCCGGCCGCCGCCGCCCAGGTGCGCGACGACCTGCCCGAGAAAGAGCGCGACCTGGTCTATTTCCACGCCGTGCTCGACCATATCGCTTCACTGACGCTTAGGAAGGCGCCCGACTAAATGCGCATCGCTCAACTCATCGCTCCACACCAGTTTGAGATCGTCGACGAACCGCTGCCGGACCCCGGTCCGGGAGAGGTCCAGGTCCGCATCGAGCATGTGGGCATCTGCGGCTCGGATCTGCATTCGTACTCCGAAGGGGCGGTGGGCGCCACGCCCTCCTCGTTCCCGCTGGTCCTGGGCCATGAACCATCGGGGACGGTCCTGAAGACCGGCCCGGGAGTCACGGGCTGGCAGCCGGGCGACCGCGCGGCGTTCGAACCGGCTATTTACTGCTACCATTGCGAGCATTGCCTGGCGGGACGCCACAACGTCTGCTCGAACCTGCGCTTCATGAGCGCGGCGGGAGTGCCGGGCTTTTTCCGGGAGGCCGCGAACATCCCCGTGCGCAGCCTGCAATCCCTCCCGCCCTCGCTTCCGCTGCGCGATGCCGTCCTGATCGAACCGCTCTCGGTGGTGCTGCACTCGATGAAGTTCATCGATCTGCGCATCGGCGAAGACGTGGCGGTGTTCGGCGCCGGACCCATCGGGCTCATGACCGTGATCTGCGTGAAACTCGCGGGTGCGAGACGCGTGTGGAGCGTGGAACCGGTGGCGCACCGCAGGGAGATGGCGCTCGCCGCGGGCGCCGATTGCGCGATCGACCCAAACGCCGCCGATCCCGTCAAGACCATCCGGGCGGAGACGGGCGGGCGCGGCGTGGACGCCGTGGTGGATTGCGCCGCGCAGGGCAACTCCATAAACCAGTGCGTGCACGTGGTGCGGCCCGCCGGGCGCTTTGTGCTCACCGGGATTCCCTCCGGCGTTCTCACACCGCTTGAGATCTCGCCGCTGCGGATGAACGAGATCACGCTCTACAACGTACGGCGCTCCAATCACAACTCGGATGCGGCGCTGGACCTGATTGTGGCCCATCACGCGCGTTTCGCCCCCATGATTACGCACGAGTTTCCGCTCGAGCGCATCGGGGACGCTTTCGCCGTGAACGAGCGCTACAACGACGGGGCCGGCAAAATCGTGATCGGATAGCGGCGTTTTGCGGTATTCTGCGTGACGGAGTATCGCAAATGGTACGTGTCGCTTGTTCGTTCGCACTGCTGGCAGCCGCCGTGACGGCTCAAACGCCGGATGCCACCGTCAGCATCCGTGTCCGCTTCGGCGTGACCGATACGCAGGCCCGGCGGTGGGACGGCTCCGTTGCCGTTGCCGGCGGCGAGTTGCGCGCCCTGCGCAACTGGCATCCGCGCCCCGGCGACGAGATATCCGCAAGCGCCTGGAAACTGGCCACGCGGCGCGGCGTTAATTTCAACTTGCGGCCCTGGGAGGTGCAGCGCCTCAAAGCGCCCGTGCCGTACTTCCTCATCCCCGGCGTGATCGTGGACGTGAGGGCTTCGAGCGGCACGCGGCTCAGCTTCCGCACCGCGCAGGGCAACTTCGAGGTGATGCCCGCCTCCATCCCTCCCGGCGCGCCGGCCCCCGCGCTTAACGGCGCGGTGGTTGTGGAACGGGTGCCCGCGGCTGAGACCCTCTCCGGCGCCGGATACCAGAGCGACTTTGGAGCGGCGCTGGGCGGCAAGGGCGAAGTCTGGGCGGCGTGGGTGGCCTACCGCGACAAGGGCAACGAGATCTTCGCGCGGCGGCACGACGGCGCGGCCTGGTCCGCCCCCCACAAGGTGACGGAAAAGCCTTCCGACGTGTTCCTGGCTAAGCTCGGCCGCGACGGCCGCGGCGGCGTGTGGGCGATCTGGTCGGATCAGGTCAACGGCAACTTCGATCTCTACGGCCGCCGCTTCGACGGGCGCGCATGGAGCGGAGTGGAACGCCTCACCACCGATCCGCAGCCGGACGTGTACCACAACGTCGCCACCGACTCGAACGGCAATCTCTGGGTGGTGTGGCAGGGCTTTCGCAACGGCCGGTCCGACGTTTTCGCGCGCCGCTACGACGGCGCGGGCTGGTCGCCCGAGGAGCGCCTCTCCGCCTCCAGCGCCAACGACTGGGAACCGGCCATCGCCGCCGACCGGCAGGGCCGGGTCTACGTCGCCTGGGACACCTACGACAAGGGAAACTACGACGTGGTGATGCGCCGCTGGGCCGGGGGTTCCTGGAGCGAGGAGATCCCCGCCGCCAACACGCCCAAGTACGAGGCCCACGTCTCGCTCGCCTGCGACGGCCAGAACCGGCTGTGGGCGGCCTGGAACGAGAGCGGCTTCGAGTGGGGCAAGGACACGGGCTTCCTGCTGCGCAAGCAGGGCACGCGGCTCTACGCCTGGCGCAACATGGGCGTCGCGGTCTGGAACGGCAGCGCCTGGCAGGAGCCTGCCGACATCAACGCGTCGCTGCCGGAGGAGTTGACGGGTTACAACGATTTCCCCATCCTGCACGCCGACGACCTGGGGCGCGTGTGGCTCGCCTTCCGCCATCGCACCCTGCGAATCCGCGACACGGAAAGCGACGCTCCAGCCCACCGGGGCGCCTGGGAATTGTTCGCCACCACGTGCGCGGGCAACGGATGGACCATCCCCATCCCGCTGCCTTTCAGCCAGAGCCGCATGGACGCGCGCGCGGGTTTGGCCTCCGACGGGCGCGGGGCCCTGTGGGCCGTGTACCCGACCGACAACCGCGATTTCGAGGAGTTCCTGTTCGAGCGCGGCGAAGTGCATGCCGGCCGCCTCGCGCTGCCGCAGGGCCTGGCCGCTCCGGCGCTGGCCGCACGCCACGTACCGGAACTGGCAGCCGTCGTCATGCACCCCAGCGAGCCCCAGGATCTCTCCCGCATTCGCGGCTACGTGGTGCGCAGCGGGGGCAAAGAGTACCGCATCTGGCGCGGCGACGTGCACCGCCACACCGAGTTCTCCATGGACGGCAACAACGACGGCACGCTCCAGCAGTGCTACCGCTACGCGCTGGACGCCGCCTCGCTCGACTTCATGGGCGTTTCCGATCACAACGGCATGGGCG
The DNA here is from genome assembly GCA_041946965.1 of Bryobacteraceae bacterium. Lineage (GTDB taxonomy): Bacteria > Acidobacteriota > Terriglobia > Bryobacterales > Bryobacteraceae > JBHGBM01. The sequence continues at coordinate 91,104 of JBHGBM010000008.1, forward strand.
GACCCGACGTGGAGTACATCAACTGGCTCATGCAGCAGATGGCGGACGTGTTCATGCTGCCGCGCGTCTTCTCGCCGCTGTATGCCTACGAGCGCAGCGTGGGCTATCCCAACGGCCACCGCAACGTGCTGTTCGCCTCGCGCGGCAACCCCACGCTGCCCATCCCCCCGGCGGAACAGAAGGCCAAAGCGGGCGCCGCGGCCCTGTTCGACTACCTGAAGCGGATGGGCGGCATCGCCATCTCCCACACCTCGGCGAGCAGCATGGGCACCGACTGGCGCGACAACGATGCCGCCGTCGAGCCGCTGGTCGAAATCTACCAGGGCGACCGCGTCTCCGCCGAATATGAAGGAGCGCCCAAGGCGGCCTACGGCCCGCTGCCCTACTCGGCGCCGGGCGGCTTCCGTCCCGCAGGTTACGTATGGAACGCGTGGGCCAAGGGCTACAAGCTGGGCGTGCAGGCCAGCTCCGACCATCTCTCGACCCACATCTCCTACGCCTGCACGATGGCCCCGGAGCTGACCCGCTCCGCGCTGCTCGACGCCATGCGCCGCCGCCACTCCTACGGCGCCACCGACAACATTATTCTCGACTACCGGCTGCAATCGGCGGGACGCGAGTACCTGCAAGGCGACATCGTTGAGGACGCGCGCGACGTGCGGCTGGAGGTGAAAGTCATCGGCACCGCGCCCGTGCGGCAGATCGACGTGATCCGGAACAACGCGTTCCTGCATAACCGCCAGCCCATGCAGCGCGACGTCGCTTTCAGCTTCGTGGATGCCGCACCCCTAACGGGAGAGAGTTACTACTACGTCCGCGTGATCCAGGCCGACGACCAGATGGCCTGGTCCTCGCCGGTGTGGGTGCGGCGCAAGTAGCGGCTACCACAACATCGCGGCCACGCCCTTGATCCAGAGCTGGCAGCCCAATACGGCCAGCACGAGGCAGATGGCGGTCTTCAGGACCCGGCCCGGCAGCAGAGTGGCCAGCCGCGCGCCCGCAAAGGCCCCGAACACGCCCCCGGCGGCCAGGTTCGCCAGCATGACGCGATCCATGGTCCCGCCCGCGGCGTGCGCCGCGCCCGCCACCATGGAGACGACGAACCCGAACATCAGGTCGGTGCCCACCACTTCGGAAGGCGTGAGCCGGCTGAAACGGAACAGCGTGACGGTCCCCAGCGCCCCCGCGCCGGCCGACGAGAAGCCCACCTCGAGACCGATGATGGCGCATAGGGCGGCGAGCACGCCGCGGCGTTCTCCGGCGGGCGCCGGCTGGGTGCGGCGCAGGATCCGAAGCAGGTTGAGGGACGCCGAAACCATCACGATGAAACCCACCGCGGCCAGCACGGCATTGCCGAGGTCTTTCGCGGCGGCGTTTTGCAGAAGCAGTGATCCGGCCAGCGCGCCCGGAGCGCCGCCCGCGGCCATGGCGCCCAGAATGCGCCAGTTCACCTGCCCGCGCGCGATATACACGGGCACCGCCACGCATTTCACCAGCACCACGAAGGCCAGCGCGGTGCCCACCGCCACCGGCGCGGGCAGTCCCATGTAGAGGATCAGAACGGGAGCGGTGATCACGCCGCCCCCCACGCCGGTGAGACCGATTGCCACCGCGATCAGAAATCCGAGGATGACAGCCATCCGATTTGCGGGCCCAGATCCCCTCACCGCGCCTTGCGATCGCGGTATTCAATAAGTTTCGGCGAAACGGCCGCCGGTGTCCAGAAGAAGTAGGTGAATTTTCGGCCGCGCCCGGCCGGGCCGCAGTTAAGCCGCCGCCCCAGTGCAAGCCTGCCGCAGCTCCGCTATGCCGGTGCGATGGCAGAAATCGCCGAAAGACTCGCCCGGCAGCCGGTTCCCGGCAAACAGCGCGAACGCCGGAGCGAGCGTCTCTCCGATGTCGTCCCGGCGCACGTTGGAGGCATACGGCTCGCCGAGCCGCGTCCCGAGCGGCGACCCGCCGAGGTACAGCGCGTACATGTCCACGCTCTGGCCGATAATGCCGATCTCGGCCGTGGCGGGCCGCGCGCATCCGTTCGGGCAGCCGGTCATGCGGACCGTGACGGCCATGTCGCCGAGCCCCGCGTCGCGCAGCTTTTGCTGGATATCGCGCAGCACTTCGGGCGACACCCGCTCGGCCTCCGTGATGGCCTGCCCGCAGGTGGGCAGCGCCGGGCAGGCCATCGAATGGCGAAGCACCGGCGGAAGTTCCGCGGCGCCCGCAAACAGGCGTTCCACCGTGCGCCGCCGCGCCTCCGGAATGTGGGCAAGCAGCAGGTTCTGCTGCGCGGTGAGCCGCACTTCCCCGGCCAGCGGGACGGCCTCGCGCAGCGTCGAGCGCAGTCCGCCGCTGATTCTGCCGTCGAGGACCCGCACTCCCAGGAACCAGCGGCCGTCGCCCTGCCGGCGCCAGCCAAGATGGTCGTGCCCGCGGGACCAGGCCACGGGCCTGGGAGCGCGCAGCGTCCTCCCCACCCGGGCGGCCAGTTCTTCCAGGAACCGCGCCGGGCCCCACTCCTCAAACACGTATTTCAGGCGCGCCAGTTTGCGGTTCGAGCGGTTGCCGAAATCGCGATGGATGGTGACGATGGCGCGCACCACGTCGAACAACTGATCCGGATCCACGGTGCAGACCGGGTCGGCCAGCCGCGGGTGCGAGGCCCGTACGCCCGGGCTGAAACCCAGCCCGCCCCCGGCCAGCACGGTAAAACCTTCCAGCCCGCCCTCCCCGCACAATGGCACGATGCCCACATCGTTCGTGTAGACATCGATGCAGTTGTCCCCGGGCGCGGCGAACCCGATCTTGAACTTGCGCGGGAGGTAGGCCGGCCCGTACAGCGGCTCTTCGTCCTCCACGGCCTGGGCGGCGGCGGTCTTCACACCGTCGATCCAGATTTCGTAATACGCGCGCGTGGCGGGCTTGAAGCGTCGCGAGAGATCCAGCGCGTGGCGGTAGACCTCCGCGCGCCACTCTCCCGCGAACGGCGCCGGGCATGAGATCACGTTGCGCACCACGTCGCCGCACGCCGCCAGCGTGGTGAGCAGGTTCTCGTTGAGAAGCCGGATCAGCGGCCGCAGCCGCGTTTTACTCACGCGGTGGAATTGGATGTCCTGGCGGGAGGTGATGCGCATGCTGCCGTCTCCCGCGGTGTCCGCCAGCCCGTCGAGCGCCAGGTACTGAGCGGGCGTGAGGATGCCGCCCGGAATTCCGACCCGCACCATGGAGCCGGGCACGGCGATGGCGCCGGTCTTGCGCGCGTCACGGTCGTTCTGCTGGTATGTGCCGTGGAATTTCAGGATCTGAACGGCTTCCCTGGAAAAGGCGCCGTCGACTTCCAACTCTTCCAGAATGCTGCCGCGCAGATGACGGCTGCCGGTCTTCAACGCTTCCTCGCGAGTGCTCATCGGATACCCTTCCCTCCGTGAATTAGATAAACTCTATCAAGATTAGGGCGTTTTATGCAAGCGGGAGTCTCAGGCGGTCCGTTGATTGGCGTTAGAGGGTCTTAAGATAGGCCAGGAGGGCGCTTTTTTCGTCGTCGGCGAGCAGATCGCGGTAAGCGGGCATGCCGCTGCCGCCCTGGTCGATCTTGGCGCGCACGGTTGCGTCGGTCACCATTTGTCCGTTGACCAACTTCGCGCGCTTGTACAGGCCCTTGAGGCCGGGGCCGGTCTTCTTCTCGGTGTTGTCGGCGTTATGGCACACGGCGCACTGGGCGGAAAACACCTCCCTGCCCTTCTTCGGATCGGGGCGGGCGGCGCAGGCGCCCGCGGCAAACGCAAGGACGGCGATGGCGGCGCAGGTCTTCGGCATTGGTAGATTATGGCGCGGTATCAGCCGAGCTGACCCGTTTCCATGAAATCCCCTTTCAAACCGTGCGTGCGGTTTTCCCGCACACGGCTTAACGATGATCGTACTGATGCAGCTTGCGCGGCGTAACGCACGCGTCCTCGCAGCCGTAACAAGCCCATACCGTGTAACTGTTGGCTGGTCCACGGAGCTTCCCTCGTCGGCCTTTGCCCGCCCCGCCGGTAGAACCAGCGAACCAGCCGCAGGTACACGAAGTCGTCCATCTTGTGAAACTCCCTCGTACAGGTCCCTGTTCGAAAGTAGTTTCCCCAGCCGCGAAGCACGGGATTCAGTTTGGCGATGATCTGCTTCACATCCTGCCCGCTTGCCCGCGCATCCGTGAACTCTCGCACCCGGTCGGTGAGGTGGACCCCATCGTTTGGACAAAATTCCGGCTGTCCTTAGATGGTGGAGCGGGC